>DESZ01000019.1 GCA_002361485.1 Cyanobacteria bacterium UBA3301 | reverse complement strand
CATAATACTATAACATAACCAAAAAATAACCAACCTAGACCTCGACGGAGGTCTTTTTTTTAGGGGTATGTAATATATAATTGACTTTAGTTTGTTTATATGTTATTTATAATATAGTTGAGGAAAAAATGACTAAACAATTACGACGTAACAGATGGATTACCCCTTGGAGGCTTGTTTTAAGATAAAACAAACATTTTATGTCGTGTTGAAATAAAGTTTAAAACAGAGCCTTGGAACATTTCAAGACTCTGTTTTTTATGTAACAAAACGTAAAAGTTTAAGTGTAAAAATAGCAATTAATAATTATAAAAAGACTTATAAAGAAAGTGAAGGTAAGTATTATGGTAAATAAAAACCGACGAAACTCAACAATAAAAGCGAATGCCCCAATAGTACGCTTAATGAATTTGGTATGGGGCTTGTAATACACATGTTGAGTGCGTAAATCGAGTTTTTGACCGAGTTGCGCAAGAAATGGAAAAGGAAAATGATATCAAAAATTAGTGCAGGCGCAATATATTCAGTATTAGGTAATAACAGTTCACTTATCCCGTTAGGTATAAAAGATGTCGCAAACAGCTGCGGATTGACAGCGGCTTCATACATTGCAGGCGACAAGGTAGAGGGTAAAGACAGATTTATAGACGAATTCGGAACACAAGCAATTTGGCTTGGCGGAATTCCGACTTACAAATACTTGTTGGATAAATTTATGTTTAAACCGATGAAATTTGATCCGAAAGTTGATGTAAGAATTTTAAAAGATAAAAATATATTAAAGGCGGCAAAAGAGTTTGCGCCTACAAAAGAGATAAAATTAAGCATAGAACATGCGGCGTTAAACCAATCAAAAATTAAGGGTTTAACATTAGCAAAATTCGTTGTATCAACTGCATTGACTGCTTTAACATATTTTGGACTGACGAAATTCAGACATAAATATACTGAAAAGCAAATAACAAAAGATTATATGGCAAAGAAAAACGAGCAGAAAAAGAATGCCCAATTTACGGGTAATCATGTTCCTTTTTCTTCAGCTTTTTCTGCTGTACATAAGCAAGTTCCGGCAAAAACTCCGAGTTTTACCGGCGGATTACAAAACTTTATGTTTGACCCTGTAAAAAACCTTATGATTGTAGATGGTGTAATAACAGGTGAAAGACTTACCCATGCAAGAAATCCGCAGGATTTCACCGGATATGTAATAAAAGAAGGCAGTTTCTGGTTGTTTATGTATGGCGCAGGTCAAATGATATCAAATGCTTTGGAAAAACATGTTGAGAAAAAATATAACAAATCAATCGATTTAGATGCAAGAGTAATTGAATCCGAAGAATTAAAAGAAATGTTTAAAACCGGAAAAATAAAAGAGCACCTAGAAGCATTCAAACTTGCTGATAAATCAGATGTTGATATTTATAAATTTGCGGTAAATTCGGAAAATAAAAACTTTGTTGTTGATATGGCAAAGAAATCGGATATTATTGAGTTGTTAAAAGATTCTGACAAGGTTGATACAAGAAGATATATTGCGCTCGGTAACGATAAATCAGATGATTTCAGCGGATTGAGAGGAATTGCAAAGAAATTGGAAAAATTATTAAATCAATATGAAACCTCTAATCAAGATACTGAAACATTCTTAAAACAAGTTAGAAAATTAAAAAGAGGCTCTGTTTTGAAAAATATCGGAGCTTGTATCGGCGCGTTAGGAGTTTTAGCTCCTGCGATTATGCTTGCTGTCAGAAAATTTGGGAACAATTCCGATTATCAGGTTAAAAAAGATGTTGAAGCAAAACTGGAACAAAGTGTCTAGTATTTCATGTCATTGCGAGTGAACGTAAGTGAGCGTGGCAATCTCATTAAAATAATATGGCATATATTGTGTTGTCCAATTGTATTAATGGGATTATTACGTCGCTTCGCTCCTCATAATGACAAGTGGCGTTGTGTGCAACCGTCGTTAACTGTATTTACTCCCTCATAATGACAGGTGGCGTTGTGTGCAACCGTCGTTAACCGCATTCACCCAAATATATCCAATATAGGAATTCTTGTCATTGCGAGTGAACGTAAGTGAGCGTGGCAATCTTATTAAAATAATATGGCAAATATTGTGTTGTCCAATTGTATTAATGAGATTATTACGTCGCTTCGCTCCTCATAATGACAAGTGGTCTTGTGCGCAACCGTCGTTAACTGTATTTACCCCCTCATAATGACAAGTGGCCTTGTGCGCAACCGTCGTTAACTGTATTTACCCCCTCATATGCGGTGTTATGCGCAGCCATTGTTAACCGCATTCACCCCAATACAATCAATTTTATCCAATAAATCTTTTATATCATTCAGCATTATTTCGTACGGATATGTAAGATACACGATGTCAGTTAAATTTTCTTGTATTTCGTGGTCTATTGCATTGTAAATAACTTTACTCATAAGATTTATTTTTTCTGCAACAATTTCGAGTTCTTCAATATTTTTTGATAGTTCTGTGTAATCTGTTGTCATGTTTTCCTTTCTAAATCATATATCGTTGTATTAGACATATATATATGTCCATAGTCCAATTATGTCATGTTGAAAATAGTTTGTCAATAGACTACTATAATAGTTAATATGACAAATAAACATGCCGATATAAGTAAAAAAATAGGAACGAAAATAAAACTCGAAAGAGTTAAAAGAAATTGGTCACAGGAGGAGCTTGCGGAAAAAGCTGATTTGAGCAAAAATCATGTGGGTGCAATAGAGCGCGGGACATCTTCTCCGACTGTTGAAACTTTAGCAAAAATCGCGGATGCTTTCGGCTTTCCGTTGAATGATTTGACAGATGTGTCAAAAGTTGAGATATAAAAACAAAGAAAGGGAAACTTATTATGGAAAAATGGGTTTGTAGTGTATGCGGATATGTTTATGATCCGGCAGAAAACGGCGGAGTCGCGTTTGAAGACTTACCTGCAGATTGGGTATGCCCTCTGTGCGGAGTCGGCAAAGACCAATTTGAAAAACAATAGTTTTATAAAAAACCACCTTATACAAAAGGTGGTTTTTTAGTATTTGTTTTTGGATGCTCTGTCCATTTCTCGTTTTTGGTCTTTTTTTACCATATCTTCGCGCTTATCGTAAAGCTTTTTACCTTTTGCAAGTCCTATTTCTATTTTGACAAGTCCTTTAACAAAAAATGCTTCTAACGGTATCAGGGCGTAGCCGTCTTTTTTTATCTTCTGACTGATTTTCAGGATTTCTTTTTTTGTTAGCAAAAGTTTGCGAGTTCGTTTTTCTTCGTGGTTGTATCTGTTGCCTTTGTCATAAGGCGAGATGTGGCAGTTGTATAAAAATATTTCATTATCATCAATTTTGCAAAAACTGTCTTTTAAATTGATTGCGTTGTTACGAATGGATTTAATTTCAGTTCCGGTCAGTACAATTCCGGCTACAAACTTTTCAAAAATATTGTAGTCGTGAAATGCTTTTCTGTTAGTTGTTATAATTTTTTTATCCATAAACTCATTATATCACAAGCTATTTTTCTTCATAGAGAAAGCATCTGCAATTGTGTGTCGGGGAAAATTCACTGTAATATGGTTCTGATTCTTTGCATTTATCCATTGCATAAGGGCATCTGGTATGGAATTTACATCCTTTAGGCAATTTGTCAGGGGAAGGTAATTCTCCTGATAGTGTAATTGTTTCATTATCTTCTTTTTGTGTAAATTGAGGAACGGCACTCAAAAGAGCTTTGGTATACGGATGTTTTGCGGCGGTAAATATTTCGTTTGTTCTGCCTATTTCGACTATTTCGCCAAGATACATAATGGCAATTCTGTCTGATATATATTTAATTACGCTCAAATCATGTGATATGAATAAAAATGTTAAATTGTAATTGTCTTTCAAGGTTTTTAAAAGATTAATAATTTGAGCTTGAATACTTACATCCAATGCGCTGACAGGTTCATCTGCGATGATAAGTTCAGGATTCATAACAAGCGCTCTTGCTATTGCAATTCTCTGCCTTTGTCCTCCGGAAAATTCGTGAGGATATAAATCTAAAACAGAAGTATCCAATCCTACTTGCGAAAGTTTTTCTGCAACAATTTGATTTATTTCTGCGCGTTTTAGTTTTGTGTTTATTTCTAAAGGTTCACGCAAAATTTGTCCGATTTTCATTTTGGGATTTAGACTTGAATATGGGTTTTGAAAAATTATTTGAACTTTTTGATAAAATTTTTGTATATCTTCAAGTTTTTTAATCTGCGCTATATTTTTCCCTTCAAAATCGATTTCGCCGTCGCTTGATTCAATAAGCTTCATTACGGCTTTAGCAAGTGTAGATTTTCCGCATCCGGACTCCCCTGCAATCGAAAGAATTTCTCCTTTTTGTATATCAAAAGAAACCCCGTTAAGTGCGTGGATTTTTTGCTCTGCTCCCGAAACCCCTTTATGGCTCGTATATTCTACATGTAAATCACTTATTTCCAATAAATTCATAAAACAATTTTAGCGTATATTATGAATTATTCCATTATACAAAAAGTGTATTTTTTATATTTCTCTACGACCTTCTATTGCCTTTGCAATTGTAATTTCATCCGCGTATTCCAAATCCGCACCGACAGGTAACCCAAAAGCAATTCTTGAAACAGTAATACCAAAAGGTTTTATCAATTTAGTTAAATATAAACTTGTTGCTTCCCCTTCAACAGAAGGACTCAGTGCTAATATAACTTCTTTTACCTCGTTATCAGTCAATCTCGTTAAAAGCTCTTTTATCCTGATATCATCAGCACCGATTCCGTCCATCGGGGAAATGAGTCCTTGCAAAACATGATACAGTCCTTTGTATTCGTTAGTTTTTTCTATTGCAATAAGGTCTTTAGATTCTGACACAACACAAATAGTTGTTCTGTCCCTTTGGGAGGAAGAACATATTTCGCAAGGACTGTTTGATGATATGTTAAAGCATATTTCACAAGTTTTAGTGGTCTCTTTTGCTTCCAGAATTGTTGTAGCAAATTTTTCCACATCAGCTTTTGACATTCTTAACAAATGAAATGCCATGCGTTGTGCGGATTTTGGACCTACCGACGGGAATTTCTGAAATTGCTCAATTAAAGCAGCTATTGATTTTGGATATATCATTATTTACCGAAATTCAACCCCGGAATATTTATTCCGCCTGTTACCTGTTTCATTCTTTGTTCCATTTCGGCAGAAGCTTTATCTGCGGCCTCTTTCATAGCTCCTGATATTAAATCTTCAAGCATTTCGAGCATTTCTGTATCAACTGATGACGGATTATCAGGATTAATTGCTTCTGGTGCAATTTTAATACTTTTAAATCTGCCTTGACCGTCACAGGTTACGCTGACTGCTCCGCCGGCACTTTCACCGACCAATTCCATATTAGCAAGTTCTTGTTGTGCTGCACCTGCTTTTTTTTGAATGTTGCTAACCTGTTTCATTATATTTGCCAAGTTCATACCCATAGTTTTTCTCTCCTTAGTCTGATTGCCTTTATTACACTTTTTATTATACAATAAATATATGCAGAAGAAAACATATTTACAAGAGTCTATAAAAGGCGGGCGCTTAATGCGTTGGAATATGATGCCACTAAAAGTTTTTATTGCTCCGATGAAGTTTTATTCAAAGCAGGGGCAAGATTTGAAGTACCGCCAATTTGTAAAACAGGCTCTTGATGAATGGCACAGAGTTTCAAACGGTAAAGTTTCTTTTGTTATTGTTGATAATTTATTATCTTCAAATGTTAATATTGATTGGAAGCGTGTCCAAAGACAGGCTTTAGGACATTGCATATTCCAATATGACAGATTAAATCGCTTATATAGTGCAGAGGTAACTATCGGTTTAACCGAAGGACTTGTACATGCCGATTACAATAATGACGGCGAAGTCTATCATACAATATTACATGAAATCGGTCATGCAATAGGATTGGGGCATAGTCCGTTTAAAAATGATATTATGTATACTCCGCATCAAAAAGGTATAAACCATGTAGGCCCCGGCGACAGGTTGTCGGTAAATTGGCTCTATACCTTTCCGCAAGGGAAAACCGTCAACGAAATTGCTTCTGTTTATCATACGGCAGGCTCTGATTTGGATGAGGTAGTAGCCAAAATTATTTCTAAAGAAGCAAAAACTGAATTTGAAAAGGTTAAAGATTCTGTCAATCTTGAGCCTCAGCGCAATTTACTGGATGAATCCGAAAATATAGCAAACTTAAAAAAATATAATATGACAATACAAAATATTAAAATATCTTCGGATTTACAAGAGCAAATAAAGCGCCAATACCGTGACAGTTCCATAAATAAGGATAAACATTAATAGTTTGTAAAGTTATGTAACAAAATGCTTACCTTTTGAATTCTACTCTTTTAAAAATACTTTATATATGTAAGAGAGATAAATAATAAGAGAGGTAAGCAATATGTCTATCGCTAATTTTCAAGAAAAACTGTTGTTTTTTGCACAGCAAAAAGGACGTTTAAGTTTAAGATTATCTAATATTCAAATGCAGCAATTATCTGCAACCAGAAAATCCTCGGAAGCTCAAATGGCATATAATAACAAAATGCAGGATTTGTATTATGACCCTGATTTTGGCTTCGGAACAGAGGAATATAGTGAGCTTCTTGTAGAATTGCAAAATGACCATGAATTTGAAATGGCAAGTTTAACAGCGTGGGAATCTCAATTGGAAGCGCAAAAAGAAACACTTGAGACTCAGTTAAATGAAGTTACAAACTATGAGAATTCTTGGCAAAAATTGTTGGCGCAAAATATAAAAGTCGAGTTCACATACGGTGGACAAGGCGGTGGTAAATAATAAGTAAAATACGTCTGTCATAGTCATAACACATAATCCCGAGACAAAGGTCTTCGGGATTTCTTTTTTTATGTTGTGGCATGAACTTTTATTTATGTTGTTCGTTATATATATAGATTTTATGTAAAGTTTATTCAATATCAAAATGTATATTTCAATAAACTTATTGAAATATATAAAAATAGTACGATTATCTATTATCCTTTTATAGGAGGGTATAAAGTGAAAAATCCAATACTAAACGAAGTTAAGAATTTAGTATCAGATAGGGACATTACATTGACCCAACTTGCAGAAAAAATGGGCGAACACATGGGACGCTCATATTCTCTTGCCAGTCTTTCTCAGAAGTTGAGAAATGGGACTATTCCTTATCATGAAATAAGATTAATAGCTAAAATCTTAAATTATAAAATTATATTTTATGATTTAAATAAAAGAAAATAGATAAGTTTTGAATCTTAGAATATTTAATTTAAGAATTGATTTTTTAATTAATTAAAAAAACAGCTTCTTTATTTTAAGAAGCTGTTTTTAATATGTATATGCTAATTCTTATGCTTTAGCGTTAGCGCCGGATTTAGCAATAATTTCGTCTTCAACATTCTTTGGAACTTGTTCGTATTTTTGGAATTCCATAGAGAATGTTCCGCGTCCTTGAGTATTTGAACGCAAGTCTGTTGCATATCCGAACATATTAGCCAAAGGAACAATTGCACGAACAATTACGTTTCCTGTATTGCCTTGAGGTTCTTGACCTTCGATTCTACCTCTACGACGAGAGATGTCACCGATAATCGTACCTGTAAATTCATCAGGAATTTCGATTTCAACCTTCATCATAGGTTCAAGGATACAAGGTTGAGCTTTTTTACAACCTTCTTTGATTGCCATAGAACCGGCAATTTTGAATGCCATTTCTGAAGAATCGACTTCGTGGTATGAACCGTCATAAAGTTCAACCTTAACGTCTATCATCGGATATCCTGCCAAAATACCGCCTTCTAGGGCTTCTTCCATACCTTTTCTTGCAGGTTCAATATATTCTTTAGGAATAGCACCACCGACGATTTTGTTTTCAAATACAAATCCGGCATTTTCTTCAGCAGGGGAAATTCTAACTTTACAATGTCCGTATTGACCTTTACCACCTGATTGACGGATGAATTTAGAGTCTTGATCAGCGCTTCCTCTGATTGTTTCTCTGTATGCAACTTGCGGTTTACCGATGTTAGCTTCAACTTTGAATTCTCTCAACATACGGTCAACGATGATATCAAGGTGAAGTTCACCCATACCTGAAATGATTGTTTGACCTGTTTCTTCATCAGATTTAACTCTGAAAGACGGATCTTCTTCAGCAAGTTTTTGAAGTGCGATACCCATTTTATCCTGGTCAGCTTTTGTTTTTGGTTCAATAGCAACAGAAATAACCGGTTCCGGGAAAGTCATTCTTTCCAAGATAATCGGATTCTTTTCGTCGCATAGCGTGTCACCTGTTGTTGTATCTTTCAAACCAACTGCTGCACAAATATCACCTGCGTATACTTCTGATTCTTCAAGTCTTTGATCAGCATACATACGAACTAAACGAGAAATACGTTCCTTTTTGCCGTTTGTAGAGTTCAATACATAAGAACCTGAAGTGATAACGCCTGAATATACTCTCAAGAATGTTAAACGACCTACAAACGGGTCTGTCATAACTTTGAAAGATAATGCAGAGAACGGTTCTTCATCTGATGAATGACGAACTGTTTTTGAACCGTCTTCCAATTCACCTTCGATAGCTTTTACATCAACAGGTGATGGCATGTAATCAACAACGTTATTTAATAATAACTGAACACCTTTGTTTTTGAATGCAGTACCGCAAGTAACAGGAACAATCTTGTTGTTGCAAACTGCTTTTCTCAATCCTGCTTTCAATTCTTCGATTGTAATAGAATCAGGATCTTCGAAGAATTTTTCCATCAAAGCATCGTCTTCAGAACAAATAGCTTCAACCATTGCGTCGTGGTATTCTTTTGCTTTATCTGCTAAATCTGCAGGAATTTCTTCTTCTTTAATATCTGTACCTAAATCATTTGTATAAATTTCAGCTTTCATTGTCATCAAGTCAACCAAACCTGTAAATTTATCTTCTGCGCCGATAGGTAATTGAATAGGAACAGCGTTAGCACCTAATCTTGTTTTGATTTGCTCTGCTACACGATAGAAATCTGCACCTGTTCTGTCCATTTTATTGACAAATACCATTCTAGGTACTTCATAACGATTAGCTTGACGCCATACTGTTTCAGATTGAGATTGAACACCGCCTACTGCACAGAATACAGCAACAACACCGTCCAATACACGTAAAGAACGTTCAACTTCGATTGTAAAGTCAACGTGTCCCGGGGTATCAATGATGTTAATTTGGTGTCCTTTCCATTCAGCCGTAACTGCAGCTGATTGAATTGTAATACCTCTTTCTCTTTCTTGTTCCATAAAGTCGGTTACTGCGGCACCATCATGAACTTCACCTAATTTGTGAGTTTTTCCTGTGTAAAACAAAATACGTTCTGTTGTAGTTGTTTTACCGGCATCAATGTGGGCTGCAATACCAATGTTTCTGATTTTTTCCAGTGGAGTTGGTCTTCCCATTTTTTCTTTTCCTTCTTTTTTTATTAAAATGTGTAACTACTTTGCTATTTATATTTAATGTCGGGATAGCAATCCCGACCTATAATAATTATCTCATAAACAAAAAATTTTTCAAATAATGCTTGTATCTTTTGTAACAAAAAAGATGCAAGATAAAAAATCTGCATCTTTTTGTTTGTTATTTTATATTTTTTTTCATTCATATTTTAGGCGATTATAGCGGAACGTGGTCTGAATATACAAGGCTTGCCCAGTTTTCAAAGTAGCTTATTTGTGTGGCGGAACCTGTTCTTATATATATTTTAGGCAGCTTATCAGGTGCGATATCAAGGGCCGAACAGATTGCAGCCTGAATGACATCAGGATGTGTTACAATTATTATTCTGTTTCCGATATTTTCTTCTACAATTTTATTGATAACTTTTGATATTCTTGAAATAAATTCAACGCTGCTTTCACCGTTTGCTTGTGTTTTTCTGTCAGGATATTTTAATATTTCTTCGAATCCTGTAGGGTATTTTTTCATTATTTGGTCAAAGGTTAATCCGTTCCAATCGGCGCACTCTCTTGTTGTCAGATCTTCAACAACCTCATAGTCTTGTTTGAAGAATTTTGCAACCATCATTGCCGATTGAATGGTGCGAACAGAAGAAGAAGCGTATATTGCATCATTTTTTACCCCTCTGTTTTTAAGGTATTCAATAAGGTTTTTCATTTCATCAATTCCCGCATCAGATAGCGGCGGATAATTTTGCGCATCAGAAAATCTTCCTTCTTCTGAATATATGGTTGCTCCGTGGCATATAAAAGTTATTTTGCATTTACGATTAAAATACATTATTAGACCTTTCGACAATACTAACTTACTTGATTACTTCAATATAAGTATAACACATATTTTATTTTTGAGTTAATATATAAGAAAAGGAGAAAATATTATGCAGGGGAAAGCTTTTAAATTTGGGGATAATATATCAACAGACCATATTGCGCCGGGCAGATTATATCATTTGCGTTCGGATTTAAACGAATTTGCAAAACATGTTCTGGAAGATGCAGATGAAACTTTTGCTTCACGCATGAAGAAAGGGGATTTTGTTGTTGCAGGTAATAATTTCGGACTTGGTTCATCAAGAGAACATGCTCCGAGAATTATGAAAATAGCAGGAGTAGGCGCAGTTTTAGCCAAGTCTTTCGCAAGGATTTTTTATCGAAATGCGATAAATATCGGCCTTTTGGCAATAGAATGTGATACGGATTCTATTGATGACGGTGATGAATTGGATTTGGATATAGAAAAAGGTATTATAACCAATAAAACAAACGGCACAATCATACAAATAGAACCTTTGCCGCCAGTTATGATAAAGCTTTTGGAAGATGGCGGTTTGGTTGAACATATAAAGAAAAACGGCGATTTTAAGTTGACCGTATAGTTTATTTTCTTAATATATTGAATAAAATTAGAATATATTATATTCTTAATAATATATATAAAGACAAAAGGGAGAACATATATGAATATCGAAGAACGCATGGAGAGCATAAATGCTGTTATTAGAGATATAGCAGATTTTATTCAGTCACATGACGATATAAAAGGTGATTTTAACGAATATTTAAAAACAATCGGTGCAAATTCAAAAAACGGAGTTTCATTTCAGGCTGCTTGTTTTAGCTACATACTTGAACGTAATGTAGGTGAAGATTTGAAAAGTATTCCGGAATTATATTTGGAAAATACAAAGAAATTGGATAAAGAATCCAAAAAGATAGTAGAAGCGATGGAAGATTCTATTTCTTCGGTATTTGAAATTAAAAGAGTTACAAAAACGGGCTTTGAGCTTTTAAATATTGTTAACGAACGCAAATATACTATAACTTCTTTAATGAAAATGACAGCTTTTCGCGGAATCGGACCGGGGAATTATGTCATTGCAAGAATAGTTAATATCGACGGAGATTATTATTTGTTGGAAATTTCAGGGGTTCTTCCTTCTAATCGTAAAACTGATGCATACAGATTTGCGGTTGCAAAAATTATTCAAAATCCTGAACTTGTATATTTGGATAATCCTGAAAAACAAAAAGAAATCGAAAAGGATGTCAAAGACATTTATAAAAAGTTTGTTGATTTCTTTGGAACAACCGAGATTATTACTACAAATAAATGTGCGGATGATTTAATAGGAATATTTAATGACTTTGCGGAAGAAGGTACAAAAACCGATTACAAAGAACTTATTCAAGAACCTGAGGAATATAAATTCTTCAGTGTAAGAGAGTTTAACAATTCGTATGACAATTTCTTGGAAAATTCTTTGGGCGGATTTTCTTCTCATGAAGAAATTTATGATGTTGGTATTATTTATGATAAGGAATTAGGTCTGTACGCAATACCGTTTTACGGTACATTCAATAAAATTTTTGAAGTAAAAGATTATACCAAGGTTGTTAATTATGCCGAATGTATAAAGTATTTCCTTGAAAATGACAAATACAGCGCTAATTTAATTAAAACGGTTGCTGATAAACATTCAAACTTTATGGAAATTGTCAATGCAGTTTTAGGTAAGAATTATACACTTGAAGAACTTTTGAAAAAATATAAACGCAGATATGTAAATAACAAAATCATGTCTTCAACTACTGTGTTATATCGTTCAAATGCGTTTTCAAATACTCTGGGTATAATTGAAGAAGAAGAAAATAAACCTGAAATAGATTTATCGCATAAAATCGGCAGAAATGATCCTTGTCCTTGCGGAAGCGGCAAAAAATACAAAAAATGCTGCGGTGCTAATGTGTAAATAAAATGATTAAGCAGTTAAAACTCCAAAACTATATATTAATAGATGAATTATGCGCCAATTTTGATTCGAGACTGAATATAATTACCGGTGAAACGGGCGCAGGGAAGAGTATTCTTTTAAATGCAATAGATTTGGTGTTTTCTTCGCGAGTTTCAAAAGATGTTATAAAAACAGGAAAAGATAAAGCTGTTATTGAAATTATTATTGATAATACGAAACAGGATTTATCGGAAATTTTTGAGCAAAACGGTATAGATAATTTAGGCTCCGAAATAGTTATATCAAAAGAGATTACACAGAGTGCGGTGCGCTCAAGAATTAATGGCACATTAGTAAGTCAGGAACTTTTAAAAAATATAAGAGCGATGTTTGTAGATATTCATTCTCAGCATCAGACTTATACTTTTTTGCAGCCTCAATACCATATAAATCTTTTAGATTCGTATGGCAGAGATGTTTACGGTTCTGTTCTGAGTGAGTATAGGCAAAAATATAAAGATTATGAGGGCTTGCAAAAAGCTTTAGAAGATGCGAAAAATGGCGCTAATGCAACAGAATCTCAAATAGATTTTTTAAAATTCCAAATAAATGAAATTGAAGAAGCTCAAATCCAATCCCCATCTGAGGATGAAGAATTAGCCCGAGAATTGGAGATTCTTGCAAATGCCGAAAAATTAAAAGAATTAACAGGCGGGGCATACTGGGCGATAAACGGGGATGACGGTTCAATTATGGAGGCTGTTGCGCATATAAAAACCGATATTTCAAAAGCGGCTGATTTCGATAGCAAATTGGAAGAAGTTAATAATCAGTTTGCCGAATTGTCTGAAAATTTGCGCGAGATTTCTTCATTTTTGCGCGATTACAGTCAAAATTTAGATAATGATACCCAAAGATTAAATGATATTCAGGAACGTATTTATAATTTAGACAAATTAAAACATAAGTACGGCGGTACTTTAGAAGCTGTTTTGAAAAGTTATGATGAGTTTTGTGCAGAACTTTCAGGAATCGAATATTCAACACAGAATATTGAAGCTTTAACTAATCAAATAAACACTTTAGAAAGTGAATTAAAGCAGATTGCGTCAAAAATAACAGAACACAGAAAAAATTATGCACAGGTATTATCTGTTCTGATACAAGATAAATTAGAATTGCTCGAACTTCCGAAAGCCAGATTTGAGATAAGAATAGAGCCAAAAGAATTATCTTCAAACGGTGCTGATAATGTGGAATTTATGATATCGACAAATGTGTCAGAAGATTTAAAGCCTTTGGCAAAAGTAGCATCAGGCGGCGAGATTTCGCGCGTGATGCTTGCTATAAAATCAATTTTTGCTCAAAATGATGATATAGATACCGTAATTTTCGATGAAATAGATACCGGAATTTCGGGTCATGCGGCGCAAAGTGTTGCCGATGAAATAGAAAATCTTTCAAAATCTCATCAGATAATAGTTATTACTCATCAGCCTATAATTGCATCAAAAGCGGATAAACATTTTTATGTTCGAAAATCACAAGAAGATGAAACAAAAGTGGATGTATATGTTTTGACAGGTGACAACCGCATAAAAGCTTTGGCAGAACTTGCGGGCGGAGATATAAACGAGCAATCAATCGAGTTTGCGAAGTCTTTATTGGGCGTATAGCAAAAGAAAAACCGGTAAAATATTTACCGGAGATGAATTGATGAAAGATTTACTAATTGTTAATATAGTCTTTAAAATGTCTTGTTTTGGGGTTTTGCTGCATTTTTTTTAATGCAATACTCTCAATTTGTCTGATTCTTTCTTTTGAATATCCGAGTGTGTTTCCGACTTCTAAAAGTGTTTTAGGCCTGTTATTTTCGGTGCCGAATCGTTCTTTAATGACGCGCCTTTCGCGCTCTGTTAAAATTTTAAGCAGATTTTCGAATGTGTCGTGCAGGGCCTCTGTTTCTACGCGTATATCAGGATTTGCGCATGCTTTGTCTTCAATAAAATCACCTATGCACAAGTCGTCTGTAACAGCAGTTTCAAGGCTCAGCGGCTCAAGTATTATTGAATTTTTGATTTTGTGTAATTGTTTTTCTTCAATTTTCAAAAATTCGCAAAGTTCGCAATTTGTCGGTATTCTGCCAAATTTTTCTGACAAAATATTATACGCATTTTTAAATTTACGGATTTTATCCGCCATGTGGACAGGAATTCTGATAGAACGCGAGTTGTTTGCAATTGCGCGTACGATTGCCTGTTTTATCCACCAGGTTGCATAGGTCGAAAATTTGAACTTTTTAGTGTAATCAAATTTCTCAGCTGCCCTCATTAATCCGATAGAACCCTCCTGTACCAAATCCATAAAAAGTACACCTCTTCCGACATATTTTTTTGCGATGCTGACAACTAATCTTAAATTCGCTTGTATGAGTTTGCGCTTTGCTATATTGTCATTTTGTTCTTTTATCAGACGTCCGAGTTCCTTTTCCTCTTCTGATTTAAGCAATTCAATTCTCCCGATTTCTTTTAAATAACATTGCAGAATATCATCTTCATAAACAACATTATCAAAGGTTTGGATTTGTTCATCCGTGTTTTGTTCCAAATCGAGTCTCTCATAATCCGCAATCTCTGTTGTCATAACTTTTTTCATCCTTCTCTTCTAACCTTACATAAATAATGACGAATAAAAAATTAAAAAGTTTCATAAATATATTGTTGACATAAAAAAATGTTTAATATAGTATATATTTTGTCGAAAGACAAGCCGAAAAGATAAGGGCGTTTAGCTCAGTTGGTAGAGCGTCTCCCTTACAAGGAGAGGGTCATAAGTTCGAGTCTTATAACGCCCACCATAAAAAAAGAGGTCACAGCACCTCTTTTTTTATGGTTTGTTATTCTGACGAGACGTTATATATATTAAGTTCGGCGCGATGCGAGCAAAGGCTGAAGCCATCGGCGAAAAAGTCAGGCTGTCAGCGGGACAGTTGAGCCGATGCGAAAGCCGTCTAATGCGAGCATCGTAAGACAGTCTTATAACGCCCACCATAAAAAAGAACCCGTAAGGGTTCTTTTTTTTGTGGACAATAAGACTCGAATGTTAGAATGTTTGTTTTCAAACATTCTAACCTCGTCAGCAGATAAATCTGCATACTTGATTTGTAAGGTTCGGGTTTCATACCCTCACCTACAACTCAAGCATTATAACGCCTACCATAAAAAAAGAACCCGTAAGGGTTCTTTTTTAATTATTTGTTCCGATGCGTTTGTTTGCATCGTGGCGTAAAATCCTTCGGGCTAAATATATAAGGAACACGATTCCCGCCAATAATAAAAATCCTATTGCCCATCCGCTGTATACAACATATTGAAGCTCAATAGTCGTAGGTTTGTCAGATTTTATATTCCAAGTGTAGAGAGTTCCGTCCGCTATGTCTGCATTATTGAATGATGCAAGCGATGGAAGTTTTATACTGAATGTAGGTTTTATCAATAAATCATTATGTGCTTTTGCTGTTTCTTTTTCTGCTTTTTGAGCATCTTCTTTTGCAATAGAGTTATGTACAAAATTTGCGATAAAATCCGCACGTCCCGTATCATTATTAGTTGATAAAGATTCTCTTTGAGCATATTTTTGGAAATATTCAGGCTTTAACCCGCCTTCAACATTTGAAATATCAGTAATTACAATCTTATCAAGCTGACTTTTTAAATCATAAGTCATACTTACATTATATGATGTTACAAAGAAATTTCTTTTTACTTCAACGAATCTGCCGTCTGCAAGTTTTGATGTAAACCCGAGAGAGGATAGGTCAATGTCGTTTTTTTTCAAATTTTTAACTGATTTTTCTGCGATTATTTTTGATTTATCTTTTATTTTTTTTATTTCAACGGTATAGTTGTTATCTAAAAACTTTTTATAATTATTTTGAACAGTTTCTGCTGTTATATTACCTTTTTCGGTAACGTCGCCCTCGTAGTAAAGAACGGCAGATACAGTCGCAGATTTATCTTTATTTAATGTCAATGTCGTATTAACATTTGTACATCCGCATAATAGCGGTGTTATTATCAACATAGAGATTAATAATTTTTTCATACTAAACCTCCCATAAGGAAAATTATATCATATTTTTTATAAAAGGAAAAATGTTAAGAAACATATATTCATGCTAAAATTCTTTATATGAATTGCGGCGATAAATATGAAGTATATGTTGAAAAATTAACAAATACAGGATTAGGCTTGGCACGAATTGACGGATTTGTTGTATTTATTGAAAATGCTTGTCCGCAAGACAGATTAAAAATACGTATAACAAAACTGACAAAAAGTTATGCAAATGCGGTTATTGAAGATATAGTCGAACCTTCATCATTTAGAGTAAGACCGTTTTGCCCGATACAAAAGGTTTGCGGTGCGTGTCAATTACAACATATAAGTTATGAGAAACAACTGGATTTAAAAAAAGAAATTGTAGAAGATGTATTTAAGAATATTGCATCAATGAAGGATGTCAGAATCTTTCGTCCTATAGCAAGTCCTTTGACAAGGAATTACAGGCACAAAATCCAATATCCGATATCTCAGACAAAGGATTCTAAACGTATTTTGGCAGGATATTACAAATCGTCATCTCATGAATTAGTTAATATAAAATATTGTCCTATTCAGCCGCAAATTTGTGATGATATAATTGAGTTTATAAGAAAAGAGGCCTTTTCTATCGGTGTAAGCGGGTATGTGGAAAAGGTGCATAAAGGCGAATTAAGGCATGTAGTTATAAGAAGTTCTTATTACAACAATAAAAAATTGATTGTATTAGTTGTAAATAATGAAAAAATCTCCACTCCAATAAAAAAATTAGCGCAGTCAATTTTTGATGCGTTTGAGGAAGTTTCGGGAGTTTGTGTTAATTTTAATTCAAAAAGAACCAATGCAATAATGGGAAAAGTCTCGCAATGTATTGTCGGATGTGAATATATAGAAGAAAAACTTTTAGATAAGATATTCAAAATAGGTGCGCAAACATTTTTTCAGGTGAATCCGCCAAGCGCGGAAAATCTTTTTGGTTATGTAAAAGAGTATGTGAAAAACAATTTTAAATCGCCTTTGTTATTGGATGCTTATGCTGGGATAAGCGCTTTCGGGATATGCTTAAGTGATGTCTCGGAACAGGTTGTATCAATAGAAGAAAATATAAAATCGGTTGAACTTGCCAAAGAAACAGCAAGGCTAAATAATATAGATAATATTGAAATAAATGGCGGTGATGCAGGTGAATTTTTCTTAAAAGAGAAACGCAAATTTGATGTAATAATTCTTGATCCTCCGAGGAAAGGGTGTTCAAAGCAATCTTTGGATGAAGCAGACAGACTTTGTGTCGATACCATTATATATGTCTCATGCAATCCTGCTACGCTTGCACGGGATTTAAAATATATGAGCGAAGAAAAAGGCTGGGCAATCGATTCCGTACAACCGTTTGACATGTTTTGTCATACTTATCATATCGAAAATGTCGCAATAATAAAAAAATGTAATTAGCAGTTCATAAAGTATCAGACAGGTTTTTGCTCATTATTTTTGTTTTTTTGGGAAATGTATTTCCCATTTTTCTTCAATTCGTGTATATAAATATCATTTGCAAGTTCTCCGATTTTTCCGATTACCCACGTTGCAATCCCGCCGTAGAACATTGCTTTTGTTCCCGCGTATAATCGCGCATTAAAGTATAGTGATGTCCCGATAAAAGTTAATGCAGGGATTCCGTATTTTAGTGCAACACCTGTACGCTCCTGATTATTATCGGATTTTAAAAGAAAATATCCCAATGTCGCAAATCCGCTCAATAACGTAATAATGTCTGTCGGAGCACTGCCCAATGTCAAATCTCGCAATTTGTTTACAAAATCTTCCGTTTCAATTTTTATAGAATCGTCTAAACTTTTTACGCTTTGTCTGTATAAGGATTCCAGTTTTTCATATTTACTTTTTGGTAACAAAGCTTTATATATATCTAATATTTCTTCGACCAAACCTTTTTTAAAGTTTTGATGATTATTCAATTCTTCTAAATTTTTCAATAATTCTTTCGATATTTTAGGGTCAATATCGTTTGAAGACTGAATTTCGATTCTTAGATTTGCAATATTTTTTTGTATATTTTTCTGTATTTCTTCTTGAGGCGTTTGTCCGTAATTTTTTGCCAAATCTTTGTAGTCTCTGCGAAGTTCGCGAAGCATTTGAATTTTTTTCGTGTCATTAAATTTTACAAGTTTAGTCATTTTTATGATGTGTTGCTCCGCTTCTTTTGTAAAATCGGAAAAAGAATAAGAAACTTCCTTTTTAAAAGCTTCGACGTCTTTTTGAATTTTAGTTTTACTGTTAAGCATTTTTGTTTCTGCAACAAAACTTTTCAAGACTTCCGGAGTCCAAAACCATAAATAACCGTTTTTATCAAAATCTTTTTCCAATTTATCGGCTGCCTGTTTCAGAGTTTGAAATCTTGATTCGACTTTTTGTTCGGAAAAGTGTCTGTGGATAATTTTTGTTAATTCTTTGTTCTTTTCTGTTAATGTCGTTAACCATTGAATTTTCGATTGTTTTTCCCCGTTTATTTCAATTAAGCCTTTTTGGGTATTTTTTAAAATCTCACCATTAATTTTATCGGTTGAACGTATTGAATCTTTAAACATTTTTCTTGTATCGGAATAAGAATTTTTAACGGTTCTTTGGGCTATTTTTTCAAATATATTCGTAATTCCTTTATGAATTTTTGTTCCGAGATTATCTTTTTCTCTGCACATAAACCGTTTCAGGGTGTAATCTTTCAGTGTAGTAAAATTATTTGTAACTTCGCATTTTGTTTTGACAAAATTTATTGCACGTATTATCCATTCGTTAATAGCCAGCATTTTAGGATTTGATTCAGTATCAAGTTTTAATTTTTGTGAGCGGGTTTCAAAATATTTCTTCATTTTATCAAGATATTTGTTTGTGCCAAAACCGCCTTTCAACAGTATAAATATTGCCCCTGCTACAAACAAGGTTGCTCCTGCAATTGACAAACCAAAGGCATTTATATCATTAGTTTTTTTAGCTTCTTCTGGAGTCAGTATTTTGATTGCTCCAAGTTCTTCTTTTGTTCTTGCGGGTTGTGTATTCAGCCAATAGGAATTTTGTGGTGTACGCTTAGTTACATCATATGTATTTATTCCTGCTGTGGATACAAAATTTTGCATTAGTATGACCGCCTTACTGTTTTTATAATGCTCATAAATTTTTCTTTTTGCCATGCGACAGATGTTTTAACTTAAGTTTAAAACGGAGTACTGAAATGTACTCCGTTTTTCAAATTGTGCGCATAAAATGAATTTATGCACATCCCGAATAACCGCAATCAGGGCAAATAAAGCATCCTTCCGCCATGCGGATAGTGTGTCCGCATTCAGGGCATTTGATGTCTTTAATTTCTCCTGACGGGTTATATTCGTCCTCCCCTGTCTTATCGTTTTCGATAGGCTTGATTATTGTACTGTCTTTATTGTCTTTTTTTTGCTCCAAATTCATCGGTTGAAATTGGCGTGAATTATTTCGATAAACCGTTATTCCTTTTAAACGGTTTTCATAAGCAAGTAAATACGTGTTTTTTATATCTTCTTCGGTTGCACTTTCCACAAAATTAACCGTCTTGGAAACTGCATTGTCCGTATGCATTTGAAAAGCCGATTGCATTTTTATATGATAATAAGGTGATATATCATGCGCGGTTACAAAAATATTTTTTACATTTTGATTGATACCGTTTATATGGGCTAAAGAGCCTTCTTTTGAAATTTCTGACATTAAATTTTGAGAATACAATCCATGCGATTCCATATAATTTTTGAATATCGGATTTATTTCAAGCATTTCGGTTTTATCCAGTATCAATCTTGAAAATACCAACCCGAATAAAGGTTCAATCCCGCCTGAAGCTCCTGCTATCATAGAGATTGTGCCTGTCGGTGCTATGCAAGTTGTAGTAGCGTTTCGTATCCCGTTGATTTTTATTTGATTATCAAGTTCACCCCATTGCTCGTCGCGGATTTTTCCGAAAGATTTACCCCTAAATTTGTTATATAGATAATTTTCGCAATCATACAAACTGCCTTTGAAATTGTTAAATCTTCCGCGTGTTTTTGCAAGTTCGACAGATTCAGATTTTGAAACATAATCAATAAATTCCATAACCTGCCCTGCAAGATTTACCCCTTCATCAGATGCATAAGAAACCTCTAATTTCATAAGCATATCAGCCCAACCCATAATGCCTAAACCGATTTTGCGGTTATTTTGCACCATTTGAGAAATCTGCGGCAGCGGATAATTATTTACATCAATCACATTATCAAGAAAATGTATGGCTATTCTTACGGTATTTTCAAGCAAATCCCAATCGATCTTTTTATCTTTTACCGCTAAACCTAAATTTATTGAACCTAAATTGCAAGCTTCATAAGGCAAAAGCGGGACTTCTCCGCAAGGATTTGTTGACTCTATCTGTCCTATTTGAGGGGTAGGATTATCTTCGTTCATTCTGTCAATAAAGATTATCCCCGGTTCACCGTTTGCCCAGGCATTGTGAACGATTTTGTCAAACACGTATTTTGCGCTCAATTTCCCGACTGCTGAATTTGTTTGAGGATTGATAAGTTCATAATCTTCATTATTCAGGTACGCCTGCATAAATTTATCGGTAAGAGCAACGGAAATATTAAAATTATTCAATTTAGTTAAATCCGTTTTACAGTCTATAAATTCCAAAATGTCAGGATGATCAACTCTTAAGATACCCATATTTGCACCGCGTCTTGTACCGCCTTGTTTAACGGCTTCGGTTGCGGAATTAAACACATTCATAAAAGATACAGGACCTGACGAAACTCCTTTTGTTGTTTGAACAATACTGTTTTTCGGTCTTAGTCTTGAAAAAGAAAACCCTGTTCCGCCGCCAGACTTATGAATTAACGCGGTATTTTTTATGGTTTCAAAAATCCCTTCCAGACTGTCTTCAACAGGCAATACAAAACAAGCCGAAAGTTGTCCGAGCTTATTTCCTGCGTTCATTAAAGTCGGAGAATTCGGCATAAAATATTTGTTTGCTATCATTTTATAAAACTTGTTTGACAAAAGTTTTATATCATCTTCAGATGCTCCGTAATTTTTATCAGCTGAAGCTATCGCATCCGAAACTCGCCTAATCATTTGAGAAGGCGTTTCTATGCAATTTCCGTTATTATCTTTTTTCAGATACCTTTTTTCAAGAACTTGCATAGCGTTTTTTGAAAATTCGGGACTTGTCAAACTTGACCTCCTAAATTAAATCCGATTAAAATTCCCCAATCCGAACGACAGGCATGCCTGTGTTCCATAATTTTACTATGCTAAAAAATATCAAGCAATCGAATTTTTAAAATTAATCCACCAAAAAGAGAATACAAATATCAAATTCTATGCTATACTTATTACATGACAAGGAGAGGTTATTGGGTTTTATTTTTTGGGTTAGTTATCGCAGCGTTACTGTGTAAGGCTTGTATTGTTCGTGATGTTCCGCCAAAAGCCGGGCAAAATACGAACGCTAAACAACAATCCGCAACTGCCGCGTATACTATGCCTAAAAATGTTACGCTAAACGGGATTGAATACCTTCAATCACAAGCACCTGTCGGAAAATTCGGAGGAACTTTAGTTTCTTCAACAATAGGAGAAGGCCCGAAAACATTCAATCCGTTTAATTGCAAAGATAATACATCATCAATAATGTCAGGAATTATGTATGACGGGTTGTTAACAACCAACCCGACAACGGGTGATGTCGCACCAAAATTGGCTAAAGCATATTCGATTTCGCCTGACGGGAAAGTTTACACAATATACCTGCGAAAAGGTGCAAAATGGTCTGACGGTAAGCCAATTACCGCTGATGATGTTGTTTTCACATGGAATAATATAATTTTTGCAGGGTATGGAGATACTTCAACAAGGGATTCGCTTGTAATTGACGGAAAATTGCCGTCTGTTCGCAAATACGGAGATTATATTGTCGTTTTTGCGATAACAAGACCTTATGCCCCGTTTTTAAGGATGTTATCCACCCCTATTGCACCAAAACATATCTTTGCTCCTGCCGTAAAAAAGGGGAAAGAATATTTTGACTCATTCCTTTCTACAACCGCAAAACCTAAAGATTTTGTCGTATCAGGTGCGTTTAAATTAAAAGAATACGTTCCCGCACAGCGCGTTGTTTTTGAACGTAATCCAAATTATTACGAAATAAATTCTAAAAACGAAAAACTCCCGTACCTTGACAAATTGGTTTATTTAATTGTCGGGGATTTGAATAATGAAGTTTTAAAATTTGAAGCAAAAGAACTTGACGTGATTTCTTTGCAGGGGTCAAAAGTTGCGCGCTATAAAGCTATGGAACCAAAATCAGATTTTAAATTATACAATCTCGGCCCTGATACGGGAACTATGTATTTGTCCCTGAATTTGAATACAAGAAAAGATTCCAAAGGCAAATATTACGTTGAGCCGATTAAACAAAAATGGTTTAATGATTTGAATTTCCGCAGAGCTGTCGATTATGCCATAGACAGAAAAAATATGGTATTGAATATCGCAAACGGTATCGGCGCACCGTTATTTACTCCTGAAAGTTTGAATTCTATTTATTTAAACAAAAAACTAAAGCCCTACAATAAAGACTTAAATAATGCAAAAATTTTACTCAAAAAATCAGGATTTACACTAAAGGACGGAAAGTTATTTGATAAAGACGGACATCGTGTAGAGTTTAACCTATATACAAACGCGGGCAACACAGAACGTGAAGCCATCGGCGTTATGATAAAACAAGACCTTGAAGATTTGGGGATGAAGGTCAATTTTAAACCAATCGAATTTAATTCATTAGTCAATAAACTTGTTTCAACATTCGATTGGGATATGGTTATAATGGGCTTGACAGGTTCTCCGTTAGAACCTAACGGAGGCAAAAATGTTTGGTTATCTGACGGAAGATTGCACATGTTTAATATGAGAACTCCGCAAGAAGGCAAAGCAGGCATTTTGCCTTGGGAAAAACAATTAGACGAAATGTTTACAAAAGGCGCATTAGCAACAAAATTTGAAGACAGAAAACCGTATTACGATAAATACCAGGAAATTGTTTATACACAAAAACCAATGATTTATATTTATTCACCGATAAGAATAGTTGCAATCCGCAACAAGTTCAAAAACATATATCCGTCAAGTCTTGGCGGTTTGACACATAATATAGAAGAAATATATGAGGAGAGCAATAAAAAGTAATTTTGTTATTGCAGCAAGAGAAGATTTATGGATACACTAAAATACATACTAAAAAGAATACTTCAAACGATACCGCTTTTGATAATAGTATCAGTGGTAAGCTTTTTCATAATAAGATTATCACCTGTTGATCCGTTAGCGGAACTAAAATTAAATCCTTCTATTTCGCCTGAAACGGTCGAAAAAGAAAGAGCAAGATTAGGTTTGGATAAGCCTATAATAGTTCAATACGGAAAATGGGCAATATCTTTTGTCAAAGGTGATTTGGGAGTAACTTCAACGGGCGAAAAAGTCAGCTCAAAATTAGCGGAGCGTATACCGAATACTTTGTTATTAACTTCTATTGTAATTTTATTGACATGGCTAGTCGGTGTTCCGCTGGGAATACTTGCTGCGGTTCGGTGGAAAACCCCGTTTGACAGAATAATGACTGTTGTCACAAGTATAGGAATGGCAATTCCGTCATTTTTCTTTGCAGTGCTTTTATTGATGTTTGCAGTAAGGACAGGCTGGTTCCCTATTGGCGGTCTGACAAGTGCAGGATATGCCGATATGAATATATTCGGAAAATTTTGGGATATTACTCATCATTTGATTTTGCCTGTATTTGTACTGTTTACAATATCTTTAGCAGGACTTCAAAGACAAATGAGAGCAAATATGCTTGACGTTTTGGATAGTGATTATGTAAAATTTGCAAGGGCAAAAGGCTTAAGCGAAAATGTTGTTATATATAAGCACGCATTAAGAAATGCCGTTAACCCCATGATTACATTGTTAGGATTTGAATTTGCAGGGTTATTGTCAGGGGCTGCATTGACAGAATACGTTTTTCAATATCCCGGGTTAGGACGTTTAATCTTGGAAGCTGTTATGAAATCGGATATTAATCTTGTAATGGCATCTTTGATGATGGGTGCGGTTATGCTTATTTTAGGTAATCTAATAGCGGATATTCTTCTTATTATTACGGATCCGAGAATAAGGACGGGTGCATAATGTTTAGAGAAGTGATTATTCAATTATGGAAAGATAAATTTGCGCGTGCTGCCCTTATAGTTCTTGGGATAATATATCTTGCACTGTTTTTTGCGGATTTTATCGCCCCGTATACAAAAGATTTTTCAGACAGAACAATGGCTTATGTTCCGCCGTCAAAAGTTTTTACTATTGACGAAAACGGAAAGTTCTCAAAACCTTATACTTATAATTATGTAAGAGAATTTGACCAAAATTCATTGGAAATAAAATACAAATTTGACAGAAGTAAAAAGCATTATATAAAATTCTTTTCAAAAGGTCAGCCGTATAAATTTTTGGGTCTTATACCGATGAAACGCCATTTATTCACAACAGATGAAGGCGGAAGAATGTTTTTGTTAGGAACCGATATAAACGGCAGGGATGTATTTTCTCGTTTATTGTTCGGCGGAAGAATTTCCATGACTATCGGATTTTTGGCATTGTTGGTATTATTTCCGATAGGTTTGTTATACGGCGGAATTTCAGGGTATTTCGGCGGAAAAGTCGATATGTTAATGATGCGATTTGCCGAAAGTATTATGGCAATTCCGAGTTTTTATCTTTTGATAATACTTGCATCTGTCTTGCCTTCGGGGATGACAAGTACCCAGAGATTTTTATTGATTGTAATAATTCTTGCCCTAATCGGATGGGCTGGATTTGCAAGAGTTGTCAGAGGGATGGTTTTATCAATCAAAAATGAAGATTATGTACAGTCTGCAAAATCAATAGGAGCTTCGGATTTGCGCATAATTATTAAACATATTTTGCCTCAGACAACGAGTTTTGTTATTGTTGCAATGACATTATCCGTTCCGTCTTATATTCTGTCAGAATCAGGGTTAAGCTTTTTGGGATTGGGTATTCAACAGCCTGACGCAAGCTGGGGTAATATGCTCAAAGAAGCTCAAGAATTTACAAATATTTTATACAGACCTTGGCTGTTAACTCCGGGATTTTTAATATTTGTATCAGTTTTGGCTTTCAATTTAATCGGTGATACAATCAGAGATGTTTTAGACCCGAAAAGTAAGGTAAGATAATAAACAAAGAAGGATGAAAAATGATTGATGCAAGTTTTGTAAATTGGGATTTTGTAATAAGAATAGCGGCAGCGGTAGGTTTTAGCTTTTGTATAGGGTTAGAGAGAGAATTAACCAATAAATATGCGGGATTAAGAACGCATATTATGGTAGCTTTAGGCGCTTGTATATTCACATTGATATCCATATACGGTTTCCCGACATTTGCAAACGGTGATAATGTAATAGTTTCGCAGGCAACGGGTGTTCGAGATACCGCGCGTGTTGCGGCACAAGTCGTAACAGGTATCGGTTTTATCGGTGCAGGTACTGTTTTAAGAAACGGGCCTATTGTTTTCGGATTAACTACGGCTGCTACATTGTGGATAGCTGCAAGTATAGGTATGGCATGCGGCGCCGGAATGTTTGGAACGGCTTTTGCAGGAACGGCTTTAGCCATTTTGACTCTTGTTATAATAAGGGTATTTGAACGTAATGTTTTGCCAAACTCTACCAAGAAAACAAAAATGGTAAAAGTTGGAGTTATTTGCACAAACGAATATTCAAAAACCGTTCAAGATTATTTATTGCAGAATTTTCAGGATATAACGGAGATTAAAAAACGTAAGTTTAATAATGACGGTAATACCACGAAAATAACCTGTATCATTGCCATACCCGAAAAAATGCATATAGCTGATTTGTATAAAGATTTTCAACAGTTGGATCAGGTTGAATCAGTTTCTGTTGAAGATTTCGGAGAAGCGTAAATATATTTTGTTATAAAACTATAAATAGTATTTACAGTTTTATATGTTTAGAGTATAAACATTATAAAGTTAGGGAGAATTTTAAATTGAAATATAAGAGGATATTATTAAAGGTCAGCGGGGAAGCTTTATTGGGGGAACAACAGTTCGGTATTGCTCCCGAACCCGTTACAATGATTGCTAATGAAATAAAAAAAGTTGTTGATATGGGCGCAGAAGTTGCTGTTGTCGTCGGAGGCGGAAATATCTTCCGCGGAATGAAAAACAGTACAAAAATAGGTTTAGACAGAGCAACAGGCGATTATGTCGGTATGCTGGCAACAGTTATGAATGCAATTACTCTACAAAGTGCATTAACTCAAATAGGAGTATCCTGCAGAGTTCAAACAGCTATTGCAATGAATCAAATAGCAGAACCGTACATAAGACACCGTGCAATCAGACACCTTGAAAAAGGCAGAGTAGTTATTTTTGCGGCAGGAACGGGAAATCCTTTCTTTACAACCGATACAGCTGCAGCATTAAGAGCATCGGAAATTAACGCTCAGGCAATGCTTATGGCTAAAAACGGAGTTGACGGAGTTTATACGGCAGACCCGAACAAAGATCCGAATGCTAAAAAAATTGATGAAATGAAATACGATGATATTATTATAAAAGGCTTAAAGGTTATGGATACATCAGCTTGTGACCTTTGCAAACAAAATAATATTCCGATTATTGTTTTTGATTTCAAGAAAGAAAACGGAATAAAAGATATACTTAATGGCGAAAAATTAGGAACTTATATAAATTAGAAAGAGGTAAAAAATGTCAGAAGCATTAGATGAAATGTTTTTATTCGGCGAAGAAAAAATGGAAAAAGCTATTGGACAATTGCAAAAAGAATTTGCATCAGTTCGTTCAGGGCGTGCAAATCCTGCGATTTTGGATAAAGTTGTTGTAGAATATTACGGAGCACCTACTCCTTTAAGACAAATGTCTCAAGTAACGGTTCAAGACGGTACAACTCTTGTAATTACACCTTATGATAAAACTATTATGAAAGAAATAGAAAAAGGGATAATTAAAGCTGAGATAGGAATTACTCCAAACTCGGACGGGACATGTATAAGACTTCCGTTCCCACCTTTAACCGAAGACAGACGTCGTGAAATTGCGAAAGATGTCAAAAAGTTAGGGGAAGACGCAAAAGTTGCAATAAGAAATATTCGTCGTGAAATGGTTGATAAATTGAAAAAAATTGAAAAAGACGAAAATCTTCCTGAAGATGCCGTAAAAGATCATCAGGATAAAATTCAAAAAATAACAGATAAATATACTGACAGTATTGATAAAGCCGTAGAAGCAAAAGAAAAAGAGGTTATGACGGTATAATGAAATTGGATTTGGGTCTGAATAAAAATGCTGTCCGAATGTTAACCGGATTTTTATTCGGATGGATTGTGGCAGAATGTATTATATACGGCGGATTGGCTCTTTTGGGGTTGTTAGCTGTTGTATTGGCTTTTGCAACGAAAGAATATGTAAAAATTCTTAACCACAAAGGGTTTTATCCGAGTTTAAAAGTCATATACGGAACGGAAATCGCATTAGCAATAATTGTTTATTTTGAGCGTTTTGATTTGGTCGCAGCAACATTAACAATTTGTGCGATGTGTTCTTTTATGTGGGTATTATTTGTCGGTAGACAACCTTATATTGCAAATGTTGCAACAACATTATTCGGAATGGTTTATTGCGGATGGTTTCCGCTGCATTTAATATTTTTCAGAAATCTTGAATGTGCACAATATGACAGCGGTTTAGGATTTGTCATTATGATGCTTGCATGTATCATCTCAACTGATGTGGGGTGCTACTATGTCGGGACAAGATGGGGCAAGCATAAATTAGCACCAACGGTAAGTCCTAACAAATCAATAGAAGGTTCAATAGGTGGTGCTGTTTGTTCCGTATTTATGGCAGAAATCATTGGGATATTCTTCTTGGGAATAAGCTGGTGGTTATCATTAATCGCAGGGTTAATATGTACAACGTTCGCGCAAATTGGTGATTTATGTGAATCATTACTTAAGCGTGATGCCGGTGTTAAAGATTCGGGCGACTCGTTACCGGGGCATGGAGGTTTTTTGGACAGAACCGACAGTTTTGCTCTGACTATTCCTATAATGTATTATTTCGTTAAATATTTCATTTTCAAAACAGAATGGATGGGTGCAACTGTTGAATTCATAAAAGGATTTTTGCACTAATGAAAACTGTTTCAAATATATTCGGAATAGAAACATTAACACCTGATTTGTATAAAAAAGCGCTTACTCATCCTTCATATATACAGGATAATAATTTGCCGTATACAGATTGCTATGAAAGAATGGAGTTTTTGGGCGATGCTGTTTTAAAACTTACGGTATCAGATTTGTTATACAGGGTTTTTCCCGATTCAAGAGAAGGTGAAATGTCAAAAATCCGTGCAATTTTAGTATCTGATAATATGTTAGCGGAAATTGCAAAGAAAAACGGCTTGGCTGACATTATAATTATGAATAAATCGGAAGAAAAGCATGGCGGCAGAAAGCTCAATTCTATATGCGCGTGTGCTTTTGAAGCCGTATTAGGCGCATATTATCTTGACGGTAAATTTGCGGAAATCCGTTCATATATCGAAAAGACTTTTTCACCTTTGATAAAAGATGTTAAAGATAATTTACCGATTTATAACGCTAAAGAGATTTTGCAAGAATATACTCAAGGATTAACTAAGGAAAGACCTGTTTATACAGTTATAAAAGAATCCGGCCCTGAGCATAAAAAGCAATTTGAGGTTCAAGTAAGTTATAGAGATGAAGTATTGGCAGCAGAAGTCGGGAAATCTAAAAAAGATGCCGAGCAAAAAGCCGCATACGTTGCTTGCAAAAAATTAGGGGTAATAAATTAATGCAAACAATAATTTCACCATCAATATTATCAGCAGATTTTGCAAATCTTGAACGGGATGTTAAACTTGTTCAAGATAACGGTGCGGATTGGATTCATGTTGACGTTATGGACGGTCATTTTGTTCCGAATATTACAATAGGAGTTCCTGTTGTTAAATCTTTAAAAAAAATTACTGACTTGCCGTTAGATGTTCATTTAATGATTGATAATCCGGATAAATATGTTGAACCGTTTGCTAATGCCGGTGCTGATATTTTGACATTTCATTATGAAGCGATTTTCAGTAGTCAGAATATTTTAGATCTGATAAAAAAAATTCACTCGTTCGGAATAAAATGCGGCATCTCAATAAAACCAAAAACTTCTCCCGAAGTTTTAATACCGTATCTTGATATTGTTGATATGGTGCTTGTAATGACGGTTGAACCGGGGTTTGGCGGGCAAGAGTTTATGAGTGATTGTGCCGAAAAAATCAAATTTATAAAACAAGTAGCGCCCGAAAATTTGATTATTCAGGTTGATGGCGGTATTAACGAAAAGACAGGCAAGATATGCAAAGAATTTGGCGCCAATTCTCTTGTTGCAGGAAGTTATATATACAAATCCTCCGATATTAAAAAAGCAATCCAATCACTAAAATATTAGCCCATATTTTCGCCGCGTCTTATTTTGCGTTTAATTATTTCGTTTACGTCTGTATTTGCTTTGTCTGTATTGTCAGTGCCGTCATTTTGTGAAGTTTTAACGGCTTTTTCGGATTCCGGCTTTTCTTCTGCTTTATTTGTCGGGGTTTTTTCGGTATTATTTTCTTCAGTATTTTCTTCAGTTTCGGTTTCTCTTACGATATTAATACCTGTTTTAGCTTCCATATCGGATTCAAGAGCGTTTAATCTTGATTGACTTTCTTGATTTGTATTCGAAGCTTCATTTTGTGCATTTATTGCATTGGTTCCCTCGGCAATAGCTTTCGCTCCTGAAGAAATTACATTTCTTCCGAATGCGTCGAAGAAAATACCTATCATAGCATCTTTCCCTGCGGAAACGGTTTCTGCTCCGTATTCTTGTGCAGTTTCGCCTATGCCTGCTTGTTGTTCTAATATTGCATCGTATTCATCAAAGGTTGCTTCAGTATTAACAAGTTCTGAAATTCCGCTTTCATCCAAAGCATTTATTTCAGCCTGTAATTGGTTAATTCTTGCCAGTGCGCCTTGATCATCCGCTTTTGGCGCAATGTTTTTAATTTCATTTTTTGCTTCGTCTATTTGGCTCATCAAATCTTGCATATCGCTTTCTAATTCTTCGATAATATTAGACGATGTTGCTTGAATATTATTTGAAGTGTCTGTTGATTCTATTGAATTTGCGCTGTTAGTATCGCTTATTCCTTTAAATGTTGATGCAATATCAATTACGCTTGCGCCCTCTTTTTTCATCTTCTCTCTTAGTTCTGATGCGCTTAGCGGCTTGTTAGCGGAATTTTCGGTGTTCCCTTGTGCGTTTTCGGTATTTTGTGCTTGTTCTATGGAAACCTGAGGCGCATTTTCATTTTCTTGAACTTCTTCGTCTCCTGTTTCGGATCCGTCTATTGAATTTTGCCCTGTTGGGACAAGTTCTCCATTCGATTTTCTGGCATGTTCGGTTGTTTGATTTCGAGCTTGAGCTTCTGCACTTTCATATGTTATTTGGTCATTTCTTTGCGCTTCTACCGTATTTAAAAAATCATTTGCCCATTGAAGATAAATATCAGGAACTTCTACACCGCGATTTTTATACTGCATAATCTCTTTTGCGGTAAGTCTTTTCCAATCTATCCTTGACGGGTTATATGCCTCTATTCTTGAAATATCCATGGTATACCTTTTTTGTAAATTTACATATATATTATCGGCTTTTTTTATTGAAAACTTTAATTTTTGCGATAAATTATTAATATCATGGTTATTTATTCAATTTTAATAATATTGCTGATTTTAATACTTATATCAATTTTTGATATATTTTTCTTATACGGACTTGTTTCTACGTTTTTGTTCATCGTATTATTACCGTTTTACTACATTGTCCGTGTAATAAGCGGAAAATTCTTATATGGGTGGAAAGAAAAATTAGGATTTTTTAAGGCTCCTGATTTGGGTGATAAAGTTATCATGTATCACGGGGTTTCGGTTGGTGAAGTTATTGCATTGGAAAATCTTATTAAAAAGACAAAAGAGGTTTTTCCCGATTATAAAATAGTTGTAACAACAGGAACAAAAACGGGACAAGAAATTGCATTAAAGAAATATTCAGGCGTCGCGGATTTTATAACGTATTTCCCGTTTGATATTACATATTGTGTTCATTCTTTTTTAAATAAAATCAGACCGACTGTTGTACTGATTGCGGAAACGGAATTGTGGCCTGTTTTTGCTTCATCATGCAAAAGAAGAAAAATCGCACTTTATTGTATAAACGGCAGAATGTCTGATTCTACGTTTTCTATTTATAAAAAATTCAGTTTCTTTTTCGGAATTGTATTATCAAAATATACAAAAGTTCTGACCCAAAGTGAGATTGATATGCAAAAATTGCTTGCAATCGGCGCGCCGAAAGACAGAACATCCGTTATGAAAAACTTGAAATTTGATGTTAAAAAATCAAATGAAACTGTTGATTTGGGACAGGACGGATATAGAGTAATAATTGCGGGAAGCACCCACAAAGGGGAAGATGAAATTATTCTGAAAATATTTAAAGAAAAAAAAGAAAAATATAACGATATAAAATTATTGTTAGTTCCTCGACACATGCAAAGATTACCTAAAATTACGGAAATTCTTGATGATATGGGCTTAAATTACGGACTTCGCTCTGCTGATGATAAGTTTACCCAAAAGGATGTAATAATTTTGGATACTATGGGTGAATTGAGCAAAATGTATTCTATCTGCTCGTTTGCATTTATTGGCGGAAGCTTTAATAAAACAGGAGGGCATAACCCCCTTGAAGCAACTGTTTACGGTAAACCAACCATAACAGGGCCTTCAATACACAATTTTAGGGATATTTATTGGTTGTTATCGCGCTCTGATGCGGGAAAAATTGTTAAAACCCCGTCAGAATTATCCGATTATATTGAAAAATTATTATCAGATGCAGAATTTTATCAAAAGGCTTGTAATGATTGTCATACAATATTCCAAGAACAGCAAGGCGCATTGGATATTGTGATAAGCGAATTAAAAACATTATTAAATAAAGAGGGATAAAAAATGGGACAAACTTTGGTTGAAAAAATAATATCACAACATTCCGATCACGATGTACGTGCAGGTGAGTTAGTTATAGCAAAAGTAGACGTATGTGCGGTACAGGACGGAACAGGCCCTTTAACTGTTGAAGAATTTAAAAAACTCGGTAAAGATAAGTTGAACAATCCTGAGCGTACAATATTATTTATTGACCACGCATCCCCAAGTCCAAGAAAAGAATTATCAAATATGCATACCGTATTAAGAGATTTTTCAAGAGATTACGGTGCTGTTTTATCAGAATCAGGTTCGGGAGTTTGCCATCAAAGATTAATTGAAAGTTTTGTAAATCCCACCGAAATTTTAGTGGGTGCGGATTCTCATACTTGTACATCGGGCGCTTTGGGTGCGTTTGCAACGGGTATGGGTTCTACTGATGTTGCGGTTGCTATGGCTTTAGGAAAAACATGGTTAAAGGTTCCGCAAACATTTAAAGTTGTTGTTAACGGTAAATTTAGAGAAGGTATTTGCGCAAAAGATTTAATCCTTCATTTAATAGGTATGATAGGAGCTGACGGTGCGACATATAAAGCCTTGGAATTCCATGGCGATACAATTGATAATATGGAAATGTCAGAACGCTTTACTATTGCCAATATGGCAGTAGAAGCAGGCGCGAAATGCGGACTGTTTGTTCCTGATGAAAAAACTAAAAAATATTTGGAAGAACACAACAGAGGGGATAAATATAGGGAAATAAAACCTGATGGTGATGCAAATTACGAACGCGTAATTGAAATAGATGCTTCATCAATCGAACATACCGTATCATGCCCGCATACTGTAGATAATACAAAATTGGCGCGCGAATTGAATGATGTAAAAGTTAATCAGGTTTATGTCGGCACTTGTACAAACGGCAGAATTGAAGATATGCGTGTTGTTGCGAAAATTTTAAAAGGTAAAAAAGTTTGTGATGGCGTAAGAATGTTAATTTGTCCTGCTTCAAGAACCGTTTATAAGCAAGCATTAAAAGAAGGTTTGTTAGAAATCTTTTTAGACGCTAATGCAACCATTTTACCTCCGGGGTGCGGACCTTGTGTCGGAATTCACGCAGGAATTTTAGCAGACGGAGAAGTTTGTTTGACTACCCAAAACAGAAACTTTATCGGGCGTTTAGGAAATACCAAAGGATTTATTTATTTATCTTCCCCTTATGTTGCTGCGTATTCCGCTATAAACGGTTATATAAGCGATAAGTAGCAATTATAATGTTCTTATTTCATTCATGTCCTGTTCGAGTGTCGTGGAGGATTTTATATCGTACGTTATTTTGAAGGTTTCAAGGACTGTCGGATTTATAATAGCAGGCGGACAAGACATTATATAAATATTTTTCGCCCCCATGTTTTTTACATTTATAACGTCTGAAAACGTCATTACATCACAAGTTGTTATGTAAAAAATAAACTTTTCATCAATCGGACATAGTTCAAACAATTTATTTAACATATTTATCCCTAAAGGAATACTTTGCCCCATATCTATTGTATAAACATTCGACTTTTGCGAAGTATAATAAAGACTTATTACAACCTCATCATCATTTAATTTATCAAATAATTTTTTAAAATATTCCTCTTGCATTTTAGAATACGAATTTACCCATACAATATAAATACGTTTAATTTCATCGTTTTTTAATTTTTGAGCAATATTTTCAAACAAATCATAAAGTTCTTCCGGGTTATACCCTACTACTCTTGGCTGTTTAATTTTGCCTGAAGAAAAACCTTTTGCATCTAATGCAGAATCGATTACTTGAGAAAAATCCGTATCTTCAAGTTTTATAACACCTTTTCTGTCAATATCGTCAAGAGAATATATCCTGCCTCTGTAGTAATAATCCGTTGTGTGAGGAGAATTATCCGTCAATAATATTGCCCCCGGAAATGTGCCGAAATCTCTAATCGGACTTTTAAAACTGCTTCCGTAATGAGCTTTTAAATGAGTATATTTTTTAAAATTTTCAAGAGCGTGGCTGATTAATAGTTCCGAATGTGTGTAAATATCAATCTCTTTGTCTTGAGTATCTTTCAACAGTTTTTCCAAACAATACAAATTATTCCCTGATACAAGTATTGCCTTGCCGTTTTGAGAAGAAAAAGATACGGAAGTTTTTGATATTTTACCGAAACTTTTAACAATAGCCTCCCCTATTTTTATTTGCAGGTTATAACTGATACCTGACAATAAAGAAATATTGTCTTTTATTGATTGTTCATCACCGTAGCCTTTGCAATTTATAATATCAAAAGCTTTAAGAATAATATAAAATGTATCTTCAGAATATAAATTAAATGAATTTAGCCACTTAAGATTAAGAGCGGCACTTTTGGCAACCATGACAAGAATATCAATCAAATTTTGATATGTATTACGCGTTTTTATATATTTGGCACGCAATATTGATTCGCCAAAAGATATCATCTTTGGCAGGCGTGTATCGCTATTTAAAGGAATATCGCAGATTGGTTCCGGGTTTTGAACATTTTTTATATATTTATCTTTAAAATAGTTTATTATACCTAATGCTTTTATTATGGTGCTATATAATTGAGATTCCTCGTAATCATTAATAAAAGCAAGGATACATATTATATGTAATATTTCGCTATCATATTTATAATCTTCAATTTGCGCATGTTTTAATCTGCTTTTGTAGTACGAAATTTTTTGTATTATAAGAAGGATTATTTCCTGCATCGCAGCAATATTTGGCGCAGTGGTACAAGCTCCGCGCGAAGAACATTCATCCATATCAAAATTATTCATTACATTTCCTTATTTTTTACATAATCAATAATATCGTCTGATTCATACAATCGATCATCTGTTTTCGCATTGTATAAAAACGGAACCTGATCTTTTCCGCCAAGGGTCATAAGACGCAATACATTATCTTCATCAGCAGTATCAATTTTATTGTATTCTATATTGTTTTCTTCAAAATATTTCATTACCTTTTGACAATACGGACAAGCTTCACTAATAAATAAATCTATCATTTTCCCTCCTTTAAACAACTATATTTTATATGGAAAACACTTTTTTATATCAGTTATTTCGGCAATATAAAAATTTATTCTCCCGAATTGCAAAAGTTTAATTTTTATAATAGACTTTTTGTATGGATAAAAAGGTTATTTTATTTGTATTTGGAACCCGTCCCGAAGTAATAAAACTTGCTCCGGTCATTTTGGAATTGCAAAAATATCCGCAAAAATATGAAATTTTAATATGTAATACCGAACAGCAAAAAGAATTATCCAACCAAACATTAGGATACTTCGGATTGAAAGCAGATATAAATTTGGACTGTATGCGTCCAAATCAATCATTAGCGGAAGTACAATCAAGGATTCTATCGGAGTTGGAAGCTAAAGTTTTTTCAAAATATAAAATAGATGCAACAATTGTACAGGGCGATACAATGACGGTTTTATGCGGGGCATTGGTTTCTTTTTACAATAAAATTCCCGTATTTCATGTTGAAGCCGGATTACGTTCTTATGATATATATGAACCGTTTCCTGAAGAAATTATGCGCCAAATGACTTCACGGGTTACTCAATTGCATTTTGCTCCGACTAATAATAATAAACAGGCTCTTTTAAAAGAAGGAATTGATGAAGATAAAATATATATAACAGGTAATACCGTAACAGATGCTCTTTTTTGTTTATCTGATGATGCAGTTTCCGGTGCTAAAGATTTCTTTAAAAATAATAAGGTGGAATTTGATAAAAATTTGGTATTGATTACGGTTCACCGCAGAGAAAACCATGGCGAAAGGTTAGACTCAATCCTATCTGCCATGGAAACTTTGGTTACAAAATACAATGACCATATTTTTGTTCTGCCTGTTCACCCAAATCCGAATGTAAAAGATAAAGTTGAACAAAGATTAAGTAAATACGAAAATGTACATCTTTTTAAACCGCTGGATTATCCGTATTTGGTTTATCTTATGAAACACGCAAAACTGATACTGACGGATTCGGGCGGAATTCAAGAGGAAGCACCGACTTTCGGCTGTCCTACACTTGTTATGCGCTATGAAACCGAAAGATGGGAAGGAATTGAAGCCGGGGTTTCGGTTTTAGTAGGGGCAGATTATGATAAAATAGTTTCTCAAAGTTCTGATATATTGGATGAAACTTTTGAGTCAACACGTTTAAAGTCCCAAAATCCATACGGAAATGGCCATTGTGCTGAGGTTATTGAGAATATAATTTCAAATTATTTTAAGTAGTACATTTTAAAATGTAACATCTTGTAAAAATTCCCCTATTGACAATTAATTATCAGGATATGATAATAAAAAAGTAATACTCGGGCAATCGTTTATAAAACTCGGGTGCCGGAAATTAAAATAGCGTTTCTACCGTAAGGTTGTATGCCGTCTTTGTGTGGCAGGCGTTATTTATAAAGTGGCATAAGAGTTACGAACCCACAAGATGAAAGGATAAAAACATGTTCGCAATCGTAGAAACAGGCGGAAAACAGTATCAGGTTGAAGAAGGCAGATACGTTGATATCGAACTTCTTGAAGGCGAAGCTGATTCAAAAGTTGTTTTTGATAATATCGTTATGATTGTAAACGGTAAAAAATCAAAAGTAGGACAACCTTATGTATCAGGAGCTTCTGTAGAAGGTAAAATTGTAAAACACGATAAAGCTAAAAAGATTATCGTGTTCAAGCAAAGACCTAAAAAAGGTTACAGAAAAAAACAAGGTCACAGACAACAATTCACAAGAGTAATGATTTCAAAAATCAGAACTTCTGCTAAGAAATCTGCTAAAGAAACAGAAGAAGCAACAGCAGAATAAGTTGCCGAATTGGTATTATAATTGAAGTAGTAAAGGAGAAAATGAAAAATGGCACATAAGAAAGGTATGGGATCTACCCGTAACGGCCGTGACTCCGAAGCGAAGCGTTTAGGCGTTAAGAAATTCGGCGGAGAGGCTGTTAAAGCAGGAAATATCATTGTTCGCCAAAGAGGAACAAAAATTCATCCGGGACTTAATGTAGGTATCGGTTCTGATGATACTTTGTATGCATTGGTTGACGGAACAGTTAAATTTGAACCGCATAGACGTGACAGAAAACAAGTTTCTGTATATTCAGCGTAGTCGGTTAAACGGATAAAAAAAGACCCTTGATATACAAGGGTCTTTTTTTTATTATTTGCAAATTAAACTTCGCATTCTTGCGATGGAACATCTTCTATATAATCGTCTCCGATAACAAGTTGAGGAATTCGTTCATCCTCAGGATAATCCTGAAATTCAACTGAAGAATATTTCAAGCATAGATTCTGAAATTGCTCTAAAACAGTCGGGCTTAATCTTGTTTCCATATTGCCTGAAGGAGCATTTTTAACAGGGTTATGAAAACCGCCAAAGCTTACAAATTTTGCTGCTGAAGCAGATACATTTTTTAGTGTCTTTCTGCCGTCATTATTTGCAGGATTAATCCCGTCAGGGCCGCTAATACCACTCATATTATAGTCTCCGTCTTATTACTCTCTATACTTTTATAAAGTATTTGAGATATTTGTATTTTCATTGGGCAAATATTTCGTTACAAAAGTTTAACAAATCTTTCTACCCGTAAAAGGCTTAGCCTGATTACATTCATATAGACGGCATAATTTATTGTAAACTTTAATGATTATTGAATAATTGTTACATTATTTTAATAAATTATTCAATAATTTCGTATAAATCTTGAGCCTGCTGTATTGGTACTGCACCAAGAGGAACTTTTAGAATTTTTGCTTTAAGTGTTCTTGTTGCATATTCAATCTCAATTATATCCCCTTCTTTTATCTGTTTAGCGGGTTTGGAGGGATTTCCGTTGATAAATACGCGTCCCATATCTGATATTTCATTGGCAACAGATCTTCGCTTTATTAATCTTGAAACTTTTAAAAATTTGTCTAATCGCATAGTTATTATTCTACCACATATTTATATTTCATGTTATAATCACGGGTAGGGAGATGTTTATGAAAAAGATATTTTTATTATTTGTTTTTATATTAAGTCTGGTGTTTTCAGGTTTAAGTGCAAACGCTGATAATATAAAGTTTGTTCAAATAACTGATGTACACATGACAGCGGATTCAGAATTTACTCAAAAGGTATTAAAATCTGCTGTTGCAGATATTAATAATACTCCCGGAATATCATTCGTTGTCTTTACAGGGGATAATATAAATAAACCCAGTGAAGAAAATTTGAGAACTTTTTTAAAAATTGCTAACAAGTTAAAAGTTCCATATTATATTGCGTTAGGTAATGATGATGTTTATAAATCAAAGCATATGTCTAAGACAAGATATTATGAAATTGTTCGTTCTGAAAATCCTTTCAATTTCCAAAAAAGCGGAAACTATAAATTTTCAAAAGGCGGATTTATATTCTTAACCGTTGACGGAGCAAAAGAAGTTATCCCGGGGTCAATAGGATACTATAAAGAAGACACCTTAAAATGGGTTGATAAAATGCTAACAAAAAATAAAAAGAAATCAGTTATAATTTTTCAACATTTTCCGGTAGAGTATCCTGTCGGCTCAGAAAGTAAGTTAAAAACGCACAGAACATATAAAGTGGAAGACTATCAGGCAATTCTTGAAAAACATCATAATGTTTTGGCAGTTCTATCCGGACATTTCCATGTAAACAACGAAACAATGAAAAATGGTGTTTATCATATTTCAAGTCCTTCTTTGATTGCCGTTCCTTATTCGTACAAAGTTATAGACATAGTTACGACAAAAGAATTTTCCCCGATAATATATACTCAATTAAAAGAATTTGAACTTGTTGAAAATTAGTGTCGTAATTTAGTAAAGGCATTTTTTATAAGTTTAAAACCGCAAAATAATACGCCGATTCCCAGTAAAATTTTTATGCCTAAAGGAGTTCCTTTACGTTTTGGGGTGGATTTTTTCTGTTCAACATAAACATCATAATCAAGTTTATTATAATATTTTTTACCTTCGGCGTATGAATAAAGAGTTGTCGAAGGTATTTTGTCGGGAGCTTGAAGCACTCCGACCGCATCTTTATAGCCATAATGCATAGGAGCATTAGCTGGATTTTCTACTTGTAACTTTTCTACCATATATATAATAAAACCGACACTTAATAAAAATTGCCAATATTGTGATATTGTAAAGATATTTAAAATCATTACTTGATTTTAGAATTTGTTATGGTATTATAGAGCTATGACCGCAGACCGTTAGTGTCGAAAGACTTAATTGATTTATCTGCTAACCGAGGTTATACCGAAAGTAAATAGCGCTTATTAAAAACGTTTATATGACTTTAGTATAAGATTTTGCGGTTTAATCAGAAAAGCAAAGTCTTTTTTGATTAATAAAGGTCGATAAATCGGTTGAACAGTTGATAGTTGAACAGCTGAATTGTAGGCAGGCTGATTACAAGTCTAAACAACCCTCTTCAACTTCAGAGCTTCAACCAAAGTAAAGGAGCAAAGAATGTCAACAAAAGCATTTAAATCAGAAAAGATTGACGAAATTAAATCCAAAATTGAAAAAGCTCAAGTAGCCATCATTACTGAATACAAAGGATTAACGGTAGAAGAAATTACAAAATTAAGACGTGACCTTCAAAAAGACGGCGGTGATTATATGGTAACAAAGAATACGTTAACCAAAATCGCAGTTAAAGGTACGGATTATGAAGCAATTTCAGAAAAAATGACAGGTCCTATTGCTTTGGCATTTGGATTTGATGACCCTGTATCTCCGGCAAAAGCTGTAAAGAAATTTATCGAAACCACAAAAAAAGGTGAAATTATCGGTGCGGTATTAGACGGTAAATTATTATCAGCTGATGAAACAAAAGCATTAGCAAATCTTCCTTCAAAAGAAGAATTGTTTGCAAAAATGCTTGGTTCAATCAACTCTCCTGCTTCAGGTATTGTTGGTTGCGTCAACGGAGTTATGGCATCTCTTACACGTGCTATTGCCGCTGTTAGAGATCAAAAAGCAGCGTAGCGAATTTTGCGTAGAATGAAGTCGAGCGAAGGCGAGCGGAATTCGTAAGGTGCGAGGTTAAAAGTGAATGGTAGCGATAGCGAAATGAACGCAAAACCGAGCCCGAGCAAAATTAAAGACAGCGAATTTTGTGTAGAATCAAGTCGAGCGTAAGCGAGCAGAATTCGTAAAATGCGAGGTTAAAGGTGAATGGTAGCGATAGCGAAATGAACGCAAAACCGAGCCCGAGCAAAATTAAAGACAGCGAATTTTGTGTAGAATCAAGTCGAGCGTAAGCGAGCAGAATTCGTAAAATGCGAGGTTAAAGGTGAATGATAGCGTCAGCGAAATGAGCATTTAACCGAACAAAAAAATGTACAAACTCAAAAAAAATAAAAAGGAGAAATAAAAATGAGTAACGTAGAAACTATTTTAGAATCAATTGAAAAATTAACATTATTAGAAGCAGCTGAATTAGTAAAAGCTATGGAAGAAAAATTCGGCGTATCAGCAGCAGCTCCTGTAGCAGTAGCAGCAGCTCCTGCAGCTGGCGGTGCAGCTCCTGCAGCTGAAGATCCTGATGCTGAAGTATCTGTTGTTTTAGCTTCAGTTCCTGCAGATAAGAAAATTGCAGTATTGAAAGAAGTTCGTAACATTACAGGTTTAGGTTTGAAAGAAGCTAAAGATTTAGTTGAAGCTGCTCCTAAAGCTGTTAAAGAAGGCGTTAAAAAAGCTGAAGCTGATGAACTTAAGAAAAAATTGGAAGAAGCCGGCGCTGTTGTTGAAATCAAGTAATTTCAATTCTAAAAATTTAAAAAAGCGGATGACAATCAGTTGTCCGCTTTTTTGTTTGATTTTGAAGTAAAAATATGATATTATGTTATCGCAAATTGTTGTAAATAATCTGTTAGGAGAGTATCAATGAGCATAATAATGTATTTGTTATATGCGGCAATAGTTGTATTTGTTGTAATGCTTATTTTGGATTATTTGAAGCAGAAAAAAATCAAACCCCAATCTGATAAATTAGTTCGAGATGAATATACTCATGTAGAAAATGATGTTGCTCCGAAAGTTTTGGGAGCAGGAGGCGGGTTTTCTGTGTTTTTGATTGATACTCCGGTGAATAAACAGATTTCTGTTATAAATGCTGTTCGTTTTGCAACCGGATTAAGCTTAAGAGATGCTAAAATACTTATGGAATCAGCTCCTGTATTGATTAAAGAAGATATAAAACTTGAGGAAGCAAAGAGAATAAAAAATATGCTTGAAGAAGCAGGTGCGGAAGTAGAAATAAGGGAAATAAACGAGGTGAATAATGATTAATATGACTTTTTTGTGGGGCGCAATTGCAATAATGCTTATTGTCATAATAAGCGCATTGTTGAAAAAATATTACGGTATCGATACTGATAGTATTGATTGCAAATCACTTTTTGAAAATCTTAAAAACAAATTTTCAAAAAAAAACACTAAATATGTAATAAAACGAAATACAGGTAATAAGTCTTTAAAGATGCTTACAACAGGAGAAAATAAAGCTACTGTTTTAGCAACATTAAGACAAATTACCGGCATAGATTATGATAGTGCTAAAAATATTGTTGATTCTGTTCCGTCAACGTTTATGACCGATATTTCAGAGCAGGAAGCAGATATAACGAAACAAGCGCTGGAGTTTGTCGGCGCAAAGATTGAAGTTATGTAGTCTAAAATTTGCGATAAAAAAATGAGAAACTATTGTTTCTCATTTTTTTTATATTATTTTATTATTTATTTTGAAGATAGAACAAACCCGCCTTTATCGGCATTTTTAAGAGCTTCACCTTCAATTTTTGCTCTTAAGTTTTTGATGTATTTGTATACATAGTCTCTTGGTAAATCAAGCAATTGTGCTAAGTCTTTTGCATATACCACTTTATCTTGGTTTGCACAGAAATAATCAAATACTTTTTGCTCTCTATCTGTTAATGTTTTTTTGAATACATAACGAACTTCATTTCTTGTTTCGTTTTTTGTATTTGTGTTTTTAATTGCCTCTTTAGCCTTTTCCAGTGCTTTAGAAGCTTTTTTAGGTTCTTTTTTAGATGCAGGTTTTACAGCTTTTTTAGCGGTATTTTTATCTGTATTCTTAACTTTTTCAGGTTTTGCAGATACTTCATTTTGCAAATTTTTAACAGAAAAAGTTGAAATATATAAATCTTTTTCTTTTTCCATAGCTCTATTTGCAATAGATGTTAATCTTTCCGTTGTTTTAGAACCCCAATCCGGTTCGTTTGAAACAACCGGTTTACCGTGTAATACTATATCAACCAAATCATTCGTAGTTTTCTTTTGTTCTATTTTTTTCCCTAATCTTGCAGCAAATTCCTCTAATGTAATCTTTTCTAAGGAGCTTCTCCATTGTTTAATTTCTTCTTTGCTCAAGTAATCTGACATTCATAATCTCCTTACTAAACTATTCCTTACCCTTTTAATCTATCATAAAGCATGCCCCATGACTCAAAATGTTTCGGAAAGTAAATTTTTATTTTTTTTGTTTACAATTCTGAAAAAATGCTTGATTTTCTTTATTGATACCTGTTTATACTTTTGGTTTTAGTTTTGTTCCAATAGTCTTGTATTTATTTTACCGAATTTTGCCGATAAGTTGTCGATAAAATGGATTAAATACAACTGCGGTTCCAAATCTTTCTGGTCTAAATCAACTATTGCACCCCAATCACTTCTGCCGTGGTGTGCAGCTATCATTTTAGCAACCATTTGAAAACCTGCGTTCATACAGATACAAAATCCGTATTGAGAATGGGTTATCCAGGTTTCTTTAAATCCGGGGGCATAATCAATCAAACCTGTTTCTTGGTCAATTGTGTATTCCAGAATTTTGCCAAAATCGTGCAATAAGCAAGCTGCATAAATCTCATCAGAGTTTATTTTGCTAGCAAAGTGCGGAAGATTTAATTCCGCAAATTCGCAGCATTCTACCGTATGAACAAGCAGACCGCCTATATAATTGTGATGCATAAGTTTAGCAGCAGGCATAATTTTGAATTGTTGTTCGTGTTGCTCAAACATCCCTTTAACAAATGCGTGCAACTTTTCGTCTTTAATTTTTCCGATGTATTCTGTAAGTTTTGCCCAATATTGGTTAATTTCATCAGGCTCAAGCCCTAATTTTGCTTCTTTTACCAATTCAAGAGCAGATACAAGACAATTATTATATTTTTCGTTAAAAGATGCCGATACTATTCGGACTAAATTTCCTGTTCTAAATATCTTTGCATCAAATCGATTCAGAGTTTCTTCCCATAAAATACAGTTTAAAATGCTGTCATCAACCGTATCTTTTAATTGGAGTTTTCCCATTTTTGTTCCGGCTTTTGTATCACCTATTGAAAAAATTACTACTTCATATACATCTTCTGTGCTAAACATAATTATTCCTTTTAATTTTTAGTTCTGTCTATAATATTGTTATCATTTCCCCAGCAAAAAGTGCTTCGGATTTCTCTGCCGACTTCTTCAATTTTGTGATTTTTATTTTCTTCTCTCAATTTGTTGAAAACTTTTCTTTCTTTCATTTCGTTTGTAAATTCATCTGCGAATTTACCTGATTGAATATCTTTTAGAATTTCTCGCATAGCATTTTTTGAGGCTTCCCCGATAACTTTAGGACCTCTTGTCATATCGCCGTATTCGGCTGTATTCGAAATAGAATATCTCATATCTGCTAAACCGCCTTGATTAACAAGGTCAATAATCAATTTCATTTCGTGCAGCACTTCAAAATAGGCCATATATGGAGAATAACCAGCTTCTGTCAATACTTCAAAGCCTGCTTTCATTAATGCGGAAACCCCTCCGCAGATAACAGCTTGTTCCCCGAACAGGTCGGTTTCGGTCTCTTCTTTAAATGTTGTTTCAAGAATTCCTGCTCTGCCAGCTCCGATTGCGCTTGCATAAGATAATGCTACCTCTTTGGAATTGCCTGTTTTGTCATTGTATATTGCAATAAGCGAAGGAACCCCTTTGCCTTCTTCATATTGGCTTCTGACTGTATGCCCAGGGCCTTTTGGCGCAACCATGATTACGTTTATATCTTCCGGTGGAACTATTTTTTTATAGTGAATATTAAATCCGTGTGAAAACATTAAATATTGTCCTGCTTTCATATTTGGTTTAATTTGAGTTTCATAGGTTTGAGCCTGAACTTCATCTGGAATCAAAATCTGTACGATATCCGCCCATTTGACGGCATCTTCTATCGTCATAACGTTAAGTCCGTACGATTTAGCTTTTTGGGCAGACTGACTACCTTCCCGCAAACCGATTACAACATCGCATCCTGAATCTTTTAGGTTTAATGATTGTCCGTAACCTTGTGAACCAAATCCGATAACGGCTATTTTTTTAGTTTTAATAATTTCAGTATTAATATCTTTATCTGTATAAATTTTTAATGCACACATAAAATACATCCCTTCCGTAAATATAATATTATCATGAATGGTTTATTTTTTTCAATAATATATTCATATAATAAGTTGTTCCTCTTGAATAAAGTTTATTTTTGTAGTAGTTTAGGCATGTAAATTAAACTCGAGGTAGTAGTTTTGGGGAAATATCCTCAAAAAAAATATAAAGAAGGAGAAAGTCAAAATGGCTGAAAGAAAATTAGTTGGAACAAACGAAATGTTCAAAAAAGCATTGGCCGGCGGATATGCAATCGGTGCTTACAACGTAAACAACATGGAAATTTTGCAAGGTATTGCAGAAGCTGCAGAAGAAACTCAATCACCAATTATTTTACAAGTTTCTGCAGGTGCAAGAAAATATGCTAACCAAACTTATCTAATCAAATTGGTTGAAGCTGCACTAGCAACAACAACTGTACCTATTGCGCTTCATTTAGATCACGGTGCTGATTTTGAAATTTGTAAAGCTTGTATTGATGGCGGTTTCTCATCAGTTATGATTGACGGATCAAGATTCCCGTTTGAAGAAAACGTAAGAGTAACAAAACAAGTTGTTGATTATGCTCACGAAAGAGGTGTTTCAGTAGAAGCTGAATTGGGTAAATTAGCAGGTGTTGAAGACGATGTTAACGTTGATTCTAAAGATGCTAAATATACAAACGTAAAAGAAGCTGTTGAATTTGTAAAACAAACAGGTTGTGATTCATTGGCAATCGCTATCGGAACATCTCACGGTGCTTATAAATTCAAAGGTGAAGCAAAATTAGACTTTGAAAGATTAAAAGAAATTAAAGATGCTTTGAAAGAAGCAGGCTTTGGTGATTATCCAATCGTATTGCACGGTTCATCATCAGTTCCTAAATATCTTGTTGATAAATGTAACAAATTTGGCGGAAACTTGCCGGATGCTCAAGGTGTTCCTGAAGAAATGCTTAATTATGCTTCAAAACACGGTGTTGCAAAAATCAATATTGATACGGATTTAAGATTGGCAATGACATCAACAATCAGAGAATTCTTTATTGAACATCCTGAAAAATTTGACCCGAGAGAATACATGGGACCTGGCAGAACTGCCGTTAAAGAATTAGTTATGCACAAAATGCGCGACGTTTTAGGTACTGCAGGTCATGCAAAAGACTAGCGCAAGCTCGGTGTGAAGCAACAGCGCGGACTTGCGATAAGCAAGTACGGCAGGTTGCGAAACACTACGTCCTCGCCGTAGTGAGTGCAGCATATGCGAAACGAACGGAGCAATCTATGATTGCACAGGCGACAAAAGACTAGCGCAAGCTCGGTGTGAAGCAACAGCGCGGACTTGCGATAAGCAAGTACGGCAGGTTGCGAAACACTACAAAAAATATTAAAACCCGTTCTTTTGAACGGGTTTTATTTTGTAACAATTTCAAATTTCTTAGTTTTAGGATTGTAATCAAAATAGTTGCTGACCGGTACATCTGAAGGGGTATACTTTTTAAAACGTTCTATGACGTCGCGAGCATAAACATACCTAACTTGTGATTTCGACTTATTATGAGCTTCATCTGTTTTAGGGTCACTATTCCCGTTATAAATCATTGCCATAAACTGCATTATTGTTGCAGGATTCTCCAAATCACTTTTCATATTCATATATTCTTTATAATATGGACTATCCTTGTTGGAATCTTTAATTCTGTTAAAATATATTCGCAAACTATTCCTTAAATATGCAGTACCAATATCATAATTAGCAATAACACTTTGTCGTGTTATTTTACTATACGCCTGCACTATGGATGTAGTGTCTTTTACATCACAATATTTACTTAAACGTTTAATAAAATCACTACTAAAATGTCCCGGGTTAGAAGCAATTTCATCGGGCACAGCAGAAGTTATCTGCATTACTCCTTTACCGTTACCGATAAATACACCTGTTTTAGGATTATCATCCGTTTCTCTAAATTGAGATTCTTGAGCAATGATTGAAGCAACAAATATCGGAAAATAATCCAAAAATGTGGAATTTAAAAGATTTTGAGCAGCTCTGCGAACCCTTGCATCTGAACTTTTTGTAAATTCTTTAATTAGGTCCGTAGGGTTATTTAATTTTGCGTATTTCATGATGCGGTCAACAATGCGGTTTCTATCGTCTGTTGTTCGGCATAATTTGGGATCGTTCATCATTTGTGCAATGAGTCTGCGGTTTTCTTTTTCAAGGTACTCTGCAGATCTTTTTGCAGGTTTAGGATATTTTGATTTTGGTGCGCTTTGAACAGATGTGCTATCTAAAATTATTTGTTCTAACTTCTTTGCATCAGCAGATCCAAATAGGGTTATGTCCATACTTTTTATTTCAGCATCAAATTTGGCTTTAAATTCTTTTGCTTCATTCGCCGGTTTTGTAGCTGCAATTTTGTCACGAATAATGTTTAAATAGCTCTCTCTTGTACTTCCAAAACTCCCGATTTCGTTGCATATATCTTGTACCATGCTGATATTATATTCGCTTTTGTACATTTTCATAACTTTTGCCATTTTGGCAGGCGGTATCGATTTAAGATAGTCTGATAGAGAAGATGATGTGCCTAAACCGTCCAAAGCTTTACGAATGCCGTCTACAATTGTTGCATCACTAATGTTTGAGATAAATTCTTGAACAGCTTTCGTGCTTATCTTTCCGTTTAAATTTTTGTCTTTTAAATACTTCGTAATTTCTTCGGTAGTCAAAATACTGTCTTCCCCTGCAGCTTTTGATAAATCGTGGTACAAAAAATTCAGGGCATAACCGTCAATTTGGTTTTGACCTCCGCCTGCATTGTGTTTACTGTATGCGTCAAACAGCAGGTTCAGTTCTTTGCTTTGTCCTGCTACATCCGAGCGTGCAACGCTTGATGCTCTAAGCACTGTACCTTTTATTACTCTACCGTTTTTACTTGATAAAAATATATTGTCTCCTGGCATATTTTTATTAACGGCATAAATTAAAAAAACTTTAATTAATTGAATAAATTGTATTTCCGGTGTCTTTGTTAAACATATATAAATCAGAGGTTTTAATGCTTATATCTAAGTTTTTCCCGATATTATACTCAGAAGGTAATACCGCACTACATTTGTGCTCTCCAATATTAAAATATGCTATTTTTTCAGCTCCGAGCATTTCAGATATATCAACATTAACCGTTAATTTAATATCGCCGTCTTTTGAATTCATTTTTTCCGGTCTTATACCGTATAAAATGTTTTCATCTAATCCTAATTCTTTACCTTCAATAAAATTCATTTGAGGGGAGCCTATAAAACCTGCGACAAAAGTATTAGACGGGTGATAATATATCTGAGAAGGACTATCTGCTTGTTGAATATCTCCGTTATTTAAAACGACAACCCTGTCTCCCATCGTCAAAGCTTCTGTCTGGTCGTGGGTTACATAAATAAATGTTGTTTGAAGCTTTTCGTGTAATTTCTTTATCTCAGAACGCATTTGAACACGTAATTTTGCATCCAAATTTGATAGCGGTTCATCCATAAGAAAAACTTTTGGATTTCTTACAATAGCTCGTCCTAATGCAACTCTTTGCCTTTGCCCGCCTGAAAGTTGTTTTGGCTTTCTGTCCAAATATTCTGTCAGATTTAAAATTTCTGCAGCTTCTTTAACTTTTTGTTCAATTACATCTTTGGGAACTTTGCGCATTTTTAGACCGAAAGCAATATTTTCTCTAACCGTCATATGAGGGTATAGCGCATAACTTTGAAATACAAAAGCAATATCCCTGTCTTTTGGAGCTATATCATTTACTTTTTTATCGCCGATAAAAATTTCACCTTCCGTTATGTCTTCTAAGCCTGCAATCATTCGCAGCAGCGTTGATTTTCCGCATCCTGAAGAACCGACCAAAACAACAAATTCTTTATCTTTTATCTCTAAATTAACGTTATTTATAACTGTCTTATTATTATCGTACGTTTTTTTTATATTTTTTAATATAACATTACTCATTGTCGCTGCTTTCTGTCGGGATGACAACGCTATACATTGTTCCTTGCATAACCTCTGAATTAATACTGATTTTTCCGCCAAGACGTTTTATAAAAATGCTTGCAGAACCTAATTTTAAGCTCCTGAGAAAATTCTTTTTGGAAGATGTTTCAAGATGTGCATAAGGATCACACAAATATTTCATATCCTCTTGCGCTATACCTGAACCTGTGTCTTTGACAGTCAAAAGCAGATATGTTTTATAATCGTCTAATCCGAATGCCATTTTTGTTTCTTCATCAGGATAGCATAGCCTAATCATAATACTACCCGATTCAGTCATAGATTTTGAAACGTCAACTATATCCGCAATTGCTTTTTGAAAAGCTTTAATGTCAATATTAACATTGCGTTTTTCAAGTTCTTCATATTCAAAATTTATAAGTATTTTTTGGTTTTCATCAGGTTTTAAAATTTCTTTTATTGCAGAAATTATATCAAAAGATTTTATTTCTCCTTCGTAAATGGAGGATTCAGCATAAGAAAATTCAATGAACTTCTCAATAAAATGGTAAAGCTCTGATGCGTTTGAATTAATTATCTTAATGTATTTTGCCTGTTTATCTGTCAATTCGCCGCCGATGCCGTCAACTAAGCCCTGAGAAAATCCTATTATAGATGATAACGGGGACGAAAAATCACTTTCCAATTTTGTAAGCATAATATTTTTTTCGCCGTTAAATCGTTCGACAGCTTCTTTTTTATAGACTTCATTGGTTAATCTGGTAACGTTACGTATAGATATACAAAAGTTTCTTTTAACTTTAGATGCGTTTAATTCAAAATAAACTTCTTTATTTTCAATATTACTTTGAACTAAAACAGGTTTTTTGAATTTAACAGAATCTTTAACCAGCCTCATTCCGTTTGGTATAATATCGTTTAAAACCGTGTGTTCGCCTATATTGAAATACTCCAAAGCTTTTTTGTTTGCTTCTGTTATATAGCCGTCAGAACTCACAAACATTATGATGTCAGGAAAATTTTTAATAACTGCTGATGAATTAAAAATCCATTTAATTTTTTTGACCAATTTTTCAAAATTCATAATTTGCATTCAAACCTTATATAATATATAATACATAATAACATGAAAACTTATGTTATGTAAATTTTTGTAATTTTTTTTGAGTAAAAGTAGCAAAAAAAATTGTTAACGGGGTTTATAACAAAAGACGTGGAAAAAATCTGAAACGAAAGCAGGTGATACTATGAGAGAAATTGATAACAATATGTCTACAGGAGTGAATTTCAAAGGCGGTATTCAGCCGATACCTCAAAAAGACGAAAATCAGAATTCTCAGCAGCAAACATTTAGTCAGCCTGAAGAAGGTAAAGAAATTAACGATTTATCTCAAATGCCTGCAGCATCGTTAGGTAAGTCTCAGATTGCCCCTGATAATATTGATAATGATATGGCAGTTTATGCTAAAAAGCCTGAATTAACGCAAGAATTGGTAAAGATAATTGACGAGTATTCAAAGACTCATACACAAGAAGAAACATTGAAATTTATGGATACTACAATCCAAGAATTCTATTCAAAGAAATAATTTAGTCAATTAATCATTTGCTGTGGTTAAAAAGTTTACAAGTCCTTGTAAGCCTAATTTGTAGCTGTCAATTTTAAATCCGCAAATTTGCCCAACGCAAACATCAGCAAACATTGATTCGTGGCGAAATTCTTCACGACGGTAAATATTTGATATATGAACTTCCACTGTTGGGATTTTAACGGCTAACAGAGCATCACGGATGGCAAGACTCGTGTGGGTATATGCTCCCGCATTTATGACTATTCCGTCAAAGTTCCCAAGAGCATATTGAATTTTTTCAACGATTTCACCCTCGAAATTGCTTTGGAAAATTTCAATATTAACCCCGAGTTCAAAAGAATATTCATGCAATTCCATCTCAATATCCTTGTAGGATTTAGAACCGTATTGTTCCGGCTCTCTGACTCCCAACATATTGATATTCGGACCATTTAATATAAGGATATTTAAATCTTTAGCCATGCTTATATTGTATCATGAGATATCCGTTTTGTAAACTTTTGTTAAAATTGTGAATATAAATGTTACAAATTTGACATGTTGGGTTATCATGCATGTACAAACTATCCCAAAATCTCCTCCCAAGATTATTGTTCAAGTCGCAAAAAAGTTGTGACTTTTTTTTTAGCCCGAGCAAAGGCAGGCACTAAGTGCCAGACCGAAAATTATGGAAGAATGAATATTCTTCCTAATTTGAGGCGTTGCCGTTTATTGCGAGGGCGTAAATAAATTCGAATAGATAAAATTACTTGGCGAGCAGGGTACGAAACATAATATGATGCCGTTGCGACTGTAACGAAGTGGAAGGAGCGAAGCAATCTTTGATTGCACAGGCGGATTTAGCCCGAGCAAAGGCAGGTACTAAGTGCCAGACCGAAAATTATGGAAGAATGAATATTCTTCCTAATTTGAGGCGTTGCCGTTTATTGCGAGGGCGTAAATAAATTCGAATAGGTAAAATTACTTGGCGAGCAGGGTACGAAACATAATATGTCCGCCGTTGCGACCGACACAGAGTGTAGGGAGCGGAGCAATCTTTGATTGCACAGGCGGATTTAGCCCGAGCTCAAGGCAGGCACGCAAATTACACTACGGGGTTAATTGTGATGATATTTCTGCTACAATTCTGGAAATATCAGAACCGCCAATTGCAACTTCCAGTATCAACGGGGCAGCAATCAGCAATGTTTCGCTATATGACATTGTATCAACGTCTACAACATCAAATTCAATATAATCTTCGCCAACATATTTGAGCTTTCCGTATTCCCCGTTCATAGCCCATTTCAAAAATACATATTGGTTTTCAAAAGCCTTTAATTTATTTATTAATCTCATTATCTACCTAATACCCTTACAACAAATATACTAATGATTAATTCTATTTAGTCAATTAATCGTTAAACCATAAAAGTTTTAACCGAACCGTCTTGATGGTACAAGCTTCCGCCGCAAACAGTTTCAACGACTTTAAGTACAACATCCCGAGGTGCGTCTGTTTGATTTAGTGCGAATTCTTGTCCTGTATGTTTAATTTTAAATATACATTTTTGAGTTTGATCAGGCGGAATATACAATGATGCAACTTCATTTTCAAGCAGTTTAACTATTTCCTCATCTCTGTCTTTCGCGCCCTGAATAATTTCGTTGTAATTTCCTCGAAGTGCCATAATTCTGTTTGAAGGCATGTGTCTGGAATCCTCTCTATATAAGGCTTGTGGTTGAAAATTGCATCTTGTTGTGAAACTTATGGCATGCCACAATATATTCATAATGGCTACAGATTTAACTGCATCCGTTTCCGCATAAATGTTTTGCGGATTAATCCCGCGGGATTGAAAAGCTTGACTCATATTATCCGCAACAATATTCAGGCAGTCTATCATTCGTGCAAATATTTCATTTGTATTTACTGTCGCGTGTTGATAGTCAAGGAATTGCTTGTACATGTGCGTAGACAACAAATCAACACGTTCTTGTATGACAATGTCTTTTTTTGTTGCCGTTTCTGAATTATCAAAGCTTTCAAAACTATTAATCAAATTTTTCACCCTTATATTTAAGAATAAACATAGCCTTATGTAAATTATTATATATACTTTTTTTACAAAAATGAATACTTATTAAAGGTTATTTACAAATATTATTATTTTACTGATTATATAAAAACATTTTTAAAAAATGTAAAATAATTGACCAATTAGCATGACATTTTTTTTTGATTATTCTAATATTTACATGTAACGGAGGAAATATGTCCGGAAATATTTTAGAGAATAATTTAAACTTTGATTTAACGGAAAAGAGTGCATTTTCAAATGAGAACAGAACGTTTACAACTCGTTCAATAAGTGCTTTGGTCGCGCAAAATATAGTGCCGCTTTCTCATAAAAAAATTGCAGATAATTACATGATTATCAAAAAAGTTTTTAATTTCCAGATTAATACTGGAAGAATTTCTAATACAGATAAGGCGTTGTTGGAAAAATACGATTTCAATACCCTCGAATTTACTACAATGCAGCAAATGTACGATGAATTAGCATTATTGCAGAAGTGGGCAATTTCTGATGATAAAAATCTCGCTGCTGATGCGGATGAAATTTTAGCAATAAGAGTGAGAGAATTAAAATTTTTAGAAGGCAGCAGCTATGCTATTATTTCTAATGAAATATATAACGGATACAAAGGCTTAACTCAATATTTAAGAGAAATAAGTAAATTTCATGCGGGTATGAGCATTTTTTAATTAAAGTTATTTGATTTTATGAAGTGATGATATGAAATTGTTTTGAACAATGTCGCCGTCTACTTTCGTTAAAAATATCTGGGTATCTTTTTCGTTTGCTTCAATTTTTGGTAATTCTGCAATTTCCGAAGCGTAATAGTTGCTTGCATTTCTGCTTGACAGTGGGATTCTGTTTGCTAAAGTATTAAGCGATAAACTTCTCAAAAACCCGTATGCGCCTTTGCGGCGATTTGAGAACATTGTGTAAACTCTCAATATAGCGTCTTGATTGTCAAGATTGTATCTGCCGACAATATATGTACTTAATTGAGGAGATACTGATTTTATAACCATTTTTCTGATTACGTTGCGTTCAAGAGTCAATGTTCCGTTTATACGATCAAATTTGCCTTCAGGAACATCTACCAAGTCAGAAACAACAGATGGTGTTACCATAACAATCGGGTTTCTAAATAGTGCGGCAATTTTCATTGCGTATTCGACCAGTCCTATTTTGGCGATAACTCCGTTATTTATGACAAATTTTATTGTTCCGTTCAATTTTAATGTTTTGTCAGTATTGATGTCTATTATGCCGTTTGCTTTTCCTTTAATTTCTTGCGGAAGGTTAACAAGTTCAGATGCGATTAAATCCGCATTTACTTTTATCAACGCTAAAATCATATTATATTTGTGATTTTTTAAATCGCAATTAATTTTAGCTTCCGCTTTACCTTCGGCTACATCAAAGCGGTTTGAATTCAATGTTAGAATGCTGTCTTTATTTAAATTCATTGTGCCAATCACATCAGCAAAATGAATGTTTTTGTAAAATCCTTTTTTTATCTTTACTGTTGCTTTTTCGACACGAAGATTTGCCAAATCAAAAGTTTGGGTGGTTTCGTCATCTTCTGAAACCTCTTTACTTACGGATTGAGATATTGCCGTATTTATGTCTTGTTGTGATGTTTCGCCAACTTGTTGATTATTGAAGGCTTGAAGATATTTTTCTACATCGACATTATCAACTGTTAAATTAGCATCTCTTACCACAATAGGCAGTTTTACATGGTTTTCGACGGTTGCATCAACGTCATAGCTTGAACGTCTGTAATATCCGTTTGATTTAATATGCATCAAGCCGTCTTTTGCGCTAAATTCACCCTGTTTTATAAATAATCTTTGGCTCGGAATACCTACTTCATTTGCTTGTAAGGCTCCTTCCAATAAAGGTGTCTGCGGAGTATAAATAACGCGCATATTGCCTGTAAATGTTCCTTTGCGGAATAAATTTTGTTTTAATAACATGTTCAAAAATCCGCTTGGCATTGGTTTGGTGAGAGTTATACCCAAGTCTTTAACTGTTTGTTTCCCGCCTGAAAAATCAATATTTCCGTTCATGCTTAAAATTGGGGTTCTGTCGCGTTTGTTGCCGTTTCGGGGTTCAATATAATAGTTTATGGATTTTAATGCCATAAGCATATTTTCAAAATGGATTTTGGATGCTAAAACCCTTACGCCTGTATTATTCATAAAGGTTTCTTCTCCGTCTACGATAAAGCCGTTTCCTTTCTCAAATTTGTACAACCATAACAAATCAATTTTGTTATTTTTTGATTTAAGAACTACTCTTGTGTCTGCTTTGCCTTGAATTTGCATAGGATATGATAACAATTTCGACAGATAATTTTTTGCAAAATCGTTTGTCACGACAGCATTACCGACCAAATTTGTATCTACCGTTTTTAAATAATCATCGATTGTTCCGTCAAAATCCATAGAGTTCGCCGGTTTGTTGTTGTAATATCCTTTAAAGTTTTTAAGTTTAACTTTTGAATTATCAAAGGTTATATCCCCTTTATTTAACAATATTGGCAAATTTTCCAACGGAATAAGTTTAAACGCTAAAGCATTCAATTTGACTTTCCCGTTAATTTTTTCATTTTTTATATCAACATCAAAGTCATAGTTTCCGTCAATGTCTTTAAAATAGGCAAGGTAATCCGATATATTATTTGCAACAATTTGTGAGTTTAGAATATCTATGGTTGACGGGATTGAAAACTTCTTACCTTTGAAATTCAGATTATAATTCTTTATATCTATATCGCCGTTAAAAATAATGTTTGTATCTTCAACTTTTACGTTTGAATTTTTTATAATAAGTTTTTCTTTGTTCTCAAATATTGTATTCTCGCCTGTCTCCTTTGCGCGTATATTTAGAAAATGATTGTCACGAATAAGCTTTGCCGTAATATCATAGCTTAAATATTTTTTATCAGGATTGTCAGATATTGTTAAATTTTTTGCATTTATTTTTACTGAATTTTCTTTATCTATTTGATAGAAGAAATCCGAATTTTTAATAAAGGCTTTAGCTTGAAAAATATCAAAAGCAATGCCGTCTTTGTCTTTTTTTGTATCTTTAAAAGGCGGAAGTGCAAGTATTTCACTGATATTTGCATAAGCGTAGTCGGTTGTAATTTTGTTTAAAATAATTTGTTTTTTTAATATGTGTTTTAGCGAAATTTTAGTATCTATATTTTTTACGTTAAGTAAGTTTTTTGTACCTTTGTCCAAGGATACATTATCTGCGCTAAAGTATATATCAGAAGACCATTCTGTTTTGAGATACGGGTTTTTGATTGATAAATTTGCATCTAAAATATCTGATGCAAGCTTTTCAACTTTATGCAGAGCTTTCGGGTGTGATGCAATATATGGCAGTCCCTTTAGGTAAAATGCAATTGCACCGGAGATTAATATCCCCGAAAGTATTAAAAGACCGATAATAAATTTAATTGCTCTCATAAATTGAGTATATCACAAACAGCAACGTGTAGTAATACTCTATTTATTATATTTATATTCCAATAATATTAACTGCACCCAAAATATATCCTAATATTGCGCATATTCCCAAAATCCAAATAGGAGTCATCTTTTTTATGGTTCCCGTTATGATTAAAGATATGAGAATGATTATCCCAATTAGGTGTAAGTTTGAAGTAAATAGCAGCTTTATACCGACTGCTGATAATAATGCGCATCCGGCAGGTTTAAGTGCTTTTACAATACTTTTAATATATTTATTTGTTTTGAATTTGTTAAGGACTTTGTAAACAATGGTTACGAAAATGAATGACGGAAGCATTATTGAAAAAGTTGCGAGAAAAGCTCCGGTTATACCCGAAGTTGAAAACCCTGCAAATGTTGCCATATTGACTCCGATAGGGCCGGGGGTTACTGAAGAAACCGCAAGCATATTTGTTAGCTGAGCTGTCGTAAACCATCCGTATTTTTCTGCTATATCATATAAAAAGGGTAATGTTGCATATCCACCGCCAAATGAGAATATCCCGATATGGAAAAATTGACTGAAAAGCTGGAGATATAATTTAATCATTCCCAGCCTCCTTTTTATTCATTTTTGTGTACAGAATACTAAAAATTATTGTCATAATTATAATTATTGCCGGTGAAATTTTTGTAAATAGGCTTAACAACAGGCAAACTGTATAAACAATAGTTGAAAACCTGTCTGTAAGGCATTTTGTCCACATTTCCTTTACTGCAAAATAAAGCAGAACAATAACGCCGATACCTACACCCCAAAAAATATTTTGAACACTTTTATAATGAACGATTTCTGTTAATACGGAAGCAAATAAAATAATTGCAAGGAACGCAGGCAGTGTAACTCCAATGATTGCTGCGAGCGCACCTTTTGTGCCAAGGAGTTTACGCCCTGTAAATATTGCGGTATTTGCTGCAATTATTCCGGGCAAGCTTGAACTCAATGCATAAAATTCGCATAATTCATCAGAAGTTATCCATTTTTTCTTGTCAACAAGTTCAGAGGTTAATAGCGGTAAAATTACATATCCTCCTCCAAGTAACATTGTGCCGACTTTAAAAAATGTTATAAAAATTGAATAAAATGATTTTTCCATAAATAAAGTTATAGCATAAAATAAATGTACAATTATTTTGTACATCTAATTTTAAATTATTTGTTCATTTTTTCTTTTTGCATCGCAATCAAAAAGGAAAGTGAACAATAAATTTGAAAAGCATGCATAAATTAAACGTACAATTTTACCGTAATTGAATTTAGCACAAAAAAAAACCCTTTCTTTTGGAAAGAGTTTGGAATCTTTTTCAATTCCTCGTGTGTAGAAGGTTAGTGTGTAGTAGGTAGTGTATAATTTATGTCTCGTGTTTATTTCGAATTTATTATTTGCTTATTGCTTACATATTAATAAAGTATTTTT
>DESZ01000018.1 GCA_002361485.1 Cyanobacteria bacterium UBA3301 | reverse complement strand
TACAGATGATTTAGGTGCTGATTCTCTTGACACAGTTGAATTAGTAATGGCTTTAGAAGAAGAATTTAAGTGTGAAATTCCTGATGAAGATGCAGAAAAAATTCAAACAGTTCAAGACGCTGTATCTTACATCGACAGCAAATTGTCTCACTAATTTGAGTTCTAAAAATTAAATTTTATAAATATGGGAGTGGGACGGTTACGTTTCGCTCCTATATTATATATGGTTGAAGGGTTGAATAGTTGAAAGTTGAATGGTCAGCCCTACGGCAGTAATTACATTAAGCGCACTGCATTGTAATAATTGTTCAGCCATTAAACCTTTCAACCATTCAACAATATAAAAAAGGAATAAACAATGAACAAAAGAAGAGTAGTTATAACAGGTTTGGGAGCAGTTACCCCTTGCGGGATTGGTGTTGATAATTTCTGGAAAGCAATGCTTGAAGGTAAAAGCGGTGTTTCAACTATCGAAAGAATTAACACAGAAGGTCAAGCCGTAAAAATTGCCGCAGAAATTAAAGATAAGGATTTTAATCCGGAAGATTATATTGATCCAAAAGATGCAAAAAGAATGGATAGGTTTACCCAATTTGGTATTGTTGCGGCAGATGAGGCTATTGCTGATGCCGGTCTTGATGAAGCGGGATATGACCCTTATAGAATTGGGGTAATCGTAAGTTCAGCAGCCGGCGGGTTTCACACTTTTGAAAAAAATCATCTTGCGATGATTGAAAAAGGACCTACAAAAGGTTCTCCGTTTACTGTTCCAATGCTAATTGTTGATATGGCATCAGGCCGTATTTCGATAAAACACGGATATAAAGGTGTCAACAAAGTTGTTGTATCAGCTTGTGCTACGGGTACACATTCTATTGGTGATGCATTTAGAAGTATTCAATACGGTGATGCTGATGCAATAGTTGCAGGCGGTTGTGAAGCTACAATTACAACATTAGGTGTCGGGGCATTTACAGCTTGCAGAGCATTATCAAAACGTAATGATGAACCGCAAAAGGCTTCTCGTCCTTATGATAAAGACCGTGACGGATTTATCATGGGTGAAGGTGCAGGAGTTTTGGTTCTAGAAGAATATGAACACGCTAAAAAACGCGGCGCACATATTTATGCAGAAATTGTCGGATATGGACAAACTGCAGATGCGCATGATATTGTTGCTCCTGATCCTGAGGGTAAAGGTGCGTTAAAATCTATGGAATTTGCTTTAGAAGATGCAGGAATGAAGCCTCAAGAAATAGATTATATAAATCCGCACGGAACAAGTACAGGTTTAGGCGATATGGCAGAATCTCATGCCATTGCACAAATCTTTGGTGATAAGGAACAAAACCCTAATTTGTTAGTAAGTTCAACCAAGAGTATGCATGGTCATATGCTCGGTGCAACAGGTGCTGTTGAGGCGATTGTTTGTGTTAAAGCTATTACTGAAGGTAAAGTTCCGCCGACTATAAATCTTGATAATCAAGATGAACATGTCGCAAATCTTGATTATGTCCCGCATAAAGCAAGAGATAAGAAAGTGCATGCGGCATTATCAAATTCATTCGGATTTGGTGGTCATAATACAACCTTAATTTTCAAGGAAATGTAGTGATAATATTCTAAATCAAAAAGCTCTGTAAAAATACAGAGCTTTTTTTAATTAATTTTTTACCATTGAACTTTTTCAATTATTTCAATCTCATAACCGTCAGGGTCTTGAATAAATGCAATAGACGAACCTTTTCCCGTCAAATCAAACGGTTCATACAAATATTTATACCCGAAATCATTTAATTTTTTGCTAAATTCATCCATCGATTCAACTCCAAACGCAAAATGCCCGAATCCTGAACCGATTACATAACCCTCTTGAGGAGTTTCGTCATTATATGTCAATTCGATTTGATAACCGGATTGCTCATCTTTCAAAAAATACAACCAACAATCATCAAGTCGGCGTTTTTCCGCAATCTTCATGCCAAATAAATTTGTATAAAAATCCAAACTTTTTTCAATATCTTTAACCCTTATCATTGTATGTAATAACGCCATTACTCCCTCCTTGTTTTTATTTCATGATACCATAAATCAAATTTAAAAATTACTTTTTGTACCAAGGTATAAAATTATCTATATTATATTTTAATTCGGAAAAATTTCCGCTAAAGTTTATGCACCTATCATCAATTATCAAAAACGCAGGTATTTTTATATTTGTTACATCTGAAATAAAGTTTTCAAGCTTGTTATCCATAACCCATTTTGAAGCAGACAAAAGATTTCTTGATGTAAAAATAACAATTTTATAATCAATTGATAATTCTTTTATAAATTCATATGCATGTGCCGCTATCGGAGGAATAAAAAAATCTTCAAATTGCCCGTCATATGTATTTAATACTCCATCCAAATCAATTAATATTGTCCTTTTATCCATAAAAAAATTACCTTATAATTTGTTGAGATATCTCAATGAAATAATTCCCATTATAGTTGATAATTGAGAAAATGCAATATAAAACTTTAGGAAATTTTATAAGAGAAAAAAGAAAAGCAACAGGCATAACTTTAAACAAATTTGCTATAGAAAATGATATAGAGCCTGCTATATTGAGTCGAATTGAAAATTTGAAACAAGATATAAAAATGGGCGTCTGGATAAAAATTGCAAATGGGTTTAACACAACTCCCGCAAAGCTTTTAACAGAATTTGAAAAAACTTTTCTCAATAACTAAAAAACGGTATCCATTAATATGAATACCGTTTTTTATATAATATTCTAAATTATTAGCCTAATTGGCTCATAACTTCTTCTGCAAAGTTGTCTTGACGTTTTTCAAGTCCTTCACCAAGTTCGTATCTGGTGAAGCCTAAAACTTTCAATTTGCCTTCAATAAGTTGAGCAACAGTTTGGTTAGGGTCTTTAACAAAACCTTGGTCTAAAAGACATCTTTCAGCCATCAATTTGTTAATACGACCTTCAACAATTTTCCCTCTGATTGCTTCAGGTTTTTTCTGTAAATCTTCTTTACCCATTTCAATTCTTGTTTCTTCATCGATAACAGATTGAGGAATTTCATCTCTTGAAATGAATTGAGGAGCGCAAGAAGCGATATGCAAGCATAAATCGTTTGCTAATTCATCATTTTTAACATCAGTATTCAATAAAACACCGATTTTACCGTTGTGAATATAAGTTGCAACATTGCCTTCATATCTTACAAATCTTCTTACGGTAATTTTTTCACCGATAGAAGCGATTTTTTCTTTTAATGCATCGGCGATAACTTTACCGCAATCAGCACAAGTTAAACCTAGCAATGCATCAACATCGGCAGGTTTTTGAGTTTGAACATTTTTAGCTAAGCCTGTTGCTAAAGCTTTGAATTCGTCATTTTTTGCAACGAAATCTGTTTCGCAGTTAACTTCAATCATAGCACCGCCGTTAGCATCAACATAAGATTCTACACGACCTTCTGCGGCAATTCTGCCCATTTTCTTATCAGCTGAAGCGATACCTTTTTGACGAAGGATTTCAGAAGCTTTTTCCATATCGCCATCAGCTTCAACTAAAGCTTTTTTAGCATCCATCATTCCTGCGCCTGTTTTATCGCGAAGTTCTTTTACCATTTGAGCTGTAATTGTCATTTTATAATTCTCCTTCTTTTATTGAGGAACAGAGGTCATGATGTCATGATATCAAGCTATTATATTATAATTGCTTGCCCTCCTGCCTTCTTGACCTCTGAACTTCTACTTATTCTTCTGTTTTTGCTTCTTCAGCTTTAACTTCTTCTGCTACACCTGCATCTTCAGCAGAGATTTTCTTAACTTTCTTTGCTTCAGCTGCTTTGTTTTCTCTTAATTGTTTACCTTCCAAAACTGCATCAGCAAGTTTTGAAGTAATCAATTGAATAGAGCGAATAGCATCATCGTTACCCGGAATAATTTTATCAATTCCGTCAGGATTAGCTGTTGTATCAGCCAAACAAATAACAGGGATATGTAATTTGTTAGCTTCTTTAATAGCAATATCTTCTTTTTCTTGGTCGATAACAAAGATTAATTCAGGTAAACCTCTCATTTCTTTGATACCGCCTAAAGTTTTAGATAATTTAGCAACCTGTCTGTTTAATTGAGCAACTTCTTTTTTAGGAAGTTTTTCAGCATGACCGTTTTCGATAAATTCTTCTAATTCTTTCAATTTGTTAACTCTGCCTCTGATAGTTTCAAAGTTAGTAAGCATACCACCTAACCAACGTCTGTTGATATAGTATGCACCTGATCTTTTTGCTTCTGTTTCTACAACTTCAGCTGCTTGTTTTTTAGTACCTACAAAAAGAATATTTCTTCCTTTTGCTGCATATTCTCTTACTAAATCATAAGCTTCATCTAATAACACGGTAGTTTTTCTTAAATCGATAACATAAATACCGTTTCTTGCACCGTAAATATACGGTTTCATTTTAGGGTTCCATCTTTGTGTTTGGTGTCCGAAATGTACACCTGATTCCAAAAGTTCAATCATAGAAGCTGTTGGCATCTTTTTTCTCCTTTTTTGTTAATGTATTGTACTACGGGAAACGTTGTCTCATCCTGTGCGAAGGTCAAGAAGCTCAGAAGTTAGAAGGTCAGGCTATTTATTTCTAAATGCTTATTATCCTGCCTGCTTACTCTCTTGCCTTCAGACAAAGGACTAGGGCTTTGCCTATCAGACTAGCGTAACCATGGAAAAGTATATAACAAACATGTTTCAGTGTAAATATACTGAATTGTAAAGATTGTTAAGCTAACCACTTTAAATTTAATAAAACATGGTAAATAATATTAATATATCTAAGAGGATATATTATATTTCAGATTGTAAAAATTTTCCTTAAAAGTCTAAAGATTTACACAGAACTTGCCGACTTAAGCAATTAGGTAGACAAGTTCAAAAACCGAGGTGTTGAATTATGAAACAACGTATTAAGTTGAATAATAAAAAATCACATTTCCCTCTACCATTGGGAGAGGGTAGAATTTCAACACAAGGAACGAGTGTTAGAAATTCGGGTGAGGGTAAAAGCTTTACAAAAGCCCTTTCCGTTGCCGCACTTGCAGGGTTAACATTTTTCGGAGCAAGTGCTAGCGCACAAGGGGTTAATACTGAAGATAATTCTTCTCTAACTTTTGAAGAAGGACAAATCACTGGTGCCGCTGCGGATTTAGCGACGGTTGTCAGACAAAACGGAGACAGAGAATACAATTTTGACTCTGCAACCGCTGTATACACTGCAACAGGTACTTTTGGTAATATGGGTTCAGGCAAATTAACAATAAATGGCGTTGTTGATGAAAACGGCAATAAATCTACCATAGACATGAATGGCAATTATGCAATAAACCAAACAGGAAATATTGAGCTTAATAATATTGTATTTAAAAATGCGGGAAACCGTCCTGAAGGGGTTTTTTCCCGACCTAGCGGCAGCGGCTCGGATATAACTTTAACAAATGTAGACTTTATAAATAATGTTGCCCACAGCACTGTTGAAAACATTAACGGAGGTATTTTCGGGGCATTTTCGGGCAGAATAAGAATACATAAAATAGAGGGAGGGATATTTAAGCAAAATGGCGCGGTACACACCGGAACAAATGGGGCAGGAGCGTATGGCGGGGCTTTATGTTTATGGAATTCGGGAGACTATATTAAAGACATAAATGCGGATTTTATTGAAAACTATACAAAAGCTGTGTCAGCAAGCGCTGACGGAGGAGCAATATATGTCCAATATGGGACAGTAGGCAAGATTTCAGGAAATTTTGATGGTAACTATGTAAAATCTTCAGGTACATACGCAAATGGCGGAGCTATATTAAACGTCGGTAAAATAAGTGATATCAATGGGAATTTTAACGATAATTATGCTCAAAGTTCAGGAACTTTTGCGCTGGGCGGGGCTATTTACAATGGTGATACGATTAGTAATATTACAGCTAATTTTGAAAATAATTCAGCACAAACCACAGGTACATATGCTCTTGGAGGTGCAATATATAACAACAGTAGTGGCACTATACATGATATTAACGGCAATTTAACGGATAACTATGCTAAGTCTTCCGGTACGTACGCGATTGCGGGTGCAGTATGTAATGATGGCAATATAAATAATATCATCGGTGATTATAAAACTAATAGCGCTCAATCCTCAGGCACATTCGCAGTAGGCGGCGCGCTTTATAATAGCGCATCAATAAATGATATTATTGGTGAATATAGCGGTAATTATGCAAAAACATCTGGCACATTAGCCATGGGTGGTGCTATATATAATGACGGAACTATTAATGATATAAAAGGGAATTACAGTAATAACTATGTGCAAGCAGGAAGTACATATGCTGCAGGTGGCGCAATATCAAACTATGGAGCTATAAACGACATCATAGGTAACTATAGCAGCAATAATGCTAAATCTACAGGAACCTACGCAAGAGGCGGTGCAATATATAATAACGGAACAATAAACAATATCAAAGGCGATTATATTGGTAATTATGCAAAGACTTCAGGCACGTACGCACTTGGAGGTGCCCTAACCAATTATAAAACAATTGGCAATATAATCGGCAACTTTAAAAATAATTCATCGCAAAGTTCGGGTACAAATGCTTCTGCAGGGGCTA
>DESZ01000016.1 GCA_002361485.1 Cyanobacteria bacterium UBA3301 | reverse complement strand
TCGGAATTAAAAACCTTACCGGCAGCAGAATAGAAATTAAGGAGAATTTGAAAAATGACTGGAAAAAACTTTTTATTTACCTCCGAATCAGTAACGGAAGGACACCCCGACAAAGTATGCGATCAGATATCTGATGCTATTTTGGATGAATTTTTAACAAAGGACAACCGTTCCAGAGTTGCTGCTGAAACTACGGTTACAACAGGAATGGCATTAGTTTGCGGCGAAATAACTTCGGATTGTTATGTTGATATTCCGCAAGTTGTAAGAAATACAATCCGCAATATCGGATACGAAGGAACTTGCTCAGGCGGTTTTGATGCTGATACTTGCGCAGTTTTAACAAGTATTGACGAACAATCAACAGATATAGGAAACGGTGTTAATAAAGCTTACGAATCAAGAAGTACAAATTCTGATACTTCAATTATTGAAACAGAAAATATCGGAGCAGGCGATCAAGGTATCATGTTTGGTTATGCTTGCAACGAAACACCTGAATTGATGCCGTTACCAATCAGTCTTGCACACAAATTGTCATACAGATTGGCTCAAATAAGAAAACAAAGAATTGTTAATTATTTAAGACCTGACGGCAAATCACAGGTTACAGTTGAATATGTTGACGGTAAACCTTCAAGAATACATACAATTTTATTGTCTACTCAACACAATCCTTCAATAAACGGTGTTACTGATAATAACGAAGTTCAAAATATTATCAAAAGAGATTTGAAAGAATTTGTTATTGATTATGTTTTTGAAAATTCTGAAATCAAACCTGATGAAAATACAATAATTTTAATAAATCCTTCAGGAAGATTTGTTATAGGCGGTCCTCAAGGGGATTCAGGATTAACCGGAAGAAAAATCATTGTAGATACTTATGGCGGCTATTCAAGACATGGAGGCGGAGCTTTTTCAGGAAAAGATCCTACGAAAGTTGACCGTTCTGCGGCGTATGCATCTCGTTATGTTGCTAAAAACATTGTTGCTTCAGGTTTAGCAGAAAAATGCGAAATAGAATTGGCTTATGCAATAGGTGTTGCAGAGCCTTTATCAATAATGGTTGATACCTTTGGAACAGGTAAGATTTCTGACGATGAAATAGAAAAACTTGTCCGCAAGAATTTCGATTTAACTCCGGCAGGAATAATCAACCAATTTGATTTAAGAAACTTACCGAAAAATCATGGCGGTAAATTCTACCAATTACTTGCTGCTTATGGGCATATGGGCAGAACAGATATTGATGTTCCTTGGGAACATACAGACAAAGCTGATAGCTTAAGAAGTCAAGCTTCATCATGCGGCTGCGGATGCATATAACAAAATATATAAAATAACAAAAAATACAGGAAACGTAATTTACGAATCCTGTATTTTTTTGCAAAATCTTGACTTCTTCAATCAAATCATTAAAACAATATCATACATTTAGATGTTTATTATGAATGCAATATATTTCATAATAAATAGGAAAGTGTAACAAAATCATGCCATTCAGATACAGACTACAAAAAGTTTTGGATTTTCGTATAAATCAAAAAGAAGAGCAACTTATGCGAGTCCAAAAAGCGCAGCAGGCAGTCTATAAAGCTGAAGAAGACATAAGGAGAAATAATCAACTTATATCAGAAACAAAAGATGGCATGCGAACAGCAGATCCCACTATGTACGATTACTACGATAAGTACCTGAAGCATTTGTGGGAAGAAGCTGAAAGGCTGGAGCAAATTCGCATAGAATTGCAAAAGCAATTAGACATAGAGATACAAAAACTTGTCAAATGCGAGCAAAATGTAAAGGTCTTAGAAAAACATAAAGAAAAGAATAAAGAACTTTATCTTCAAGAAGAAAAACAAGCAGAATTAAAGAACTTTTCAGAGCTTGGAGTCACAAGATTTTTCCGTAATAAGCAAGAAAAGCTCACAGAAGAAGAAAGAGAAGAACAAAAGTAGGTAGGTTAATATGCCAATAGATGCAACAACTTCAACTCAAAGTATGGCAGCAGCACAAGCTGCTCAAACATCAGCAGTGAATCAAGCTGCAAGCAAAACTACTGACACGTCATTTAAAGATGAAATGACAAAAGTTTCAGAATCCGAACAAAAAGAAACTAAAACCGATACCAAAAAAGAACAAACAGCAGGTACTCTTAAGAAAGAAACAGCTAAAGCTGAAACTAAACAAGATTCCAAAACAAACAATAATACCAAAAATGAAGTAAAAAATGAGAATAAGTTGCAGGCTGATAAAAAAGAAAACGATATAATGCAAGCATCATTAGAATTCAATCAAATAGCGTTAAATAATGCAAATAATTTATTATCAAATGATATTGCTCAAGTTATAGAAACTAATCTCAATACAGAAAATCTTGCAAAAACTCAAATTTGGTCCTTAAATTTTGGAGAAGCATCAAAATCAGCATTAAAAATGAATGAAACGGACGCTGAATTCTTTATAAATCTCACTCAAAATAATGAAGTTTCAATAGATGCTATAACAACCCAAGCTCAAAATCTGATAAATAACGGAGCAGATATTAAACAAGTGTCTCAAAATTTCAAAGTATCTCAAGCACTATTAAACGCACTAAATGAATCAAGGCAAAAGAACCAACCGATTAGAATTGATTTTGATCAAAATATTTCGGTTATTTTACGAGTCGGTAAAGACGGAGCGATTTCTGCTAACTTTATTCCCGGAGATAAAGCTGTTGAACAATATTTGAGAAATAATATTGATTCGCTTAAAAATGCGTTTGATGAACAAGATTTGGATTATGCTGAATTGACATATTCAAACAGCAGCAAAGAGCAAAATCAAAGACGAAGAGAAGAAAACAAGGAGAAATAAATTATGAATGATGCTTTTATTACGGCATTAAACACGCAATACGCAACGGTAAACTGGATTGATGTATTATCAGAAAACATGACAAATACATACACTCCCGGTTATCGCGAAAAACAAGTAACGTTTAAAACATTTTTAAACGGCGCAATTGTTGATGATTTTGAAAAGAATAACGGACAAGGTAAATCTACCCCTGGTACATCTAAAGATAATTTATTTCTTGAAGGTAAAGGGTTTTTCTTAACAAAAACAGCAGAAGGGAAAAGTGTTTATACCCGTTTAGGCGATTTTACATTTGACGGAGAAGGAGTATATCGTGCAAAAAACGGAAATACTGTTCAGGGTTATATACTGAATGATAAAGGCGAAATCATGCAAGGTACAAAACCTTTAAGCGCCGATTTATACCAAGAAACAGCGCTAAAAGGCGGAGCTTTGGATATTCCTACAACAACTATAAAGATGTGGATTGACCCTAATAACGGAAAATATCTCGGAAAATATGACGAATACGAAATAAAAAATGACGGAACTATTGTCGGAAAAGCTGAAAGCGGGAAAAAAGTAGTTCCTTTATACAAAATTACAACAAGAAATTTCCACAATGTTTCAGGCTTATTTGAGTATAAAGACGGTTTATTCCTTGAAACAGAAGAATCAGGCAGACCCGTTTTAGGCATCGGAGAAATTCGTTCAGGATTGCTGGAATTATCCAATGCTGATTTAAAAGCCAATATTTCATACTATCAAATGGCAAAACAGCAAATGGAAGTTGTAAATAAAATCATTTCATCAAATAAAGACCTGCTTCAACAGGCTCTGCAGCTAGTCAGCGGTTCATAGAATTTGCAGCCGAAAACATCGGCATAACATAAACATTAAACTCCATAAGAGGCAACGTGCCTCTTTTTTATTGTACAAAATTAAATGTAGGATTATTTTGCGAATTTGATTTATGATTATTTGTTCATTCTTTCTCTTTTGTTGCGAGCAAAAGAGAAAGAATAAACGAAGAAAGAGAAAAAACGCTATTGCATAGCAATGCCTTCGGCATCGCAACAGACCGCTTAACGCGGTAAAATGTGTTTTTGCCTAAAATAGGCAAAAATCTTTCGGCTCGGCTAAAACAACGCCGCGCATTTGAAAAATGTTACGCTTTAAGTGAAATACCATATCATTTACCCCGCCCCCTCGCCCTCCGCGCAGTGAACAATAATTGTTATGCGAGAAAACTTCAAAAACGAACTTGTTTGAGCAATAGCGAGTTGTCCGTTTTGTATTCGAGCATTACAGATTATTAGTGAACGGAGCGATGGGCAGGAGTTTCTTTGCTCCACGTTTCTTTGCGGTCAAAGAAATGTGGAATGTATATTTTTATCAAATACCCAAAATAATCCTAGTAATAATTTATGCAAAATAAAAGACCTTTAAAAGGTCTTAGCATATAGTAGTTATAAGAAGGATATTATTTTAGCTTATTTTTTTGAAATTCATCTTTACGATTATTAGCAGTAACTCTGCTTATATCTGTCGGTATTCGCATTTTAAAAGATATATTCTTATTATTTTTTATTAAACCCGGATACGGGAAGTATACTCTCATAAATTATACCTCATTTACTACATTTGTAATAGTATACTTTTTTTAGATAATTGTCAACAATTATTAACTTTTGTAATGATTTAAATTTTTTTGAAAAGATGCTTTATTGAAAACCAAACATCCTTATGTTATGCTAGCTATGCTGAAATATATAAAAGAAAGAAGGCAAGAATGTCAGAAGTAAGAGTAAGAATTGCGCCGTCTCCAAGCGGGAATTTACATGTTGGAACCGCAAGAACGGCATTATTTAACTATTTATTTGCAAAAAAGAACAATGGTAAATTTATTTTAAGAATAGAAGATACAGATGCAGAAAGAACATCACAAGAATACATAGATAATATTTTTGATTCGTTAAAGGCTTTAGGCCTAAATTGGGATGAAGGTCCTGACGTTGGCGGAGATTACGGCCCTTACACGCAATCTGAAAGGTTTGATATATATCCTAAATATGTACAACAGCTTTTAGATTCAGGATATGCATACGAATGTTATTGCACACCTGAAGAATTGGAAGCTGAAAAAGCTCTTGCAACAGAGCAAAAAAGAGCTTATGTATATTCTAAAAAATGCGAAAATTTAACAGAAGAAGAAAAAGCAAAATTGAGAGCTGAAGGCAGAAAACCCGCAATAAGATTTAATATAGCAAAAGCACAAAAAGCATTTCATGAGTCTTCAATATTAGAATTTGACGATTTAGTAAAAGGTAAATTGCACGTTGATACAAATTTGCTGGGTGATTTTGTTATTATGAAATCAAACGGAGCACCGACATACAATTTTGCTGTTGTAATTGATGATGCATTGATGAAAATATCACATGTAATTCGCGGCGAAGATCACATTTCAAATACATATAAACAAATCTTGATATTTGAAGCATTGGGTTTTGAAGTTCCGAGATTTGGGCATTTGGGAATGATTTTAGCACCTGATCGCAGTAAGTTATCAAAACGTCATGGCGCAACTGCTGTTTCTGATTTCGTAAAAGAAGGTTATTTGACTGATGCATTGATTAACTTTGTTGCATTGTTAGGCTGGTCGCCGTCTGACGGAGAAGAAATTAAATCCGTAGATGAAATCGCTAAAGACTTTAGAATCGGAGAAATTTCTTCATCAAATTCGATATTTGAATACGACAAATTAAAATGGATGAACAGCCACTATATTAAAATGTTGCCGATGGATAAATTGAAAGAAATGTTGAAACCTTATCTAACGAAATATCCGCTATCTGAATTAACAGATGAACAATATACAAAGATGATTGAATTAACAAGAGAACCTTTGACATTGTTATCGGATATTACTGATGCAGTTCCGTATTTCTTCGGAAAAGATGTTGAAATTGAGCCTGAAACTCAAGAAAAAACTCTTGATACCGATACTTCTCAAGATGTTTTGGTTGATTTTGTTAATAAAGCAAAGGATTGGGAATGGAGTGAAGAAAATCTTCACGAAAAATTGGCAGAATTCAGGGCATATTGGAAGGAATCAGCCGGTATCAAACCGAAAGTTACAATGTGGGCAATTCGTGCTGCAATTACAGGCAGAACTTGCGGAGCTGATATGGTCGGCATTCTTGAGATATTAGGTAAAGAAACATCCCTTTACCGCGCTCAAAAAGCTATTAAACAAAGAGTATAAGCTTTGTTTTTAGGTATATGAAAAATCCCTCACTTTTTATAAAGCGAGGGATTTTTTTATTTTTCTAATTTAGCTATTTCTTTTGCCAAATCATCAAGTTTTTGTTCAAGTTTTTTATTATCGGCTTTCAAGTTATTGATTTTCGCTTTATTTGTTTCGACTTTAGCAACTAAGTCCTGTACCTTAGCATTCAAATCTTTAATAGCATTAACCATAGCATAAAACATTTCATCCCAACGTATTTTGAGATACCCGTTTTGGTCTTTTGAAACGGCATTTGGGAATATTTTCTTTAAGTCTTGCGCGATAACCCCAACACGAGTAGGTTTTTTACCTTCTGTTTTGTATGAATAATTATATATAGCAAGCTTTAATAACTCATCATAACTTGGAGTGAATTTTGCACCGATATTTTTTAATCGCGCATCACTTACTTGAAGGTTAGGGCAACAAGAATCCTGCACTGGACGCCCTTTTGCAGCATCAAGTTTTATAAGAGAATCACCAAGCGAGCCGGAGTAATAAAAAGTGCCATAATGATTATTTGTTGCATATTGTTCACGAGGTAATACATTAGGAAGTGCAGGTTGAGAAACAGTCCAAACATAAGATTTTAAGTCATTGGCAGAGCAAACACACCCTTCACTGGCATTATATTTTTCATGAGGAAGATAAATTGTGTCATCACTGTGTACATCTCTCATCCTACGATTGCGTTCTGTATGATCAGATAAAACGAGCTTACCGTTATAAGGGTCTACTGTCATCGCAACGATTTTTTCATTAGAAATCTCTTTAGAATTCAAAAATGTCTGTCCGCGAACAATTAAATCGCCGTTTACTATGACACTTGAAATTTTGTCAAAACCCGAATGAACTTCAAGCGCTGCAGGTCCATAATAAGTACCATTTCCAATATATACATGAGTATATTTGGCATTTTGAGAATTATAACTATCTCCGGTATTCAGAACCGCATTTAAATTTAGGCCTGAATTAGTATCCTTATTATCAATAATAGTAACATTATGAGCCAAATTGTTTTTGTTATGCTGCGCAGAAAGCTGCTTGCCTGAGTCATATCCTATTGATGTATTGTATGAACCCAGCGGTGTTGTTGCATTAGCACCAATGGCTGTATTGTATGAAGCCAAAGCCGATTTGCTGTTGCCATTGCCGACAACGGAAGCCGCATTACCAACCAATACATTTCCTATAGATTGAGCGCCTTTTACAAACGTTGTATCATTACCTATCACAATGTTTCTTGATGTAATATCGCTTATCTGTCTGCTTTGCTTTTTATTGCGAATTATGACATTTTCTCGACCGGTAGCGCTATGCGAAAAATATCCGACTGTAACATTGTTGATAGCACCATTATTTTTTGTACCAGAGCCAATATCTGCATTATATCCAATTGCAGTATTATTATTGGCAACATTCAAAGAACTCAATGCATTATAACCAACAGCTGTATTATTTGATCCGGAAGTCAAACTATTTAAAGCCTCATATCCAAATGCGGTATTTTGGATACCAGTAGGATCGTTAGGATATTTCCCGCCCATAAGAATATTTTTATTTAACGCATATAAAGAGCCGATTTTTTCCCCGTTATAATTAAAATCCACCTGTTTTTGATTATTTGCTGTAGAATTTATAATTACCTTTGAATATGGCTTATAATTATTTTTTGCCTCCTCCGGAGTCTGCGGAGATATCCCGATAAAAGAAGGTTGAAGCAAAAATTTATTCGGTGCATCAGAATAAATATGCCCGTTATTATCTGCGGGCACCTTTCTCCAAACAGCACCTGTTGCAATATTTGTATATCTAGAAGTGAACATCGGAGCAAAAGCTGCCATCAATACTGCCAGTACAGCCATTATTACCAATAATTCCGCTAAAGTAAAAGCTTTTATCTTTCTCATTCTCATTTTTTTACTCCGGTCTTTCTATTTTGTTCAAACGTTTGTTTAATTCCGCAATCTTTTTACTCAGAGATTTTTGGGACAATGAAATTGATTTAGTGTCTTTTTCCATATTTAAAATATTTGAGGCAACAACCTCAATTTTTTTAAATAAAGTCTTAATTGAATTTATGCACGCATAAAACATTTCATCCCAACGTATACGCAAATATCCATCCTCACCTTTAAATACGGATGACGGAAATACTTTTTGCAAATCTTGAGCGATAACACCTACCTGCGGCTTTTTTGATTTGTCAGATTTGAAAGTATAATTATAAGGAACTAGGCTCAAAATCTGTTCCAATCCGTCATTATTTAATACAATATCCGTTTTTAATTTCTCATCAGATAAAATACCGATACCTAAATTTTCATATTCGCCGCTTTCTGGCCTAAACTTAACCAAAGTTGCGCGATTTACGTCACTCATACCAGTGCAATAATAGCCTTTATAACCAAGTATATTAGAAATTGTACTTGATTCGTTACTGCATAATTGATTACCTAAAGAATAAGTCTTTCTTTGCAACGAATACATATTACCACTCGACCCAATGTACAAATTACCTTTTACAACCAAATTTGAGTTCAACACAACAGATGCATTTGCAGCGTTGCCTGAGCTACCGTTATGATGGATTTCTAAAGGAGAACGTCCACCAAAAGATTCTGATTTGCCGCCGATGTATATATGCTGTCCGCTATTTTCAATAGCGGAATTAAAATATTTGCCGGTTGAACCTGAATCAGCTCCGATACAGGTGATTTGTGAATTAGTCTTGCCTATTGCATCACAAGCTCCTTTTCCTATTGCAGTCAAATCGCGCCGCCCCACAACTTTTTTATTATATGTTCCATAACCGATAACTGTATTATTTTCTGTCCCACCAGAAAACAAAGAGCCTATTACTGTATTATCATTTGCATTGTTACCAAAATCATTACCTGTCCCTGCTCCGATAAAAATATTTCGGTTCCCACTTGTTTGGCGGCTCATAGCTTTGTTACCGATAGCAATATTGTCTGAGTTATCCGATGCATTTGCAGCACCTGCACCAGCACTTTCACCAATATATACATTTCCAACCGCATTACTGCTCAAATTAGCAGCACCTGCACCTGCGTTTGCTCCGACAAAAATATTATACATATCACCATTGGCTGCAGTTGTTGAAAGCACTGCGCCGTTTGCTGCATGATTCCCTATTATTGTTGCATTTGACAAATATGTATTACTCAGAGCATTGAACAAATTTATACCAGCAATGGTCGAATATTTACTTGAATCACTTAGATTTGATAAATCATCCCCGAAAAACACATTTCCATTACTACGAAGGAGGATGTTAGCAGAAGCCACACCATTTCCGCGAGTTTCATTATTCGGAGAATATCTTAATTGTATTTGATTTTGATTGCCCGAGGAATTAATCACCAACTTTGCATCATCTTCTGAATTACCTGCATTTTGGCCGACATACAAGCTTGAATGCCAACCGTTTATTCCTGAATCAAAGTACGAACTGCGTTCCGGATCACTATCAACAAAATGCCAAACAGAATCTTTTGCCGCAATATCAGATTTTGCACGTTTTGTTACTACAGGAGCCAATGCTGCAAACAAAAGCGCTACTATAACCAGCACAATAAGTAATTCTGTCAGTGAAAAAGCATTTTTGTATTTAATCTTCATCCTCGTTATACTCCGCCATATAATACTATATAATTAATTATATCATATATTACTCCTTAATTCAATTGTAATATCAGCGTAAAGTATACAATTATTTGCGAAATTACAAAACTTTACATTTATGAAAACCTTTATATGATAAAATTTTTATATGATAAATGATTACCGACTCAAATGGATAATTTGCGTATTTGTTATAATGGGAAATTTCTTGGGAATGTTGGATTCTTCGGCAGTTCAACTTGCACTCTATCCGATTTCTGAAGGGTTAAAGATTACACTTTCGCAGGTTCAGTGGGTAATAATTGCATATATGCTTGTTTTAACAGTCCTTTTACCGTTTTTTGGAAAGCTTGGTGATATATTTCCTAAGAATAAGATATTTTCAATCGGATTTTTAATATTCGGACTTGGCGCATTATGTAACTGCTTTGCTCCGACATTTTGTATATTAATCATATTCAGATGTATAGAAGCAATCGGAGCTTCAATATTACTTGCAAACGGCCCTGCAGCTATTGCATCACTATTTAAAGGGGAAGACAGAGGAAAAGCTTTAGGACTTAACGCTTCACTTGTCGCTGTCGGAGGGTTAAGCGGACCTGCAATAGGCGGCGCTTTTATACATTTCTTCGGATGGAGAACACTTTTTCTTCCGTCCGTTCCGTTTGCTATACTTGGCGCTATTGTCGCGTATAAAATTTTCCCGTCTGTTAACCGTAAAAAAGAAAATCTTAAATTCGATTATAAAGGTTTTTTATATTTCAGCATTGCTTTATGCGCGCTGTTACTTGCAATATCGGAAGGTCACAGCTGGGGGTGGAAATCTTTAAAAATAATATCTTTAGGAACTCTGACGCTATTATTCGGAGGTTTATTCTATTTTAGAGATAAAAAAATAAACTACCCGATGATAAATTTTAAAATGTTTAAAATTAAGCCGTTTACATTCGGAAATATTGCAGTCATGACTTCATATATGACAATGTTTACAAATGCTATTTTATTACCCTTATTTCTCCAGCAAATAATGAAATATAATGCGTTTATAACAGGCTTGCTAATCCTTCCGTACTCGGTTGCTTCATGCATTGTTGCGCCTTTTGCAGGAAGTTTATCGGGCAAATACGGAAGCCGTATACTTACTCTTATAGGACCTTCAATTTACATAATTTCGCTCATAATCTTTACCACCTTTAATACACATACTCAAATGTGGCAGATTATTGCGGCATCATTCATTATGGGATGCGGAAACGGTTGTTTTCAGTCACCATCTAACAACGCAATATTAACAAGCGTTAAAAAAAGCGAACTCGGTATTGCCAGCGGAATTCTTTCTCTAGCAAGAAACATGGGAAACATTTTAGGTGTTGCAATTACAATCACGCTTTTTGACAGCTTTTTGCACAACAATCTCGCTGATAAAATGCAATATACAAACGCTTTTCTAAATTCTTATCACCTTACCATGTGTTTTGGAATTTTGTTCGGAATAATATGTTTATTATGCGCATTTATCGCGTATAAACCGCAAGCAAACAAAAATTAAATAGTATATTGAAAAATTTTTTTATCTGTATTAAAATTTTAGTGTAAAACTTACACTAAAAGAATTATGATTGGCGGAATTTATGACAGATATTAGAAATATAGCAATAATAGCACACGTTGACCACGGCAAAACAACACTCGTTGACTGTTTGCTTAAACAAGCAGGCGTTTTTAGAGAAAATCAGCATGTTGAAGAACGTGTATTAGACAGTAACGATTTGGAAAGAGAACGCGGAATTACAATTCTGTCAAAGAATATCGCCATAAACTATAAAAATACAAAAATTAATGTCGTTGATACTCCTGGACACGCGGATTTCGGCGGAGAAGTCGAACGTGTTTTGGGTATGGTTGACGGCGCATTATTAATTGTTGATGCTGCTGAAGGTCCTATGCCACAAACAAGATTTGTATTATCTAAAGCTTTAGAATTAGGTTTGAAAATTATCGTTGTCATAAATAAAATCGATAAACCTGCAGCAGAACCTCTTACAGCGTTAGATAAAGTTTTTGATTTATTTACTGAATTAACAGACAGAGAAGATTTAATTGATTTTCCGTTTATTTTTGCAAGCAGTTTACAAGGATTTGCAATAAACGAGCTTGAAGACGAAAGAAAAGATATGGTTCCACTGCTTGATTGTATCTTAAAAAATATCGCACCACCTGAAGGAGATTCAAATAAGCCGTTTCAATTCAGAGCAACAACTCTTGATTATAATGAATACGTCGGCAGAATTGTAATCGGAAGAATTGTTCAAGGGGTTGTTCATTCACAAGATACAGTTTGTTGGATTCAAGCTGACGGAACACAATCAAAAGGAAAAATAACAAAGCTGTTCGGATTTCACGATTTGGGCAGAACAGAAATTCAGGAAGCTTCCGCAGGCGACATCGTAGGAATTGCAGGATTTTCAGAAATTCAAATTGGAGAAACTCTTTGCGACCCTGAAAACCCGCAAGCATTACCATTAATTAAGGTAGATGAGCCGACTTTACAAATGAATTTTTCGGTAAATGACAGTCCTTTTGCAGGTACGGAAGGTAAATTTGTCACTTCACGCCAATTAAGAAAAAGACTTTATACAGAATTGGAGAAAAACGTATCATTAAGAGTTGAAGATACTGATTCAACGGACTGCTTCAAGGTTTCAGGCAGAGGGGAATTGCATTTAAGTATTCTTATTGAAACAATGCGCAGAGAAGGTTACGAATTTGCCGTTTCAAAACCTGAAGTTATCTTTAAAAATATCAACGGCGAACAATGTGAGCCGTACGAAAACTTAATGGTAGATGTACCTGATGAATATGCAGGCTCCGCAATAGAAAGATTATCAAACAGAAAAGCCGAAATGAAAGATATGAAATCCGCAAAAGGCAGAACGCATTTAACATTCCATATCCCTGCACGCGGACTAATCGGCTTTAGAAACGAATTTATAAGAATGACCAGAGGAGAAGGAATTATGTATCATACATTCCTTCATTACAGACCTTATGCAGGCGATATTAACCGTCAAAGATGCGGTTCAATTATTGCCCACGAACAAGGGGAAGCTATTCCTTATGCTTTAGCGCAATTTGAAGACCGTGGTGTATTCTTTGTAACGCCTAAAACTAAAGTTTACCGCGGAATGATTATAGGTGAAGGCAACAGACCCCAAGATATCGTTGTAAATATTTGTAAGACTAAAAAATTAACCAATATGAGAAGTTCAACCGCAGATGTTATGGTTACTCTTCAAGCTCCGAAAATATTATCACTTGAAGAAGCTTTGGAATATATTTCTGATGATGAATTAGTTGAAATTACTCCTGAAAACATAAGACTTCGCAAAGCTGATTTAAACAGAAAAATTTACAGTTAAATCCATTCTGATATTTCTTTTTTGCTCGGTGCCCAAACACCTTTTTCATGATTTGCAGTTTTACAGTATCTGCAAAAAGGAATCGGTTTTGATAATGCAGCCTCTAAGGCCCTCATAGAGTGGACTTTATATATGTCAACATAATCATATGGGGTAACTTCAAGGTTTTTATTAAAATATTTGTTAAAATGCTCAATATGAGCAACCGTACAACAGGTATACAATTTGCCTTTTTTTAAAGTCGCACAATTTTTTACTGAGCACAAATCATTTGAATTTACATAATATTCATTACCTTCAGGATCAAGAGTAAACTTAATCCATTCTTTATCACCATTTTCTGTTCTTCTTGTACTTGTATAGCCATAAAACACTCCGAATGATTTAGCGGTTTGTTCTACCTTTGACAAATCTAAAGACAAATCGTATTTAGAAACCCATATTTGAATATTAAAATTTTTACACGCATGCCAAAAGTTTTCATCTTGCCTTGGTAACAACACGCCATTTGTTATCATTACGAGTTTTGTACTCGGGAACAAACGTCTTGCAATAGGAAAGAATTCCGTGACTTGAGGATGTAATAGCGGTTCTCCGCCTAATAAAAATATTGAGCCGACAGCCCCTCTGGTTAGCTTTGATAAACGGGTTAAATCACATTCATAACTGTCTAAATCAAGATAAAACTCCTGCGCTAAAGGGGAAAAATGAGTACATCCTCTACAATTCAAATTACAATGGTCTACCAAATGAATATCAATTTTTTCTATCATACAACAAAACCTTTTTACTCAATCAATTTACCTTCAAACAAGTCCATAACCATATTGACATTATCAGAATGATATGCGGAATCTGCTCTTGATATAGTTTTATAAGAAGTACTTTTTTGCTCATCATTAGCCTGCTCTGATAAATCATCCTCTGCAGATAATGCATCATCAATATCTTCTTTAGTCGGAGAAGGTGTTTGCTCTATCAATTGCCTGGGAGAATCCTTTTGAGACGTTTCAACAACAGATTCAGTATCCATATCCAACTTTTCATCTCCTGATTTTGGCCCTCTAACAATAACCTTTGGTTCAGAGTCAAAAACTTTTTTTGCAGACTCTACTAAATATGCATACCGTTCACCGTCAGGACTGAAATTTTTAAGCCAGGTTTCATTTTTTATAACTATAACAATTTCTTGCTTGCTCATTTTAACAGGAACAGCCTGCTGTTTTAATATAGCACGCGAAGGGAAACTTGAAATATTATCAAGAAAACTTACCCATAAAGTTTTTATATTATCACTGCTTGAAGACTTCGGAACTTCAATCAATTCCTGTTCTTTTTCCTTTACTTCAGAGACAGATTGTTTTTCAGGTTTAATAAATTTTTCCGGTTTTTCCTCAGTTTTAATTATTTCCTTCATTTGCGGTTGAGCTTTTATCTCAGACTTTAAAACAGGAGAAGGCGGAGTATTATATGCTGAAACATTCACCATTTTGTGAGATGTACCTGCTTCAAGCATTTCAATCCTTTTTTGCAAATCAGTTAGTTTCGTATTCTCGGCCAAATTTGACATATCAAGAATTGCCACATCCAACCACAATTTCGGTTCGCTTGTTAACTTTAATTCTTTTGTATAATTTGCGCATTTATCTATTAAAGCAACAAGCTGATGAACTTCTATATTTTCTGTCAATTTTTCCAGTTTTTTTATTTGCTCTTTATTTAAAGACACAACATCTGTAGAATTTTTAGCTTCTAAAGATTTAATAATTAAAGCATTTCGCATATATTCAAGCAAATTTGACAAAATTTGCGAAGGTTCATTTCCCGAATTATAAATGTCATTTAATTTATTTAATGCCTCGTTTTGATTTGAAGAGACTATAGCACTAAATAATGCACTTAAGGATTCAAAAGATAAACGCCCCAAAATTCTATTTATATCGTCTACAGAAATTTTATCTTCAGAGGAACTTAACACACTTAATTGATCAAGTAATGCAATACTGTCGCGCATACCGCCTGCAGAATTTTGTGCGATATAAGTTAGGGCATCATCTTCAATGTTTATACCTTCTTTATCGGAAATATAGCGCAAATGTTTTGATATATCATCAGTTGTAATACGTTTAAAATCAAACCTTTGACAACGGCTTTTTATTGTATCAAGAACTTTATGAACTTCTGTAGTCGCAAGAATAAAAATAACATTTGCAGGAGGTTCTTCCAGCGTTTTTAATAACGCATTAAACGCTGTTGTCGTAAGCATGTGAACTTCGTCTATTATATAAATTTTGTAACGGCTGTGAACAGGCGACATTGCAACGTTTTGAATAATTTCTTCCGCATCACTGACCGATCTGTTACTTGCAGCGTCAATTTCAATTACATCAATAGGAATTGCATTAGTAATATTTTTACAATTTTCACATTCATTACAAGGGGAAACCGTAGGTCCTTTTTCGCAATTAAGTGATTTTGCAAAAATACGCGCGGTAGAAGTTTTTCCCGTACCCCTCGGGCCGGTAAATAAATATGCATGTGATATTCTGTCAGATTCTATTGCATTTGATAAAGCTTTTTTAATATGTTCCTGACCAACAATTTCTTCAATCTTTTGCGGTCTGTATTTTCGATATAAAGGTATATAATTCTTATTCATGATAAAGTTATTATATCAAAGATGAATAGAAAAAGGATAATTTATGAACTTAATTAAACCTAAAAAATTAAAACAAGGAGATACCATAACATTTATTGCGCCTTCAGGCAATATAGATGAAGATAAAGTATTAAATGCTAAGAAATATTTTGAAGATAAAGGTTATAAAATTAAATTAGGCGAACATATCTTTGATAATGACCGCTATATGGCAGGAAATGATACCAACAGAGCAAAGGATTTGGAAAATGCTTTTAAAGACAATCAAACCAATGCGATTTTATGTGTTCGAGGCGGCTATGGAGCGTTAAGAATTATTGATAAAATTGATTATAATATCATCAAAAATAATCCTAAAATATTTTGCGGCTATTCGGATATTACGGTACTTTCTGCAATAATTTTAAAAAAGACAGGTTTAATCACTTTTTCATCACCTATGCCTAAGGGAGATTTCCAACCGGAAGAAATAAATGAATACACAGAAAAACAATTTTTTAAAACATTAACGAATGATAAAATTACTGTTTCTGCTCAAAATTTAAAAACATACAAAAGCGGGAATGCAAAAGGAATAATTATAGGCGGGAATTTAGCATCCGTTGCATCACTTTGCGGTACAGATTTTATTCCTGATGATAAATTTATATTTTTTGCAGAAGACTTAAATGAACCTGTATACAAAATTGATAAATATTTTAGACAACTTCTAAATATCAAGAAATTCAAAGAAAACATTTCTGCTATTATTTTAGGAGATTTTTTGGATTCTGAACCAAAAGAACAACTCGATTCACTGTTTTTAGAATTAGCAAATGAATTAAACATCCCGATTTACGGCGGTTTTAAAATCACTCACGCTAAACAAAAAGACACAATTCCGATAGGCGGATTTGCAACTTTATGCAACGGCACTTTGAGTATTGAATATTAAGATTTTAGTATCAACATATCCGCGTTTGAATTTTCTAAAACACGCCTGCTTACGGACTCAAATATTCTTTTTTTCTGCGAACTCATTGAAGCTACAATTAAATCAATATTATTCGACAAGCTGTATGACAGGATTACTTTAGAAGGATTACCCTTCAGGATAGATTTTGCCTTTATATTTAAACCAAACTCTTTTAACAAACTTTCTGCACGGTTTAATATTAATTCTGAGGTTTTTTGCAATTGTAATTCAACATCCGTAATCCAATTTTGGTCAATATTCCCTTCTAAAAAGAGATAATCCGGCATTTGATAAACATTTAATAAATATATATTTTTATCAATAAAATTAAAATTGTTCAAATTATTACGTAAAATAGGAGCAATTGTTTCATAATCATCAATGGCGATTAATACATTGCAGCAATTATTCCTCATTTTTGAAACATACACCGAAGATAAAGATGATGATGCCACTTCTTGAGAAACAGAACCGATCCATTTTTGAATTCCTTTTTTTCCGTTAGAACCCATTACAATATAGTCATATATAAGTCCTTTTTCTGTTTCCAAAATTAAATCAGTAGCCGAACCGCACAGTTTTATTTGAGAATTTACTTTAATAGAATTGGATTCCAAATAGTCTTTTGCAAACTCAACTATACCGTCAGATGATTTTATACATTCTCTTACAATTCTGCTTCCCTCAAATACCAGCGTATCAGGGATGCAACTAAAATCTGATACTGATAATATATCCGTACTAAAATCCCGAAAATATTTTGAAAAATTTAATATTGAATCATAACTAATTTTAGACCCGTCCGCACAAAATAGAACTCGCATAAAAAACTCCTTTTTGTAAATAAATAAAATATGTTAAGGAAAATTACATTAGCTGGTAATATAGATATTTTTTTGATATTATTTAGTAGTACTATCTATAAGGTTATTTTTAATAAGATGTCAGCTGAAGATAAAAAACTAAGAGAATACAAAGAGTTAATTGAGATTATTGCAAAAGTGGAGTATCAAAAGTTCTCCAATTCCCATTTGATAGAATTGCCGGAACTTATCAACATAGGAACACATGCACTTTATATATTATTTAAAAACAATTCCAATCAGGAATACAATAATACATATTTATCAACAGCTATAAAATGGGCCATTCGTAACGAAGTCAGAAGAAGGTACAAATGGTACACCTTAAAGAACAAACAAAATGAGGCTGACAATGAAAATGACGGAGAAAACGAAATATCTAATGCCGTAGAATTGCGCGCAGAAGTCTATAAAAACATATTGTCCATTGATGAATTGCAAGATGCGGAGGTTCCGACACAAATTAAATCCAATGACAGAAACCCCGAAGATACTATCGTTTTTACTGAATTAAAACAAGGGATATTGGATGCAATGCAGAAGCTTCCGCCAAGAGAAAAAGAATTTATTGAATATAAATTTATGAAAGATATGAAATTAAGAGAAATTGCCGACGAATTTAACATTTCTCAATCAAGAATCTCAAGAATTATACAATCAGGCTTAGACAGAATAAAAAAAGAATTGATAAAACAGGGGATAATTTAGTATATGTTGACAATATTTGAAAAAAGTAACGGTACGAGCGGAATAAATCTTACCGACAACACTATTAACACAGACTTTATTGCTGATAAATTTAAAAGAACCGATAAAATAGGACTTCCGCAATTGTCGGAATTAGATGTAATGAGACATTACAAAGGACTTTCAGATATGAATTTCTGTATAGAAAAAGGTTTTTATCCTTTAGGTTCTTGTACAATGAAATATAATCCGAAAGTTAACGAATTTTTAGCTAATCTTGAAGACTTTAATATACATCCGGAAGTAACTGATGATATGGCACAAGGTGCGCTGAAGCTTATGTATGACTTGTCGGATTCATTATTAAAAATTACGGGAATGGATGCGCTTACTCTTCAACCGTCAGCGGGAGCTCACGGAGAAATGACAGGAATGATGATAATAAAAAAATACTTTGATACAATCGGAGAACAGAGGAAAAAAGTTATCATCCCTGATTCCGCACACGGAACAAACCCTGCAAGTGCAAAAATGGCAGGATTTGATATAGTTGAAATAAAATCAAACGAACGCGGACAAGTTGATATTAATGAATTAAAAAAAGTTTTAGATAAAGATGTTGCGGCAATAATGATGACAAATCCAAACACACTTGGTTTGTTCGAAGAAAAAGTCGAAGAAATTTCGAAAATAATGCACGAAAACGGGTCATTACTATATTATGACGGAGCTAATTTTAACGCAATTATGGGATATACAAATCCGAAACTAATGGGGTTTGACGTTGTCCATTTGAATTTACATAAAACATTTTCAACCCCTCATGGCGGAGGCGGACCGGGAGCAGGTGTTGTCGCTGTTGTTGATAAATTAAAAGATTATTTGCCGACTCCTGTAATAACTTTTGACGGGACAAAATACAAACGCTGTTATGATGTGAAGCACTCAATCGGAAGTGTTAAAGATTTTTGCGGTAATTTTTCAGTTCTTGTTCGCGCGTATGCATACATACTTATGATGGGCAAAAATTTAAAACTCGCAACGGAAAATGCCGTATTGAATGCAAATTATTTAAAAGAAAAACTAAAAAAATATTACGATTTACCTTATGATGAGCCTTGTATGCATGAATTTGTAATAACAGGTGAAAGGCAAAAACACGAAAACGGAGTCTCTACTCTAAATATTGCCAAAGCTTTGATGGATGGGAACACACATCCGCCAACGGTTTATTTCCCGTTAATAGTTCACGAAGCAATTATGATAGAACCGACAGAATCGGAAACAAAAGAAAAGCTTGACGAATTTGTCGAAACAATGATAAAAATTGCGGAAGAATGTAAGACAAATCCTGATAAAATTTTATCAGCACCTCACACGACTCCTGTTAAAAAGATTGATGAGGTTACGGCAGCAAGACATCCGGACTTAAATTTTAAAGGATAATTATAAAATGAGAACAGATAAACCAAAAACAAAAGTATCATTTCCCCACATGGGAACGGTTAGCATAGCTTGGGCTGCAGCCTTAAGAATAATCGGCTGCGAACCTTATGTAGAGCCATACACTAGCAAAAAGACATTGTCTTTAGGCACAAAACATTCGCCTGAGGCTATTTGTCTGCCATATAAACTTATCTTGGGGAATTTTATAGAAGCAATTGACGGCGGGACGGATTATGTCGCAATGATTACTTCACCCGGATGCTGCAGATTGGGCGAATACGGAAAATGTATCGAAAATGCTTTAACAGATTTAGGCTACAAAACAAAATATATAGAAATGCAATTATATGACGGAATTAAGGGGATGTATAATTTTTTGCGTGCAGTAAGCGGGAAAAATAATCCTTTTTTGTTTATGAGAGCAATAGTTGTTGCAATAACAAAAGCTTTTATGCTGGACGCACTTGAAAATAAATTATTTTATTGCAGAGCAAGAGAAGTTAATTATGGAGATTCCGAAAAGCATTACAAAAAAGCTCTAAAATATATTGATGAAAATGATACTCTGCACGGTTTAAAAAAGGCAAAAAAGCAAATTGAAGAAGAAATGAACAAGGTTGAACTTGATAATAACCGCGACATTTTAAATGTTGATATAACAGGTGAGATTTACGTCGTCAATGATGAGTTCTCAAACCAAAACATTGAGCGTGAACTTGGCAGAATGGGCGTGCAGGTCAGAAGAAGTCTAACTTTAACGGGATTTTTAAAAGACGCAATTATTCCTAAAATTTTCAGAAAAGAAGAAACGCATCTTCAAAGGGCAAACAGACTTGCAAAGCCATATTTATCAAGAGATATCGGAGGAGATTCGTTAGAATGCGTATCTGATGTCGTTTATGCCGACAATAGAGGTATTGACGGAATAATACACTTGAGCCCGTTTACATGTATGCCTGAAATTATGTCACAAAATATATTCCCGACAATGCGAGAAGACAAAGATATTCCTATTTTAGCTCTTATTTTGGATGAGCAAACAGGGCGTGCGGGATACATCACAAGAATTGAGGCATTTGTTGATTTGATGCGACGCCGCAAGAGAAAATTTCAAATGCAGAATAAAAAAGAAGACACAGTAGGAGCGGTTTAATGCTGAAACTTTTTTGGAAAAATTTCAAAATAGCTTTTGATAACATTATCTTATCAGCGCCTTTGATTATTTTTGTAAGCATTATTTCCTGTTACTTAAACTTCGCAAAAGACTTTGAAAACACTGTGGTAAAAGCAGTATTTACAATAATTACCACAGTTATCTTAATAAGTGCATTTTTCTGTGTTTGGTTTTATATTGTAAAAAAAATAATTAAATTAACAGGAAAAGAATTTGTCTATAACAATGACAGAACAAACGCTCTTAAAGAGATTTTAAAATCAATTCCTAAGGGATTTAGTAAATACTTTTTACCGTTCATAGGAATTACATCAACGGCTATGCTGTTTTTTCTGATTTGTTACAATTTTGTAGATTATAATTTGCCGACAAAAATAGTTGATTTATTCGAGCACTTTTCTAAAGAACATATTGATTTTAAAAGTATAATTATTTTTATTTCAATTTCATTTTTGTCATTTTGGGGATTATTATGGATTCCTGAAGTTATATATGGAGAACTAAATCCATTTAAAGCCCTGGTTTATTCAATTAAGAAAATATTTATTACTTTACCGCAATCAATATTATTATATCTATATATCTACATATTATTTACAATTATGCACTATGCGGTTGTATTATTGATGAGCAATCCGTTTTTATATTTTATTGTATTATTGTTATATTATTATTTTACAGTATACGTAACAACATTATTATTCAGATACTATGAAGAAAAATTCCTCAAATAAAATAAAAGTAATAGCAATAGTCGGAGCAACAGCAAGCGGTAAGACAAAATATTCAATAGATTTAGCTCAAAGACTTGATACAGAAATCATTTCGGCAGATTCAAGACTTGTATACAAAGATATGGATATAGGAACAGCTAAACCATCACTCGACGAACGATGCGGAATTCCTCACTATCTGATTGATGTTGTTGAACCAAATTTTGAATATTCTGCAGGCTTATATAAACAACAGGCTCAAGAAATAATACAAACAATTCACTCTAAAGGCAAAATCCCGATAATTGTCGGCGGCACAGGTTTATATATTGATATGCTTTTAAGAGGGTATGATATTCCGCAAATAGAAGCCGATAAAGAGCTCCGCGGCAAATTAAGAGAAATGTCTAAAGAAAAACTCTATAATATATTACAAACAAAAGACCCAACAGGTGCGAATACAATAGATTCAAATGATACGAAAAAAATTATACGAGCAATTGAACTTATAGAAAAAACCGGTAAAACACTTAACGAGATACGTTCAAAAGCAGATTCTCCATACGAGGTTAAATGGATTGGCAGGAACTTTGAACGAAAAGAATTATATGAAAGAATCAATAAAAGAGTAGATTTAATGATTGAACAAGGACTTTTAAATGAAACGAAAAATCTCATAAACAAATACGGCAAAGTTCCAAACATAATCAATACAATCGGTTATAAAGAAATATGTTCATACTTAGACAATAAATGTTCACTTGAAGAAGCAATAGAAGCACTTAAACAAAACACACGAAGATACGCAAAACGCCAGATGACTTGGTTTAGAAAATATGAAGATATTGAGTGGAATATTTATCCTGATAAGTTAGAAAAATAAATCTTTTCTTATTTTTACAACAACTTTTAAAACTTCTTCCGGAGTATTATCAACGCAAACTTGTGGTGCATGAGCCTCCCACGGGAATAATACAACAAAATTAGTTCCGTCTAATAATACATATTTTGAACCCTCAACATTATTTGAATAAAAAGAAATATCTTTATCTTTATTATATGGAATTTTTATTTTTAAGCCATCTTTTTGACAATAATATATATGTTCAATACCTTTTAACAAAATCTGAATATCAACATAATTTTCATGAGCTTCATAGCAAGCTTCATGCAAAGTTTTTGTTGAATATAACTCGACATTAGCATAGATACCGTCTTCTATCTCATAACGCCCTAATTTCATATTTGAAGATATTTTGGATATAAAATTTATTACGCTATCAGGCAAATGCCCATATTTCTTAATATTCAATAACTTATCATAAATCATTATAAATACCTTAGAAAAATTTCAATTTATTTTTTACATGAACATAACATTTTTTATCATGACAAGGATAAACATCATTTACATATTTTTCAATACCTGTATATGCTCCGCCCTTAGTCCTGAAATTAGAACCTAAGTTTTGACAATATGGCGTATACACGCTTATCCTTTTTGTAAGACACAAAGCTCGAGCCAGCGGTACCGAGCGTTCGACATAGTGCTTACGCCTGTTATTATTCGTGTTCTCGTAGTAGTATATATCAGTATTTAAATAAGAGCTGTTACCTGCGATATATTTAAGCCTGCTATCTGCAGCATTCAACGGGTAAGCAGGATAAACCTGTCCGTCAGTAGTTATATAAAACGGGAAGACATCATCCCACAAGGTTCCTGAACCTTTCGACCCATCAATATCCATAAAAACAGTAAACCCGCTTACAGCATATATTCTTGGATCCTTACGGTAATTATCTACATTATAAGTTGCCATTATATCACTAGTTTTCAGAACAGAGCAACAATTTCTTGCATCATCTAAACTCGGACCGTTAGCGTTTGAAGATACAGTATAACACCTCGATTCATCTTTACAGAAGAAGCTATTTGCTTCATTACAAGCACCTTCAGTTGTAACACCTGTTTTTATTGAACATACGGTGTCGGTTATTGTACCATACACATCAGGATTGTATGACAACCCCGGAATTGATGCGGCTCTGTCACCTAAAATCCACATTCTCATTCCGTTTGAAAACACGATATTGGGTTGTAAATTTTTAAACGCCCCTGCTTCAGCATTTATATTTAAATAAACTTCACTTCCTTGATCACCGTTTGTTGCCGCATTATATACATCACTATACATCTGGATATTAGAGCCTGCTACAGGAGTAAAAGTATTACAATTATGATCATTAGTATTCCATAAATTATTTATCGCATTACAAAAAGCCTGAGCACGCAAGAACGGAGGATTTTGGACACAAGCATTGCCTGAGATATGAGTTCCGGGAGGACAAGAATTGGCACTCATAACACAAGAATTTTCGCTTAATATATATCCGTCATTACATACACACTCCCTGCGAGAAGAACTGTATAAAGAATTCTTCGGACAACAACTTTTATTTAGTTCATCATATGCCCCAGTTATGCACTCAATACAAGTATTGCCGTTAAAATATGCAGAGTTACCAACAGTTGCAGGGGTAGTACAACATACTTTCGGATTATTCGCTGAAAACACACCACCGGTACATTCGCATTTTCCTAATGAATTACTAACATTTTTCCCCTCATAACCATTGCATATCGAAACTTCTGGCAAAGTAGCAACAGTTGAAGACACTGCAGACCCAACAGAGTTATTAAACGCACCAGAGCTCTTTATAACAATACATTCATTTCCCGCTTGATTATCTCCTGATAATTTCTCTACATAAAAGCTGTCATAGCCAGTTTTTTCGCCCATAATTTTACAAAACTGCGCCATGGAACTTAATTTACTGGAATTGAAAGCATCATACAGATTAGACATATAGTTTTTCAACGGTATTGTGTTATCTCCACCTGCGAATCGTGCGAGAGAGAACGGGGAAGGATTCACATAACCATATATACTATTACAATACCCATTAGTATTACTAGATGGTGGCAGAAATTGACCACTATTATAACTTAATATGCCGGGATTTTGCATACACAATGCAGCCTGTTTCCACTCATACTCGGAAAAGTTAGCAACAATATTTATTGGAAAATTAGCCTTCTCAAGATAATTTCGCAATTTATTTCCGCTACCGTGGCGGTCATCATAAAATTCTGCATTCGCCGGCAGAATAAATTTCGGATAAGCATTATTATAAGCCACGTCATCTAGGCTGCTGTCACCAATTGCAAGTATCTGAGAAGCCATTTTTTCAAGAGTTTTGTATGCGGCAAAATACGAAAATTCTTCGGTCTTTTGCATCTGACTGTTTATTACAGGCATACAAAGCAAAACCAAAATTGCAACAATTAATATTGCTATTGTGATTTCTATCAACGTAAATGCTTTTTTATATTTACTCATATATTTCATCAACATCTCCTAATATCATTTTATTTAAGATAATTCACTCATTGCTTTTTGAAAATCTTCATCATTCGGAGCAGTACCGTGCCAACCGGCGTTATTTTCCATAAAGCTTACACCCTTGCCTTTTATTGTATTTGCAATAATAGCTGAAGGCGAGCCTTTATATGATTTTGCCTTTTCAATAGCTTCATAACATGCGTTTATATCATGTCCGTCAATTTCTACAACATTCCAGCCAAACGCTTTCAATTTATCATCCAAATTATCCAAAGATTTTATATCTTCTGTATTCCCGTCAATTTGTAATCTGTTACGATCGATTATTGCAATCAAATTGTCAAGTTTACGATGCGATGCTTGCATAAAAGCTTCCCACACGTTGCCTTCCTGCAATTCTCCATCCCCCAAAACAACAAAGACATGTGAGGATACACCGTTCAGCTTCATCGCAATTGCCTTGCCGCAACCGACAGACAAACCCTGCCCTAAAGAACCGGTTGCTGTTTCAACACCGGGACACCATAATGTCGGATGCCCCTGCAATCTTGTACCGAGTTTTCTGAATGAATCTAATTCTTCTTTTTCTATAAATCCTATTTGAGATAATAAAGAATAATAAAGAGGAGAAATATGCCCCTTTGAAAGGATAAACCTGTCACGCTCTTTATAATCTTTAAAGTCAGGTCCGCCCAAAGAATGTTTCATGCATTTATGAAACAAAACCGTCATTATTTCACAAGCAGAGAACGAACCGCCTATGTGACCGGATTTTGCGCCATGTACCATTCTTAATATATTTTGTCTGTTTTCAAGACATAAATTTTTAATCTTTTTTACTTCAGCATCATTTAACATATTTATTTGCCAGTAAACCTTTCTTTTATAACTTTTATAATAAATACAGGTAAAGTCGGAAATATACGTTTGAATCTTTGGGGTTCTTTTATCGTACGATATAACCACTCTAGCCCTAAACTTTGATATATTTTCGGTGCTCTTTTCACTACACCTGCCCAGACATCAAAACTGCCGCCCAAACCAATCATAACAGCATTCGGTAATCTTAATTTTAATTGACTGTTAAAAAATTCCTGTTTAGGTGAACCCAATGCTACAAGTATTACATCAGGCTCAGAATGTACAATATTATCAAGTATATCAAAATCGTTTTCAAAATACCCGTTATGAGAATATACAATATTTAAATTAGGAATCTCATTTTTTAATTTTGAAACTGCAAGAGTAAGAACATCTTCTTTTGCACCAATTAAAGCTACTCTTTTATTAGTCTGTGCTGATTTTACTAATAAAGCTTTTCCCAATTCAATACCAGCAATTCTTTTTACATTTTTCCCCAAAATTTTTAATCCTAGTTGAACCCCAATACCGTCAGGAACAACCATTTCACTTGAATTAATAATATTGGCAAATTCGGAATTTTTGCACGCTGTTTCAATCATTTCGGGATTAATTGTCACAACCTGACCATGGTTAGATGTTATGTACTCTAACGCCTCGTCAAACGTGAATGTATCAACTCCAAATCCCAATATTTTGACAATATCTCTGTGCATATATTTATTATAACATATTATAAATAATTATGCTATAATGTAACTATGAAAAGAGCTTTATTAAAATTACTTTTTTTCATATTTATATTGGTATTTGCGCCAATAAAAGCGCATGCCGTTCAATTTGATTTGCTTGTATTACCAACAAATTTGTTTTCGGTTTGTGATAATTATTTTTGTTTTCCGGAAGTTTCGGAAATAGTGGCAGAAGACGTTATATATAATTTGAAACAATACCCTAATATAAATACACAAGCATTAGCAGATGTACGAGCAAAATTGTATTCTAACAGCATTCTAAAAACAAAAACAGAAAATATTCTAAATAAATTTGAAGAAACAGACAGAATAGATTTTCAAGCACTACAAGAAATTGCTAAAGAATTTAACGTAAAATCTGTATTATTAATTTCTTGCTATGCAATAAATGATAAAACCACATTAAGACGTAATTTATGGGATGTACTGGAAATATCAAGCGCATTTAAAATCAGCTATCCTTTTGAATTGAAAACTAATGCGGTATTGACTGATACGGTAAATAACATCGTTATGTGGAGCGGGAAATACACCAAATCCGTGTCAGACACCTTCGGATATTATTCGGCGGCAAACCAAACACAAGCAATGTCACAGCTTGAAAAAATTAAACAATATTCATCAGGCAGCATCTCGCAAACAATCAGCCAAAATGTTTTTATGAGATTTTTCCCAAGAGACGTCAGAACCTTTACGGTTAAGAAAACTGAACAAGAAATGGATGCAGAGCCTAAAAAATTTATTCCAAACGCATTAGAACACCTTTCTAATCCGAGAATGCAAAAGGAATATGATTCACATCAGCCTGAGTATTCTGACGATTTTATTTTTACTTTTTAACATAAAAAGCTTTGTGTACAGTATTTTTAACGGAACCGTTTAAAATAGTTTGGTCTATTCTGCGGCAACTGTCAATTAAATCTACACAAACAACAAAAATGATAATTATAACGGTAATAATATAAATGCGCTTCATACCCTATGTTTTACAACATAAATTTGAAAAATAATTACCGAAAATATTTATTTTTAATTAAAAATTTAATACTTGCATCTCACATTTAGAACAATTAAAATCTAACGGGTATTTCTTACCGGTTTCATCTTCTAAATAGAGATTTTTATTAAATCGTGAAGTTTTTGAACATAAGCCAAAAGCATATTTAAGACAATGTTTTGAGGTCATTAATATAGTACCTTGCGAAATATTTTTTGATGATTCTAATGCCATTTGTTCAATTTTACAACCGCAAGACTCATAAAAGACCTTTGCCTCTTTATTGTAAATGTTAGAATTATAATAAAGTTTTTTTTGAGGAAAAGGTGCATAACAAATAGGCTTTTGAGGTAATCTTTTATAATTACGTAAACGCTCTAATGTTAACTTTTGTAACAGTTCTCGCCTTATTTCATTAATGATAGAAACCTTTAAAAATGGTAACGTCTGTGCTTTTATCTCTAATGACATCAAGTAATAGTCACTATCTCCCATTTTTGAAAGTTGATTTTCAAATGTTTGCAGAACTTTTGAAGGATTTTTTGCACTCTCGCCATTTGGTAAAATTAGCGAAACCATATTTTTATCTTCATCTTCAGCTGTTATTTTATCATTATATAATTTTAAATTTACACCAATTTTACGAACAGTCTTGGAAGAATTTAATACTTTTTCAAATTCACTGTCAAAATTTCTATATAATTTTGCTCCCGTATAAATTCCTGATAAATTATTCGGGTAAACCCTATTCCCTATAACCTTATTTACCAAAAATCCAAGCAATTTATCATCTTTAAAATAACAAATTCCGTCTTGCGGATTTAGGACGGCATCAGTTTCAAAATAATCTTTTCCAACGGCTTTTACAACGCCTACGTGTATTCCGATTGATTTTGGCGACAAAAAATTGTAACAATCGGTTCGTCCGTTTAGAAAATAGTCTGTATATCCGCGATTAAAGGTTTTTTGTACATTCGGTTCAAAATCAAGAAAAACCTTGCCTGAAGACGTTCTACAAGCATATTTATTGATTAATTCATTATAGTAGGCTGTCACGTTTTTTACATAATTTTTATCTTTTAAACGTCCTTCAATTTTAAACGATTTTACCCCTGCATTAATAAGTTTTTCGATACTTTTAGACGCATTAAAATCTTTTAGCGAAAGTAAATATTTATTTTTTGCATAATATTTTCCATCCTCATCAACAAGCGAATACTTCTTTCTGCAAGGCTGTGCACATTCCCCTCTATTTGCGGAACGGCCGCCATTTGCGTATGACATATAGCATTGTCCGCTATATGACACACATAATGCGCCATGCACAAAGGTTTCAATCTCACAATCAACGTTTTTGCATATTTCAGAGATTTTTTCTGTTGATAATTCTCGTGCCAATATTACGCGCGAAACGCCAATATCATTGAAAAATTTAACTTTTTCAAGTGTTCTGTTATCACATTGCGTACTTGCATGAATTTGAATAGGAGGAATTTTACCGTCAATCGACGCTTTTATTAGCCCCATATCCTGAACAATTATTGCATCAACTCCAATATTATATAGGTTTTTTACCAACTCAATTGCAGAATTTAATTCCTCATTATTAAGAATTGTATTAATTGTAACGTGAACTCTGACATAAAATTTATGTGCATAATTTACAAGCTTTTCTATGTCATCTAAAGGATTTGAAGCATTTACTCTTGCGCCAAAATTATTCGCGCCGATATAAATTGCATCTGCGCCACTATTTATTGCGGCAATTGCGGTTTCTAAATTTTTTGCCGGAGCTAATAATTCGATTTTTTTCATACAGGTATTTTACAACAAAATTATAATAAATCGTAATAAATAAGCGATAAATTACAATATTAATGATAAAATCAGAATGAGGTAAGTATGAAGATTGCATTGGTAAATCATGGTTGTGCTAAAAATTTGGTAGATTCGGAATTGATACTGGGTTTACTTGATAGTAAAGGTCATCAAATCACTTTGGATGAAACTGATGCCGATATCGTAATAGTTAATACCTGCTCATTTATACATGATGCGGAGAAAGAATCCGTTGACAGTATTTTGCAGCTGATAGATGAGGGCAAAAAGGTAATTGTAGCAGGCTGTTTATCGCAAAAATACAATAATGAATTGAAAGAAGCTATCCCAGAAATTTCAGGAATGATTGGTGCTACAAACATAAAAGACATAGTCAAAATCATTGATAATCTTTCAACGCAAAATTATTCAAATATGGTAGAAGAAACTCCGCAGTACGTTTATGCAGAAGACGTACAAAGAAAACAAATTACAGTTGGAGCCAGTTCTTACATAAAAATTGCAGACGGATGCAATTACGAATGCGGATACTGTGTTATCCCAAAATTACGCGGGAAATATGTTTCCAGACCAATAGAAAATATAGTCAAGGAAGCAAAAGAGCTTGCTTCTAAAGGAGTAACCGAAATTGTTCTTATCGCACAAGATACTTCTTCATACGGAATTGATTTATACGGCAAACAGGCCTTGGCGCAACTATTACAAGAATTAAACAATATTGACGAATTATCGTGGATAAGAATTATGTATGCATATCCAACAACAATGACAGATGAAATCATTGAAGCCATTGCAAACTTAAATAAAGTAGTGAAATACATCGATATCCCGCTCCAGCATTCACACCCGAGAATTCTAAAAGAAATGAAACGTCCTGTCATGGACTATAAAGAATTAGTAAAAAAGTTCAGACAAAAAATACCCGGAGTGACAGTGAGAACCTCTCTTATTGTTGGTTATCCTACTGAAACCGAAGAAGAATTTGAGCACTTATACAATTTTGTAAAAGAAGTAAAATTTGACAGAATGGGAGCTTTTGAATACTCAAGAGAAAAAGGTACTTATTCAGACTCTCTAAAGCCGCAAATTTCAGCAAAAATAAAGAAAGAACGTCGAAACAAATTAATGGAGCTTCAACAACAAATTTCACTAAAAAACAATAAAAAATATATCGGTCAAATTTTAAATTGTATCGTAGAAGGTTTCACTGATGACGGGCAAATCATATTACGCTCGGAACATGACGCTCCGGAAATTGACGGGTATGTTTATGCAATATCAAAGAATTCGGTAGTTCCCGGAGACATAGAAAATGTAATAATTACAGATGCCGATGAGTATGATTTATTCGGTGAGATAAAGTAAAGGAAGAAATATGGAATACGTAGAAAACAAAGAAGTAGAAGAAAAAGAGGTACACGGCATATTTACGGATATGATGAAATATGCTCCCTCAAAATTATGCGGTATGTTTGGGAATGTTATTACAGTTCCGATTTATACCAGTTTATTTTCAACGGAACAATACGGCTTGTATACCGTATCAATCGCAATGTTGTCATTTTTATGTATAATATTTTCAGATTGGGTAGGTTTAGCAGGCTTAAGATTCTTTAGACACCACCAATTGGAAGATGATTTACCAAAATATTTAACAACTTTGGTTACTATACTATCTGTCAACATGCTATTGATGTTTAGTATTTCGTTCTTGTTCAGAATTCAATTATATTCATTCTTCCACATTCCGTTTAAGTATTTCCTTGCGGTACTGTTCTTGATAATTCCTGTCGCTATTCGTGCTTTGTTATCACAATTATTAAGAGCCCAGCTCAAATCTGTATCCTATACAATAGCTACAATATTAAATCAATTTGCGACAATCGGTTTGGCAGTATTTTTTGCAAAATTCTTCCATCTAGGCGCAGTTTCAATTCTATTGGCCATGGGCGTTGCAATCTCTTTAATCGATATTTTATTACTTTATCAATGCAATATTATGCGATTTTTTAAACTGCAAAAAGTTGAATGGAAATTTATATTTCCGATTGTAAAATATGGTATTCCTGTTGCGGCGACATCATTAAGCGCATGGATTATTACCCAAAGCAACAAAATCATCATGAACGGAATTCACGGCTTTACGGATGCGGCATGCATAGGTGCCGGTTATAGTGCAACATTACCAATACTTATGACATTATTCGCAATGATTACTGTAGCTGCTATTCCAAGATTTTATAATTTGTATGAAGCAAAAACGGATGTCCGACCAATAGTTTCAAGATTCTTAGGATATTATGTATTATTAGCATTACCTATCATTACGGTAATGTCTCTGTATAGTATTGAATACGCACATATAATGATACCAAAAGGAGCTCCAGAGTTTGTTGCTAATGTTGCATTATTAATTCCTTGGTTTTCTTTTGGGGTATTCTTTCTTGCAATGACAGACTATACCACATTACAATATCACCTTGCAAATAAAACGCATATTGAGTTTATTATCAAACTTGTTTCAGGGATAATTGGCGCAGTTTTAACCTTTGTGTTGATTTCTAAAAGCGTTCCTATAAGTTCTGCAATAATAAGTTTTTCAAGCAATTCAGGCGGCACTTTTGCTCCATACATTGAACAATTTGGAACGAATTTCAAAAGCGGGCTTTTGGGTGCCGGTATTGCAACATTTATCGCAAACTTTATATATTGGCTATTATCAATAATTGTCGTTCTTCCGGGATTTAATTTAAAATTTCCGAAATATACTTTTGCGAGAATATTATTAGCCGCAATCCCTGCATGTGGTATATTTTATTTGTTTAAATCTTTTGGCGCCAATGCAGGTGGTGATATTAAAATTTGTACCGTATTATTAGTCTTTTATTCAGTATATGCACTGCTAAGATACACTGTTATTAAACATAGAGATTAATAAAACTTAATATTATACCTTAAAATAGCAAAAAGAAATCTTCACCGACTTAAATTACTAAGTCGGTGCATGATTGTGCTTAAAAAACTTTAACATAATGAGTCACAACGTCATGCTCTTGATAAGATATAGTTAGGATATCTTAGTCAAATAAAATTATCAGAATACATATATATGGAAAGGATTAAAATACAATGATAACAGGCAGAAAGGACACAAAGCGCGTTGTATCTGCGCTATTGACAGCATTATTCCTCGCACAACAAACTATGTTTGTATCAGTTGCAGCAACTGAAATTACGGGTGTCAGAGGCAATAATGGCGTATATGATATTACCCCTACAGCTTTGGCTAGAAAAGGAGACGGCTCTCCTTCCACAGTCGGTTACAGAAAATATACCGATTTTCAATTAAGCAAAGACGATATAGCAAATTTAATTTTTAAATATGGTAAAAACAATGTAGAAACATTTGTAAACCTTGTAGATAACAAAATTCAAATTGATGGTCTTGTTAATTCGGTAAGAGACGGCAATTTCTACAACGGAAAAGCAATATTTGTATCACCTAACGGCATGGTTGTCGGAGCTTCAGGTGTATTAAATGTTGGTTCTTTAGGCATTTACACACCTACACAAAAAGTATACAATGACTACTTATCAAACCCAAGAGAAGACTTATCAAACTTAACATCTTCTAACGGCGGAGCTCCTGTTCAAATTAACGGCAAAGTCATGACTGCACAAGATATTGATATTCTTGCAGGAAAAGTTGATATCACAGGAAAAATGATTTCAGGAACAGGTAATACTGCTGTTATCACAGGCAGACAACAAGCTGAAAATTTGTTCAATCAATTGGTAAACACAGGTAATGTTCATTCAGCATACGGGTTAGGTAACGTAAATATTACAAGTTCAGTCGGCACTAATGTCGCTAAAGATGCAGTAATAACAAATTACGGTAATGGTAATGTGAACATCACGAATAGTGGAGTCGAAGGCATAAAAGTAATAGGAGAAGTTACTAACAAAGGTGGAAATACAGGTATTGTAAATACTGGCAATGATGGTATTAAAATTGCTACTTCCGGCAGAGTGAATGCATCTAATGATATTTTACTTGATGATAATTCAGCATCAGGCATTAGCATAAAAGGTCTTTCAAACTCTGGTAATGACACAAAGATTAAAGCTAACGGCGGAGACGTTGTTATTGGAGATGAACTTAATTCCGGCAACAACAATTTTGTAACTGCAGGTAATAATATTAACATTGATGTTACAAACGGAAACATTTTGAACTATAACGGCATTAAAGAAAATGCTAAAGTTTTGGGTATAAAACAAGCTCAAACATTATTGAAAGCCGGCGGCGATCTTACAATGAACGTTGAAAACGGTACAATAGGTCAAGAAGTTGGCGACGGATGTACAAACGGATACTGCACTGGTATCTCAAATCAACCGGGAGTAAGAGATTATGCAAAATCAATCAACGCTAATGTTGGAGGAAAAGTAAATGCAAAAACTACAATGACAAATCCTTTGGCAGCAAAACAAAACAATCTTGTAATAAATTATGCGGCTATTGATTCTGATATGAATATTGATTCAATCTCAGCAGACGGTAGAGTAATTTTAACCGCAGACTACAATCAAAAAGACGGTAAAACAAGATACGATATGAATAACGCATCTTCAAACCCTGCAGTTGCTAACGTAGAAGGCTACGGAATTTCAATGATTGCAAGCGGGAATATCGGTACAAAAGAAAACCCTATAACCTTCAATCAAACAAAACCGGGAACACTTAAAACAACTCAAAACTCTATTGCTAACCTTGATGGTTACGGAATGGATGTCTTAGCTAATGGAGATATTAATATTAAAGGTTTAGATGATAAATATACAACAAATAATATTTGCTCTATGATTTCTCGCGAAGGCAACATCAATGCAGAATTTTCAGGAAATACTTATATTGAAGAAATTACTGCAGAAAAAGACATTAACTTAGTTACAAGAGGAAAATCAATCGAAGTAAATTATTTGGGAACAGTTCCTCATACCCCTGTTGACTACTTTGGGCCAAGAACAAACGGAGAAGCTGACGGCGGTTATATGGGACCTGAAAGAAAAGAATCACTCCCTGATAACGTAAACATCAAAGCTCTTGATATTAACAAAACTATCAGACCTGACGGAGTTGATTTAGATGGATATTATGCTTATGCTGATTCAACAGTAAGAGTTAATAATGCCTTATTAGATAACGGTAAATTAGATATTACAGCAGATAATATTTACGCAAACGGAGTATATGTAAACTTTGGCAAAGACGGATATACAAAAGATGGAGATTCTTCAACAAATCCTGTAATAGGTGCTTCTGAGATTCCAACAGGCCACGCAGTAAGACCTGAGGATGTAGAAGGTATCGGACACGATGAACACGAAAGAAATTATTATTACCACGAAGGCGATGGAGATTATCCGGACACTAATGTAGATGATGATGATAATATTGTGGATGATACTCCGTTAACCATAGAACCAACTGACCCTCCAACAGACGAACCATCTGATGAACCTTCTGATGAACC
>DESZ01000030.1 GCA_002361485.1 Cyanobacteria bacterium UBA3301 | reverse complement strand
AATTGATTCTGATCCTATGCACACTGTTCAGATTAACCCGTCAATAAGATTTATAGGAAACACTAAAGGCGGATGGCAGCCTTATGCATCTGTTGGTATGGTTTGGAATTTACTTAACGAAACTAATGCAACTGCAGATGGGGTAAAGCTTCCTGAAATGCATACAAAGCCTTATGTAGAATATGGTGTCGGGTTGCAAAGAACCTGGGCGGATAAATTCTCTGCTTACGGGCAAGCTATGCTAAGACACGGAGGAAGAAACGGTGTTGCATTAACCTTCGGTTTCAGATGGGCGATAGGTAAAGGGGTAAATGACAAACAAAAAGTACAAAAAGATTCAAAGATATCAGGAAGACAGGAAGTCAAAAGGGCAAGCAAAACCCTCTCCCACCAAAATGAAACTGTGGCTGAGGGGAACAGAAAAGTTCTAAAACAACTTTCTCCAACCCAAAGACAAAAATTAGCAAACACCACTACTATCGTGAATAATATTTACCCCCAAAAAGCACATCTTGAACATACAACCCGCACAACAATGAATGCAAATGTAGAAAAGTTGTAATGTTCATCTGATGAAAGTATAATTGACATAAAAAGCGTAAATATACATTTATTATTTGGTGAGGGACGGCAAGCTCTCACCATTTTTCTATAGTGTTAAAAAATAAAAAGCTATGGTGTGAACCATAGCTTTTGGTCTGTATTCTGTGTAATTATTGTTGTGGTGCGCTAAGCAATCCGTATACAGCATCCCAGCCGCTTACGCCTCCTCTTGTTTTGAATTGAGCTATTTTCTTTAATGTATTTGTTTTTGCTTTTGAATAAGTTTTATTGTGTTTTTTTACAAGTTTTTTGCTTGCATTTCTCAATTCGGTAATCGGTTGCGCATAAGCGACAAAGTTTCTGTATTCATTACATCCGTATCCAACTTTTAATTTTTCAGGATAAACATAAGCGATATAATCATATACGTTCAAAGCTTTTTCTGCATTTGCAGGACGGCCTATGATTGTATCCCAATATGTTCCTGTTTGTTTTGTTAAAACAACAATCAAGGCTAAAGGATTATAACCTGCGTTTACCATTAAATTAACTGCAACTAAATCTGCTTCTTTATCTTGTTTTGTTGTTTTATAGTTTTGAGAGAATGTTTGTATCATTTCACTTGTTGCATCATTTGAAGTCGGTGTTGAGGTTGATTGCAGTAATGTCATAACTTTTGCTTTTGAAGCATGACCATATACTAAATGTCCTATTTCGGTTGCTACAACAGCAGCTACTTCATTGTCGTTTCCTGCAAATGCTAACTCGGCACTGGAAACATTAATAACCTTTGTTGTAATAAAGTTTGAATTGTTCGGTGTATCAGATACTACCATAAATTTTACATTTGTTGCGGATATGCCGTTTTTGGTCAATAATTGTTCGCCGATAGGTTGAACTCTTGATGCCGCGTCATAAGCAAAACTAGGAACTGTTACCATAACAAATGCAAATAAAGTTAATAAAACTTTCTTCATTATTCCTTTTCTCCTTTCCTAAAATCCACAATTTACATTCTAATTCAAAATAATTTTTTGTAAAATATTTTTTTATATAAATATTGATTTTAATAATTTTTAATCTATGATTGTTATGCATAAAATGATATTTGAAAGAGGGAATAGAAATGTTAGAAAAAATCGAAAAATTTCAAATTTTATTATTGGGTTTAGTTCTTGCAATAGGCGGGATATGTGCAACTTCAATTATTGCATCAAAATTATCAAGAGATGTAATTACCGTTACAGGGTCAAATTCTCAAATAGTTACTTCTGACAGAGGTTCATACGAATTTGAAGTGGAAGCAAGAGGGACATCAAGAGCAAATGCGTACGGAATTATTAGAAAACAAAAACCGATTGTTATTAAATATTTAAAAGAACAAGGGTTTAAAGATAATGAAATTGAGGAAAAATATATTAACGGATATAATATTTATCAATATACATCCAACGGAAATTCAACAGACAATGTAATAGGATTTAATGCAAGTCAAAAATTCTCGGTAAAATCTGATGATGTTAACAAAATTAAAAAAGTTTCAACAGATATTAATATTCTGACAGAACAAGGTGTTAATATCAGCGGATATGAACCTTCATACTTTTATTCAAAACTTTCTGATTTGAAAGTTGAAATGTTGGAAAAAGCTTCAAAAGATGCTAAACAAAGAGCAACGGCGATGTTGAAAGCTACACATAATCGTGTCGGAAAAATTCAATCGGTTCAAATGGGCGTTTTCCAAATTACTCCGGAAGATTCAAATAATGTGTCGGATTCTGGTTTAAGCGATACGACTTCAATTAGAAAAAAAGTAACGTCAGTTGCAAACGTAACATTTAGAGTAAAATAAAAATAATAATAAAATTATAGGCTGGCATATTATATGCCGGCCTATAATTTTGTATGAACAAATTTATGCTTTTATTATTTTTCTTTGTCTTTAAATTCTGTGCCTCCGACAACGCGAAGTCTTAAGTGGCGGTTTTCACCTTCGCCGACAGAAGTTGATTCAAGGTTATGCTGTTCTGCCAGCTCGTGTTGAAGTTTTCGTATTTGTTGGTTTTGCGGTTTTAACTCTATATCTTTCACAACACCTGTCAGGATTTTTTCAATAGCTGCTTTTGCTTCGTCTAATGCACTTTCTGTTATATCATAAAACGTTTGAGTTTCATTCATCTCTGCAATATCAAGCGCCTGTTTAATTATTTTTTGTATTTGCGCCATTGAATTTGTTTTTACATAAAATATCTGCAGTCTGTCTTTTTCTGCTGTAGAAAGAACTTTTGCTCCGCCTTTTACAAAGTTTTTGTGTGCAATTACTATATCGGCATCTTCAATGTTTCTTGTTATTTCTGCATTCAAATCAAGACGTTCGATTACTTTTTCCGCAATACTTCTTGATACGGCATAAAGATATATTTTTTTGAATTTTTTTACATCTTCAACATATTTTTGTCTTGAAAAGCTGAATTTTAAGCTTTCCGGATGTTCAATCGTATTGTCAAGCTTATTGATTTTATCAATAACATTTGGAACTTTTGTATTTGAAATCGGTGCGGGAGCGGTAAATTCGTAAGTTTTATCAACTTTTCTAATCTCCGGCTTAATCGGCCATCCTCTCAATATATAATCTACCGCTTCCGCTGTATCTTTATATACGGCTAAAGTATTTCTGTCTAATATCTCGATAACAATATCAAATGTCGGTTGTTTTTCACGTTCCAATACGGTTTTTTGAGATGCTCTGCGTTTTGCTTCATCATCTCCCAATGTAACAGATTGAATACCTCCGACCAAATCCGATAGTGTCGGGTTTTTGATAAGGTTTTCTAATGTGTTACCATGAGCTGTTGCAATAAGCATTACCCCGCGCTCTGCAATAGTACGGGCAGCTTGAGCTTCTTCTTCAGTTCCGATTTCATCAACTATTATGACTTCAGGCGTGTGGTTTTCGACTGCCTCAATCATAATATCTTTTTGAAATTCAGGTTGTCTAACCTGCATTCTTCTGGCATGACCGACTGCAGGATGCGGCACATCTCCGTCCCCTGCAATTTCGTTTGATGTGTCGACGATAACCACACGTTTTGCAAGTTCGTCGGCTACCAAACGTGAAATTTCTCTCAATTTTGTTGTTTTTCCGACTCCCGGACGCCCTAAAAACAGAATACTTTTATTTTGTAAACATATATCTTTTATACAGGAAATAGTGCCCGTTACAACGCGTCCGATACGGCAGGTTAGCCCGACAATTTTTCCTTGCCTGTTACGGATTGCAGAAATTCTGTGTAGCGTTCCTGCGATACCTGAACGATTGTCGGAAGTAAATTCCTGTACTCGCGAAGTTATAAACTCAATATCTTCATCTGTAACATCAGGGGCTTGTAAATATTCAATATGACCGTCAGAATGACGTATTTCAGGAACTCTGCCTAAATCAACCACGATTTCTATTGCATCGTCCATATTCTGATAATTAATGCACTCACGAATCTTCTGTGGTAAAATTTCTACCAATTTGTCCAAATCGTTTTGGAATTGCAGGTTGCTCATATATATCGCCACCTTTCTATTTTGATTATATCAAAATATTTGAGGGTAATTACAAGCATGTTGTTTAGAAGTATATCTTCTATATATATTATAATACATGTAACGACATGTTTTCTATATTTCTTAAATTTTTAATATAAATATTTAACAAAAATTTACATAATAAATGTAGTTAGAAATGTGTAAAATCAACACTTTTCATTTTTAAAAATGATAAAAAAATGACAAACTCAATCGAAAGATTGAACTTTAAAAATCTGCTTTACAATCCGAAATATGATTACTGAATATATTAAGTTTTGTTATAATAAATAAACTATGCAAGACAAAAATCCTTTAAAAATCTCTGAAATGTTTGATGAAATCGCATCATATTATGATTATATGAACAATATAATCTCTTTTGGCAGTCACTATATTATAAAACTTTTTGCGCTAAAACAGCTTGAGCTTCGCGAAAATATGATGATATTGGATGCCTGCTGCGGAACGGGTGATTTTGTGCGTATTTTAAGCAAAAGCGGATTGCGTGTTATCGGTTTGGATTTTTCAAAAGAAATGATAAAAATTGCAAAATCGAAAAATCCGCATGGTGTTTTTATACAAGGTGATGTTACGGATTTAGCTTTTGGTGAAAATGAGTTTGATGTCATTACAATGGGTTTTGGGCTTCGTAATGTCGAAAACAGACAAAAAGCTTTGGAAGAAATTTATCGTGTTTTAAAACCAAACGGTCAATTTTTACATCTTGATTTCGGCGAACATAATTTTTTAAGTAAAATTTTTGATTTTATTGTGCCTTATATAGTAAAAGTTTGCAAAAAAAAATCTTCGAATTACGAATATCTCATAAATACTAAAAATGAATACCCGCAGCCCGATGAGATAATTGAAGAGTTTGAAAATGCAGGTTTCAAGTTTGTCAAACGAAAAGATTTTTTCTTTGGTGCAATATCTGTTCAGATTATGCAAAAATAATTATACTATTCGATTATCTCTGCAGCCGCAAAGAACTTCCGTTATTTTTTTGAAGGTTTGCAATAGAATATAATTTGGCACATCTTGCCATGGGGTTTCTACATTCACGAGTGCGATATTCTTATTTATACAAGATTTTAAATCTATATGCGAATACTCGGCAGAGCGCGTTGAAATCACTCGCAAGTTTTTGAATCTATCAAGAATTTCATCATTTACTTTTGATGTGGTGAAAACGCTTATTGCGTTGGTTTTTTCTATTTCTTCAATCGGAATATGATTTATTGTTTCGTCATTTAGCGGGAAATCGTAAAATTTTATATCAAAATTGTCTAAATTTGCTTTTTCAAAATAGTGTTTTTCAAAATCTCTGTAATCAAAAAGCATCATTTTGCAAACCATATTTATTCTCCTATAAGTGAATTGTTGATTACATTTTATGAAAATTCATTACCTAAAAGTATTAAACAAAAAGCTAAACTAACAGGGAATGAAAATTAAATTGAAAAATATTATTATTCAATATGTAGATGATTGAACTTCGCTCGAGTTACACCGTGACTTTAACGGGCATGCAACATAAATGGGCAAGTTCTTAAGGCGATAATTTTTTTCAGATTGCATGACCTGATAAGAATTTTTCGCCACAAAAGCGGCATGATTTTGTGATGGGTCATGCCCTTTTGTTTTGAAAAAATTAATTTGACATGCTTAAAAACCAATAAAATACGCATATTTTTACAAAACTTAATACTTTATATACACATGCAAAACCATGTACTGACATGGCTTTGCATGTTTTAGGATGGCTTAAATCCATGGCATGACATGGTTTCGAGGGTGTTGAGAAGTGCCTAAAATAGGCGTGGAGTGGGAGTTAGGGGCTTGTTACAAAACTTAATATCGACATGTTTTTCTCTTGAAAAATCATGCTTATTTTTTATAATTGGTATATAAAGTTGAAAGACATTGATACGACGGCTTTAGGGGAGATGTCGCGAGATATATCATTGTATTCTTGCGTCTGTTTTAGTTCAGATAAGTGGAGATAAAATAAATTGTTTAGAAGTAGAGATATGGGCAGAGCGGTAGCAGTCAGAAGATGGACTGCAACGGCTGTAGAATGTTATAAAAGAGGATGCAATTGTGAAGGATGCTATTACAAAGATTTCTTCAGCGGTTCATCCCAAAAGTGTCAAATGAAAGCATCCGTATTAGAGTTAGTTAGAGTTATCGGTACTCCGGATGTTGAGATTCCTCAATTTTTAGCGGAAGAATAATTATTAATCATATTTTCGACGGTATTAAATACTTCATCAACTGTCGGGGTATGAGTACAAGCATTATTTTTCTGTTTGCATTTCCGTTTAAAGCAAGGTTGGCAATTCAAGCCTGTTCCGCCGAGTGATATGTATTTGTTTTTGTCTCCGAGTGGTCCGAGAACCTCTTTGGGTGTGCATGTAAATATTGCAATAACTTTAGGTTTCCTTGTAGCCCAAGCTAAATGCGCGCTTCCTGAATCAGGTGATAAAACTAAATCCGCTCTTGAAAAAACTTCCGCAAGTTCTAATATATTTGTTTTCCCTGCAAGGTTTATTCCGTTTCCGTTTGAAATATATTCTATCAATTCGTTATTGTCAGGCCCGCCCGTATAAACAAGATTATATTTGGAAGATAATTTATCAATAAGGTTTTTCCAATTATCTTTATCCCAATGCTTGTTACCCCAAGTAGTTGCCGGCGAAATTACTATCGTCTTTTTGGATTTATCCGTTTGGGATAATAAATCGTTTACTTTTTTTATTTGTTCTTCTGTTCTTGGCGGCAGGGTAACCTTTATGTCTTCAGGTTTGACATCTATCCCCAAATGGTTTGCGTATCGCAAATAATTCATAACAATGGGGGAATCAGGTTTATATGAAATATTATCTATCCATTCATTTCCGCCTAAAAGTGATAATTCACGCCCTTCTTTTGAAATTATTCTTCGTTTTGCTCCGCAAAACAACATCCAATAAAGACTTTTTAGCATCATTTGAGAATCTATTGCTATATCAAACTTTTCTTTTCTTAATTGTTTTAATATAGCTAAATACTCTTTAAAACTTTCAAATGACGGCCCGCGTTTTTTCCAAATTTTCATCGGAACAAGTATGGCATTGTCAACGCAAGGATTATTTTTTACAATATCAATTCCTTTTTCGGAAACAAGCCAAGTAACCTCATATCCTGCATCTTTCAAAGCGTTCGCTAAAGGTATATTAAAAATAACGTCTCCCAGTGACGATAACTTTATCAGTAAAATTTTTTTCTTTTTTTCAGCCATATTTTTCTCGTTTTAATTATTATACTTTAAAAATGTTATAAATTTATCGGCATATTTTTTTTGTTTAATGATTTCAAATTCGTCAGATAATAATATCGTGTCGGCGTTACCACTATCAGATAAATTCAAAGTATGTTCCAAAATAATGATACCGCTTGTTAGATGTTTTACAGAGTCCAAGCTTTTTTCATAAACACCCGAAAAGTAAGGCGGGTCAATATAGATTACGTCAAATTTATCCGTCAATTTTGTACAGACTTTTTGGCTATCACCCAAAAACAGTTTTATATCATTTTCTTTTTCGTATTTTGAAAAATTCTTTTTAATAATTGAATAAACTTTTTTGTTATATTCTATTGCAGTAAGCTTTGAAAATCCGCGAGAAATCGCCTCTAACCCCATAATCCCCGAACCTGCATACATGTCAAGAAAACTTTTCTCCTCAAAATCCATAATGGAAGACAAAGTATTGAATACGCCCATTCTGACTTTCGATAGAGTCGGACGGGTAATATGTTCATCAGGTGCCGTAATTTTTTGTCTGTTATATCTTCCGCCTGTTATATTCATAAACAGATTTTACCATGAAACCTCCAATAAAAAACAACCGCACATTAATTGCGGTTGTTTTTTAAATATAACAGAAATTAATCTTCTATAGCTTTTACTTCTTCTTCTGCCGAGTCATCTGCTTCAACAAATACGTCGCGGATGGATTCTTTACTTGAAGAAATGTTTTTATCCTTGAATTTTGTAATTTGTCTTGCAAATTTATCAGCTAATAAATCTATACTTGCATACATTGATTCTGCAGCTTCTTCGCTGTGAATTGTGCCGGAATTAGTTTTACAAATCAATTCAGCGATATGTTTTCCTTCTGCAGAAGGATTTTTAATTACGGTTAAAACTACGTCTATACCTTGTATTTGGTCATAACGTGCTGCAACTTTACCTATTTTCTCTTTCACATAAGCTTTAATAGCTTCGGTAATTTCAATGTTTTTTCCGTTAACGTGAATATGCATATTAAACCTCCATTTTCTGTATAATCTCTCGTATATTTAAGTATATCACATAATTTATAAATTTTAAAGTGTCTGTGCTATTTTATTGAAATTTGTTTAGCTATGTTGCCAACATAACTGATAAAATGTTATAATTCATTGTCAATAATTGAAAGGTTTTCCTTATGGGATTGTTTGATAAATTTAAAGAAGTAAAGCGTAAGGTATCGGAAGTTGAGAGTAACTTGTACAATGAAAAGCGTGATTATCTCGAAATATATGAGCGAAATCTGGAGCTTGAAAAGGAGATAAAAGAGCGCACTAAAGAGTTAAACGATGCTAATAAAAGAATGTTTACTCTCCAGCATATATGGGATATGATGAATTCTTCGACCCCGTTAGAAAATGTTTTGGAAGCTATTGTTAATTCAACTCAAGGCGAACTCGGTTATATGCATTGCGTCATTATCAGAAAATGTGAAGATGAAGACGGAACATTTTTGCGTATTTTAGCACAATCAAAGGATAATTTGATTGAAAGACTGAATAATATTATAGGTGCGCCTTCTATTCAAACTCGCAGGCTAAATTATGATGATACAAGTATTTTTGCGGATGCATTTAAACAAAAAACAATAATCCAAACACGTTCGCTTGATTTGTCTTTAAAAGCCGTAATGCCTGAATTGACACAAGATACTGTTGCAAAAGTTTTATCAAATCAACCTGTAAAATCAGTCATAGTTATTCCTTTGTACACACGTGAAAAGGAATTTGGCTGGTTCTGCGTATTTTCTTCCCGTGAGGAACTGGCTTCTGCCGAAACGGATTTTTTAGGTTTATTTGCAAAACAAATAGAAATGGCTATTACGATTGCGGATTTGTTTCAAGCAGTTCGTGAAGAAGCCGTAACGGATGCATTAACCGGTTTATATAACCGCAGATATTTTGAAGAATCATTAAATAAAGAAGTTGCGCGTGCAAAACGTTTGATGCAGCCGTTCTCCGTTATTGGTATAGATTTAGATTATCTTAAAAAAATCAATGATACTTTCGGGCATGCATACGGCGATATGGCAATAAAAACTATTGCTGAAATTTTGAAAAGTAATGCCCGTTCAATCGATGTTCCGGCAAGAATCGGCGGGGAAGAATTTGATATTTTATTGCCGGGGGTTGCATCAGATGGTGCTTTGGCGGCCGCAGAGAGAATTCGTAGATCAATTGAAAACAGAGAGATTGAAACTATCGGACATATTACTGGCAGTTTAGGGGTGGCGACTTTTTTTGAACATACTGACAATGTAGAAGAACTTTTGGAATTAACCGATCAAGCAATGTATCAATCAAAACGTAACGGCAGAAATCGGGTTACGCTTGCAAAACCTATAACGGAAACTTCTTGGCAAGAAATTGCAATTAATACATTTCTCGATATTCTTTCAAAAAATCGTGTTCCTCTGGCAAGAAAATTGTCAAAAGAATTGTGCTTAAAACTTGAAACTACTGCGCACCAAGGTGAAAATAAACAAGAGTCTTTGTATATGGTTGCCGATATGTTAAGTAAACTCTATAACCCTATGCACGAAGCAGGTGTTGTTAAAAATAAAGTCTTAACCGCAGTCAGTCTTGCAAAACGTTTTGACCTGTCAAAAGAAGATATAGATAATCTTCGTGTTGCAATTTTGTTATATGATATCGGAAACCTGATGATATCTCCCGGGTTGTTGCAAAAGGCTACACCGTTAACGGATGAAGAAAAAGATAAAATAAAAAATCATCCTGTCATAGCGGCTCAAGAAATTTTGAAACCTATATCTTATGTTCAGGATATTTTACCTATAATAGAACATCATCATGAAAATTGGGACGGAAGCGGTTATCCGAATAAGATTTCAAAAGACGAAATTCCTCTAACGTCTCAAATAATTTTGATAATTGATGAATATTTTGCGTTAATTGAACCGCGTCCATACAGAGCTAAAATGTCATCACGGGATGCGTTAGAGGTTATCAAATCAGATGCGGGCAAAAAATGGAATCATACTTTAGTAAACGAATTTATTTCTCTAATTGAGCATGATATAGTTTAATTGATGAAAGAAAAAGAATTTATATCCGAAATAAAAAATATTTTAAATTCAGATTTTATCGGGGATGATTGTGCATATTTAAAAGATTTAGGTATTGTAATAACTCAAGACAGTCTTGTTGAAGATGTGCATTTTAAGCGAGCATATTCTACTCCTTATCAATTAGGATTCAAGTCTGTGATGGTTAATTTATCAGATGTTGCCGCTTCGGGTGCAGTGGCAAAATATTTAACAATATCATTATCTTTACCGTCTGATATCGAAAACGATTTTGTCAAAAATTTTTATGAAGGCGCGAAAGAAGCTTGCGGAGCTAATGTTGATATTGTCGGCGGAGATATAACAGGGGGAGATAAAATTTATATTTCTGTTTGTGCATTGGGAAGTGTAAAAGAACGAAATATTTCCTCAAGAAAAAATGCGCAAATCGGACAAAAAGTTATTGTTTCTGGCGTTCATGGTTCTTCTGCAGCCGGTTTAAAACAACTTTTATCGGGTAAAAAAAATACAAAATTTATTAAAGCACACCTTGAACCGATTGCACAGATTGCGTTTGGGGAATATGTTTCAAAAAATGTTAAAGGCAAATATGCTATGATGGATACTTCAGACGGGCTTGCTGATGCTTTGTCAACAATAGCAAATGAAAGCGGTGTTTTATTGGATATAGATTTTTCTAAAATTCCATACGATAAATCGCTTGAATGTTTTGAAAATTGGCGCGAGATGGTTTTGTTTGGCGGAGAAGATTATCAAATTGTTGCAACAGTTCCTCAAAATATTGATATAGGGTATAAAATAGGGGTTGTAAAAGAGGGATTAGGTTTAAATATAAATTATAGTGATGAAAATATTTTCTTTACAAAAGAAGATGTAGAAACCCGAGTTTTTAATCATTTTAATTGATTTTTATAAGCTGTACAAAAATTTTTCTCTTTGTTATAATTTACAAATAGAGTTTAAGAAAGGTGGTTTATTTATGAAATTTGTATGTACGGTATGCGGTTGGTCAACAGAATCTGATACAATGCCTGAAAGATGTCCTATATGCGGCGCTACAACATTTAAAGCAATAGGCGGTGAAGGCAAAGTATATGCATGCGAACATCATGTAGGGGACGGAAAAGTTGATGATGCACAAGTAATGGAAGGCTTGAGAGCGAACTTTAACGGTGAATGTACAGAAGTCGGAATGTATCTTGCAATGTCAAGAGTGGCAGAACGTGAAGGCTTTCCTGAAATAGCAGAAGCATATAAAAGATATGCGTTTGAAGAAGCGGAACATGCTGCAAAATTTGCCGAATTATTAGGCGAAGTCTTGACTGATTCTACAAAGAAAAATCTTGAATTAAGAGCTGAAGCTGAATTTGGTGCTTGCGAAGGGAAATTAGAACTTGCAAAACGTGCTAAAGAATTGGGTTATGATGCAATTCATGACACTGTTCACGAAATGGCAAAAGATGAAGCTCGCCATGGTAAAGGTTTTGACGGATTATTAAAAAGATATTTCGGATAATTTTAAAATTTTTATTTGTATAAAAAGATCGACAGATTTTGTTTTCTGTCGGTCTTTTTTTATTGTTTGTAAAAAAGCCGGCAATAATATTGACTTGCGGATAAAAATAATTATAACCCATGTAGAAAGGTCATTAGAAACGTGTTTATTAATTCTGTCGGTTCATATTACGGATATGTCGGATCAAATTGTTTAAGCGAAGAAACTCGCCGAAGACTTATCGCGCTTGGAATTGACCCTTCAACGGTATCATCGGAAGCTCAAGCAAAAGTTCTGATAGAAAAATTGCTTCAAATATACGCTGTTCAAAAATCAAAATCTTCAGACGGGCAAAATAACATTTCTTCGGAGGCCGTAATTATTTCAAAAGCAAGAGAACTGGCTAAACAAGTCGGCGCAAGTTTTTCTCACAGTATGTCAACTGAAGAAATCTTAAAAGCTATTTCGACAAAAATAGATTCTAAGCCTGAAAATAATATTAATAGCAATAAACAGGATTATTCTTTGTGTAAAGAGGAGTTAGTACAATTACAATTTGAGTATTCTCAATTGAAGCAAAATGAAAATGCGATGTTTGCTTCAATGTATTACAGCGGTAATGTAAATAGGATGATGTTGGGGATTTAATTTGGGAGGAAAAATACATATTAAAATGCGCCCTATGTTTCAAAACATAGGGCGCATCCGTAATTTATTATTATTTTGAAGATTTTTTCTTTGATGATTTTGCAGGGTAGTAATCTCTTACAACACCGTTGAATGCATCGATATAAATTTCTTTAATGTCGCTCATTAACGGATATGCAGGGTTAGCACCCGTGCATTGGTCGTCAAATGCCAATTCAACCATTTCATCTAATTTAGCGTAGAAGTCTTCTTCTGATACACCGAAATCTTTGATTGAATTAGGCAAGTTGATAGCTTTCATCAATTTATCAATAGCTTTGATGTAGTTTTCAACTTTTTCTTCAATTGTTTTACCGCCCAAACCAAGTTCATCAGCGATTTGTGCATATTTTTCTTTTGCGTTAGGGAACTTGTATTGAGGGAATATAGCTTGCTTGTGTGGATAATCAACAGCGTTATATTTGATAACTTGTCTGATTAATAAAGCATTAGCAACCCCGTGCGGTACGTGGAACATAGCACCTAATTTGTGAGCCATAGAGTGGCATAATCCCAAGAATGAATTAGCAAAAGCCATACCTGCAATTGTTGCGGCATAGTGCATTTTTTCTCTTGCTTGAGGATCGTTTGCGCCGTTGCTCCAAGAACGTTCCAAATATTTAAATACCAATTTACAAGCTTCTAAAGCATTAGAATTTGTAAAGTTAGTAGCCATACAAGAAACATAAGCTTCTGTTGCGTGAACTAAAGCGTCGATACCTGATGCTGAAGTCAAACCTTTCGGCATACCGTCTACAAAATTAGGGTCAATGATTGCCATGTTTGGTGTTAATGCATAATCTGCAATTGCATATTTTACATGAGTTTCATCGTCAGTAATAATCGCAAACGGTGTAACTTCTGAACCTGTACCTGATGTTGTAGGAATAGCTACCATTGTAGCTTTCTTCCCTAAATCAGGGATAGAACAAATTCTTTTTCTGATATCCATAAATCTCATAGAAATATCAGAGAAATCAGTTTCAGGTTGTTCATACATTAACCACATAATTTTAGCTGCATCCATAGGTGAACCTCCGCCCAATGCGATAAATACATCAGGTTCGTATGGCTTAATTATGTCCATGGCTTGTTTGATTGTAGATAAAGTCGGATCAGGTTTAACATCAAAGAATATTTCGTGGTCTATTCCGATTTCGTCTAAAACTTTTGTTATTGCATCAACAGCGCCTGAATTGAACAAGAATCTGTCAGTTACTATGAAAGCACGTTTCTTACCTGCCAATTCACGTAGAGCTAAATCTGTAGCGCCTCTTTTGAAGTACACTTTAGAAGGAACTTTGAACCACAACATATTTTCTCTCCTTTCAGCAACTGTTTTGTAGTTTAATAAATGTTCAACTCCAATGTTTCCTGATACTGCGTTTTTACCCCAAGAACCGCAACCCAATGATAATGACGGTTCTAATTTAAAGTTGAATAAGTCACCGATACCGCCTTGTGATGATGGTGAATTTATCAGAACACGACAAGAAGGCATCAATTCTGCGTAGTGATCAATTCTTTCCGAGGTTCTTGCATCTGTATAAAGAACTGATGTATGACCGGCTCCGCCTTTTGAAACTAATTCATAAGCCATTTTTGCAGCTTCTTCATAATTTTTAGCTTTATACATTGTCAAGATTGGAGATAATTTTTCTCTTGAGAACGGATCGTTCCAATCAACAGAAGGTCTTTCGCAAAGTAATATTTTTGAATATTCAGGAATTTCGAAACCTGATAATTCGGCGATTTTAACTGCACTTTGACCAACTATTGCAGGATGTGCGGTTCCTCTGTTAGGGTCAATGAACGGAAGGTCTATCATTTTTTGTTCTTCCGCTTTAGATACTAAATATGCGCCTCTGTATTGGAATTCTTTTTTAACTTCTTCATAAACATCTTCAACTACGATAACGGATTGTTCCGAAGCACAAATCATACCGTTATCAAATGTCTTTGACATAATAATTGAAGATACAGCCATTTTTATATCAGCAGTTTCATCTATAACAGCAGAAGTATTTCCAGGTCCTACGCCTAATGCAGGGTTACCTGATGAGTATGCTGCTTTAACCATCCCCGGACCGCCTGTTGCTAATATACAAGCAATATCAGGGTGCTGCATCAATTGTCCCGATAATTCAACCGACGGAACATCAATCCAGCCGATAATATCTTCAGGAGCACCTGCCTTTACGGCAGCTTCTAAAACAACTTTTGCAGCTTCAATTGTTGATTTAGTTGCTCTCGGATGTGGTGAAAAGATAATAGCATTTCTTGTTTTTAAGGCTATTAATGATTTGAAAATAGCAGTTGAAGTCGGGTTTGTTGTAGGGATAATACCTGCAATAACTCCTAAAGGCTCTGCAACGATTTTTGTTCCGTTTGCTTTATCTTCACTTATAACTCCGCAAGTTTTTGCATTTTTGTGTTTGTTATAAATGTATTCACTAGCGAAGTGATTTTTTATAATTTTATCTTCCAAAACGCCCATTCCTGTTTCTTCAGCAGCCATTCTTGCCAAAGGAATACGAGCTTTATCTGCTGCGGTTGCTGCAGCTTTAAAAATGGCATCTACTTTTTCCTGTGAAAATGTAGAATAAATTTTTTGAGCTTTCTTAACTCTTTCAATAAGCAGTTCAAATTGTTCTGCGCTATCTACGATACTTGATTTGTTGAGTGTTTTCTCAAGTTTTTCGACTGTTTTTTTGCTTTTTGTTGTCATAGTTTTCTCCTTTATTTAAATTATATGTGTAAAAATATTTATATCAATTTATTTGTGAAAAAAATCACAAATTATTATACTTATATTTTACCTTAAACTTTTTCTTAAATCAAGTGTATTTTATACAATCTTTATAAAAAATTTATTTCTTTCCAAAAAATATTGACAAAATAAAAATCATCATTAAATACATGCAAAACTCATACAAACGAAGTATTTTTATCGGAAATACTTATAATTAATATAAATTAATCCGATAATAAATATAAAGTAGAGGTAGAAATGAGATTAAACGGTGGAATTTACTACAATAATAACGGCTTAACTACATCTATAAGGGCAATGCACCTTCAAAGTGTTTTGTTAGAGATGCGAAATGACAACGTTGGCGGGTTTGATAAAATCGGATATCAGCGTAAAGAGCCGATAGTTTCTTCTTTTGCAGAGTATTTAGGTGTAAATGCATTGTCTGAAACAATTGATGATAAAGTCGGGCGAATCGGGGTTTCTGAAAATCCTTTGGACATTGCGATTGCGAATAAAGGTTATTTTCAGGTTTCTACTCCTAACGGAATAAAGTTAACCCGTGACGGTCGTTTTAAAATCGGTAAGGATGGTTCATTATTAACGTTAGAGGATGCAAATGTATTGTCAGATGCAGGTATGCCGATAAAATTACCGTTTATTCCGCAGGATTTAACGCATGTAAAAGTTGACAGAAACGGCAAAATTTCCGTATTCAATGCAGATACGCATGAAATCACATTAGTCGGCAGGCTTGGCGTTGTTGATGCAAACGGGCTTGTTGTAATGGACCCGAATGTAAAGCAAGGTTATAATGAGTATTCCAACGTGTCTTTACAGGAAGAATTCATAAAAATGATGCCTATAATGAAAAATTTTGATGCAAACAGGCAAATGTTTATGCTTCAAAATTCGGTTATGGGTAAAGCTATATCTCAGTTAGGTCAGGCATAATAAAGGTAAGCAGGTGAATTATGTATAATTTTCAAGCGATAATTTCCAAAGGTACAAACAATTCGTTAGTGCAGTTCGAACGTTTCGGAATGCTTGCGCACAATTTGTCAAATGTTGACACTAACGGATATAAAAAGCAGACTTTTGAGCAAATATTGAAGGAGGACGGATATTTAACAGGTGCTGTCCGAACTGATTATAAACAGGGTTCTGTGCGCGTTACTGAAAATCCTTTTGATGTTGCAATTGATGGTCCGGGGTATATTCCTGTTACTTCCCCGTCAGGTGAAGTTCAATATACCCGTGATGGTGCTTTTAAACAAGGTAAAGACGGTTATTTGGTTACAAATGACGGTTGGATTGTCGGGGATGGGATAAAAATTCCTTCTAACTGTTTGAAGTTCGAAATAAAGAAAAACGGAGACGTCATAGCATACGATTACAAGGGTGACAAGCCTAAAAAACTCGGGCATATACCTTTAATAAGATTTGATAACCCGTCAGGGCTTGAACAGGCAGATATGAACAGAATGATAGCGACTGATGATGCAGGTGAAGGTCGTTTGGTAAAAGGTCATGATTGTTTTAAACAAGGAACGTTGGAGCGTGCAAATGTTAGTGTATATGCTTCCGCAAATGAACTTTTAAGGCTAAACGCATCTATGCTTGCAAGTATGCAAATATTAAAAGTTGCTGATCAAATGTATAACAAAGCAATAAATATAAGAGAAGCTTAGAAATAATAATTGAAAGGTTTAAAGAATGTATACACCGCTAGATGGTATGGGTAAAGTTAATTTGATGATGGATTTAATTGCTCAAAAGCAAAGAGCATTAGGTTCTAATATCGCGAACGTTGATACTCCAGGCTATATAAGACAGGATATTGATTTCGGACAATATTTAAACACAATGAACAGTCCGTTGGAAACGAAATTATCAGAACGTTTGGGCGCCTCTGCTATCATTGAGGACAGATATGAAGAGCCTGTAAATTCGGCAAATGAATTGCTGCGCATTCAGGAAAACGCGATTTTATATTCAATGGCAACACGTAGAATGTCAAATATAATAACAGAGATTAAAACAGCTATAAATGTCGGAAAATAATATACATCAAGCTGTTAAACAAAATACATCGGAGGTAAAATAATGGGTATAATGGAATCAATTGATATCGGCGGAAACGCTTTAAGAGTCCATGGTAAAAGAATAGATATTCATGCAAAAAACATTGCAAATTTGGATACCCCAAATTATGTGAGAAAAATTCCTGTGTTAAATGCAACAGACGAAATTTCATTTCATGGAATAATGAATGCTATGAAAGAAGATGTTTTCGGTGTAGGTACTTTGCCATACCAGCAGGGGGGAGTAAATTTTAGCGGCGTTGTTGAAGACCCTACATTAGGTGAAAAAATATACCAACCGGGGCATCCTGATGCTGATGAAAACGGTTATATAAGAACTTCCAATGTAAATGCTATGGTTGATATTGCAGATGCTTTGATGGCACAAAGGGCGTATGAGGCAAACTTGGCATTAGTAAATGTTACAAAATCAATGGCGCAAAAAGCAGTAGAAATCGGCAGATAGTAATTTGATAAATAAGTTTTGAAAGCCAAAAAGAATGGAAAGGGGCTCGTCGCCCCTTTCCATTCTTTAAATGAACTAAATTCAGTATTTTTAACTGACAAATATATAAACGGCATAAATTGGTCAAAACTTTAATGTTTTCGCGATATTGTTACAAATATTAATAGTGTATTATAGACACAGTGCTTGTTTTAACGTTTCGATTGCGCGTTCAGACATCAGTTGCCCTTTTAATTTCTTGTTTTTGCGTTCTTTTTTAGGCAGTTCAACAGGCGGGACTATTCCCCAATTCGAGTTTATAGGTTGAAAATTATCATTTTCAGGATTTGTTATGTAATGAGTCAAAGCTCCTAGCATGGTTTCATTCGGTAATTCAAGCAATAGTTCATTATTTAAAAATTTTGCCATATTAATACCTGCCAATAAGCCTGAAGCTATTGATTCCGTATAACCTTCTGTTCCCGTTATTTGTCCTGCGAAAAATAAATCTTGTCTTTTTCGAGTTTGGAGTGTCGGGTGTAAAAGTTTTGGTGAATTTATAAATGTATTTCTGTGCATTACGCCGTATCTTACTATATTGCAATTTTCAAGTCCCGGTATTGATTGCAAGAGTTCTTTTTGAGCCCCCCATTTTAGGTTTGTTTGGAAACCTACAAGATTATATAAGGTTTTGGCGCTGTTATCTTGTCTTAATTGGACGACGGCATAATTTTTTTCATTCGTTCTTTTATCTATGAGTCCGACGGGTTTCATAGGCCCAAATCGCAGTGTGTCCTCTCCTCTGGAAGCTAAAACTTCAATCGGCAAACAGCTTTCAAAAAATTTTGCACCTTTTTCAAAATTGTGTTGTTCAATACGAGGGGCATTAATTAAAATATTATAAAATTTTTCGTACTGTTCTTTATTCATAGGGCAATTTATATAAGAAGCTTCTCCTTTATCATATCTGCTTGCCCAAAACGCAATATCGAAATTAATACTGTCACATTCCACAATAGGCGCTATTGCATCAAAAAAGTGCAAATATTCACTATTGGTAAATTCTTTGATGCTTTGTGCAAATTTGTCGCTTGTTAATGGTCCTGAAGCTATAATTGTAGGGGTGTTTGGGATTTCTGTAATTTCTTCCCTTATCAAATTTATGTTAGGATTTTGTTCAATTTTTTTTGTGACTGTTTGAGAAAATTTATGCCTGTCAATTGCTAAAGCATTTCCTGCAGGTACGGCACATTCTTTTGCTATTTCTATAAGTTCTCCGCCTAAAATTTCCATTTCATGTTTCAATAAACCGCTACCGTTTGTCAAATCATAAGAACCAAGGCTGTTTGAACATACAAATTCCGCGCAATCTTCCGTTGTGTGCGCGCCTGTTTGTGTGTGCGGACGCATTTCGTATAAGTTTACTTTAAACCCTCTTTTGGCAAGCTGCAATGCGGCCTCTGAACCTGCTAAACCTGCACCGATAATGTTCACTTCCATATTACAAATGTTATATGAGATATTATGTACTGTCAAATAATAATGTTAAGTATTGTTATATTTGTAGTAAAAAGCTTGAAAAAATTTTTTTGATTAAGTATAATAATTACACTTGTTCCGAAACTGTAATTAATAAAATTGTAAAAGTTTTGAAACATTACCCGATAAAAAGACAATTAATTTTGAAATATTGTTTTTATCTAATATGTAGCAGGTTTTGAATTATAGTAGGGATTATGCAGGTAAAATCAGTAGGGCATAACTTAAATATAAAAAATAATACGCGCAAAAACAACAATGCGCCGTCTACCCCGCATCAGCCGAGTGCAGGCAATGTTGCTTTCACTGGTGTATATAAAGCTCCAAATTTCATTGTAAAATTGATGGATTTCATTGCTGCGGGCGGATTTGCTGCATCTTTTTGTATTCAAGACGGAATAGGTTTTATCGCTCCTCGTGTAGGAAAAGGCTTATTAAGAGGAGGTAAAATTAAGCGTGATGAAGATGGTAACAAAATTTTAGATAAAAACGGTGAGCCAAAACGCGAATTGAATTGGGCTTATGCACGTAAAGAAGGGGTTCGTGAAGTAATTACAGGTCCGAGTGCTTTTATTATCCCTTATTTCTTGTTAAGAGGTATAAAAAACAAGTACGGACGCGCTAATAACATGCGCCTTGATTATATAGACGGATTTAAAAATACATTTGCTAATTTTGCAAAAGACAATATTGAAGCTATAAAAGCAGGCAAAGCAGACAAAAAATCTTTCTATACCGAAGTATTTAAAGATGTAATAGATAAAAGTGTTAACACAAATTTACCTGAAGCTGAAAAAATGAGTGCAAGAGAGATTGCAAAGAAAGCTTCAGCTTTTGCAGATAAACAAATTAAGACAGAAAAAATAAATGCTGATTTCGCAGGTTTCTTTAAGCGTAAAGAGCGTGCTGCCGAATTAGCAAAACTTGGAACGTCAATAGAAGATGATTTCATGACCTTAATGAAAAATAAAGTTGGCGGTACTGTAAATGATATGGCTGCAGTTTTCTCTGCATCGAACGGAAAAGACTTAAAAGCAGGTTCCATAGGAAGTTTAACATCAGCTTTGGGTGATTACTTTGATGATGCGGTTAAATCCGTTCACAAAAAGCTAAAAGAGTCCAAAACAGCAACTGTTGAAGATATTATGAAACATTTCACTTCTCACAAAATGGGTACAAGAATTTTGACGAATTTGGGATTATTCTTGGCTGTTGCTGCGTTCTATACTCAGATACCAAAACTTTATAATATGGGTACAAAGGGTAAAAATCCTGCCTTAGCAAATGAGGAAGAAGAACAACAACCTGCGTTGCAAAACGGTAAAAATGTTGTTGCAGATGAAAAATCTGTAAAAGAGAAATCAAAAAATGTATCGTTTGGCAGCGGTGTTGGCAGGATAGAAAAAGCCGGAGAGAAGATTTTCAACAGCAGAAAATTAAAATCAGTTTCTGATATTTTTGAATTGAACGGACCAATTATTCAAGGTAATGCAATGGCTGTACTATTGTATGGTGCTTGTATTCCTCCAAGATTGCTGAACGCACAAGATAAATATGATTACGGTGAAATTATGCTTCGCGACATGACGGCATTTACAGCATTATTATTTGGTGCAAAGGCTTTAGCAAGATTGTTCTCAGACGGTTTTACAAAGTTGACGGGGCTTGCTTTGAATAAAAAAGATTTGGCTGGTCGTTCCAAACTTCAAAAAACATGGGATTATTTGAATCCTTCTGATACAAGACATTCAATACTTTCAAGTAAACAATTGGAATATAAGTATACTAATATCGATCAATATAGAAATGGTGTAGACGGATTTGTAGAATTTATCGAAAAATCAGGCGGTAACATCAAAAAAGCTCTTGCAAATGATGATGCGATTAAGAGTGTTGTTGAAGATATATTGAAAGAATTTAACGGGAAATCTTATGCAGATGCTACAAAAGAAGAAATAAAAGAAGCTTTGCATATAGCCAAAGAAACTAAATCAAAACATTTGGATAAATTCTATGAATTATTCCGAGGTCAAAATAAATTAATGAATCGTGCAAAAACATGTAACAGCTTCTTTGGTGCTTTATCAACATTAGCGCTTGTTCCGGGTTTAATTATCGGATTAACTGATTTATGTAAATATATGACAGATAAGCGAAAAGCTAAAGAGAAATTGGACGCAACTTTGGCAAAACCTTCAATGGATTTCCAAGCTTCGTTTATACCGTCTAACAAACCGACAATGGCAGGTTTTTTAAATAACAATTAATTGTTTTAATTTATATCGTAAGTAAATTGTAAGAAATTACCCATCAAATTTTCGTTCCATACCTGAACGTCATAAGGAACGTCTAAAACTGTCGGAGTAAAGTTCCATATGTGTTTAATACCTGTTTTTACCAGAAAATCTGCAATAGATTGCGCATATTGTGCCGGTACAGTTAAAATCGCAATATCAATAAAATGCTGCCAGGCATATACAGGTAATTCTTTTATATCAAGAATTTTTTTGTTATTTATTTCTTTTCCGATTTTATTTGGATCATTGTCAAAAAGACTTACTATATTTAATCCGTAATTTGAGAAATTATTATAATTAGCAAGTGCTGTTCCTAAATTCCCCGCACCAATAATGTATGCACGTTTTGTTTTTGAAAACCCGAGTGTGGTTTCGATAGATTTTTTGAGTTCTTTTACAATATAGCCGACTCTTGATTTTCCTGAATTATTTAAAAGATTGATATCTTTTCTGACTTGAGAATCATCAATTCTCAAAAGCATTGCAATTTGTTTGCTTGAGATATATTCTTCACCTTTTTCGATAAAATCACAAAGAATGCAATGATATAAAGTCAGGCGATTTATTGTTTTTTCAGAAATCTGCTTATTCATACCTATATTATACATGATAAAATTTCATGTTATAATTAGTGGGTTATGAAACATATATTTGAGCAAAAAGTTTATTTTTCGGATACGGATAATTATGGTGTAGTCTGGCATGGAGCATATTTACGCTGGATGGAAATGGGCAGGGTAGAATATTGCAAAGATGCAACGGGCTTGACATTAAAAGAGTTGGAAGCTCAGGATATTTTGCTTCCGGTTTCTTCGATAAATATAAAATATAAATCTTCAGCAAAATTGGAAGATGTTGTTGTTGTCGAAACAGAAGTTTCTCAATATAGCGGTTTGACGGCAACATTTAAACAAACAATAAAATCAAAAGAAACTGATAAAGTATTTATCACTGCAGAGGTTGTAATCGTGGCGGTTCACTCGGACGGAAAATTGTATCGCAAAATGCCTGAACCTCTGGCGTCAATTTTTGAAAAGGAAGTAAAATGCCCTCAACTCGTTTAAATAAATACATAGCATCTTCGGGTTTGTGTTCGCGCAGGAAAGCAGATGAACTTATTGAATCGGGCGTTGTTATGGTAAATGGGAAAATCGTAACAGAGCTTGGTTATGGAGTTCAACCAAAGGATAAAGTTTTTGTGAATAAAAAACTTATTCATCCCGTAAAACATGAATATTACAGATTTTACAAGCCTGCAGGATACATCACTACTTCGGATGACGAAAAAGGCAGAAAAACTATTTATGATTTATTACCTGAGAGATTACATCACCTAAAGCCTGTCGGGAGGTTGGATAGAGAATCAACAGGTTTGTTAATTCTTACAAATGACGGAGATTTAATAAATGATCTGACTCATCCGTCTGCAAGAGTTCCGAAGTTGTACAGGGTTACAATTAATGGCAAAATTACCCAAAATGATATTGATAAAATGTCAAAAGGTATAGAGATTGAACCTGATAAAAAAGCTTATGCGCAAGTTGATGTTTTAGAAATCGACAATGATTCTACAACAATGGAAATACTTTTATTCCAAGGGATGAACAGACAAATTCGTAAAATGTTTGAATATCTCGGGTTTGAGGTTATCTCATTAAAAAGAATACAGCATGCGACATTGAATTTAGACGGATTAAAACGCGGAGAATTTAAACCGATAAAACCTCAACAGATTAAAGAATTACGAAATTTTATCTCTAAATTGGCAAGCAAAAATGATTAAATACGGTATAACAGGGAATATAGCAAGCGGGAAATCGACAGTTGAAAATATTATAAAAGCATATGGTTACAGTGTTTTAGATACTGATATTGTTGCTCATGAATTTTTAAACTGTGATGAGGTAAAAGAATTATTTAAAAATAATGACGTTTTTGACGATGGGAAAATTTCTCGTACAAAGCTTGGGCAATTAGTTTTTTCCAATAATGAATATTTAAAAAAATTGGAAGCAATTATTCATCCGAAAGTAAAGGAAAGAATAACCGATTTTTTTAATGAACACAGTTTCGAGAATGCCGTTTTTGTGTCGGTTCCGCAATTATTTGAAACAAATATGGAAAAAATGTTTGATAAAATAATTTTTGTGTACGCGGATGATATCATACGCGAAAATCGTCTTGTAAAACGTAACAATTATACAAAAGAGTATGCTCAACAACGTATGAGAGCTCAAATTTCGCAGGAGCAAAAAATATCAAGAGCCGATATTGTAATTTATAATACCTCTAGCGAAAAATTTTTGGAAAAAGAAGTAACGACTAAGTTAGCCTTATAAATCCGCTTAAATCTTTTTCCCCTGCGAGATATCTGTTTTGAACAACCATTCCGTTACCTCTGCCTCCGGGATCGCCAACGTTCCCTTCAATTGTTTCAAAACTCCCGTCAGAATTTACTTTGGTGACAAAACCGGTGTGCGATGCTCCTAATTGATTAAGTATTACAATATCGCCTGATTTTATATTTTGACTGATAAATTTCCCTTTATCAGCTTGTTTTGTTGTGTCTATGAATTTATTATTAAATATTGCTTGTCGTTTTAGTGTTGCAACATCGTGCGAGCCAAACCATGACGGAGCATTTAAGCCTTGTTTTCGATATGTTTCTTTTGTGACATAAGTGACAAAATCGGTGCACCATTCTTCGCTATGCGGATCCATAGCTCTGCATTCCGAGTTTATAACGAATTTCATGTGTCCGTTATTTGCTTCGCTTGTTCCCAAATATTTTTGCGCGTTATCAGCAAGCGCAGCCGCATTAAATTGCTTTGGCTTAAAATAATTTGTTGAAGATTGAGTTATCGGTTTTGCTTGAGGCGAAACTGTTGTTTGCGTCGGAGTCGGTGTTATTGTTCGTGTTTGTTTTTTCTGTGCAGTAATTGTACCAAAATTGTATACGGCACCGAAACTCTGATTATATCCGCAAGGGTTTGTAGCATTCAGTAATATTTGTAGCGGATTTTGTGCAGTACTTTGCCCAAAACTAAACAGACTACTGTTTATTCCGCTATTTGTCGCGCCAAACGGTTGCGAGTATCCAAAACCAAACAGACTTCCCGGTCGAAACCCAAAGGCTGCTCCGGTATTGTATGCATATATTATTGGATTAACGTCCGTATAATAATTTATCGGACTGAAATAATTAATCAAGAATTTTCCCTTTCTATTTTCCCCTATATTTATATAAAGTATTTTTGTATAAAAAAATTGCCTAAAATAAAAAAATATTAATCCTTGACATGTTGTTTGGCTTATAATAATTTAGATATATGGAGTTTTGCTCCAATTTGACAATTAAATATGGGCATGTGGTGCAAGCCGAGCAGAGCCGCGGAGCGTTAGCGGAGAGACCGACAATTATGTCGGTAATGTATATTCCGATTAATTGGAGGCGGTGGCGTTTAAGGCGAGGCGCAGGAATGACCAGAATATTGACAATTAAATATGGGCATGTGGTGCAAGCCGAGCAGAGCCACGGAGCATTAGCGGAGAGACCGACAATTATGTCGGTAATGGATATTCCGACTAATTGGAGGCGGTGGCGTTTAAGGCGAGGCGCAGGAATGACCAGAATATTGACAATTAAATATGGGCATGTGGTGGAATGGTAGACACGCTAGTCTTAGGAACTAGTGCGAAAGCGTGGGAGTTCGAGTCTCTTCATGCCCAGTAATAGCCTCTTTGGGTGTTTCCCGAAGAGGCTATTACTTTGTTTGAGCGCTGTTTGAGAACTCCACTACCTTTTATCAGGACATTTGGTCGGAAGAGTTTCATGTCTTTGCAAGGGCGAAAGCCCGAAGCAATCCAGTTTTTGCCAATTTATAAAGGTCGGAAGTTACTTGATTAAAAATGTCCTAAATGTCCGATTTCAGTAGCAGAAATGTCCTCTTTTTGCACCCTTTTGTCCCCAAAATTGCACTAAAAAGTAGGGTTGACTTTAGTCAACCATTTCAAGATATTTGGTAGACTGAAGTCTACCCTACCAACTTTTTATTTTTTGTTTGTCCAGTAATCATTGGCAGGGTTTACATATTTTTTCCCTACTAAATAGAATTTGGGACAATCATTACCTTTCCATTGACCGTTTACGATAATACCTCTTTCGTCTGTTTCAAGTGTTTTTCTGCAATATTCTATTTTAGGTACTCCGCCTGAAGAAAAAATGGTTTCTCTTCCTTTTTTATCAGTAGAAGAAATGCTCCATCCGCTATCAGTATCAACATCATAGTCAACGGTTTCCCAAATGTATAATTTTTTACCGGCGATATTTTGTTCGTTATCAGGGTAACCCCATTTTTTTATAACCGCATCTAACGGATATCCAATCCATGATTGGATACATTTATCCATAAAAGATTCCCAAGCGTAAGCACCCAGCGGGACTATCAATAACGAAATTATAAGTATCTTTTTCATATATTATCACCTTTTTTATATTGTTCATACATTGTAGCATAAAGTTCTTATTCTTGTTTGTCAAATTTTTATACTCTATATCTTTACAATTTATACAATTATACAAAATTTTTGTATAATAACAACGGAAGTAATAGTGAGCGTGGGAAATTGGATAATAACAGGCCTTCGTGGACATCTAAATATGCATTTATAATTACCACAATCGGTTCTGCCGTCGGGTTAGGTAATATTTGGAGATTCCCGTATATTATGGGGCAAAACGGCGGCGCAATCTTTCTGGCTGTTTATATAATCCTTATTTGTACAATATGTTTTGTTCCGTTAATTAACGAACTTTATATCGGTAAACTTACCAAAAAAGAATGTGTCGGGGCTTATGAATCAATACATCCGAATTTAAAATATGTAGGCTCATTGAACCCTATAACGGGAATATTAATCTCTGCATTTTATTTTATTGTAGGCGGTTGGATTATTAATTATATTATCAAGAGTCTTACCTCTTGCAATATTGCAAATTATGATGAGTATTTTTCTCTGTTTATCCAAAGTCCGATATATCCGTGCGTTTTGACTTTAGTATTTTTATTTATTTGTTTGTTTGTTACGGCAAGAGGGATAAAAAACGGTATTGAATCTGCCAATAAAATTTTAATGCCTTTGCTTGCTGTTATTTTAATATTTTTGGTAATAGTTTCTTTAAGATTGCCTAATGCAAATTTAGGCTTGGAATATATGTTCAAGCCTGATATTACAAAGTTAAACAGGCACATGGTCTTGTCGGCATTGGGGCAGGCATTTTTCACGCTTAGTATCGGTATGGGGGCTTTGCTTACATACGGAAGTTATATAAAAGAAGATAAAAGTTTTGTTAAATCCGTTTATACAATAATTTTTTCCGATACTATTTTTGCGATTCTTGCGGGAATAATGATTTTTCCTGCAGTATTTTCTTTCGGAATGACTCCAAATTCAGGAGCAGGTTTGGTTTTTGTTACTTTGCCTAAAATATTCTCACAAATTCCGTATGGCAATGTGGTTTCTTGTGCATTTTTTATTTTATTATTTTGCGCGGCAGTAACTTCAGGTATAAGTATTCTTGAAGGCCCTTGTGCTACTCTTATTGAAAGATTTAAAATGTCAAGACAAAAGGCCTGTGTGGTGTTATTTGCTATAATATCCGTCTTTGCTGTGCCTGCAACACTATCATTCGGACTCCTTGAAAATTGTAAAATCTTTGATAAATCAATTTTTGACTTTTTAGACTTTTTAACTTCAAATGTAATGTTACCGTTAAATACCTTGTTCTTATGTCTGATATCCGGCTGGTATCTCAGAATAAAAGGAAGTGCAATAATTAATAACAGATTAATGGCGTTTTTATTTAATATAGGTTTAAAATACGTTGTTCCCGCGGCGTTGATTTGTCTAATGTTTCTCGGTTTAAATTAATTTTATTCCGTGCGGAATTGATTTAAGGTTATTTATGATAATGTAGTCAGGTTCGTCTTTGAATGTTCCGTTTATTATATAATATGCTGAACCTGAACCTGTCATTATTGCTTCAGGATAAGTTGTTTTTATGTGTTTTAATTCTTCATAATCATCTATAACCGCCCATTCTAAATCGTTTACAAAATTGTTGCGGTTAGATAATTCAAGTTTGTTATTATTTTTTAGTGAAAATTTTGTATATGCTTCTTTTGCACTAATTCCCAAATTTTTAGGTTTTATTATGCTTAAATTGAATTCTTCAAAATCAAGCGGAGTAATTATTTCACCGCGTCCTTGTGCAAGAAGTCTTCCGCCTTGCATACATACATTTAAATCAGAACCGAGTTGAGAGCAAAGCTTGTGGAGTTCTTCATTTGAAAGCGGATTATTAAATATTGTATTTAAACCGTACAATGTTCCTGCGGCATTTGTGCTGCCACCCGCTAAACCTGCTGATACGGGAATGTTTTTTTCTATATATATTTTTGTTTTGATATTATTTATTTTTGTTGTTTGAAAAAATAATTCCGTCGCTTTATATACTAAATTCCTGTTATCATAAGGTATTTGAGAATTATTGCCTGACAATTCAATAGAATTATTCGTATCTTTCTCAATCTCGATAGTTAAATAATCATACAAACTTATTGTCTGCATAATGCTCTCTATTTCGTGAAATCCGTCAGGGCGTTTCCCTTTTATTTTTAGTGATAAATTTATTTTTGCGGGACATTGTACTTTTATGTTTTTCATAGGTTAATTATACATGAAAAACGGGACTTAATTGTTTTAAGTCCCGTTAAAATAGGGTTAGTTTATTTCTAGGATAAAGTTAAGTTATTGTTTATTTAATTAAAATTTAACCTGCTGTATATTTTGGAGCGAAGTCTTTAATATCTTGATCTCTTGCTTGTTTTGCTGCTTTGAGTTCTTCTGTGACTTCTGCTAATAATGTTTCTTGTTGTTCTTTTTCTTGAGCAAGTCTTTCTTCAGCTTCTTTAAGATTTCTCATTTCAACTTGTGCTGCTCTGTCGCGTCCTTGAGCATACAATGTTCTCATAATGTAATTGTTCATCATTGCTGCCTGCTGAGGATTTTGTTGACCTGCCATTTGCTGAGCGTACATTTGTTGCATCATTGGTGCATTTGCTTGCATATATTGTAATGCGCTGTTGTGAGCAAATCCTAAATAATTTAATGTTCTGCCCATCATTGAACTCGGTGAATTTAATAAATCACCAATGGATACGCTTCCGTTCCCAACAAGTGTTGAATACTGTTGCATATCTCTCATTTGCCTTGTTAAGCGCGCGAGTTTGTACTCGATATTGTGCTTTTGGTGTATCAAATCCGATACACGCGCGCTAAAAATAAGAATACCCATAGTACTTACCTACCTTTAACCTTTTAAACTAACCTAAATTTTTCTAACCTACATCTATATAAAAACATGCAATTTCAAGTAATTGCATGTTTTTGAGCTTTTGTTAAGTTTTGTAAAGGCGGTATAAAATAATTAATACCTTAAATCCTTATTATTGCGCGCTTGGAGTTTTTTCTACGACTTTATCAATCAAGCCGTATTCCATAGCTTCATAAGCGGACAGATAATGGTCTCTTTCGCAGTCCTCTCTGACTTTTTCAGGGTCTTGACCTGAATTTTTTGCGATAATATCAATTAACATATTTTTCATACGCATAATTTCTTTTGCTTCAAGTTCAATATCTGTTGCTTGCCCTTTTGCACCGCCTAAAGGCTGGTGAATCATTATGCGTGAGCGAGGAAGCGACATTCTTTTGCCTTTTGCTCCGGAACATAGTAAAAATGCGCCCATTGAAGCGGCTTCGCCCAAGCAAATAGTCGCAACATCCGCTTTAATAAGATTCATTGTGTCATAAATTGCCATACCCGCAGTTATTACACCACCGGGGCTATTTATGTATAACATAATATCTTTATCAGGGTTTTCGCTATCTAATAATAACAGTTGTGCAACAATAGAATTTGCTACTTCATCATCTATTTCCGTTCCTAAAAATATTATTCTTTCTCTTAACAATCTTGAAAAAATATCAAAAGAACGTTCTCCGCGAGAAGATGCTTCTATTACTGTCGGGACATAGCCCATTATCTTCATATAAGTTTCCTGATCCATTTTGCTCTCCTTTTATATAGCGATTTTACAATAATTTTTGTCTTTTTTCAAGTTTAATATTTATTCAATATAACCGATATATGGCAGGTTTCTGTAATATCCGTCATAATCAAGTCCGTACCCTACAACAAATTTATCGTCAACTTCAAATCCGTAATAATCAGGTTCAATATCAACTTTGCGTGTTATTTTTTTATCTAACAGAGAGCAGAATTTTAATGATTTAACATGAAAATTTAAGTGCATAAAATCGATTAAAAATTTTGCGGTTAATCCTGTATCAACAATATCTTCTATGATTAAAACGTTTTTATTATTCAGGTCAGGAAGTTTTATATCAACGGCATTTACTTTTCCTGATGTTGTTGTGGAGGAACCGTAGCTTGAAAGTCTTATAAATTCAATTTGAATCGGCATATCGAGTTCTCTTATCAAATCAGTTGCAAATATAACTGCACCCTTTAAAACACAAATTGCAGTCAGTTCTTCATCTTTATATAGAGTATTAATTTCCTGCGCAAGTTCTTTTATTCTTGCGTGGAGCTGGTCTTTACTAAATAAAACTTTCAAATTTTCTTTTTTAATTTCCATTATTTAATCCTTTATTGTTATTGTTATTTTGTGTGTTGGTTTTGTTTTTATCTTTATTTTATCACTTAAACCGATATCTATTGCCCATAAAATTTCTTTTCCTTGAGTCAGAAAAAGCAGATTATCTTTTTTGTGGTTTGGAATTTTGCGTGAATTTAAGTATTTTTTTAATTTTTGTGTGCCGTTCATGCCTAACGGTTGTATAATGTCGCCGTCTTGTCTTGTGCGAAGATGAAAATCAAAATCTAGTCCCCGCAAATCAACGAAAACAGTCCTGCCATTACCTCTAAAACTTTCATCAATGTTTGTATCACACTTTGAAATATTGATACAAATTCCGCCATCTTTATATTCCCCTTCTTTTGTTATATGTATGTTGATTTTTTTTGATTCTTGTTTGGTTATTATTTCTATGTATTTTTCATTTATAAATATCCATTTATCAGTTGTTAATGAAATTATTTTACCTGATTTTGACCGTTTATTTTCTTTTAAAAATTTCCAAATGGTATAAATTCGTTCTTGGTCGTAGTCTTGAGGGAACAGAGGTGAAATTGTTTCATATAATATACGTTTTTGAAGGGCATCGGATTGATTAAAAAATTCTTGCGTAAGAATTTTATCTTCTTTTGTTATATTTTTAAGTATTTTTGTAAGGTATTCTTTTACAATTTCTGTTTCTTCTCTTGCTATTTGTGAGAGCGAATTTATATTGTTAACTGTATTCGGATTTATTTTTTGTAATTGTGGCATAATTTCACTGCGAATAAGGTTGCGCTTATGTATGGTATCGGTGTTTGAGCTGTCAAAATTCGGTGATAAATTATTATCTTTGCAATATTTTTCAATATCGGTTCTTTCAATATTTAAAATCGGGCGATAAAATGGGGGGCGTTTTTCGGATATCCCCTGTAAACCGCTAACACCTGTTCCGTGCGCAATTCGATATATCAAAGTTTCCGCGTTATCATTTTTATTATGTGCCGTAAATATTATATTTGTATCAAATTTTTTTGCGCAATTTTCAAAAAATTCATATCTCAAATTGCGTGCAACAGTTTCTGTTTGGGGAGTATTGGGGAGTAATTTTTCGCTATAAAATTCAACTCCGATTTGTTTGCAAAAATCGATGCAATTTTGTTCTTCTCTGTCGCTTTCTTCCCCGCGCCAATTGTGGTTTAGGTGTATTGCGATAATTCTGTTATTACAAATTGATTTTAGAGCGTGCAGTAAACACATAGAATCATATCCGCCCGAAAATCCGACAAGATAAGTGTTATTTTCTATATCATATTTTTTTATAAACTCTTTAATTGTTTGGCAGATAGTATTCATTTTTAATAATTTTAGCATGAAAAGCTATGCAACGGGTGTATGCTTTTTGATGCCTTCACGAATTTCTAGAACATCAGCGCCGAGTTGTTCCAATACTTGCATTGCGGTTGAGTCAGGTTCTGTTGTAATGGCAAGCAGCAAATCCGATGATTCAATTTTTGTTTTATTTGCTTTCTTGGCGTATTCCCACGCGGTTTCCAAGACTCGTTTGGCGCGTTTGGTAAAGGCAATTTCTCCATCGGAATAATCGTTGCCCGTACCGATTATGCGTTCGACAAGTATGCGCGCATCTTTGATTGTTATTTCAAGTTCGTTTAATACAACTGCACCAATACCTGTTGCTTCGCCGATTATGCCTAACAAAAACATTTCTGTTCCGACGACGGCTCTGCCCATTCTGCGTGCTTCTTGTTTTGCAAGACGCAAAATGGTAAGAGTTTCGGGCATTTCTTTTTCTATAGGTTTAATGATAGTGTGTGCCAAATCATCATCATTGATGTGAAGTTCTTTTAAAATATCGTATGCAACCCCTTTTTTTGTTTTTAATAATCCTAAAATCATGTGCTCAGGCAAAACTTCCGATGAACCAAGTTCTTTTGCGGTTTGAAGCGCCAAATTCATTACACGAAACGCGTTTGGCGTAAAGACGATTTGACGACCCGCATATTCGGAATCTCTCGATTGGATTTGTGATAATTTTTGTTCAAAAATGTCGTTCGTAATTCCGAATTGAGCCAAAATTTTTGTCAAACCGGATTCTTTATCTTCTAAAATAGATGAAATAATTTGTTCTGTTCCTAAAATTTCATAATTAGAAGCCGAAAGTTTTGAAACTGCACGTTCAAAGACTTTTGATGATTGTTCGTTGTTAAACAGCGAATCTGTTTCTTCGGTTAAATTAATTTCAGGCTCTTTATTTTCTTCGATTTCAGGGTGCAAATCGTTTTTGGATTTGCGTTGAACGAGTTTTTCAATTAATGGACGGGATTTATCAATATCAAACCCCAAATTTTCCAAGTATGTTGATATTTTGGAATGTTTATCGTTTATCAAAGCAAGGACTATGTGCTCATAATGGACGGTTGAATTGCCTGATTCGTTTACCAAATCCATTGTGCGCTGTAAAATTCGTTTGAAATCGTCACTAAACGGTATAGAAGATGTCATGTCAGATTCTTCTATATTTAATGTCATATAAATCTCTTTTGCTAATTTATCGTAGGTTATGTCGTATGAATTGAATATTCTTGAACAAAAACCTTTTGATTCTTTTACCGCAGCAAGCAATAAATGCTCTGATAAAACTTTATCGGAGTGGTCATATATTGCAATATTTTGAGCTTCAACTATTACGTTTAGTGCTTTTTCGGTGAATTTTTCAAACAAATTTTTATTCCTTATTCTTCTTCATCTTCTTCATCTATTGTTTCAAGGTATTTTGCTATTCTGTCAAATTCTTCGTCATCTTCAATTGTTTCAAAATAGCTTTCACCATCTTCTTCGGTATAACGCATAATAACCATTTCAGGATCTTCTTCAACAGATTCCGCTTCGGTTAATATTGCATACTGATTGTTTTCAAATTCAATTATATCATATAATTCGCATTTGAGAACATTGCCTTCTTCATCCGTAATTTCAATTACATTGTTTTCTTCTTCTGTCATTTTTATTCTCCTTTATTTTTTTCTTGACAAGTATTGCTCAAGTATAATACAAGCGCTTTCTATATCAACTAAACCTTTATCTTTACGAAAATCTATTTTTTTGCTGCGTAAATTTTCTTCTGCGGTGTCTGATGTTAAACGTTCGTCTTCAAATATAATTTCATAATTTTCTATTTTTGATGCAAATTTTTCACAATCTTGAGCTTGAGCGCCTTTTGTGCCGTCCATATTCAGAGGTAATCCGATTACTATTTTTTCAACGTGATTTTCTTTTGCAATTTTGTATATGGTATCAAGAGCGTTTTTTTCGGGTTCTCGCGGAATATATGAGTGACCGTTGGCAAGCATCAGTAAAAAATCGCTCAATGCTATTCCGATGCGTTTTGTCCCTATATCAAGCGCCATTACTTTATACATTATGCACCTACCCAATTTTGTTCAATATATTCAAGCTTTGATAGAATTTCGTCTTTTGTAAAGCCTTCTGTGTTTAAGTCTTTATTATATTTAATCAATGTTAAATATTCATAGATACTGCGTTTTAAAATATGTGTATAATATTTTTCCAAAAGGTTATTATTTTGTGATAAAGCATATATTTCGCACCCATCTTCAAGTTTGCCGATAGAAAATTTGATATATGCGGAAATTATAAGTTTATTTATCCAAGATTTTTTTTCTTGTTCATAAAAAACTTTTTCTTGGTATGATTCTACAAGTTTATCAATATCATTTACGGTTTTTAGTTGTTTTATCAAGTCTTCAAATTCGTCGCTATAATTTGCATCCAAGAACCAATGGTCGGATATTTTCATTTTTTCAAGGTCCTCAAAAACAGCTTCTGTAATATTTACCGGTTTTAAATTACCTTTCAAGATATTTTCGATTTTTTCATCATCATAATCTATATCAATTAATAAATTTTTCCAGCAAACATATTCATACGGCAATTCCCAATCGGTTTTGTTTGTTGTGGCGGTAATTATTTCACTGTTATATAGAATTGTTTTAAAAGCTTCTTTTGGCAGGCTTGCAACTTTTTCGTTTTGTAAGAATTTTTCCAAAATTTTGTCGCATTCAAATTTAGAAATTTCAAAAAATCCGAAGCAATCTTTTATGCCTGTTTCGGTATTTATAACAATAGAAATAAATCTTATTCTGTTTTCTTCGGTTACTCTTGTGCAAATTAAAGCCATATCGCCATGGCCGTCAGGGTAAGTTATATAAAATTTGTCAGGTTTGCTGTTTGAAAGTATTTTGGCATAAAATTCTTTTGTGTTATCCTGTCTTATTCCCGCCATTTTTAGGGTTGCAAGGCTTTTTCTGATAAGTTGATTAAGTTCACCTTGGGTGTATTTGCACATTCTTTCCAAAACGCTTAGTGCGAGTTGGGATTTTGTGTCCGCTAAAAGGCGAAGAGCTTCTTTACCGACTGCAGAATTCGGATTGGATTCAAATACGGGGATTAAAATATTTGCAAGTTCGTCATCCCCAAAATCTTGAGCTAACGAATTTATGAGTGTAATTTTATCTTCGGTTTTTATTGATGCCATAAAATCCATGAAATCTATTTGAACTTCAGGATTTATTATTGCATTATTCAATAATTGTTTTGTGCTTGCATCAAAAATTTCATCTGCATCGTCCAGAAAATCTGAACAATCTTCGTATGACCAATCCGCATCAAGTTCTCTTAACATGTTTAGAACGGTTATTTTTGCTTCTGTCGGAAGTGATTTGTTTTTTAATATATCCCAATAACCGCTGATAAGTTTTTTCTTGGGGGTAAAATGTTCTAATAAAAAACAAATAACAGAAATTTTTTCATTTGTAGAATTTGATAATTCTTTAAACAAAAGTTTTGTAATAATGGTTTTGTCCGATTGAGCATCTAGTAAATCAATATCTGCCAAACAATTCGGAATATCTCTGACTGAATGAATTTTATTTAACAGTTCAATCAGGGTGGTTTTCAGTTCAAAAGGATTCAGTTGTTTAAATTTTGAAGTCAAATTATCTTGCCTTTCCCCAGAACGCATTCAGGATTTGTTGGGCTTCAGCTGACGGAACTCTGTCTTGTAGTATCAGATATTGCAAAGCAATCATTACACATTCGGAGCAAATATTTACCCCCGGACCTTTTATCATCTTGATAACCTGTGTGTTCGGTCTTCCGCAAAAACTGCAATATACGGCATCTGTTTTTACGGTGTCTTCACTACCGGAATGGGTCTGCTCAACTTTTTCTTTGTCTTTCTTTTTTGAACCCAAGCTTACAACTTTATCTTCTGACATATTTAACTCCTTTTGTCTTTTCATTGTAACCTAAATTAATAAAATTTGCCATATTTTTATTATTAAATTATAATTAGTTAACACGTTTAGTTTATTAGAGGGATGGGATGAAAAAGGCAGCTTTAATAGGTATAGTTTTGCTGGTAGCAGTAATATCAACAGCTTGTATAAATAATTTTGCGGTCCGTGATTTGAATAATAAAGCAATGAGTTATATGGCAAAAGGTGATTATCCTCAAGCAATTGAACGTTTGAAATCAAGTCTTGATTTAGATTCTTCCGTGTTTGAAACTCATTATAATCTTGCAATAGCTTATACTAAAGCGGAAGATTATAAAAATGCCGTTAATGAATATAAGAAAGCTTTGGAAATTAAACCTAATGATGCGGATACTTATTATTCACTGGCAACGGCAGAAAATAATCTTGCGGTCGATATGGTTCAAGGTCGTGTTCGCATGGATATAAATGATGAATTGTATACGGCAAAGGCCGAAGATGTTAATTTTGATGAAAAATATGTGCCTTCAGAAAAAGAACAAGCTTTTATTGATGAATTAAAAGAGGCTACAATTCAAACTTATCAAAAGTATTTGGAATTGAAGCCTGATGCGGTTGAAAAAGAAGAAATAGAACGACTTATAGAACGTATTCAAAATCCTGATGAAGTAAAGACAGAAGCAGAGGAGTAGTCAATGATTATTCCCGCTCCGAATGATATAGCGTTTAATTTATTCGGTATTGCGGTTTATTGGTACGGAATAATTATGGCATGTGCCATTTTTATTTCTATTATTGCGGCAAATAAGCTGGCTAATTTGTTAAATATAGCATCCAAAAAGGATATAATTATTGCTTATGCACCAATTATAATAATTTTGGGGATATTAGGTGCAAGGTTGTATTTTTGTATGTTAAATCCGCATTATTATTTTGCTCATCCTTTGGAAATACTGGATATCCGTGAAGGAGGTTTGTCTGTTCACGGTTCGATTCTTGCGGGGTTACTTTGTATATATTTAATGTCAAGGCATTATAAGGTCGATTTTTTGCATATCGCAGATGTTTTTGGTTGTGCAACAATCTTGGGTCAGGCAATCGGCAGATGGGGAAACTATTTTAATTCAGAAGCTTACGGACTGCCTGTTAAATCGCAAAGTTGGGGGTTGTTTATACCCGAAGGCAAGAGAATTTCCGAATATTCGGATTTTTCATTGTTCCATCCGACTTTTTTGTATGAAAGTATTCTTGATTTAATCGCGTTTTTTATTCTTTTCTTTATAATAAGAAAGTTTGGGAAAAAATATATTGGCTTAACTTTCTTTTCATATTTCATTCTGTACTCGATTATAAGATTTTTTGTTGAACAATTGAGAATTGACAGTGCTTTGAATATAAATTCATTACCGATTGCAATTTGGGTGTCTTTTTTCTTTTTTATATCGGGAATTATTGGTATCACTGTTATTTTGGTTCGAAATAATAAAAGGGTATAAAAATAATTTTAGTATTTAGGTTAACAAAACTTAAAATTTTACGACTTTGTGAAATTTTATCTTTCCAAATGTTTTTATATAAATGTTGAAGTTAATGAGCTTAAATAAGGAGATAGAATTATGCCTGAAATTTATGAACTGTTTTTCGGACTCGGTGAATTATTAAAATTATTCCCAAGACAAGACAGAGAATTTGCGCAAAAGCTTGAAGAATTTGAAGAACAGGCCCAAGAGGATATGGCGTATAATCGTTTAAAATTGTTTGGTTTGGAAAGCGAATTTGAAAAAATATAAAGAATAATTATGATGGACAGACAACAAATCGGACGGTAGAATATATTTTGCCGCCCGATTTTATTTTTTTTTGTGTTCGTATAAAAATTACGATGTTGGTTTATCTATGGAAATTATCTTTAATATTTTTAAATAAGGGGTTTATTTTTTTATGTTATTAAGTTAAAATTAAGCTATGGTTACAGGAGAAAAATTATATTCAGATGTTCCACCGACAAAATTAAGGGGTAAGGAGGAAAAATTCAAACCTGCAAAAACGAGTCGTTTTTGGTTGACTATTGCAAGTTTGGCGTTTTTCAACATGGTACAAAACAGATTTTATGCCATGCGTTATAATGGGATAGAAAATTATAACAATAGAGATAAAAATGTTCCTACAATTATTTTTGCACCGCATTGTAATTGGTGGGACGGCTCTGTTTTATATAACATTTGTCATAGAATTTGCCATAAGGAAATTCGTTTAATGGTGGAAGAGTTGAACAGATTCCCGTTATTAAGACGCGGCGGTGCGTATTCTGTTAATAAGAAATCTCCGCAGTCTGCAATGAAAGCTTTAAAATATTCTATTGATTTATTAAAGGATTTGAGAAATATTTTATGTATTTTCCCGCAGGGAATAATAAGACCCCCGCATTACAGACCGATTGAATTTCAAACGGGGCTTGCTTATATTGCACAAAATGCGGTTAAAAAGTACGGAAAAATAAATTTAATACCTTTATCTTTAGATTATTGTTTTTTGCGAGATAACAGGCCTGAGGTTATCGTTGATTTCGGAAAACGTATTGAACTTACTGACCCGAATATTGACAGGCATGAATATACAAAATTCTTAGAGCAGGCATTGACCCAAACATGTGACGAGCAATTCCACAATATTTCAACAGGTAAAGTGGAAGATTATGAAATTTTATTCAAACAACATCTAAAATGGTATAGAAGGATAGAACAAAGGTTGAAGAGTATCGATTTACCTGAAGTTTCTGATATGTAGAGTTATGAAAATATCATTAAGACCCCATCATTTTTTATGCATAAAAGGATACAAAGGTTTGAATTATAATGAAGTTCAAGCTGCAAATTGGGAAAATGTTGCCTTATTATTAAAAAATAATCCGCAAACAGATATTTTTATCATGAACGGCAGAGATGATTTATGTAAACAGTGTCCAAGCGAAATTATCAAGCATAAGGCATATTGCAAAGAAAATGTCGTTAGCGGTTTGGATAATCAAGTGGCTGATTTTCTCGGTATATTGTCAGGGAAAGTGTATAAGTATAGTGAAATATTAGAAAAACTGAACAAAAAAATGACATTACAAAAGCATAAAGAATTTTGTTCGGAGTGTTGCTGGTGGAAAAAAGGACTTTGTAAAGACAGCTTTGAAAAATAATTTTAAGGAAGTATATTGAGAAAGTCTTTATGTAATTTTACGTTATGTACCCTTATATAATCAATATTTTCGTTAATGAGTATGCTGTTTAGAGCAAGAGTATAAATGTCTTTTTGTTCATTTGAGTTTTGTTTTCCGAGCATGCTTTTGCGCGAAATTCCAATCATTATTGGACATTCTAAGGTTTTGAATTCTTGCCAGCGGCGAATTATTTCAAAATTATCTTCTCTGTTTTTACCAAAGCCGATGCCCGGATCGAGTATTATATTTTCTTTTTTTATTCCTTGTGATAGTGCGTAATCAATTTTTGATTTTAAATCCTTAAATATTTCGTCGGTTAAATTCTCATATTGAGGGTTATCTTGCATATTTTCGGGAGTCCCTTTGCAATGCTGGATAATAACTTTTATTTTAGGATTTTGTGCAATAATTTTTGCCATTTCGGGATCATATTCAAGTCCTGAAACGTCATTGATAATACTTGCTCCGAAATTTATACATTCTTGTGCAACTTGCGCGCTGCGCGTATCAATACTTATCGGAATATTTATATTATTTTCTTTTATATATTTTAATATCGGAATAAGTTTTGATAATTGTTCTTCGCTATCAACCGCGTGAGAATATGGTTTTGTAGATTCTGCACCGATATCAATAATGTCAGCGCCATCTTCTGATAATTTGTGTAACTGATTTATTGCGTCATCAAAATTATAATATTTTCCGCCGTCCGAAAAAGAATTTGTTGTAATATTCAAAATCCCCACAATTTTTGTCTTTGATTTAGGAGCTTTTTGGGTGGTTTCTTGAAGTTTTTTCCCTAATTCTTTTAAGCCGAACGGTTGGAACTGTAATTTTTGTGCAATTTTTTGCAATTGAGAAATACTTCCGCCCAGAATACAGTCAGATAAATCAATCTTACCTGTAATAACTTCCTTATTGGTTCCGCAATCTGCACCGACTGATAGTGCTAATTGTTTTAAAATGTTTGCCTGAGCGCAAGTTAAATCATAAATTTTATAGTTTTTATAATAAAATTTATCTCTTGCTTTAAAAGCATAAGAACTGTCATATCCGATATCGGTTAATTCTTTTTCTATATTTGTTTTTGATAATTCTTTCAATAAAAAATCGTGCATAAACTAAAGTTAGCACGATTTTTTATATTTTTCAATTCTTATATAACTTATGCTGCTCTGTTAAATTTGCGGTGCATATCGTTTAATGCTAATCTGCCGTTATCGACAGCTTTTTGAACTCCTGAAACAAGAACAAAAAATGCCATTGTCGCGCCAAATACGCTTGTTGCTCCTTTCATTACAGGACTTTTAACAATAGGGCCGATGAATTTCCATTCCTTATATTTAGAAATTCTTGCCATTGCATCTGCGCTGAATAATTTCATATCGCGAAAGAATTTATTCCATAAGCCTGTAACTTCAGCAGAATTTCTTTCAATAGTTTTGGCAGTTTGTGTAGTGGTTCCTAATATTCCTTTAAATCTGCCATATACACCTTGTTTTGAAGCATAGGTTGTTGCTTGAGCTGTCACCCCTGCTGCCCCAACTCCTGTTGCGACATTTTGGGTAGTTTCACGTCTTTTCTGCTGCTCAGGTGTTAATCTTTGATATTCAGGTATAGCGGTAAAAACGACAGGCATTATATTTCTTCTCCTTCTTCAAGTTCGACAGGATTTTCTTCTCTTGCAGTTGCATATGCTCCTGCAATACCTGAGCCGCCGCCTAAAACTCCTGCTGCGGTCTTGCTTGCTTTATCATAAGTTACGCCTTTTATTGCATTTATTATTGTTTTTGCAAATTCAACAACAACATTTGCTGATTTCTTCGTAAATTCAATAACAGGTTTTCCGAATTTTGAATTCGCAACTTTGTCATATAATGCAGAAACTTTTTGAGCGAATTTGTTGTCTTTTATTTTTTGAAATCCTTTAGCAATTATTTCGCCAAAATTCTTTAATGTTTTAGCAAAACCTTCTGCTATTGGTTTTGCTGCAGAACTGATATTTTTTGCATATTTTGATGAGGCAGCTTTTTTGCAAGAATTTGCTCCTGCCATAACGGCCCAACCGACAGCTAATCCGTCTATTATGCCGTTTGTAATAATACGAGCAAATTTAAAAGGCTTTTTCATTCCTTCAGGAATATTGTCATCATTAATAATTCCGTCAAATTCGCGTCCTTGATTTTCAAAATAGCGTTTTTCTCTTTCATATGATTCCTGATTGTCGTAAATACCTTTGAAAGATGCATTCTTTGTGCTATTTAATGATATCGGTTGAATTGCTAACATATTATGTTCTCCACACTATTGCTATTATATTAACACCATTAGAAAAACTCTTGAAAAAATTTTTTGCTAACCATGTTCACAAAATGTTACATTACCTCACATATATTATTTCACATGTTTGTAAGTTTGTAAACCCCTCTGAACATATTATTACCATATAAAATTTATATTAAGACGGGAATCCTTATGGTATAATAAATACATAAAGTGTACATTATAAAAGGAGGACTTATATGATACCTATTTTTGATTCAAAACGTCAATATGCGCAAATCGGTGAAGAAGCTGAAAAAGCCGTTTGCGAAGTTATGAGAAGCGGATGCTATATTTTAGGGCCGAATGTCAAGGCTTTAGAAAGTGAATTAGCATCCTATATCGGATGCAAATATACCGTTGCATTGAATTCAGGTACTGATGCTTTGCATGTTGCTTTGCGTGCCTTAAATATCGGTGCGGGTGATGAAGTTATCACAACAGCATTTACTTTTGTAGCAACAGCTGAAGCTATTGGTATAGTTGGTGCAAAACCTGTATTTGTAGATATTGATCCTGATACATTTAATATCGACCCTTCTAAAATTGAAGCTGCAATCACATCAAAAACAAAAGCAATCATCCCTGTTCACTTGTATGGTCAACCTTGTGATATGGATGCAATCATGGATATAGCTCACAGACACAATTTGAGAGTAATCGAAGACTGCTGCCAAGCAATTGGTGCTTTATATAAAGGCAAAATGGTTGGTACTTTCGGAGATATAGGTTGTTACAGTTTCTATCCGACTAAAAACCTCGGAACAATGGGCGATGGCGGACTTTGCACAGTTAATTCCGAAGAACTTCGCGACCATTTAATCGCATTAAGAAACCATGGTTCTATGGTTCGTTACCATAATGACGAATTGGGTGTAAACTCTCGTTTAGACGAAATTCAAGCTGCAATTTTAAGAGTTAAAGCAAAACATATAGACGAATGGAATACCGCAAGAAGAGAACGCGCATCATACTATAATAAATTATTCTCATCTTGTCCTGATATCCAAACACCTAAAGAATTAGACAATACATATTGTGTTTATCACCAATATACCGTTAAAATTCCGAATAGAGATGAAGTTCACAAAATGTTATCGGATGCGGGAATCGGTGCAATGCTTTATTATCCTATCCCGTTGCATTTCCAAAAGGTTAATGCATGGTTAGGTATGGGTAAAGGTTCTTTGCCTGTAACAGAAGCAAATACCGAATGTGTAATTTCTCTTCCTATGTTCCCTGAATTAACAAAAGAAGAACAAGAAACAGTTGCTTCAACTTTGATTTCTTGCATTGAAAAATCTAAATCAGCAATTGGCGTATAGATTTTTCTAAACAGATAATAAAAAATCCCTCTTATATTTTAAGAGGGATTTTTTTATATTGATAAATCTAATTTTTTTCCGACATTATTGTCTGTAACTATATTTTTATGTTGATGCGGAACGGATTCTGATTTTGTATCCTGAAATGCTAATCTGAATTGTCTTGCTGCCATATCACTATTTGTTGTCGGGAATGAATTATTCACAATGGCAAAATTACCGGCATTAATGTCAAACGCAGGGTTTGAACCGTGGATTAATGACGGATCCGAAAATGCTCGTGGATTAAATTGTAGTGCGAATTCTCCTGCCATTGCTTTTTATCTCCTAACCCAAAGTGTGGAATTGAAAACATCCGTCACTAGGGTTTCCTGATTCATTATACGGGTGCAAATTGCCTACTCCCGGATGAGGGAAGTATGTTTTGCCGTTAAATGTCATTGCTTGATTGGCATCCATCATGGTTTGGGTGTATACGCTTGTAACGTTCGGGTTTAAGCCGATTGCATACCATAATGCCATTAAGTTATTTTTTACAACACCAAAAGTCGAACTCATGATGTTTCTTGTTTCATCATCATAAGTTTTTATACCAAGGTCTGTTGTTGCATAATTCTCGCTTTTAGCGTTAATGCTTTTGATTGATGCTATTGCTCTGCTTTCTTGTGTCATGTAAAATAATCCTTACTCTGCTCTTTTATATATAAAGTATGTAATTGTTAAATAATTGCCTTTTATTTTAAAGTTTGTAAAGTTATGTAACAAAAGAAATCTTTATTGAAATATGATAAATTTTAAATACTTTATATAAATGTAAGCACGACAGATATCAGGAGAGAAAAATGATTTTATTATTCGGCGAAAAGGCAGCAAAATCAAATTCAACTCATAAGAATTCTAATATTAAAAACCATCCTGTAGAAAATTCAGGTATTCTTGCTAACAGAAGTTTTATGAGGGGTTTGTTAGATGCTAATGAATATGATACATATATGTTTTCTCAACAAGCAAATATAGACTATTCTATGTATTCTGAAGGTGATAATTCAATTGCAAGTATTGGTTTTATGAGTGAATTTTCGGATGCTGTATCAACTTTGAGTGAGGGTGTCGGTTACAGCGCAGATTCTTTCGGCGGTTGTGATTGCTCATGCAGTTGCTCGGGGTCATTTGCATCCTTTTGTTAAAAATATATGACGGGTGATTTGAGAAGAAAGCATCTTTCCTTTTAGGAAAGATGCTTTTATTTTATTTTAATGCATTTTCCTGTTCAAGAATATATTTGTTATTCGGTTCTATTTGTTTTGCTTTTTGAATATATTCTTTTGCCTGTTCTAAATATTTGTCATTTTTCTTTTGATTATATAGTGCTTCTGATGCATATGATGCGTATAAATACGCTATTGCATCATTTTGTTTTATCTCAAATAAATCGTTAAAATATTTTAATGATTTTTGGTATTCTCCGTTTAAATATGATTTATAGCCAAAGCGCAGATATATATCTTGAGAATCTTCGGGATGGTAATATTGGTTTGAAGCTTCTTTGTTTTTAGGTGCATTTATAACAATTGATTTTCTGTCTGATGATAAATTTACATCAAGAACATCTGAATTGTATATGTTGTATTTGCCGATTTCTGCCCATTCGTCTTCCATAAAATATTTTCTGTTTTCTTTAAAATTTTGTATGCGTTTTGTGGCATCAGGGTGGTCGCTCCAATAATCACCGGGAGTCGGTAATGTATTTAGAAATGAAAGTAGTTCCGCACCTTCATTCAAATCATAGCCGGCTTTTGCAGCTAATTTTGCGCCCTCTAAATCTGCGGCATATTCCATATTTTTTGAATCTATTAAATATTTTCTTTCCATTGCTTTGTATGCAATAATTGCAGCACTATTTCCGCTTTTTGCAAGTTTATATTTACGATTCATTCTATTGATTGTCGGAGTAATTCGTTGCTGGTGTCCTAATAATGCATGTCCCATTTCATGACCGATTAGCATAGCAAGGGCATCATCATTTTTGGAAAAGGTATCGTATATTGATGTACTGATCGCAATATAATTCATGTTTGTTGAATATGCGTTTGGATTGTCGGCATCGCGATATACACCGATTCTCCAATTCAAATAATCAAGTTTATTTGCTCTGATTATTCGTTCGGCAACTCTATATATTTTATAATAATCTTCTCCTTTTGCTTGTGCGTTATAATTGTCAATAGTCCTGACTCCGAATGATTTGGCAATCTTTTTATAAATTTCATTGTCTTTAGCTAATTTTTCATCATAAGCTTCTTGGTCGATTTTTTCGTAATTACCGAGTTTTATAAGTTTTGGGTCTTTTAACCCTCTGTTAGAAACAGCAATTTCTGTTTGAGGGGCTACAATATTATTATTAAGATATTTTTGGGTAGTTCCGTATTTTTGTGCATGTTTCATTTCTTTTATTTGTAATTTAGCATAATCCTTTGCACATACCATGTTGACAGACAATAGACAAACTAAAATTGCGGATAAATATTTTTTCATAATAACTCCTTAATTCCAATATGAATTTTATCATATTATTAAAAATAATTCAAGACATACAGATCATTGTGCAAATTTTTCTGTTTGTTGATTTATATATTCTTCATCTTCGAAATAATTGATTTTCATTGCTCGCTTCATTTCTTCAAGTGTGATAGAGGCTTTTTTACGAGCGGTTATACTACCTTCTTCAAGCATTTTATAAATTGCAGGAATATCTTTTTCAAATTCTTTTCTGCGTTCTCTTATCGGACGTAGTGTATCTTGTAATACGTTATTCAAAAATCTTTTTACTTTAACATCACCTAAACCGCCTCGTGTATAATGTGCTTTCAATTCATCAAGATTTTTATATTCAGGTAAATATTTTTCAAAATACTCATCGCTGCAAAATGCATCTAAGTATATAAATACAGGGTTGCCTTCGACATGTCCGGGGTCTTCAACTCTTAAATGCGTTGGGTCGGTAAACATGGTCATAACTTTTTGCCTTATTTCTTCTTCAGAATCCGACAAATATATGCAGTTGCCTAAAGATTTACTCATTTTTGCTTTCCCGTCAGTGCCAGGTAAACGTAGGCAGGCGCTATTTTCAGGCAATAAAATTTTTGGTTCAATTAGCACATCTGTATTATAAATATTATTAAAACGACGGGCAATTTCACGTGTTTGTTCTATCATAGGAGCTTGGTCTTCTCCGACAGGAACAATTGTTGCTTTAAATGCAGTTATATCTGCAGCTTGGCTTACAGGATACGTGAAAAATCCGACTGGAATCGTTTTTTCAAAATTCCTCATTTGAATTTCAGATTTAACAGTCGGGTTTAGCTGTAATCTTGAAACTGTAACCAAATTCATATAATAAAAAGTCATTTCGCAAAGTTCGGGAATTTGTGATTGAATAAATAATACGGATTTTTTGGGGTCAAGTCCGCAAGCAAGATAATCAAGCGCAACTTCAATAATATTTTGGCGAACCTTTTCAGGGTTTTCCATATTGTCGGTTAGGGCTTGTGCATCAGCTATCATTATATAAATCTCATCAAATTCTCCTGAATTTTGAAGTTCTACTCTGCGTTTTAGCGAGCCGACATAATGTCCTAAATGTAATTTACCTGTTGGTCTGTCACCTGTTAAAATTATCTTTGCCATATATAAAATCCTTTGCTTTTTATATTGTACAACAACAAAGAAATTTTAGTGAACTTAATTTATTTAGACTTCTTTTTATTAGATATTTCTTTTTCGTCGCATCCGAGAACTTTATTCAAGTGTTCAATCAATTCAGCAGAATGATAGTGCATAGCATGTTCTGATTTGTGGTGGATATCGACAAGATGATAATGCATAGCCATTTCAACCTGAATTAGTGCAATATTATAATTATAGATACTTTCAATATATGTATCAAGTGCTCTTATGTATGCTTTTCTGGCTTCTTGCAATGCGATATAATCCAAATCGTTTGATTTATATTTTTTCTCTACCAAAGTGAGATTAATAAGCGATTGCTCAACTTCTGTTTTTGCTGTCGGAACTTGTTTTTGCGCCCTATCAACATTATTAAATGCTCTTTGAACTTCATAATACAAATCTTTTTTAAACAAGGTAATTTCATTATCAGCAATATTTAATTGTGCTTGAGCATTTTTACCCTGATATTTATATTCCATAAAATTTGTTGTTGTTTCAAGATTAACTCCGACGGATAAACCGTTATTCCTTGCAAAATTTGTATTTTTATATCCGTAGCCTACGTTTGCATTTAAATCGGGTAAAATTGCTCTTTTAGCATATTTTAATGATTGTTCCATTGCTTTTTTTGTATTAACCAAAACTTGCAAATCAGGGCTGTTGTTATAGGCAATTTCAGGGGCTTCCGTTTTTTTGAACGGAAATATAAACGGTTCAAAAGGCATCATTTCAACGTGTTTTGAACGATAAGCATAATCATTGTATGTGAATGTCGGGGTAATTTCTATATCGTAGTTTGGTTGATTTTCAAGATACATTGCGTTACTCAAATCATATTTAGCATTATTTAAAGTATTTTCTGCTTCAATGTATTTAATGTTTGCTTCACTCAAATTTACTTGTGCTGTCGTTTTATCAGCTTCGTTTTTGTTTTTGGCAAGTTTAACATATTCTTCGTTTATATCTTGATTATTTTTTGCAACGTTTAATAAAGCTTTGGCTTTCAATAAATTATAATATTTTGCTTTTATATCAAACAAAGTAAGACATAAACTGTCCATAAATTCGTATTCTGCAGCGATTTTATAAAATTCTTCCATCTTTATAAAAGCTGTAGTTTTGCCAAAATTCCATATTAATTGATTAACGGATACTCCTACGTTCGGCAAATCCCTGTAATGCTTGTCATAATATATTCCGTTAGAATTGTTTTCGTTATAAAATCCGACTCCTGCACTTAAAACAGGAAAATATTGAGATTTAGCAATTCCGACATTACTTTTTGCCAAATCCAAATTGTATTTTTGGCGTCTGATTTTGGGGCTGTTTTTGAAAGCTAACGCTACGCAATCTGTTACACTCAAAACTTTTCCGTCAGTTATCTCAACAGGGTGGAATAATTCTTCGTGTTCATCTTCTATAGCCAGTGTATTTATATTCCCGACAGCTGATAATATAAAAATTACCAACATAAAACGCAGGGTTCTACCAATATTCATATTAATATTATATCATGATTGTCAATATTTATTAAGAATTGTAAAGCTTTAAAATTAAAAAGAGCAAATATTTATAGTTTATATACTTTATATATATGAGAGGTATTAAAGCATGTCATTATATATTAAACAAACAAATATATATACAAACGGCGGGTTTTGCTGTCCGCCTCCGCCTATGATGATGGGCGGGCCATGCTGCGGTTACGGAATGGGTTCTATCTGGTCAAAAGATGCTACCTATGGAGCTTTGACAGGAATAGCCGCAGGAATAATTATCGGTTCTCCAAAAATTAGGCATGCAATCGGAACAGCGGCAACAGCTGTATGGAACGGAGTTCTAAAGCCTGTCGGAAAATTTATATGGAACGGTGTTTTAAAACCTGTCGGAAAATTCATTTGGAATGGGGTTCTAAAACCTGTCGGAAAATTCATCGGTAATGTATTCTCCGGTTTATTTAAAGGAATAAAAAGTCTATTTACCAAAAAAGATAAATCTCAAAAAGCAGAATAAAAAATAATCAGGAATTTTATATATAAAGCCTTGCAGTTATATAGCAAGGCTTTTTAATTATTCATATCTTAGTGCATCAATAGGATTCAGTAAAGATGCTTTATACGCGGGATAATATCCGAAGCCTATCCCTATTGCGGCGGAAAATCCTAAAGATAACAGAATGGATGGCAGGGTTATGGCAATATTCATGCCGGCCCAGACGTGCATGAGCCATGCTCCAACAATACCGACAACGATACCGCTGAACCCACCTGACATAGATAATAAAAATGATTCTATTAAAAATTGAAATCTTATATCAGAAGCTTTTGCACCGATAGCCATTCTTATTCCGATTTCCTTTGTTCTTTCTGTTACGGATACAAGCATAATGTTCATAATGCCGATACCGCCTACTATTAGGGAAACGCCTGCTATTGCGCCTAATAATAATGACATGGTTTTTGTTGTTGATTTTATTGTTTCCTGCATCTCGGCAAGATTTCTTATTTCAAAATCGTTATCTTGTTTTGTGCCGATATGATGGCGAGTTTTTAGAATTTCCGTAATATCTTCCTGCGCGAGTGATATGACTTGGTCATTCTGAGCCTGAACCGTTATCATGGAAACTGTTCCGGGGAAATCAGTTCCGAATACTTTTCTTTGTGCGGTAGTTATCGGGATAAATACTATGTCGTCTTGGTCTTGTCCCATTCCGCTTGAGCCTTTCGGTTTTAATAATCCTATAACATTAAACGGAATATTTCCTATACGGATGGTTTTTCCTATCGGGTCAACGTCGCCAAAAAGCTCAGATGATACGGTTTGACCTAATACGGCAACTTTTATACTATTTTTTATTTCTTCAGGCAAAAAGCCTCTGCCTGCCTCTATTTCGTAGTTTCTTATTCTAAAATATTGTGTTGTTGTTCCGCCGATAGAAGTTGACCAATTTTGATTGCCGTATGTAATTTGTTTGCCTTCTGCGGAATATGGTGCTATTGCAAGTATCCCTCGTGCTTTTTGTTCAATGGCATCCGCATCTTTCAGAGTAAGTGTCGGTTTTGTCCCCGAACCCATACGTACTCCGCCTGATTTGGCTGATGCGGAACGCACCATAAGAAGATTGCTTCCCATAGATTCCATATCGGCTGCAATTTTTTTGCTTGCCCCAGAACCGACTGCAAGCATTATAATTACCGCGCTGACGCCGATAATTATACCTAAACTGGTAAGCATTGAGCGCATGCGGTTTATTCTTAAAGATATTTTTGCCATTTTGAATATTGATTTGAAATCAAGCATTATATTTTCAACCTTTCAACCACTAAACTTTTCAACCTCTCAATTAATATTACGTTTCCCTTGTTCTGTGTTTTGCCCACTCTGTTTTGGGCATATCAAGAACTATTTTCCCGTCTTTGAATTTCACGACTCTTTGTGTGTACTCCGCAATATCGGGTTCGTGAGTTACAAGAACAATGGTTTTGCCGAGTTTTTCATTAAGGCTGACAAAAAATTCCATAACTTCGATACTTGTTTTTGTATCTAAATTACCTGTCGGTTCATCTGCTAAAATCAACGGCGCATCGTTAACCAATGCTCTTGCTATTGCAACACGCTGTTGTTGCCCGCCTGACATTTGGTTTGGCATGTGGTCTTCACGATTTTTTAAACCCACGATTTCTAATGCCTTTTTACCGCGTTCGATACGTTCTTCTTCGGGTATTCCCTTATAAATCATAGGCAAACAAACATTATCAAGGGCTGATGTTCTTGAAATAAGATTAAATCCCTGAAACACGAACCCCATTTTTTCGCAGCGAACTTTTGCAAGACTGTCAGAATCCAAATGGAGCATATCTTCACCTTCAAGATAGTATTCTCCTGAATTTGGTTTATCTAATGTGCCAAGCATATTCATAAAGGTTGACTTTCCTGAACCTGAAGTTCCCATGATTGCAACAAATTCACCTTTTCTTACATTTAATGATACATCATCAAGCGCATTGAATGATTCTTCGCCTGTTGAATATGTTTTTATAGCATGTTTTACTTCGATTAAATCCATTTATTTACCCCTTTAAAACATTCCCGGAGGGCCGCCGCGGCGTCTTGTGCCTGTTGGGGTATTTTTCGAAGATTTTTTACCGCCTGTTGAACTTAAAATAACCTTATCGCCGTCTTTTATTTTATTTGAAATTATTTCAACATTTGTATCATCACTGGCACCTTCTTTTATGGTTATTCTTTTCGGTTCTTTGTCGTCAAGTATCCAGATTCCCTGTTCTTTGTATTTTTGTCCGCCTGCTTCAGGGGAATATTTTAGTGCAATTGTCGGGGCGCATAATACATTTGCGCTTTTGCTTGTTATTATTGATACATTAGCCGTCATGCCCGGTTTTAATTTTAAATCTTCATTATCAACACTTACAATTACCGTATATGTTACAACGTTTGATGTTGTTGTGGAATCCAATCTGACTTGGGTAACTTCCCCGTGAAATGTTGAATCAGGATATCCGTCAAGTGTATATTCTACTTCTTGTCCTGCTTTAACGTTGCCGATATCAGCTTCAGATACGTTTACTTCTATTTGCATTTTCTTCAAATCTTGTGCAATTGTAAATAATTCCGGAGCTTGGAAACTTGCTGCAACCGGTTGCCCAACATCTATTGCACGTTTAATAATTGTTCCGTCAACAGGAGCGATTATTTTTGTATATCCTAAATTTGTCATTGATGTATTCAAATTTGCTCTTGCCTGTGCGATAGAAGCTCGTTGTGCGCCGATTGATGCTTGTTTTGCTAAGTATTCACTTTCAGCTTGGTCAAGTTCGCTTCGTGCTATAAAATTCTTTGAATAAAGATTTTTATAGCGGTTATAAGTCTTTTGAGCATAAACCATTTCGGCATTTAATTTTGCAAGATTAGCTTCGGCATTATTTATTTGTGCCATGTTCTGGTCAACTTGCGCCTGAAAAGTTGCAGGGTCGATTTGAGCCAAAAGCTGTCCTTTTTTTACTTCAGAATTATAATCAACATATATTTCTTTCATCAAGCCTGATACTGTTGAACCAACACTGACAATGTTGACAGGGTTTATTGTCCCTGAAGCTTCTACAACCTGCGTTATTGTGCATCGTTCAAGTTCTTTTGTTTCATAATGCACTTTGTTGTCGGTTATATAAAATTTTAGCCATATACCGCCTATTAATAATAAGGCGGCTAATGCTATAACTTTTTTATTTTTTAGTTTTTTTACGTCCATTTGATTTTTCCTCTAATGTTGCGCTAACCTTTTGAGGTAAAGCTATTACACTTTCTAAATTCGCTCTTGCTACGTTATATCGATATATTGTTTCAATATATGAATGCTGCGCGTTGTTATAATTAACTTTTGCATCCTGCAATTCTATGTAATCGCCTAAACCGACATAATATCTGCCTTCTGCAAGTTGATAATTTTCAAAAGTCTGCTTAACTTTCACACCTTGGAGCGGAATTTGTTTTTCCAATTGAATCATATCTATATATGCGTTTTGTATTTCAAAGTATATGTCCTGCGTTAATTGGTCTAATGAACTTTGAGCGATATCAACGTGATATTTTGCGGCATCTACCTGATTTGTATGGTTCATTATATTTAATGAACTGGACAGATTTACCCCGACGTTAAACGAATTTGTGGTTTCCTGATCTCTAAAACCGTAACCTGCCGTTGCGGAGATTTCAGGATAATAATTCCTTTTTACATATAAAAGATTTTCTTTTAATGCATCTACGGTTGCGGAATAAGCTTTTATATCCGCTCTGTTTTTGTCGGCAATTTTTAAACATTCGTCAAATGAATACGGGAATTTTTCAAATTTATAATCCGTTAAAACTTCCAATTTTTCTACTGCCGTTGCAAATTTTGCATCATCAATATCCGTCGGTATTGAGGATATTTCGCCTTCTTTTATTTGTTCAAATTTTGTCAAATCAACAGGGGCGACATTATTTTCAATATTAAACCCGTCTTGCCCTTCGATATTGTATTTCGGGGCATTGGTAAGGTACATTGCATTGTTTAAATATACTATTGCGTTTTCGTAAGCCGTTTGAGATTGTATGAGTCCGATTTTAGAATCACTTAATGTAACTTCGGCATTAACAAGGTCAATTTTTGATTTTAAACCTTCATCGTAATAGGCTTTTGTGCGCTGATAGTTGCGTTCGTTTATGTCTACATATGCTTCGTTAATTAAAACAGCAGCGCGAGCCGCTAAAAGCTGGTAATATTTCTGCTTAACGTCAAAAGTTATTTTTCTGACGGTATCATAAAAATTGTATTCATCGGCTATAAGGTAAAATCTTTGCATTTTTATTCTGGCATTTGTTTTACCAAAATTAAATAACAATTGATTTATATTAGCATTAAGATTATATAACTTATTATCGTAGTTATATCTTTTTGTATGGGTATCTGTATAATTATATCCTGTGCCTACTCCGATTGTAGGGAAAAATTCCGAACGTGCAATTCCGACATTGGCTTTTGATATTCCGTAATTGTATCGTGCCTGTTTTATTGCGGCGCTGTTATTTAGTGCAATCCCGATACAATCGTTTAAACTTAATACAGAACCTTGTTTTACTTTTACACTTGATGTATCAAAATTTTGTACGGAAGCTTTTGTTTCCCCTATAGCGAACGCTTGCGGACTAATCAAAAAAGTAGCAGCAAGCATTGTTGCTATTATCTTTTTATATATATTCAAATTTGTTCCTTCATACTTTATACATTTATATAACGATTAAAACATATTTTTGTTCATTTTTTGTCATATAAAAGAATGAAATAAAGTATAGATATAATTATTCAGAAGCTTTTACGGTAAAGTTAAATTTAACATTTATACTGTCCTTATCGTAAGATAACGGTAAAGGCGGAAGCGGAGATGCATTATTCAAAGCATCAATTGCAGATTTATCAATCGCATTATTGCCTGAGGATTTTACAATCCTAGGGTCTTTAACATAGCCGTTTTTCATTATTGTATATTCAACCGTTACATCGGCATCTTTATCAGTTTGAGGCGGAGTCCATTTTTTTGTTATTTTTTCGTGCATAATATCCATATATGGCTGAAAACTTCCATTATCAATTTTTTGGCTGCTGTCATTTTGTGTTTGCGAAGGGGCTGAATTTTTACCGATATTTTGGAGTTCATAAGAATTCCCGCCGAAAAATACCACAGCTGTTACGCCGACAAATAGTAATGCCATAACTGCAATAAAAATTTTAGATGTTTTATCCATTTATTCTCTCCTTATTGATTGTTAAAAGCGTTTTTTATTGATGTTTTATAATCCGGTTTTAAGATACCTTTTTCTGTTATAATTCCCGTAATAAGTTCGTGAGGAGTTACATCAAAAGCGGGATTTATAACATTTACTCCTTCAGGGCAAATATTTTTCCCGTTAATCATTGTTACTTCCTCGTGCGGACGTTCTTCTATTACTATTTCTTCTCCCGATTGAATATTTGTATCTATTGTTGATAGGGGTGCTGCGACATAGAACGGGATATTATGATATTTAGCGGCAATTGCAACGGTATATGTTCCGATTTTGTTTGCGGCATCCCCGTTTGCGGCAATCCTGTCAGCTCCGACTACAACCATATTTATCATTCCTTTTTTCATAAAATATGAACACATTCCATCTGTAATCAAAGTTACAGGTATTCCGTCCATTTTTAATTCTAATGTTGTAATTCTTGCACCCTGTTGTCTTGGTCGGGTTTCGTCTGCAAACACTTGAATTGTCGGGTCTTTAGCAAAAGCTGAACGAACAACGCCTAATGCAGTGCCATATCCAACCGTTGCCAATGCTCCCGCGTTGCAATGGGTAAGAATTGTTGCGCCTTTTGGTACAACCATGGCTCCGTAATCCCCAATTTTTTTATTAATCTCAATATCTTCCAATTCAAGTTTTTTGCCGTTTATTCTCAATTCTTCTATAAGACTTTCAATATCGGAAGTTGAATTTTTAATTATTTCTTTTTGCTTTTCAACAGCCCAATACAAATTTACGGCAGTTGGTCTTGAGGTTACAAGATAATCTGATTTGTTTAATAATTCTTTTTTAAATTCTTCAAAGGATAAATTTTTATCTTTCAATTCCTGTGCATATAAAACAACACCATGCGCACCAGCAATACCGATAGCCGGCGCTCCGCGTACAACCATATTTTTTATGGCATCAAACATTTCTTGTCCTGTTTTAATATCTATAAATTCAAATTTGTCAGGATATTTTGTTTGATCTGCCATTCTTGAATATGTATCTATCCATTCTATTGTTCTGATTTTTGATTTAAATTCCGCCATTTTATATTCCTTTTTATAATTTAAAATTGTTATTACTATTGTTATGTTTTTTCTCGTATATATCTCTGATTAAATTAATTGCATAATAAGTTGCAAGACCTGAAAACGCATTTGTAGTTGCTGTCAGTACACCCATAAACAATATTACAACAATAAGAAGCCAAATCGGTGAATTTATTATCATGGTTGTTAGCAGCAAATTAGAACTGTATTGCGTTATTGCGTATATTATTGCGGTGATTATTGCATAAGTAAACGCAAAAGAAATATTAGCAAACATTCCTGCTATTGCACCGTATACGATACTGTCTTTGATGGTTTCCAAATCGAATTTGCCGTCCATTATAAGATAAATCATTACTAATGGTGCAGACAAAAATAATAAAGCCAATAATACAATCGTTCCCAGTATCGGAACAGGTGAAAGCACTCCAAATATTATGCCGACAATTAAACTTAAAACTACAAAACTTTTAAATACGGATTTATCCATAAAAATATTTTAGCATTTTAAAAATATAAACACAATTTATTAAGTAAACCTTGCTTCAAGTCCTTCGCGTCTTGTGTAGCAAATAGCAATCGCAATAGAATCGACCGTATCATCAAGTTTGGGCAGTTTATCGACATTTAAACTTATTTTTACCATCTGTTCAACTTCTTTTTTCGTTGCCCTGCCGTAACCTGTAAGAATTTGTTTCACTTCAATCGGAGTGTATTCATAAACAGGAATATTAAATTGTTCCAAAGCCAATAATATTACCCCGCGAGCGTGTGCAACGGGCATAACTGTTGTATAGTTCCTGAAGAAAAATAATTTCTCTATTGCACAAACATCAGGTTTATATGTTTCAATAATGGTTTTGATATCATTGAAAATTTCCAATAACCTTGCGCTCTCACCCTTATTTTTATCTGTCTGAATTGAACCTGAATGTTCGAGTATAATATTTTTCCCGTCAAAATCGAGAATACAATACCCGACTATCGCCATTCCCGGATCTATTCCTAAAATCTTCATAATGGTATTATATAAAAAAATAAAGGATAAATAAATATCCTTTATTTTTTTATTCTAATCATTATTACCTTTATTTATTGGAAGTGAAACTACAAGATACTCACCGTCAGTTTCTTTTTTGAGATTATTCAAATCTACATTATCTCCGAACATATAGCTTTGTTGAAATCGTAAAATATGTTCCTGATTTTTTGATTTTTTGATTGATTTTCCGTTTATTGTAAGGGTATTATTTTCGTTTATTATATTTACGTTGTTTTCATTATTGTCAAAAGCTTTTAAATCTATATAGATTTTATATTCATTATCATCTTGCTTTATGCGAATAATATTTGATGATTTTTCCTGCAAAATTTTGTTATTATTCCGTGCAAATTTTTCCATTCTGTCAAAATCATGTTTGATAAATTTTTCCATTCCGTAATCAGGATATAACATAGTGTTTGGAATTAAAAAAGATTTAAAATACCAATCAAGAATTACATAAGCGGCACAAAATGCGCCAAGAAAAATTAAAATTCCCATCAAAATACATTTCCAAACAGAACAATGATGTCTTTTATCCGAATCATTCTCTATTGTTACATTTTCAATATTTGTTTGATTTTCGTCCATAACCGTATAACTCCTTTCAGATATTATAATAGAAGTTTATATAATTATTACAATTCCCCGATTGTATACGAAACGGAATGTAAGTTCTTCGATTATTCTTCGGGTTCTTTCAATATTTTTTCGTATCTTGCAAGTTTTGTAAGTAAATAGTCAATTTCTTCCTGCGGAATATCAGGTTGGTTTTTAACTTTTCTCATATCCGCTTGACCTTTAACTGCCAGACCTAAGACTTCAGGCATGTTAACAGCTGTCGGATTTTCGGAAGAAAGGTTTTTATAATAATCGCTTTCATAATCTTTATTTAAGCGTAATTTCCAATTATTCGGGTTTTTGTTATTCCCGCCCTGATTATATGTTTTATCAATTCCGAAAAAATCGGCAAAAGACATTTGCACTTTATCTCCGACCATAAATAGTTCAGCAAATTTAGCTTTAACTCTTTCGGCATCACTTTGTGCAATTTTTTGGCAGTATTCTCTGCTGTCATGTGCGGCATTTAGTACTCCTGCCAAATACATAGGACTCCAAGCTTCATTTTCGCGTATCCAATCTTTCTGTATCATAATGTTTGCCGGATCTGAGTCGTGAGAACCTACCAACGCCCAGTTCTCGCTATCCCAATACGGCTCGCCTTTCGCGTATTCTAAAGGCGTTAATCCAGGAATATTATTTTCATAATGATAAATCCTGTTAAATGCTTCTGTTTCAGTAACTGTGTCTTCCCAGACCGGTGAATTTTTATCCAGCCCATGTTCTCTCAATGTCGGTAATATAATTTTATTTAGAATTTTTTGATAATTTTTATCAGGGTCTAAATATTCCATTGAAGAAATATTGCCCTGAATGCTTCCGTCTTTTGAGTAAATATAAGGGTCGATAAGTCCTAATACGTGATCAATTCTTACATTGTCAAAATTTGTCAAACAATCGTCCAATTTGGATTTTAAAAGTTTTCCGCCTTCGCCTAATGTCCCGTCTTGATTGAATAATTTTTTAGGGTCAAGTACGGGAACTCCCCATTTTTGCAACCCTCCGTCAGGTCCGCCATAAGGACAGCCAAGTCTGAAATCTTTTAAAAATAAATCTTGATTAGCCCATTCATCAGCCGGAGAAAATCCTACAAGCATATCGCTTATATACTTAAATCCCAAATCTTTTCGTAATCGAGTATTTTCTTTTATTTGTTTATCAAGAATAAATTGAGCAAATTTATATGTTGCTAAATCTCTTGCGTATATTTGGCTTAAGTGTATTATTCTTTTTTGTGAGTCCTGTTTATCAATATTTTTTATAAGATTTTTGTCAATTTCGTCCCATTTGGTAAAATCATCAGTGCCGTAGTGATTTTTTAAAACATGATATAGTGCTGAATTATTCAATTTATCCCGATTTTTGTCGCAAAAATCCGTATATTCCTTTTCTAAATTGATTATATAATTAACTTTTTTGTAATCATTTGTAATTTTTTCAAGGTAATTTTCGTATGCTTTATTTATCAAATATTCGTAATTTCCGAAGGCATCAGGGAAATTCGAATAAGCGTAATTAGCCTTATTTTGTTCGGCAGTAATTCCGGTTAAACTTTCTATATCATATTTGGTAAGTAATCTGCCGTATTCTTTTTGAGTTAATTTATCAAAATCAATGAATAAATAATTTTTTGAGCCAACAGAGGATTCGTAAGGCGAAATTTTCTGTTTGGAAGTTAATTCTCCTGTCGGTCCTAATTGATTGGAATTGAATCCGTGTAATAATTCAAAAGGCATAAGCTGTGCAGCTACTTTACCGTAAGGAGTGCCTATTTTTATGTCGTTTTCGCTCTGCGGATAGGATGAACCGTGCAAAATCATTGCAAATTCTTTTACACCCAAATAATCAAGAGCAGGCTTTATTACATTGTTTTTGTAATCCTGTTCTTCTTCTTTTGTGAGTTTGCGTTCAAAATAAACACTTTTGCATGTAGTTGAGTATATCTTTTGGATTTGCATTAGTATATCCCTTTTCTTTAGAATAGCATAAAATATAAAAAACGTAAATTTGTAAATTTGCGCGCTTAAATATTGCATAATAATATTTTTGCGCTAGAATAACAAACGGCAATATATTAGAGGGATAGCAATATGAAATACGAGAGCATATTTTCATTATTAGAAAAAACAACTGCGACAAACCAAAAAAAAGTTGCATTAGGCATGAAAACTTTATGGGGCTGGAATGAATTTACATATAAAGGTTTGAGCTTGTTAGCAGAACGCCTGGGTGCATATCTGATAAATGATTTACAAATCCCAAAAGGCGAGAAATTGGCGATACTCTCAGAATCTTTACCTGAATATGGTGTTTGCGTATTTGGCTCTGTGTTGGCAGGGTTAACTATTGTTCCTTTGGATAATAAATTAACAATATATGAATTGACATCAATATTATCAAGTTGTGAACCGACAGTATTGATGACATCAAGCAAAAATTATAAAAAAGCACAGGAATTACAGTCCAAAATTCCGTCTATAAAACATATAATTTTGATGGAAGCATCTGAATACGAATGTGAAAATACTCCGAGTTTGTATTCAATCCCTGCGAATTATAGTGCAAAATGGCGCAGAAGACCTTTGCATGATACGGCATTGATTATTTATACTTCAGGTACAACAGGTGCACCAAAAGGTGTTCAAACTACATACAAAAATATGCTTGCTCAAATGTATGGTATGCGCAAAGTATTAAAAAGCATGATGCCTAAAAATAAAGAAATGCGTTTGTTGTCGATATTGCCTATGAATCATTTATTTGAAATGACCGTTGGGTTTTTCACAATGTTGACTCACGGATATTCCGTATATTATACAAGCAGTTTAAAACCGAAAGATATTTTAGACATTATGCAGGAAAAGAAAATTCGTTTTATGGTTACGGTTCCTGCGTTTTTGAAGCTTTTAAAATCGTATTTTGAATCGGAAATAAGTAAAAAATCAGCAATGTACAAAATGATATTTAATATAAAATATCATTTGGCGGCATTTATGCCTTTTTATATCAGAAGATTAATGTTTAGAACAATTCACCGATTATACGGAAAACATTTCTTCGGGTACATTTCGGGTGGTGCGCCGTTAGATCCTATTGTGGGCGCATGGTTTAAAAGAATCGGTGTAAGAATATTCCAGGGTTACGGATTATCAGAAACAAGTCCGGTTGTTTCAATGTGTAATAATCCAAATCAGGATAATATGCGTTCTGTTGGACCTATTTTAGATTCTTATGAAGCAAAAATCGATTCCGAAACAGGAGAATTGTTAGTTAAAGGGCCATCAGTTATGAAAGGTTATTATGGCAGACAAGATTTGACTGACGAAGTTTTAGAAGCTGACGGTTGGTTTCATACAGGTGATATCGCAGAAATCCGCAATGGATTATTATATATAACAGGTAGAATTAAGAATATGATAGTTTTATCAGGCGGTAAGAAAGTATTCCCTGAAGAAGTTGAAACAGTATTACAGCAAAGTGATAAATTTGCGGAAGTCTGTGTTGTCGGTATGCCGAAAGCAGGCGGAGAAAAAGACGGTTGTGAAGAAATTGTTGCCGTGATTGTTCCGACAGAAGAAGTCATCAATTCTTATTCAAACTTTGATGAAGTTGAAACCGCGGTTCATAAAGAAGTAAAAAGTTTGTCATTACAATTAGCGTCATATAAACGTCCGATTAACATTGTGGTAAGACAAACCGGTTTGCCGAGAACCGCAACCAGCAAAGTAAAACGCAAAGAAGTTAAAGCTCTTTTGGCAGAATGTGGAAAATAAATTTTGTTGGTGGTATAATAAACTATGTAATTTGTACATTAAAACAAAGATATGAGTAAGTATTGCAACCATTGGTAGCAATATTTACCCCCGGGATGTAGCACTCTGCCGAGAAAAAACAATCCGGTGAATTGTTTTTCCGAGAGATGGTAGCGCACCCTTGAAAACGAAAGTTTTCAACTTGACAACTAAATATCGGGATGTAGCACTCTGCCGAGAAAAAACAATCCGGTGAATTGTTTTTTCGAGAGGTGGTAGCGCACCGTTGAAAACGAAAGTTTTCAACTTGACAACTAAATATCGGGATGTAGCGCAGCTTGGTAGCGCACTTCGTTCGGGACGAAGGGGCCGCAGGTTCAAATCCTGTCATCCCGATTTTATAAATGCTTGAGCCGTATGGGATTAAGCATTTTTATTTTCTATCGTGTTCAAATAGTGTTCAATCTGTAAATAGTAATTAGATGCACAGATGCATAGTCCGTTTTGTTTTTAGACTTTGCCTCTACGCGTTCAAGCTTTCACGCATCTTTTTTATTTCCTCAACGTTTTAGATATCTTTGTATGAATGGCATTTGCCTGACTTAAATATTGGGTTAATTTTTCGTAGTTTTGAACTTTTTCTCCATAAGGAATATTCATCCCAACCAATTCATCAACGCTTTTGCTGATGTCTGATAATTGTTCTAATGAATCGCTTAGTGCGACAACAGAATTTATTTTCTTTGAAACTTTTGCTAATATACGGCGCGATATAAAGTTGTTTATCTTATACAACACAGGCATTTTGTATTTTAAAGTATTGTGAGAAAATTTATCTTCAGATAACCCCTGTGAGCCATATATTTGTTGTTTTTTTAGTGTGTTTAATTCCTGATAAATTCTTTGGCGTTTAGCTTTTAGGCTTAAAGATTCTCCTTGGTTGCCGTAGTTATCGGATAATTTTATTTTTTCATCAAGCTCTTTTAATATGGTTTCTTTTTCTTTTATTCTGAAATCCATACTCAAATCAGGCTCTTGAACTTGATCAAAGTTCGCTTTGTTTAATATTGTTGAATCATATCCGTTTAATCTCCGTTGAGCTTTAGGAATTTGATTAAAATTTTGTGTAAACGAGGCTGATGCAGCATCAAACGGGTTAACGGACTTAAATCCGAAACCTTGTGAAAATATATTATTGTTTAACTTGTTATTTTCGTTACCGCTCATACCTTTATTTTAAACCGAAAAGAAAATTTTTTTGCCCATTAAAAAGAGGATTTTTTATAACTTGCTTTTTAGTGTTAATTTCATTAGAATAATAGTGATAACGGATATAAAGAGAATTATGAAAAACGATTTAAAAACATTAGATAAACAAATAAAAAAACAGGTAACTACGGGGAATGTGAAATCGGCAATTGAATTATGCCAGATAGGTTTGCAGAAAGATCCGACAAATGCGTTGCTGCATTTGCGTTTAGGTGATTTATATTTGGCTTGGCATTTAGATATATATTCATCTTGTCAATATATTGATGAGGCAATTACCGAATATCAATTGGCTTTAGAGTCTATTGATTCCTCTGAAATTTACTATAAAATCGGTGTTGCATGGTTTCATAAAGGCGAACTTGATAAGGCGGTAAATTATTTTAATAACGCGATAAAGAAAAATCCTAAATATGCAAAGGCATATTATATGCTTGCAAGGACTTATACAAAAAAAGCGCGCTTTACGGACGCTATTGATAATGCAAAATCGGCAATAAAATATGCACCCTTAACAAGTTCAAGTGCGCATCATCTTTTGTATAATTTATATCAGGTATCATCTTTCAGAATATTTAAAAATAAAATTAAATCTTATTATGAGTATGTTCTGGCTATATTAACTCTGCCATTTGATTCAGAGGCAATTGCGAGAGTAAAGGAATCTTTTAATTATATAAAATTTCTACCGATATTATTAAAAGGTTATTTGAAGATGAATAGCGGCGGTTTGGATAATGCTTTGGATGTTTATATTGATGCAATAAATAAAGCTCCGGGGTTTGTGCCTTTATATTGCTTGTTAGGAGATATTTATTCGTCGTTAGGTAAATTTGAAGATGCAATAACCGAATATAAGATGGCTATATGGTTAGATAGCTTAAATATTCCGGCATACAGGCATTTATGTCAGGCTTATGAAGATATGGGCGATTATGAAAATGCGGTTGAAATTTATAAAAAATTAATTCAAATTATGCCGAATATGCCTGAATATCATTCAAATTTGGCAAATATTTTGTATATTATGGGTGATGTTGACGGCGCTATTTCACATTTCCAAACTGCTGTTACATTGAACCCGAGCAAAGAATGGACAAGTATTGTCAACCAAACATTAGGGTTTGTATTCCAAGAGTCTAAAAAAGATATCAATGCTGCGATTACTTCGTATCAAAGCGCTTATTTAATGACTCCTGAAGATATTGATATTTATATCAATTTAGGTAGTGCTTTTTATGATAAAGAAGATTATGAAAATGCTCTGACCGTATACCGTAATGCTTTGGATTTAGACCCTAAAAATGCAAAAATACATTGTAATCTTGCGTTTTTATATTGGGGTAAAGGCGATACGGAAGAGGCAATAAGAGAATATAAACACGCGATAGAGTATGATGATACGTATTCTATTGCATATAATAATCTTGGAGTTATCTATCTTGATGATTTGGGCAGAGTAAAAGAAGCTATTGAAATGTTTAAAAAAGCTGTTGAATACAATCCGAATTATGCTTTAGCACATTTCAATCTGGCACGTTCTATTGCGATTACGGGTGATAAAATTGAGGCTGCAAAATTGTATCAAATTGCGCAGGACGTAAATAAAATCACTTCTGAAATTGACCCGCAGGATATTATAGATAAAATTAATGCTTTATTTGACTAAATTTTGCGCTATTATAATTGTTGTAAACTATGCGCATAAACAAATTATCAAATAAAATATTGCAAAATAGATATTTTTTGAAGGGTTTGGAAAAAATTTCCGAACACGGAACCTCTTTTGCAGCAGCAACTTCGCTTGTATTATCAACAAGTTTAAGGCCTTTTGCTATAAACAAAACTCCCGATACTGAAACTGAGAATAAGCAGTATGCAATGGCAAATTCCATCTGCTCGGGTTTAATAAAATTCGGAATAGTTGAAGCGGTTGCGCTCCCTATTGAAAATGCCGTAAAAAAAATTGACAAAAATCCGAAAAAATTTTTAACTGCAAAGACAATAGATAATTTATCAAAAAATCCCCGTGCATATAAACTTTTAACTCAGACAATAAAATTATCAACGGGATTTTTTACGGCAATCCCGAAATCAATGCTTACAATAGCGTTGATACCGATTGTTATGGATAAATTGTTCTTCCGAAAATTTGGAAAAGAAACTAAACCTGTTACAAATTATCATCAGCCGACATTTTTTGTCGGTAATAATAATGTTAATTTTACGGGCGGGTTGAATGAAACTTTAGCTAAAGGGCTGGCAAAAATTATTGATAAAGAAAAATTACAACAATATGCAATAAAATATCAAAGTAATGATAAAGATATTGCAAAGCACATAACTGCCGGAACCGATGTGCTTTTAACCTCTGCATTTGCTTATAATACAAATAAAAGCAAAGATATAAAGGAAAATCGCAAAAAAGCTTTGATTTATAACAATATAATTTCAACTGCCATAACTCTTATCGGCGGATACACAATTGACGGGATTTTAAAGAATAACAATGACAAATTTATAGAAAAATTCAAAAAATTAAACCCTACAAATCCTAATATTTCAAAATGTGTTGAGGGAATAAATATTTTACGCCCTGCATTGATTTTTGCCGGAATTTATTATTGCATATTGCCGATATTTTCAACATACATGGGTGAAAAGATTGACAAATTCATACAAAAAAATACCAATAAAAACGAGTCTTCATAGTTTGTGAAGACTCGTTTTTATAATTATAAAGTCTTATTAAACTGCAGATGGAGTTACAGTATATTCTTTCCACAATCTGCTTAATGCTTGCAATTCATTTCTGGTTATTGGTTCTTCAAGAATTTGTTGAATAGCTCTTTTATTAACATCAGTTAATTTATAAGAAAATTCCATTGATTCGTCGCCGCCGACTTTGTGTGATATTTCATGTAATGCTGTTTCCAATACTTCGCTAAAATCGGCACGGTCCAAGTAATTTCTATCAAGCCAGAATCCTTTTGACGTTCCGCCGTCTGTAATGGCTTCTGCTAAGGTAGATGAGTACAATCTTGCTTCTTTTGATGCGGAATTATTGAATAAGAAGATTTTTGTATCAATTTCGCTCGGAGTGAACCCTTCTGCTTTAAGGCTTGGCGCTAATTTTTTGATTGCTTCTTTTAATACCGCAATCTTTTTCATTTGCGCTTCAGTCGGTTTTACAGGGTCGTGTTTTCTTGCATCACCCACCAAATCTTTTATTGTCGGCATTCC
>DESZ01000008.1 GCA_002361485.1 Cyanobacteria bacterium UBA3301 | reverse complement strand
TTTAATAATGAAATTTCAATTAATACTATTCTTTTTGGATTTTTTGTTGTCCTTTGTTTATATTTTATGTTTACAAATGTTGATGTAGCGATAATGCTGTTTATTTCGCTGGTATTTGCTTGCTCGTTAAATCCCATTGTCGATAAATTAGAAAAGAAAATGCCAAGACCTGTTGCTACATGCATTGTATTTTTTGGAGCATTGGCTGTTTTAGGCTTATTATTTACATTCATATTTATGTTAGGTGCATATCAAATTAATGAATTAATTAAAGAGTATCCGAATTATGTTAAAAATTTAAATGAAGCAATCAAGGGAAGTGCTTTATTTCAAGCAATGGGTATAACAAAAATAGATATTGATGGGATGACCGCATCTATGGCAAGTTCTACCGAAGGTGCTATAGATTATGTTGTAGGGTTAATAAAAGGTATGGGCTCAAGTTTTGCTTATTGCTTAACAGGTTTAATCTTTCTGTTTTTCTTTATGCAGGATAAAAAGAATATTAAAAAATCTTTTTTGAAATATTTTCCTGCAGATATAAAAGATAGGACTGAAGAAATTGTTGATGATATATCTTCAAAGATGGGTGGTTATGTATTTGCTCAAACTATGGCTGTGTTAAGTGTTTTTGCTGTTAATGCAATCGGTTTATTAATTTTGCAAAATCCTTATGCAATATCTATTGCAATTATCGCAGCTATTTTGGATATTGTTCCTGTTGTAGGGCCTGCTATCGCTATAGTAATTTGTTTAATAGGTGTTTATGAATTCGGTACAAAGGTGCTTATTTCAACTTTTATCATTATGGTTGTAGCTCAGCTCGTAGAAAATAATTTGGTCAGACCTTATGCTTTTAGTAAATTAATGGATTTACATCCGACAATTATATTCTTATCATTAATTTTAGGCGGGAAATATTTCGGCTTTATCGGAGTACTTTTCGGGCCGGCAATGGCGGCAACAATTTGTGTTTTGCTTGATGAATTATATGTAAAAAACATAAAATCAAAAGAAGAAAATGTTGAATTAACAGCAAAGGAGAAAAATTAGTATGAAAAAAATGCTAAAAGGTATTTGTGTATTATCATTACTTATGCTATTTTCGGCAACAGCTAATGCAGCAGGCATGATTAAAGATTATCATGCATATAGAATAAAAGACCAAAATATAAGAACGGTAGTGCCTGTTGTTGATAACATTTTAAGTAAAGAAGCAGAAGTTAAGAAACTTGCAGGGAATGCATATTACGCAGAATATGGTGATGAACATTATTATATGAAATTCTATCCTGCGTTGCATGATACTGATGTCTATATTGTAACGGACGGAGAGTATGACAAAAACAGTAACGGCGTTACGGATTTCTTCAAAAGTCAAAATTACACATATGAAACCCTTGAAGATAAAGAGGCATATAAGGAATATAAGTTTGATTTTGTAGATTATGCAAGATCAGGTGCGTTGGATGGTTTATTTACTCTTCCTGACGGTTTAAAACCTCTTAAAAAAGGTATGAGTAAAATTAATGATAAAATGTCAAAAGGAAATGAAAAAACCTCTGCAATCCCGTATTCAGTTGATAATGATCCGATTGATTTAACTCGCATTGACACAGAAGAATTTTATAATGCTGAAGCTAATGTTACAGTTACAATAAACGAATATCGTTTAAAAAATAAAGAAAATAAATATGTTCATGCTTTTGAATATATAGTTAAAAATAATTCAAATACGGATATCAAAGTCGAAAAAGTATATTCTGAGCGGCTTGCAGCATTAAAAGATGTTACAACATCAACATTCGTTGATTTGGACAGACTTGATGTGGCTGATAATTTGGGAGTTCCGCTAGCGCTTGCTACCGGCGGCTTGTCATTAGGCTTTACTGTGGCAAACAATGTAAGGCTTGCAAGAGTAATCAAGGAATCTACAAGGTTTGCTCACTCATTACCTGAAAACTATGATTTAAAAGCAAATTCTTCAATGAGAATACTTTGTTTAAAATTCAAAGATGACCCCAAACCGCTACAATTCACGATTAGAAAACAGGGGCAAACTTATCAGTTTACATACTAATAAATATTTGCAGGTATCGGGTTGATAACAAGCTTTCAACCCGATACTTTTATAGCTCAGGATATAAGAGGTTGATATTGATAAATGAAAAAACTTAAATTTCCTATTATTATTCTTTCTATATTAATTGTACTTTATTTAGGATTTATTTTTGTCCTTTCTTCATTCTTAAATTCCGGCAATTTTATAAAGATAGCCAATAATTTTATTAAAACTAAATATGACTTGAATTCTGATATAAGTGGTTTAAAAGTCAAAATTTCACCGTTATTATCAGCTAAAATGACGGTCAAAAATATTATTATCAAAGATAATAATAAGATTGGATTAAATATACAAAATTTGGATATTTCTGCCAAAGGAGCAGAACTAAAAAGTATAGATACGGATTTAATCTATGCAAATCTTGATGTCCTATCAAAACTAAAAATTGAAAGAAAAAAAGATTCAAATAAGAAAAAATCTTTTGATATAAGTAAAATACCGAATACAAACATAAAAAAAATAGAGATTATACGAAACGATGGTGAAAAATTATCTGTATCATCAAATCAGTTTGTTATTAAAGAAAATAGCGGGACTAAAAATGTTGATGTGATTCTGAATATAACCCTTGACAGAGTTTTACATCCAATATTAATAGGTGAAGTCGGGTGTTTATATATAAAAAATAAAAAGTTAACGGCAAAAAACTTTCCGCTAGCAATAGGAAAAACAAAGATTGTTTTGAACGGCCGTGTTCTTAATGACAATAAATTGGATAGTTTCACAATAAAAGGCGATAAGATTCCCGTAAAAGAAACTCTTGAAACAGTTCTGTTTCTCCAAAAATATACAGAACATGAACGAAAATTTATTGAAAATTTTACGGATTTTAAAGGAACTGCAGATATCGATTTAGCGTATAAAGACAACGATTTATCAGGAGTAATAACCGGAAATGATTTATTTGCCAAATTCCTTCCGTTTTATGTTCCTGTGTACTGTAAAAAGGCAGAATTTTTTATAAAAAACGGAGAAGTAAAGTCGCACGCAGTAGGAACATTCGGAACCGAAAGATTGACACATAATCTGTTTATAAAAGAAATGTATGACAGAGAAAGAAAAGAAGTTTTCGGAAAAGTTAACTCAAAGATAACGTCAGCTTTGGCTAAAAAATATCTGCCTTCCAATATTAAAGTTAAAAATTATCTTGATATGGAGGTTGATTATTATATAAAGCAAAAGAAACCTAATGCAAAATATTACATTAATATACCGGCGAATTCCGGCATTATGTTTAATGATTTCTATGCCGGAATAAAAGACAAAAATAAAAAAATATTTGCAGAAACTCAAAAAATTGATAAAGAGTTCTTCTTAAAAGATTACAGATTTTCTGTTCAGGAAAATAATGAGTTTAATGATATATTGTACGGAAAAGGATATTTTAAGATTATAAACGACAAAATGACTCCGCAATATATAACATTAAATACAAACGGTTATGTTCCAAATTCCTTTGTAGGTTCTTTTAAGCAATACGTTTTAGGCGGTAAGTTTAGCGGAGCTTTAAAATATAACTTTGTTACAGAACAAATTACAGGTAAGTTTGAAGTTATTGATACTATTTTTAATCATTTCCATGTAAAATCAGCAAGTGTTGTAGCTGACGATAAAACAGCAAAAATTATTGCAGATGGTACATATAAAAAGGAAAAATTTAATTGTAAAACAGAAGTTAAAAATGATTTTAAAGACAAAATTCGCGTAAACTATATGGATTTATTCCTTGATAAATTTATAGTCAAGAAATCAGAGAAATCCTCGACTTCAAGTGAAAAATTTGATTTTAATTCTCCAAATAAGGCGTTGAGTGCCGGCGTCAGGGATATTAACATGGATATTGATAAATATAATATTACAGTAAATTCTATTATTGTTAAGGATTATCCTATAAATAATATTAATGTTTTCGGCAGTCTTAAAGATGCAATTTTCAAATATAACACCTCTGAAATAGACTTTGCAAATGGTAAATTGTCAGCGAACGGAACTTACGATTTTAATATAGATTCTTCTATTGTTGATTTTGAGGCAAAAAATATAGACTCAAACATAATCGCTGATAAGTTTTTCAATCTAAAAAATCAAATTCAAGGAAGAGCAAATGCCGAAGTTCATTCTAAAACAGGTAAAAATTGGGAAAACTGGGATGCATATGCAAAATTCGATATTCAAGACGGAGCGTTACCCGGACTAGAAGAACTGGAATTTTCTCCATATAAAAACATTAGTAAAAAAGTTAAAGTTTCTGATTATGTAAAATTTAATGCCAAGAAAAAGGGGAATATAAAATCTCATATAAGTGGTTTCTTCAGATGTGATGATGTATTTATTCGTGATGTAGATATTCGTATGCAGCATGAATTCACATCGGCATACATTGAAGGCTTTTATAATTATATAACCGAACGTGGTAATGTTGATATCTGGGGAAAATATGATAATTCTGCAATAAAAAAGATTAAAGTTATACATATCCCTCTTAGCTGGTTGGTATATTTACTGGTACCTTCAGAAAAGAAAAAAACGGAAATACTGTCCAAGTTGGAAAAGATTCCTTCTATAGGGATTGATGATTCAAAAGCCAAATATTTTAGAATAAATTTAAAAGCAAATGAAAAAGACCCGACAAAAACGGATATCACAACAAAATTAATAAAATAATTAAACTGGTTAAATAGCACCAAATTTGGATTATTGTATATTTTCTCAATGAATTATAATTTACTAATTTCCCAATTACAAATGGCGCTATTACGCATAAAAATAAAATCAAACTATATAAATTATGTTTTGCAAATAATTCATATATTGCAATAATACTCAATAATAAGATGTAAATAAGCATACTTCCGACAACAGTATATCCGAACATTGCTTTATGTTTCGGGTACTCAAATTTATGAAAAAGCCCTATCAATAGTACTATTATTGATAAAATATTTATAATTATTCCTGTTGTAATTATGAACATATAACCTCTTTTTCGCGTTCAGCAGAAACAAGTTCTTCAAGAAAATCTTTTACTGTATTCATTACAAATTCCTTTTCATTATCATAAAGAATCATATGATAACTGTCATCTAATTCAACATATCGTTTAATTTTTGATGAAACCCCATTTAAGACAACTTTAGCACTTTTTGTACTTGATAGATTATCGTATATTGAATGAATACATAAAACAGGGCAATTAACATTTTTAAGATTCTTTCTGACATTTTTAGATAACTTTAACAGTCCGTCAACAGCGTTAAGAGGATAATTATCCATCCCTATATCAGCTTTAGCTGTAATTTTTGCTAAACTTTTTCTTGTTCTCTCATTTTTTATCCCAAAACAATCATCTTCGGGAAATGTAAAATAAAATCTTATAATTGTATTTAGAGCAAACGGAAGCAAATGGGCCGTCCAAGGAACGCAAAATCCATCCAAAAACAAAGTTGTAGAAAGCGCGATAACTCCTGTAATGTCATCATTATTTTCCGCCAGATATACTGCCATTGAAGCTCCAAGGCACAAACCCGATACAAAAAATTGATTATAATTTTTTCTTAAAATATTATATTTTTCTTGAGCAAAATTACACCAATCTATCCAAGTAACAATTTCAATTTCGTTAATTCTGTCTCCATGTCCCGGAAACGAATAGCAATAAACATCATAGCCATTTTTAAACAAAAAATTGCCATATTTTCGCATTTCAAAGGGGCTTCCCGTAAGCCCATGAAATAGTAACACGGCTTTTTTGTTTTGCTTATCTTGAATTTCGGGATGAAGCAACTCAAAGTCTATACAATGTGTCACTACGACAACCTCGTAAATAATTGATCAAGCAATTCTAATGCCATATCTATTTCTTCATAAGATATGGTAACAGCAGGAACTAATGTAATTGTATTATTATAATGACTTCCTTTGTTAAGAATTATTCCGCATTTTTTGCCATTATATGTCAAATTACCTTTTAAACCTTCCGCTAAAATATTATGCAGTAATTCAGGGTCAGGTGTATATCCGTCCTCAGTTACACATTCTATTCTCAATGCCAAACCGAGTCCGTCAACATTACCGATACGTTTATGGCGTTTTTCCAAATCTTTTAGTCCGGATAAGAAGTATCTGCCTTTATTTGCAACTTCACTTTCAAAGTCGCCTTCTTCAAACGTACTCATGACTTCATAGCCTGCTCTCATACCGATAGGATTGTTGCAGAATGTCGAATGAGTTCTGCCGTTTGGCCATACTTCAGGGCTGATTAATTCTTCTTTAGCCCACATTCCGCCAAGCGGATTTAACCCGTTTGTTAATGATTTACCAAAAGTAATAACATCCGGTTTAACATCATAATGTTCAATCGCCCATAATTTCCCTGTTCTGTACATTCCCATTTGGATTTCGTCATCAACGAACAGAACTCCGAAATCATCTAATACTTTCTTTAATTCTTTAAAATATCCCTTTGGCGGAACAATATATCCGCCGGAACCTTGAACAGGTTCAACAAAAAACGCACCCATAGCACATTCTTTAGATGAGTGGTCGTAAATACCTGCACAATTATCCTCAAATTCACGTCTTAATTGCTGCACGCAATAGTAATTGCAAGAATCACAGTGTTTACCATAAGGGCATCTATAGCAATACGGGTACGGAACAAAATGAGCTTCTTCGCCAAAATGACCAAATGGCTTTCTATATCTGTATCCGGCCGTTAAGCAGCTGGCTCCCAAGGTTCTTCCATGAAAACCGCCGAAGAATGAGAACATTCTACTTTTGTGAGTGTAGTTTCTAACAAGTTTTAAGGCATCTTCTATAACCTGAGAACCGCCTACATTGAAATGTACACGGCCTTTTGTTCCAAATCTTTTTATATTTGCTCTTGCAATTTTTTCTGATAATAACACTTTATAATCATATTGAAAATGTGAAGAAATTTGCGGCAATGTATCTATCTGGTCAACAACGGCATCTCTTATTCTTTGATTTTTGTAACCTAAATTGCAAGATGCAAACCACATTTCCAAATCTAAGAATGGAATATTTTCGGAATCGTACATAAACACTCCATTACAATCCCTGAATACTTTTGGATTTGCATCGGCATGTATTTTATCGCCGTATGTACAATATTCTTTATCAATAGTCGCTAATTCTTCATCTGACATATTGATTCTTGTTGTTGATTTGTTGATTCTATTTAAATTTGTTATAAGTTCTTTTTCTATTACCGCCATATCATTTCCCGTTAATTATAATTTCCTTATCTAATAATTTTAATATATCACAAAAAGATTTGAAATGAATATGTTTAATGTTCTTTTTTTCACAATAATTATGTAAATTTTTAGATGCAAAAAGGATATTTGCTTTTTGGGCAATACATAAATCGCTTGTGCCGTCACCAATATAGCAGAAAGACTTCTCTTTTACCTTGGAGCATTTGCACATTCCGGCTTTTTTATCGCAATTTTTATTATAGTACGGAAATTCAATATTAAATTTACCGTTTTGGTATATAAGTTTATTGGCATAATATGGAATCACCAGATTATGGCGCTTAAGAACATTTTGTATAAACATATCAAATCCGTCACTTAATATTGTTAATTTTATATCTTTTGATTTTACATATTCCACAAATTCCAAAAAATAATCATCAATTTCTATTGAATTGATATAATCATCCAGCTGTTTTTGTGAAATATTATTCAGTAAACCTACTTGAATAATGGCATTTTCCTTTGATGAAATTTTACCCTCAATCCAAAGTTTCTCGGAATCCATCCAATTTTTGGGAGCATACATTTCAAAGAAACCGTTAACAGAATCTTTTTTGGTTATTGTTCCGTCAAAATCACAATATATTGACTCTAATATCTTCATACAATTTATTATATATAAACAATCCGTAATAACAATAAATTTAATATTTAAAGTCAGTATTTTTCATGTATAATTGACATAAATAAAAGTCTGGAGAATACGTATGAAAATTGATTGGAAGAAAAAAGAAACAAAAATTACTGCCATAATCCTTGCTATAATTATGATTCCTATTATATGGAATCAAGGGAAAACAGTTATAATGAATATTCTGACAAATTATATGATGAATCAGCCTAAAGTTGTTCAAGTATCTAAACCTATAATGAAAGATATTCAACCAACATTTGATACAACAGGAAGGATTGAAGCAAATTTGTCTGTTGACATAATTGCGCGTGTCAGCGGTTGGCTGCAGAAAAAATACTTTGAAGAGGGTGATCGTGTAACAAAAGGTCAAAAGCTGTTCCTTATTGAACCTGATGAATATGTTTTGGCATCAAAAAATGCCAGAGCGACAGTTAATGAAAATTCTGCCGTTTATAGAAATTCTCAAATAGATTTACAAAGAGCCGAACAATTATTAAGAGATGATCTTGTAAGCCGTGAATATTATGATAATGCCCTTACGCAAAGAAACAGAAACAGAGCAGCACTTGACGGCGCTATTGCTCAGATGCAGCAAGCAAATTTGAATTTAAGTTATACCAATATAACTTCACCGATGAACGGAAGAATTGGAAAAGTTAATATCTCAGTAGGGAATTATGTTACTCCGTCAAGCGGTGTAATTGCTCAAATATATTCTACCAATCCTATGAAAGTGATTTTCCCGTTAAATAGCGGAGATTTTATAGAACTTAAGAAATATTATAGAGAAGCAAGCGAAGAAGATAAGAATGATGAAAATGCTGTTTCTGTGCTTTTAGGGTTGGCAGACGGAACCCAATATGAAATAGAGGGGAAGATAGAATTTGTTGATAATAAAATTGATGAAAGCACAGGTACGGTAACGCTTCGTGCAATTTTTGAAAATCCTGATGAATTACTGGTTCCGGGTGATTATGTTAAGGTAACAATTAGAATTAACAAGCCATATAAGGTTATGATGATTCCTCAATCCGCAACAAAAACAGATGTCGGTACGGGCTATTATGTTTGGGTTGTAAAAGACGGAAAAGTTGTAAAAAAAGATATAAAAGTCAGCCAGAATATTGATAACAATTGGCTTGTTGAAAGCGGACTTGATGAAAATGATGATGTAGTTGTAAAAGGTATTCAGGATATTTATAAATCCGGACAAAAAGTTAAGGCTACACGTTATGTGAAAGAAAAAAATGAAAAGAAAACAAAATAGTTAAAAAAAATAATAAAAGGGAAACAAGAATGGCTATAAATAAGGAAGATTTATACTTTTTTATTAAAAAACCGCGATTTGCAGTAGTAATATCCGTACTGATTGTTATTATAGGTTTACTTTCACTGTTCAGTTTACAACAGGAAAAATACCCTAATATCACACCGCCTCAGGTTACAATTTCGGCAAGTTATCCGGGGGCAAGTGCTGAAGTAATTGAGTCTTCTATCGCATCATTGCTTGAAACACAACTAAACGGTGTTAAAGATATGCTCTATATGAATTCCACCAGCTATGACGGAGCGTATTCACTAAATATATTTTTTAAGACAGGCACTAACAATGACTTAAATTTGATGAATGTTCAAAACAAACTTCAGCAGGTTCAGTCAATGCTTCCTCAAGAGGTTATACAACAAGGAATTACTGCAGAGAATCAGGTAAGCGGTATTGGTGCAATAATACTCAATTTGTCATCTGAAGACGATTCCTGGAATCAATTGGATTTAACCAACTATGCAAATATATATATAAAAGATGCCATAAAAAGAATAAACGGTGTAGGTGCTGTTAATGTTTTCGGTGCTGATGATTACAGTATGAGAATTTGGCTTGATCCGGTAAAACTTGCAAGTTATAAGGTGACAGTATCTGAAATTCAAAATGCAGTAAGAAATCAAAATGCTCAAATCTCAACAGGAGCGTTGGGCGACGAGCCGTCATTATCAAAACCGAGTTTAAAATTAACTTTACTTACAAAAGGCAGATTATCCTCAGTAGAGGAATTCGAAAATATTGTCGTTCGTTCAAATCCTAACGGTTCAAAAATTAAGCTTAAGGATTTAGCAAGAGTAGAATTGGGTGCAAAATCATATTCGAAATTTGGCTTGATTGCCGGAAAACCGGGTGCATTAATTCAAGTTATGCCTATACCGGGGGCAAATACGGTTGATATAGTAAAAAATGTGCATAAAGAAATGGACAAATTATCCAAGACACTTCCTGACTCTTTAAAAATAGATACAATGATGGATAGTGCCGTATTTATCACAGAATCAATGAATGAAGTAGAATTTACTATACTTTTGACTTCATTAATCGTAATTTTAATTATATTTGTATTTTTAGGTGATTTTAAAGCAACATTAATTCCTTGTGTTACGATTCCTGTTTCATTAGTCGGAACATTTATTGCACTAAAAATGCTCGGTATGTCATTAAATTTGTTAACATTATTTGCACTTGTTCTGGCTGTTGCAGTTGTTGTAGATGATGCAATTGTAGTTATAGAAAATGTTAAACGGCACATGGAAGACGGGAAATCAGCAACGGAGGCTACTCAAATAACAATGAAAGAGGTTGGCGGCTCATTAATTGCTATGGCATCGGTTTTGATGGCTGTATTTGTTCCGATGTGCTTTATGAGCGGGTTGTCCGGAACTATGTATAAGCAATTTGCTGTCTGTATTGCTGTATCTATTGCAATATCTGCTATTTGCGCATTATCATTATCTCCTGCAATGTGTTCTATTTTGCTTAAAAAAACAAGACAGACAAAAGAAATTACAAACGAATATGTAAAAATAATTTTGTCATATATAAAGAAGGGTTTGGATTATTTTAATAAATATTTTGAAATATTAACAAAATATTATATAGAAATGGTTAAAAAATTTGTTTATAATAAAAAATTAACCGTTATTACTTATATTGCTATTATGATTTTAATGCTCGGACTGTTTAAAGTTATTCCGACCGGATTCATTCCTGATGAAGATCAGGGGTATTTAATAGCAGCCGTAACGCTTCCTGACGGTGCTTCTTTGAATAGAACTCAAGATGTAATGGTTAAATTTACAAGAGCAATAGAAGATATTGAAGGGATAGATAGAGAAAGAATAATTGCTTTTGGCGGAATGGGACCTTCAAATCAAGGGTTTGTAGTAATAAATCTGAAAGAATGGGGTGATAGAAAAGTCAGCATATTAGGTAAGGTTATCAGATTTATACAGGGCAAACAGACAGATTTATCTCATAACGGTATTTTAGCAGAAATTTATAAAAGGACTGCTGATATAAATGAAGCATCAATTTTTACTTTTTCTCCTCCGGCAATAGACGGTTTAAGTATGTCGGGCGGTTTTGAATATCAATTACTTTCGTTGAATAATGCTAAAGTTCAAGATTTGTCGGCTTTTGCAAATGAATTTATACAAAAAGCTAATGCTGATTCAAATTTATCAAATGTGTATACTCAGTTTCAAGCAAATGTACCTCAATATATTTTAAATATAGATTATGAAAAAGCTCTTGCGCAGGATGTTGATATTGCGGAATTGCACAACACTCTTGGCTCAACACTTTCATATTCTTACATAAATGACTTTAATAAAATCGGAAGAATTTTCAGGGTGTTTATGCAGGCAGAGGGTAATTACAGAGATAAAATTGAGGATTTACAAAGAATATATGTAATTAATATGCAGGGCAAACCTGTTCCAATATCAACAATGATAACGGCAAAACAAATTACGGGTGCTGTATCAATTACAAGGTTTAATCAGTTCCGTTCAGTTCAGATTATGGGTTCTCAAGCTAACGGTAAAACTTCAGGTGATGCGATGAGCGCTATGGAAAAATTGTCAGATAAAATTTTGCCGAATGATTATTCTTTTGCATGGTCGGGAACTTCTCTGCAAGAAAAGGAATCTTCGGGACAAACAGGTATAGTTGTCGGCTTTGCTTTACTATTTGTGTATTTGTTCCTTGTCGCTCTGTATGAAAGCTATATGATACCTGTTGCGGTACTTCTGATATCTCCTGTTGCTATTGTCGGAGCGCTTATCTTCCAATTAATGATGGGTCAGGCTCTTGATTTGTATTCTCAAGTCGGATTAATTACTTTAATTGGTTTAGCCGCAAAGCAATCTATTTTGATTGTAGAATTTGCAAAGGAAGAACATGAGAAAAATGGTTTGACAATTTATGATGCTGCGATAAAGTCAGCTTTGCTCAGATTTAGAGCGATTATGATGACTGAAGCTGCGTTTATTTTGGGTATTCTGCCATTATTATTTGCATCAGGAGCCGGTGCAAACAGCAGAATCTCCGTCGGCTCAACGGTAATCGGAGGTATGATAGTTGCAGCTACTTTAGGTACTGTATTAACTCCTGCATTTTATGTGATAGTACAGGAATTTGTTGATAAACATTTTAATAACAAGAAAGATGAAGAAGAATGAAAAGATTGTATACAAATTTAATAGTTGCAATATTAATTGCGTGTATAACCGGAACAAGTGTTAATAGTGCGTATGCTTTAGGGTTAAAAAACAACAAAAAATCGCAAACAGTGGCGCTTCCGAAGAATAATAAAAAGGATTATAGTATAGAGAATAGGACAAAATATACAAATGATACGCATTCAATATTTTCGTTAGATGATTGTATCAGAATTGCAATCGAATATAATCCCGCAATACAGGCTTCTTTTTATAATCAGGAAGCTTACAAATCAAGGATAGGTCAAGCTTGGGCTAATTATTTCCCATCTATTAATGCAGGGTTTGAACTTTCAAGAACAGGAAACCGTTATAATAAAGAAATCCCGCCGTATTACAAAAGAAGTATTTATAACACATCCGGTTATGTACCTTCAGTCTCCGCCAATATGCTGATATTTGATTTTGGCAAGACAAAAGCCGTTGCAGATATGGCAAAACGCCAATATGAAGGTGCTCAGGAAAATACAAAAGAAAATATAAATATAATAATTTATGATATTAAATCAACTTATTATAATATTTTGTTTGCGCAAGCTCAAGTCCATGTTTATCAAGATACGGTTAAAGATTATGAGTTGCAGTTAAGTCAGGCAAAAGGATTTTATGAATATGGCAAAAAACCGAAACTTGATATTGTTACAGCAGAATATAACCTAGGAAAAGCAAAATTAAATCTTGTAAAAGCTGAAGAAATTTTAAAAGTCGCAAAAATCAGGCTTTCTAAAATTATGGGAATTCCTGAATATACAAATTATGAGCTTTCGGATGAAATGTCTTTAAATAAATTTGGTATTGATTCGGATGAAGCAATAAAACTTGCATTTGAATTAAGACCGGAATTAATATCAGCCCAAAAAGAAATGGAAGCAGCAAAGATGAATCTGAGGGCCGAAAAAAGGAATTTCACTCCTAATATCGGAATATATGGAAGTTACGGAAACAATTTAGGCAGTGAATATGATGTCCGAACCGGACAAATCGGTGTCGGGTTGAATTATAACGGGTTGAATATAGCAAGAATAAAAAAACAAGTCGAAGAAGCGCGTTCAACATATAATATGACAAAAGCACGATATCAAGAGGTAAAAGACACGGTATATTATAATGTAAAAAAATGTTATACAGAACTGCAAACGGCAAGCGAAGCAATTGTAATGGCAAAACTTGCGCTTGATCAGGCAAAAGAACAATACAGACAGGTTACCGGACGTTATAAAGCCGGTGTCGGGGATGCTATAGAGTTAAAGGACGGGGAAAATACATACTTGAATGCTCGTTTAGATTTTTATAATGCAATATTAAATTACAATGTCATTGCTGCAAACTTAGAACAAGAAATAGGTATTCCTCTTAAACAGGCAGAAGAAAAAGTTATTGACATTACTCGTGAAGATTTGTAAGAATTGCTCCTTTATATAGTGATTTTGTTTTATGCAAAAAAAGACATTAGACATAAAATTTAATCACTATAAAAATAGTAATATATCTGACTCTTATTCAACATCAAAATCAAAGTAAGTATCCGGATATGGCTCGTTTTCCAATGTATAATGCCACCATTCGGAATCGATACCTTTAAAGCCGGCTTTTATCATTGCGTCATGCAAAATTTTTCTGTTGCGTTTTTGCTCTTTGGTAAGTTTTTTGTAATCAGGATGGGAAATTTCTGAGAACAAATCAAAAGTTCCACCCATATCAACAAATGAACCATCTTTTTTTATCAGAGTTAAATCTACTGTTGAACCTCTTGTATGCCCTGATTTCTCTGCAATGTAATTCCCTTCTATAAGATTTGATTTTTTTAGTTTTGGATAAAATGATTTATCTCCTTCATCTTTAGGATTGTTTATCCATTCTACAAAATTATTTACTGCCTTTTGGGGTCTGTATGAATCCCAAATAAGTAATCGATAACCTTGTTTTCGCAGGTCATTCGCTGCTATTGATAAAGCTTGCAAAGATTGCTTCGTCATATATGCTATTGGAGCTTTGTAGCCGTTTATCTTATTACCTGTAAAATTATTTGAAGAGTAATACCGAATATCAAATGAGGCATCGTCAATGACACTGTATATCGGTGCAAAATCACTTTTATCGTATGATATTTGAGAAGCTTGTGTTGATTGAATAAAACTAAATAGTACTAAGCCGATTAAAAATAGCCTTTTCATATATTCTCCCTATCTTATGCTGAATTTTTAGAACATGAATAATATAGCATAAAATAAAAAAAGATTGATAATTACATATTGATGATTACTCCGGCTTGGATTGTAGTACCTTTAATCATATCCGTTTCTTTTAAGTGAATATAATTGGCATCAATGAATGCTCCGATTTTTTTACTTATGTTATAATATGCTCTTGCATCAATGCCTATATATTCTGAAGCCGGAACTTTTATATATTCTAAGTTAACTTCGGCATTAATTTTCGGTGTTGTATATTCTGCAGACCCGCTTACTGTGAATATATTTGATTTCCCGAAGATGTATTTGTCGCGAATTTTTATTTTTGATTCTAAAATTCCGTTATTAAAGCGTTTAATGTGTTTTAAATTTCCACCAAAAGCCAAATTGTAATCTTGTTTTTTGTTGCCTTTTTCGTCGTTAGAATAGGTGATTGAACCTTGAGCAAAGTAACCTAAGGTTAATCTTGAGTCGTCTGTTTTTCTCTTAAAGTATTGTTCAAAGCCTAAACCGGTTGATGGTTCTCCGGCAATGGTTCTTGTTATAAGGTATGGATTTTTAATATTAGACCATTTTTTATTATCTGTTTGAGCAGGAGTTTTAGTATCTTCTTCCGGAGTTATTGTATCATTTGTGTTTGGAATTGATGGGTTTTCGTCTGTTTCTGTTTTAGCCTCTGTTTCAACTTTTGTTTCTGCCAATTCGGTATTATTGTCTGTTGATTGATTATCAGTTACAGGATTTTCTTCTTGCTGATCTTTATTGCTCATAATAGCATTATAGTCATCAATGCCTTCTTCTGCTTCAGGGTTAAAGCCGACTTTTAAATTTGTTACGACTGTGTTTTTTCTTTCACTTGTTTCTTCAGTCTCAGTTATACCCTTATATATTGTTACATCTGCTTGAGCATAAGCATTATATTTATGTGAATTGTATTTTGTTTTTATATTTGTAGTTGATGCTGTTGAAGTGTCTTTATAGAATGTTGCTGCTGCAGTTAATTCATCTTTGTTTTTGAATTTGTGTTTTGCTGCAGCAAAAAGTTTAAAGTCTCGGCTTACTTCTTCAATTGATGTTGGTAGAGTTTGATTGTCTTCTGTATTTGTTCCATCGTTTAATGTTTCATCTGTATTAGCAGGTTCTTGCTCGTCTGTTGTTGCTATATCTTGCTCATTTTGTACAGGCTCAGATTCTCCGTTTGTATATAATTTTAGGACGTCTTTATTTCTGACATAAGAACCATAGAACATTGTTTTTGTTTCTGCTCCTGATTTTGATTTTTTGCCCCATGTAAGTCCAAAATCAACTTTTTCAGTATGGCTTGTAATTTTTTGTTTTGTATCATTTATTAGTGTGTAACCGGATACTTCGCCAACAACTTTGCCATATAAAGATACTTTGTTGTCTGTATTTACGTCTGTTAGCGGATCGTTTTCGGCGTTGTTATCTTTTAGCATTTCCATTGCGTTAACATAAGCTTTGCCTGTTTCGTCTCCGTCTTCAACATCTTGATATACTGCATCATTTAAAGCGTTCATAATCGGGTTTGCAGCTACGTTGTGTTTTGCAATGCTTTGGTTTGTATGAATTCTAACGCTTGGGTCAACTTCATGATCCATAATATCGCTATCGTCATCTTTTAGTGCGTCTGTATCAGAAGGTTCTTCTACTGTTTTATTATCATCATCATTATCTGCAGGAGTTACAGAATCTGTTGCTTTATCGTCGTCATCATCATCATCTGCAGCTGCTGTTGTTGCCGCAGTGGCGGCGATTTTAGCTTCTTTATCGTCTGATGATTCAACATAGAAACCCTGAACCTTATCATCGTCAGGTTCTTTTTTTTGTACTAAAGGTATAAATGTTTTTTCTTTATCTGCTTTTTTTACCTTGCGAGTGTTGTCAAAACTCGTTATTGAGGTTTGTCTTACCTCATAGTCCCCATATCTCATAAATATAATCCCCGTTTTATATATAAAAAATTCTTTTAGATATTAATTGATTTTTTTTTGTAAAAATATTTAGTTTTATTAAGCTTGTTTAATATAATGTATGAAGTGGTAAAACTGTCCTATGGCAATATGTATTTATTTTGATAATTCATTTATTGTTTTATTGAATTGTTGCTTATAATTTTGATATCGGATATACTAATGCTGAAATTGTAAATATAAAGAGGTATTTAATGAGCATAAAATCAGAAAAGGCAAAAGAATTATTCAAATCGGGTTATAATTGTTCGCAGGCGGTATTGGGTGTTTTTTGCGAAGAACTCGGACTGGATTTTGAAACTGCAATGAAAATAGCATCTTCATTTGGCGGCGGAATGGGAAGAATGAGAGAGGTTTGCGGAACTGTCAGCGGAATGTTTATGGCAGCGGGACTTGCGTTTTCAAATTCTGACAGTACTGCTGAAAATAAGAAAGCTCAGTACCAAATTGTTCAAGAGCTTGCTCAAAAGTTTAAAGATAAAAACGGAAGTATAATTTGCAGAGAATTATTGCAAGGTGTCGAAACTTCAACAGCGCCTGTTCCCTCTGAACGAAATCAAGCTTATTACAAAAAGAGGCCTTGTGTAGAATTGGTCGGAGATAGTGTTGAAATTTTTGAACAATATTTAGCAGAGTACTCAAAAAAATCGTAAATAAATGTTTTATTTTCAGTAATAAATTCTTTGAAAATTATTCTGTGTTATAATGTTTCAAAAAGAGGAAATGTGATGTCAGATAACAGGATATATTTTGTAGATGTAACAAACAGAGATGGTGTTCAAACCTCTCGTTTAGGCTTAGCAAAATTACAAAAAACAATTATAAATCTGATGCTTGACAGTATGGGGATTACTCAATCGGAGTTCGGATTCCCGACAACAAAGCACGAATTGAATTACTTGAATGCAAATTTGGAATTGGTAAATCGAGGCGCAATTTCAACTACCAAGTTATCTGGTTGGATGAGAGGGATTGCGTCTGATGTAGAACAGTCTTTTGCAAATGTTCCCGAACTGAAATATGTAAATTTGTCTCAGTCAACTTCGGAACAAATGATAAACGGAAAATATCTAGGTAAAAAAACACCTGATGATATTATCAAAATGACAAAAGAAGCTGTTGAATGTGCGGTTGATAAAGGTGCAAGAATTATTGGCGTAAATGCGGAAGACGCATCAAGAAGTGATATAGAATTTTTAATAAAATACGCAAAAGAGGCAAAAAAATCAGGTGCCCACCGTTTTAGATATTGCGATACTTTGGGCGGCGAAGATCCTCTTACTACATATGATCGAATATACAGAATTGCAAAGGAAATTCAAATGCCTGTCGAATTGCATTTCCACAATGATTTGGGGATGGCTGCAGCTTGTTCTATAACGGGAGCAAAAGCCGCAATTGATGCAGGCGTTGATGCTTATATAAATACCGCAATTAACGGTATGGGCGAAAGAGCCGGAAATGCTGATTTGGTTTCCTGTTTGTTAGGATGTTTGAAATCAGAGGGATTTAAAGGCAAATATAAAATTGATGAAAACATAAAACTTGATAAAGCTTGGCAGATTGCGAAATATACCGCTTATGCTTTCGGAGTTCCAATCCCTATGAATCAACCGGCGGTCGGAGATAATGCCTTTGCTCACGAATCGGGAATTCACGCTGATGGAGCTTTAAAAGACCGCAGAAATTATGAATTGTATGATTTTGAAGAATTAGGGCGCGGAGAGCCTGAAATTATTGAAACCGGAAGAATGATTACCACAGGTGAATATGGCGGTATCAAAGGGTTTAGAAACGTTTATAACAATCTTGAACTTGAATTTAAAGATGAACATGAGGCAAGAAATATTCTTGAATTAGTTCGTTATGCAAACGTTCATACGCAAAAACCGCTTACAACAAGTGAATTGAGATTTATTTATTATTATCCTGATATTGCAGCAAAAGTAATGACGGTTTCACCGTATTATGAACCGATTGGCGCAATAAAGGAACGTGTCGAAGCTCAAAAATTGCATGTGCCGATGAATATCATATAAATATATAAGGGGGATGTTTATTTAAAATGAAAGCTATTATACTTGCAGGTGGTTCAGGAAGCAGATTGTGGCCGTTATCAAGAGATATGTATCCTAAGCAACTTTTGAGCTTTAATAAGGAGTCTAGTCTTTTACAGCAAACTTATATGAGGTTGAATAGTCTTGTTTCTACCGAAGAAATTATTGCGGTTACAAATGTAATGCATTATCAGGATATGAAACTTCAATTAAATCAGATAAACAAAGATAATATAATATTGGCTGAGCCGCAAGGAAAAAACACTGCCCCTGCAATTGCGGCAGCTTTAGAATATTTTAAGCAGAATTTTGCAGATGATGATGTTGTTCTTATTGTGCCTTCAGATCAATTGATTAAAAATAATACAGCGTTTGCTCTAAGTGTAAAACAAGCGCAAAAACTTGCAAACGACGGTTATATTGTAACTTTTGGAATTAAGCCAACATACCCGGAAACAGGATACGGTTATATAAAAACACTTTCAAGTATAGATGACGGCTATAAAGTAGAAAAATTTGTCGAAAAACCAAATTTAATAACTGCCCAAAAATATTTATCAGATGGCAATTACTACTGGAATGGCGGAATGTTTATGGCGAAAATTTCTGTCCTGATTGAAGAATTTGAAAAATATGCTTCGGATATTTATTCTCAAGTTTCAAAAATTAATTATTCAGATGGCATTAAAATTCCTTACGGAATCTATGAAAATCTACCTTCAATATCTGTAGATTATGCAATTATGGAAAAATCTGAAAAGATTGCACTCGTTGAATTGCAATCAGACTGGAACGATTTAGGCTCTTGGAAATCTTTATACGAAACGAAGGATAAAGACGAAAACGGTAATGTTCTTGAAGGTAAAGTTGTAGTTGAGAATGTTAAAAATTCTTTTATATATTCTCAAAAAGAGCTTGTTGCTGTTTCTGATTTGGAAGATATTGTATTAGTTGAAACAGAAGATGCCATTATGGCTTGTAAAATGGATAAATCGCAAAATGTCAAAAAATTGTATGAAAAATTAAAAGCCAATGATGCGACAAAATTACATAAAACTGTTTTTAGACCTTGGGGCTATTATACTTGTATGAATGGAGGCAAAGGGTATTTAACAAAGACGATTTGTGTATTACCAAAACAAAAATTGTCTATTCAATCACATAATCATCGTTCAGAACATTGGGTTGTATTAGAAGGCACAGCTCTTGTTATAAAAGAAGACAATGAATATATCCTAAAACCGGGGGAAAGCATTGATATTCCCGTAAAAGCAAAACATTCACTTCAGAACCCTTATGATGAAGAATTAAAAATAATAGAGGTACAACAGGGCGATTATATTGCGGAAGATGATATAATAAGATATGAAGATTGTTATGGCAGAGTTTAGAATTTAAGCTGCAATTATTTAATCAATTCTTCTGATAATTTTCCAAAGGTTTCAATTGATAGTTTTTCGCCTCTTGTATTTTCGTCTATTCCTAATGTTGAGAGTGCGTTTAAAACTTTTTCTTTCGGGAAACCTCCGTGTAATAAGCAATTTTTAATATTTTTTCTTCTTTGTGCAAAGCCTGCGCGTATTGTTTTTCTAAAATGAGAATAATCAGATAATTTTAACAGCGGTTCTTTTCTCACATCAAGTTTGACAAGTGCCGATGTTACTTTAGGGGCAGGATAAAAACATTTTCGGCCTACCGTTCTCAATATTTTTACATCTGCCCAAAATTGCGAAAGTATGGTTAAAAGTCCGTATTGTTTTCCTTGTGAATTCTCATTTGCAACCATTCTCAAAGCTACTTCTTCCTGTACCATAAGAATAATATCTTTTATCTTTGCTCGATTTTTATTTTTTAAATCGTCAATTTCCCCTAATAAATGTGCTAAAATCGGGCTGGTTATGTAGTATGGAATATTTGCAACTATTTTTATATCTTCTTGGCATAGAGCTGATAAATCCGTTTTTAAAATGTCGTTGTGGATAATTTCTAAATTCGGGGCATCTAATTTTTTTAGTTCTTTTATTGCTTCTTCATCAAGTTCGATTGCAATAACTTTTTTGGCGTGTTTTACCAGTTGTTCTGTTACAAATCCGACTCCCGGTCCGATTTCTATAACGGTATCATTGGCAGTGATGTTTGCATAATTTAAAATGTCAGAAATAACTTCCCCATCTATAAGGAAGTTTTGACCTAATCTTTTTTTTGTTCTAAAGTATCTTGCCCGTTCAAAGTAATTCATCTTACTGATTATAATATCATACACAGAGTAATGTATATATTTTTTTATTTGTTATTTTAAGTATTGTTATGATATTATGAATTTGAAAAGGGATAATGATGTTAAAACTAGAGTCTGACGTATTAGATAGGAGTGCAATTTTAAATTTATATACAAAAGGTTATACAAGACCTTATGATTACAAAGTGGGGATGGAGTTTGAAAGGCTGCCTGTCAATACTGAAACCTATAGCGCCGTCGATTATTGGGGATGTGAAGGTGTATGCTCGTTGTTGTCGAAATTCGCAGGTAAAAATCATTGGGATTATATTGTTGACGAAAAGAATATAATAGGGTTGGCTAACGAGCATGATACTATTACGTTGGAGCCGGGAGCACAGGTCGAAATAAGTACAAAACCGGAAAATACTATTTTTAAATTGAAAGAAAAAATTGATAATATAAATTCAAAATTGGAATCTGCGATTGGCGAGAAAGATTTTTGTTTATTGAGTTACGGTGTATCTCCTATTACTACTAACAAGAATATACGCATAATTCCAAAAAGACGGTATAAAATAATGGCATCTTATTTGTGGGGTATATTGTCAGATGTTATGATGCGCGAGACTGCAGGAATTCAATGTTGTATTGATTTTAAATCTGAAGAAGATGCTATGCGAAAATACAAGCTTGCAAATAAGTTATCTCCGTTTATGACTGCAATGTTTGCAAATTCTCCGATAAGAGGCGGAGTAGACACGGGATATAAATCCTTTAGGGCTCTTGCGTGGATAAATACCGATAATGATAGGTGCGGTTTTGCCGGAAAAATAAGTGAAGAATTTTCTTTTGAGGATTATATCGACTGTGTTTTAAAAACTCCTATGATATTTATTCAACGTGAAGGACAGCCTGTCGAGATTAATGGAAATATAACTTTTGAGGAATTTTTAAAAGAGGGTTATCACGGTTTGTGCCCGTCGTTAGAGGATTACGAACTTCAAGCAAATTTGTGCTTCCCTGAGGTAAGGTTGAGAAACTTTATAGAAATAAGAAATCATGACTGTGTCGGCGGATGTTTAAAATATGCAATACCTGCGATTTATAAGGGTATTTTGTATGATAATAATGCGATGAGTGAGTGTGAGGATTTGTTCAAACATCTTCAATATAAGGATTTTTCGGAATTGCGGTATAATGTCCCTAAAAACGGACTTCAGGCAGAATTAAAGCATTCAAAAATTCTTGATTATGCAAAAGAGATTGTACAAATTGCAGAAAAATCTTTAAAAGAAGCCCAAACGGGTGAAGAATTATTCCTCCAAGAATTAAAATCAATGCTAAATAAAGGAATTTCTCCTGCGGATATTATTATAAATAAATGGAACGGTTCTTGGCATAAAAATCCGTCAAAGATGATTCATTATTTGATTGATGTAGAAAAAAATAATTATTATTAATCGATAATTTGAATTCTGCCGTCGGATTTAATTTCAATTGGTTCTTTGAACTTTTTGAGATAGTCGCACGCAAGTTTATTTTTATCTACGTTAAAGGTTTGTACTACATAATCAGGGTTTGGGTTTGTCGGGAAATAATTATCACCGCCTGTAGCAATGAAATCATCTGTAGCTACCGTGTATTTTTTTGTTTGGGACGGATTGTTCACATCTATCGGATGAGATTTATTGTCTTTATCGATAAATTCTGCACTTAACAAGTTGCCGTTTTTATCACAGGTATATTTCATTCCGGAAACAAGCATTATTCCGGGTTTTGTTCCGTTTTTAAGTGCCTCAACTCCTACTTTTATAGCATCAATAATTTGTTTTTCACTCAAGTTGAGAATCATCATATTATCTTCAAATGGTGTAATATCTGCAACTAATCTTGTGTCCACTTTGCCTTCGGAGAAATGTCCCCTTATATTACCTGCATTTAATAAACCGATGTCGGTACCCAGTTCATAGCGCATAGCGTCTGCAATAAGATTGCCGTGCGGATTGTCTTCTAATAATCTGTTCTTAGGTGCAGGTGCGGCTGATTTTACTACTGCTACGATTTCAGGCTTTCCGATAATTTTTTCAACCGAATCTTTGACATACAAAGGCCGATTATAGTTATTTATATCAATAATATTGTTTTGAACCTTTTTGATGATTCCGTTTTTGTCAAAATCAACATTCAGTATGCCGGCATTTTCACCGTCTTTTCCTGCTTGTGTTATGACAATCGGCTCTCCGTTTTTTGAATAAAATAAATTTTCGCCTTCTTTTATATCTTTTATTAAATCGTGTGTGTGCGCACTAAAAATTATATCAATACCGTTTACTTCTTCTATTATTTTTTTATCATTCGGTAAACCGCTGTGAGAAAGTAATATTATTTTATTGATACCTTGTTGCTTGAGTTTTGCAACTTCTGACTGTACTTTTTTTATCGTATCATCAACGCTTAGGACTTCAATATCTGCCATACTCGGGTTCATTTTTACGCGCTCTGTCATATCTGAAGGAGAAATCCCGATAAACCCGTATAACTCTCCGTCGCGCTCTATTATTTTAGAACTTTCAAAACGTCCTTCAAGAGGAGAACCGGATTTCACTATAATATTTGCGGCTAAACAGGTTGTGTCAGTATCCTTTATAAGAGAAGCAAGGTTTGATGGATCTGGAACATCAAATTCGTGATTGCCGGGTATACCCGCATCAAATCTGCACCATCTTAAAAATTCACTTGCAACCTTGTTATTGTTTGAATTGGCTCCGATTAGAATATCACCTGAGTTAACTTTAAATTTTGAAACTTTATCGGTCGAATTTGAGAAAAAATTAGGGAAGACTTTTTGAGAAGGGGTGCTGACAAATTCTTGTGCAACATTATATATGCGTTCCATTTTTGTCATTTTTCCGTGTACATCGTTTACATAAAACCAGCTTGTGTGTATAAGTTCGGGGGTTGTAGAGCTGATATTATCTTTGTATATTGATGTTGTTTGCGGGTATATGTTTACATCATATTTGGGCGCTTCTGCAACGGATGTACTTTGATATTGTATATTTTTATTTTGATGCAGATAAGCTGTCGGATAGTTATATGATATTGTAGATGGCGCATTTATCATTATATAATCCCTTTACACTTCATACACATAAAACCCTATAAAAAATAATTTTGCCTGAAATTCTTAATTCATTAAGTAACATTAAGCACTTCTTTTCATTTGTTTATACATACTTATTCCTTCGACCCAGCTTGGAATTATATTTAAATCGGTTTCAACAACTTCTTTTGGTAATGCTGCATGATGGATTTTAGGTAATAAGTAATCTTCAGAATATTCAATAGGTTTTGCTATATCGTCATCCGTATCGTTGCATATAAATGTCATTTTGCCGTCGCCGTTTGTTTTATAACCGACAATTGTTATTTCGTGGCCGTTTACAATTACATTGTTTTCGTTTGTTTGAGTATAGCCTATAATTACGTTTTCGCCCATATTAAGCGCGTTTATAAGGTGTCTTTTCATTGTGTTTAAATCTGTTTCGTACCCTATCAAACGTGCGTTTTCGTCAACAGTTTGATAAGTAACGGATAAAATATTTTTGCCAAAAACTACCGATTCGGTAAAGGTCTTTTCAAACTCGATTAAACCTTTATCGTTTTGGTTAAATTTTCCGCCTCTTTTGTCCGTTAAAGTATTGTATGCCTGTTGTGAACCAACTTGCATAAATGTAGATTGCATTAGTACATCTAAAGGAGTTCTTTCTTCAGGGTCTTTGTTGGTCGTTTGAATTTGTGCTCTGATAATTGCATTTTTATCAGGTTTGAATTTTAATATCGCTTCATTATAATTATTCATTTCAAACGGAATTTCAAAAGCATTTAATAACCAGACTCCGCTTAATGTGTTATCTGCCAAGTTTTCAAGTTTTATCGTTTTTTCAACGCTCATATCTGGAGAACTTAACCCCTGAGCAAATCTTGCAAATTCTGCAGGCATTTGTTTTGCCAATTTAAATTCTGTACTTGCTGCAACACATGTACCTGAATGCTCAACATCTACTTCATCGGAATTTTGGCGAGAATCGGTACTGATTTTTGAAGCGTTGTTTGCTTGGAGAACTATATCTCTATATTGCGTAGGAATATCTCCGAATTGCTGAGTGATAAAGTAAGGATAAGCAATTGTAGTAATTGTATCTTTCAGTATTATTCCCGCATCTAAGCCTTGAGCTCTCGGTTCTGTTACTATTTTGTGTAAGTTATCAAGTACGGTAGATTTATCTTCTGAATTATTATTCAGCAAAATACCGTTTTTTAAAAGTCCTTCAAGCATTTTGCGTGTATTTCTATCAAGTTTTGATGAAACTTCTTTATACTTTGCTTTTTCTTCTTTCCCGGATAATTCTGTTCGCAGAGTTATATTCTTGTTAGAAAAGCCCATAGAAATTGCCTTGGCAGTAAATGACGGGCATGCTTGCACATTCGTAACAGGTGAAGTTTGCTGCGTATTGTCCGTGCGATTTACGCTTGTGTTATAATTATATTGTTTTATAGCAACATTAATTTTTTCTACCATAATAACTCCACATGTATATTAAAAAACAGATATGGAAAAAATTGCTAGTTGTTAATATTTTTTGTAAATAAATATTAAAAGAAGATAAAAAATTGAAAATAAAACCTTTAACAAAAGAACAAATAATAATATCAGCTGACAGGCTAACAAGATTTAAGAATCCTGAAACAAAGTATTTAAGAGTCTTTTCTGATATCCTTCTGCACAATTTGATTGCCCCGCGTTTTAGCAGAAATGATTTAGATAATATGGATTACGAGTCGATAAAAAATTTGGCACAAGAAGTAATTAACAATTCATTGGCTATGTCTGGTTATGAATGTAAAAATGATTATGTAATCAATAAAGCCTTACTTGATTATGAAACTTCTGTATTTGTTACGGATAGTAATATATTAAAACTTATAGATAATAAAATAAATTATCGTGCCATATTAAACCTTTTAAGTGATGATATTCCCAAAAATTTGCAGTGGCTCAGGGCTTTAGGCACTGCCGGTGATATAAGACAAGCTCGCAAAGATTTGGGGTTTAAATTCCCGATAGAGGTTTTAGTTTTGGCTGAGGGCGCGACAGAAGAAACCTTGTTGCCTGAATTTGGGAAACTGTGCGGGTTTGACTTTGATAAAGAAGGGGTGTTTTTGTACGCTTCAGGCGGAAAAAATCAAGTCGTAAAGTCTTATTATGAATTTGCTGATAGCTTGAAAATACCAATATTTGTGCTTTTTGATAGAGATGGAAAAGAAAATGCGGATGAAATTATGCCCAAATTGCGCGCAAAAGATAAAATCCATATCCTAAAATGCGGAGAATTTGAGGATATTCTTTCTGAAAAACATTTTCAACGTGCGCTAGATTATGAATTGAAAAATATTTCTATTCCCGCTACCGAAATAGATTCCGGTTTGTCTCGCGTAAAAATCCTTGAAGAAATTTTTAAAAAACGCGGAATGCACGAGTTAAAAAAAGCTGAATTTGCAAAAACCGTAAAATTTAATATACAATCATCCGAAGATCTAACCCCCGAATTAGCCGAAATTATTGGAGAAATTAAAAACTTAGCAGGGAATTTTTAAATATACAACATTTTGGTTGACATTTAAATTTGTTCACGATAGAATATTTCTTGTAGTCAAGCCCCCATCGTCTAGAGGCCTAGGACAACACCCTTTCACGGTGTAGACAGCAATTCGAATTTGCTTGGGGGTAATTTTTTAAAAGAACCGCAAAGGTTCTTTTTTTATTGCATATTCACCCCCTGCAAATCCGAATTAGCAATTTTGCCGTTAGTCAAAATTGCTCAATTAGCCTACGGCATACGGCGTTGTAATTGTTCGGGTATCACACCCTCACAAACAACGCCTGTAGAATTTGCTTGGGGGTAATTTTTTAGAAAGAACCGCAAAGGTTCTTTTTTTATTGCATATCCACCCCCTGCAAATCCAAGTTATTCAGGTATATTACCCACAATACTTAACTTATGTCCTTTTAATCATCAAAGTTCCATGTAACATCAATATCGTCTACATATTTCATATCTTCATAGCTTAATTCAATAGAGTTCGATGTAACGAGCGAGTCATCATTTATGTAGTGAATCATATCATTGAAGTTTAAAGTTATTCCTTTTATGTAAAAATTATCTGCATCTTTGAGGTTTATAGTAATACTTGTGCTTGCATAATAGTTTTTCTTTCTGATTTTTTCAATTTTATCGAAAGGTGTAACCTTTACATTGTAATATAGTTTGCCATTTCTCCATAGAGTTTTTATGTCAACGTTGAGTTCTTCATTTTTGCCAATCTGTCTTGTTTCCCATTCCTTAAGTTGTCCCAATTCCATTTTCTTTATATCATTTAGCCTGTCAATTGCAATAAAACGTGTTCCCTGAATTTTTTGGACTTCTCCTGTCATTTCGTTTATTCTAAAAAATTCCCCATTAGAGCTAACGAGTTTATATTTAAAGCCAAAGAGAATAAATCCTAACAAAATAATTAAAAATGCTAGTCCCAGAGCAACCCATAAATGAGATGTAATAATTTTAGATATTTTTTCCATATTTTCCCTCCCCTTTTGAGATTCATGTAAGCATTTTAAATTTAAGATGTCAATTTATTAAATTTTATACTAATTATTTGGGGGAAATTTTAATTTTGTCCTTCCTATATCTAAAATGATACTTTTTTATGGTATATTAATAATGTAAGGGGGTTATATGAGGAAGATATTTATAAGTCTAACTTTGTTTTTTATATTGCAATGTGGCGTTTTAGCTGAAGATTCCGCAATGAGTCGAGTTATGAACAGTTGGCAGGGTGTGCATGTTGATACTGTAATAAAGTCGTGGGGGTATCCTAATGATGAAAAAAATATTGCAGGTCATAAATTATTATATTGGTATAATGACCAAAATCCTAAATATATACAAACCTCTTCTTATACTGGAACTGTACAACAGTCCTACTGTACAAGAATATTTGAAGTTGATGAATATAATATTGTAACTTCATGGCAATATGAGGGTAATGCTTGCCCTAACTTTTATTTTACATGTCAGGATTGGGTAAATCCAAATAACGACCCTTGGAAACAAGAAAGTATGCAAAGAAAATTGCTAAAACAGCAAAAAAGAAATAGAAAATTGAAAAAAAATAATAACAAATAGTGTGTTTTAGTTCGTCGGTTCAAATTTGCAAACTATCTGTCGTATCTGTCCTTTTTAGCCAAGTATGACACGCGTTCAAAGGTAAATGTTATATCAATACTGTCGCCAAGAATATTGTTTGGCAGCGGGGATAATTTCGAGCTTGCGAGCGCCTTCATTGCGCCAAGGTCAAAATCTCTGTCGCCTGACGTTTGGGAAATCTTTGAATTCCTTATGCTTCCGTCACGCAATACTTGAAAGCTTACTACCGTTTTAAATCTAAAATTGCTTTCTGGGGGTATCCAATTTGCTTCTATTCTGCGCTCGATATCTTTCATGTATGCATCTATCGGGTTAATTTTGGGTGTTTGAATTGTGTATGACGGAGTTCTGTGTCTTGTCTTAGAAACAACAAAAGCTCGTGATTCCGTTGTGAACCCAAAAATAAATAGAATTGCTATAAAAAATGAAATAAATCTTTTTCTCTCCATAACAATTCTATAATATAAATTTATTTAAAATATATCAATAAGTTAACAGGATGATTTTTATGCTTTAACTTTTTCTGATTTATCTGCCAATTCGGAATCAACCCTTAAAAATACAGGGTGAATATCTTCTTTAGAGATAAGTTTTCCGACTTTGATATTATCTGTCGTTATATCGTCATATTTTTTCATAACGTCATAGCATAACTGCTTTGCCATATCTGATGCGATATTCGGGCAATATGGGTAAATCAAAGAAGAAATTATGCACATAACTTCTAATACGGTTGCAAGTACTTGACCGCATTCGGTCATTTTTTCTTCTTTTGCTAATGTCCAAGGCGCATTATCCGTTACAAATTTATTTGTAGCATCAACAAGTCCGATAATTTCCAGTGCTGCTTCTTGGATTTCAAAGTGATTGAAGTGGTTTTCAACTATTTTAATTGTTCCTAAAGCGGTTTTTAAAAGTCCTTCTGCTTCTTTTGAACGGTTATTTAAAAATTCTTCTTTAATTCCGCCGTCAAAATATTTTACAAGCATTGATAAGCTTCTGTTTAAAAGGTTGCCCATACTGTTGGCAAGATGTGCATTAACTTTTTCTTTAAAATCAATATCCGAGTAATTCCCGTCCCTTCCGCAAGGAGCTGAAGTTGCCATATAATATCTGAACGCATCAGCATTTTGGAGTTCAAAGTTTTCTAAAACAGAAGTCGGTGAAACTACGTTACCTAATGATTTTGACATTTTAGTTTCATCAATAGTTATCCAGCCGTGCGCAAAAATATGTTTCGGTAACGGCAAATCCAGCGCCATCAAGATTCCTATCCAATATATACTGTGGAATTTCAAGATATCTTTACCGATTACATGAACATCAACAGGCCATAATTGTTTAAATTGTTCGCTTGAACCATCGGGGTCATAACCGATTGCAGTTATATAATTTGATAAAGCATCTATCCAAACATAAATCGATTGATTAGGGTCATCTAAAATGTCGATACCCCAGCCTACATTCTCTTTTGAACGAGAAACAGAAATATCCTGAATGTCTTCCAATTGGTTAAGAACTTCATTTGCTCTGAAAGAAGGAACAATAAAATCAGGATGTTCTTTTATGTGTTTTATAATAGCATTTTTGTATGCAGATAATTTAAAGAAATAATTTTCTTCTTTTACGATATCAGGTTTTTTCTGATGGTCAGGGCATAGACCGTCTTCGGTTAAATCTTTCGGATTTAGAAAACATTCACAACCTTGACAATACCAGCCTTCGTATTCGTGTTTGTAGATGTCGCCTTTATCTTTCAGTTTTTGAAAAATCTTTTGAACAATTTTTTCGTGGTCTTGGTCTGTTGTTCTGATAAATTTATTGTAGTTTATATCTAAAGCTTTCCACGCATCTTTAAATTTTTGAGAATTCATATCGCACAATTCTTTTGGTGTTATACCTTGAGAAGCTGCGGTTTTTTGAATTTTTATACCGTGTTCGTCAGTACCTGTCAAGAAAAACATGTTATCAGTTCTTAATGAATAGTGGCGGGCAATAATATCAGTTAAAATCTTTTCGTATGCGTGTCCGATATGCGGAGCTCCGTTTACATAATCTATTGCCGTTGTTAAATAATATTTATCAATCATTTTTAAATCCTCTCTGTTAAATCTATCGTATCATAAAAATATCATATACAAATAGGATAAATAATATGAATTTTTAAGATAATATATTTGAAATGTCATTGGCGGAGGTATTATGAAAAAAGTTTTATATATATTGTTTGTCTTAATTGTGTTATCGTTCATTGTTTTTCAATTACAGCAGTATGTTTCTGCCGTAACATTGGGTAATGAACCTCCTGCAGAATATATAAATAAATTAAAAACCTGTACTCCGGGAACTATCAAAGCACAAAAAGGTGCAATGATAACTGAATATTCAGTAAAAGGTATGCTGCCAAACGGCAGGTGTAATGTAACAATTACATCCTATTCTGACTTTTCAAATAAAGAAGATTATGAGCAAGCAAAAGAGCTTTTTGGCGGTTTTGTTGAAATGTTTGAATCAATGTCAAAGAATGCCGGAAAAGCTTTTGATAAGAGCAACATACCTTCTGCTGATGAAGTGCTGAAAATGGCGGAAAATGAAAAGGATGTACTAAATTGTAAATTCTCAAAATCAGAACGTGACGCATTGGTTGCTGCTTGGGCAAAACACGACGATAAAAACCCTCCGCCACAAAAAATCGACGGCGGATATTCATATAGCTGGGATTCAAGTAAAATGAGTTCTTATGATGCTCTAATGATAGAAGTTTCACAAGGCCCTTGTGAAACTTTAAGTACCGGCGCAGATAATGATTCTAAAAATTGGAAAAAATATGCGTGTGAGTATGCCGATACAACTTGTTATATTCGCATATCAAGTAACAATTCTGCGACAATGCATTGTACTAAAGATGCTCCTCAGGGTGTTAGTATGTTAGATTTTATAAGTACCGTAAAAAAACATGCACAGTCCGGCATGTGTTCGCAATTATAAATATCAATCAGGGGTTGACAAAATTAATGTATAAAATACACTAATTGTTACATAATGAAACTATTGATTTTAGCGCGTTTTGGCAATTGCTCCGGTTACTAATAACTGCTTGGGGTTGAAATTTTAAATTTTTGTAATATAATAGTCGTATAAATCATTCAAAGAAGCGAAAACTTACTAACAATAAGTGTATAAAAGTAGCTTTAGAGAATTTTCAATTTACAACTAGAGGATTTTATTTTGACTTTAAAAAAATTATTACTACTCACCATCGCGCTATTTGGTATGATGTTTATTCAAGTTCAAGCAGCAAGTGTCGATACGGTGAAGGCGGCAATAGTTAAGCATTCTGTTGAAATGGGGGTTGACCCGGCTATAACCTTAAGTATTGCCAAGACAGAATCAGGTTTCAGACATGATTTAAGGAGTTCTCATGGAGCAGTCGGTGTATTTCAGCTTATGCCTTCAACTGCCCGCAGAATGGGATTAAATCCGTATTCTCTTGATGATAATATTAAGGGCGGAATTATGTATTACAAATCTATGTATCAAATGTTCGGAAAAATGGAATTAGCAATTGCTGCATATAACGCAGGTCCGGGTAATGTAAAAAAATACAAAGCAATCCCTCCGTTCAGAGAAACAAAGAGATTTGTGGCTAATATAATGTCAGATTACCATTATTTAAAGGCTCATACAGATCCGGCTGTTGCTGCATATATGAAATCTAAAAAGTCTACTGTTGCATCAGCTTCAGCTAAAAATAGTACCGAATTACCCAAAAAAGTTACGGATTCAAAAATCGTAGCTAATGCAAATTCTCAAAAGGCACCGATACCGGTTACCAGAATTGAACAATCAACGGCGAATAAGGCTACGATAAAAGGTTCTCCGTTTGAAGTTGAATTAAAAATGAATTCGGTTCAAATGTAATCTAAATTTTATTAAAAAGTCCTGATACAGAGTCAGGGCTTTTTTAATTTATAGGGATTGTAATTTCAAATTGTGTTTCTGTTTTTGTTGATTTGTTGAGTTTTATCGTACCGTTTTGGGATTCAATATATTTTTTACAAATATTGAGTCCGAGTCCGCTTCCTGAGTCTTTTGTTGTATACCCGCAATCAAAAATGGTGTCTTGCTTTGTCTTTGGTATTTGTTTGCCGTTGTTTGATATTTTTATAATGGCTTTATTATTTTTTATTTCACTCAGGATAATGATTTTGCCTTTTATTTCTATTGATTCTATTCCGTTTTTTATAATGTTGACTATGCAGGATAAAAATCTGTTTTCGTCGACGAGAATGTTGGTGCTATTTTTAATAAAAGTTTCAAATTCTATGTCTTTGTCATCAATATATGCTTTTGACAGTTCGATTGCTTTATAGCAAAGAGTTTCAAAATCATATATCTTTTTTGCGTTATTGTTTATTGATTTTAAGTCTGTTACATTTGAACTTATAATTTGTATCGACTTTTGAATGCAATTTAGTGCATTATCTATTGAATTGTTCGAAATTCCTTCCTTCTCAAGATTTTTTTTGATTATTTGCGAATACATGTCGCATATTGATAAATGGTTTCTTATTTCGTGTGATACGTATCGGATTTGATTATTTATGGTTTCATTTTGTTGAGTTGTTTCTTGTGTCATTGATTATCCTTTTTAAAAATAAAGGGTTTTGCGTTAAATTCGCGCAAGAACCCTAATGTGTATCAGATTTGTGATTTATGAACTAAACAGTTGTTAAATGTTCAATTTTTTTGTTGTTATTAACTTTAAAGCCGTGAGTTAATGCATATAATACAGCATTTGTTCTGTCGTTAACCTGTAATTTTTGGAATATGTTATTAACGTGCGTTTTTACTGTAGTATCCGAAATAATAAGCTGACTTGCAATACTCTTGTAGTTAATTCCTTGTGTTAATAATTCCAAAACTTCATTTTCTCTTGATGTCAGACTTGATAACAGATTTTCTTCTGCAGAAACTCTTGCCTCTTCTCTTGCTGAAGATTGGAAATAGTCAAAGAATCTCGTTGCAAGTATTGATGGTAAATATACTTTTCCTTCTGCTACGGCCTCAATTGCATCAATTAATTTTGAAGATGCCATAGTCTTCAGTACATATCCTTTTGCGCCTAATTTCATTGCTCTGTATATTAAATCTGAATCATCATAACCGCTTAAAATTATAACTTTTGTGGAAAGGCCCAGTTTTGAAATTGCTTGAATTGTTTGCAATCCGTCTTTTTCAGGCATATTTACGTCCATTAAGACGATATCAGGATGATATTTTTTTATTAAATTAATGGCCAGATTAGCGCTTCTTGTCGCACCAACAATTGAATAGCTTGTTTCTATGCTAAGTAATTCTTTGATTCCTCTCAAATGGTTTGCGTTGTCATCAACCAACAATACTCTTAATTTCTTTGTAAAATCTCTCATCTTATTCCCCCGTTTGTTATATTTTTTATGTTCTCTACACTATACATACTAATCCTTTTAGTCGGTATTTAAATCCATGACTTGATTGATAAATATAAAAATCAAGATTGAAAGACTTATCTAAATCTCTTGATTGATAAAATCTCTCAATCATGCTCTAAATCATGCTCTCGCCGCATGGTTGATTTTTTGTACAAATTTTTCAATTTAATGTGAATGTAGGATTCTGCATTGTTACAAATTATTAACTGATTTATGTTTAATAAAGCAATTTTTAATGCCGAATAATACTTTATCTAATTGTAACGTATTGGTAGAAAGGTAAAATATTATGGGATTAATTAGTGGTATTGGAAATGTTGGCAGACCGGTCGCATCTTTTACTTCGGCTGAGCCAAGGAGATATGATTATCAATCTGTGACTGTAATGCCAAGAAAAGATGAGGAAAAGAAATCAAATCATACTTTTTTAAAATTGTTGGGTACTGCAGCTATCGTTGCAGGAGCAATGATTTTATATAAAAACAGAGGCAAAGTAGTTGATAAAGTAAAAGAATTAATTGAAAGATTTAAACCTCAGACTGTCGTACCACAGGCCGATGCGGCAGAGGCAACCCAAAAAGCTGTTAAAACCTCTCTTGTTGAACGAATCGAAAATATGGCAGGTTTAAATAAACCGGTAAAATCGGCTGAAGAATCAATGGGCGTATTTGTAAAAAATGATGTTAAAAAAGCTTTATCCCAAAAATCTGTTATTACATCTGAAACTATTGATACAGGGTTAGCTCTCAAGGAATCCGGTAAATCAGCAAAAGAATCTGCCGCTGTATTTAAAGAATTCGGAAAAACGGAAACGGAAGTAGCTCTTAAAGAAGCTGAAAAGAAAGCAAAACCAAAAACTCCGAGAAAACCTCGTAAAAAAACTGCCACAACTAAAACAACTGCAACAAAAACAACTCGTAAACCGCGTGGTAAAATGCCGGTTCGTGCAAAAGCTGTAAAATCCCAAGGCCAAGAATTGGCAAAAGTTAAAATAACCGAAATAAATGAGCCAAGAATTGTAAGCTCCCAAGTGATTGATGAAATGGTAGGATTGAACAGAACGCCAAAATCTGCGCAGGAATCAATGGGTGTATTTGTAAAACGTGATGTCGAAAATATATTTGCTAAAAAAACTCCTATGCAGCCATCTGCGATTGATGCGAGATTAGGTATAGTAGAAGCTCCGAAATCTGCAAAGGAATCTGCAAGGGTTTTCAGCGAATACGGTTTAACGGATACAGAAAAAGCTTACAAACCGGCTAAAAAAGCAAAAGTTCACGCAGGTAATTATGAACCATCAAAAGGAAAAGTTATAAGACAACATAGTGAATTGCCTCAAGGACAAGCCGTCCAAGCCGGAAGTAGAGCTAATACAAGAAAAATCAGACATAATAAAAAACAAATTATAGCTCAAACCTTGGAAAAAGAACGTCAATATGTATATCCTGAATCTGTGTATAAATACGAAACAGAAGCTTCTGCAAAACAAAAAGCATCAGACGTGCGTTCAGCTTGGGATGAATATGATTACCGCAGATTGTACGGCTAATAATAATTTATAAAAACATCTTTTGGCGATTTGACCTAATCTCATTTATCTGTTCAAGATAATCTGATGAAGTTAGATCGCCAATTGATTTGTATAATTTCAGGATACTTTTTTCTATATTATCAGAATTCATTGTAATCATATCATTTGCCATTTCGGGATTTGACATGGCTAATCTTGTCATATCGCGAAATCCTGATGATGCAATATCAAGAGCAAGTTCGTTATCTTTCGCTGTTTTAAAAATTGCTTGCGAAATAAGCATCGGCATATGCGAAACTAAAGCAGCCGCTTCATCGTGTTTATCAGGTGTAGTTATTACAGGTATTGCACCAAGTTGTTTTATGATTTCAACAAATGTATCAAGATTTTCTTTTTTCGTATCCGTAAATGGTGTCAAAATCCATTTCGCACCTTTAAACATTCCTTCAAAAGAATTTTCATACCCTTTTTTCTCAGTTCCTGCCATAGGGTGCGACGGTATGAAATTATAAGGACGTTTTTTAGTGCACACAAAACGCTTCAATGAACACACATCCGCAACTATTGTTTCTGTGCCTATTATTGTTTCCAGTTTGTCTAAAATATCAAGTGTTTTATTCATGGCGGAGCATACGAATATAACCTTGCAATTTTTCAGTAACTCATAATCTTTATATATTCTGTCGCCGTTTTGAGAATTTGATATGGCAATTACGTCATAATTTAGTTTTATCAAATCTTTGAATATTGAACCGCCGATTAAACCAAGTCCTACAATACCGATTCTCATAAATTCCCTCTCTAAATATTTCACCAAGTTATTATAACATAATTTGCGTTTTTATTATATTATAGTTTTATGAATATAGTGTTAGTGGGAATGCCGGGGACAGGCAAAACAACTGTTGGAGCGCTTTTGGCAAAAAAAACAGGTGCAGAATTTTATGATGCGGATTCTCTTATAGAAAAGTCGCAATCAATGTGCATTGCTGAAATTTTTAAAACAAAAGGTGAAAAATATTTTAGAAAAATCGAAGCCGATATAATAAGAAATATTCCGTCAGATAATACGGTGGTATCTTTAGGCGGTGGCGCATTTGAAAATTCAGACACCAGAGATTTTTTATTATCCGGTAATAATACGGTTATATATTTGAAAACATCTGCTCAAAAAATATACGAGCGTATAAAAAACGATACAACAAGACCTTTGCTTACCGATAATATGAATATAGAAACAATTCAAAATATGCTTAATATTCGTGAAAAAAATTACAAACTTGCCCATTATACTGTTTTAACGGATAATAGGTCTGCGGATGAAATCGTAAATGAAATATTAGGGAAGTAATGAAAGAGTTAGTTGTAAAAATAACCGAACAAAACAAATCTTATCCGATTTATATTACAAATTCGGATATAAATTCGCTAAAAGACTCTATAACAGATTTTTTAGGCGAAAAAGATTATGTTGTTGTTATAAGCAAAAAGGTTAATAAGCTTTATTCTAAGTTGTTGGGTTTCCCAAAAGAAAAAGTTTTAGTTTTGAACGACGGTGAATCAGAAAAGAATATAAAAAATTATGCAAAAATCTTGGATTTTGTACAAAACCGAAACTTAACGCGAAAAGATGCAATAATAGCAATAGGCGGTGGAGTAATCGGTGATTTGGCAGGGTTTGCTGCTTCAACTTATATGCGCGGAGTCGATTTTATTCAAGTTCCAACAACGTTATTAGCTTGTACTGACAGTTCTGTCGGGGGGAAAACAGCAATAAACACCTCATTTGGTAAAAATTTGGTAGGGTCTTTTTATCAACCTAAAGCGGTTTTTATAAATACAAACTTTTTAAAAACGCTTGATAATAAACAATTCCAAAGCGGTATGGGAGAAGTCTTAAAATATGCGTTTATTGAAAAAAGCTGCGGTGCTTTAGAAGATTTTAACCTGATAAATTTTTTAACCGAAAATATTGAAAAAATAAAGGAACGTGATACTTTGATATTACAAGAGCTTATTGCAATTTGTGTCAGCTTAAAGATTTCGGTTGTTCAAAAAGACGAAAAAGAAAGCGGGTTACGGAGAATTTTAAATTACGGGCATACTTATGCGCACGCAATTGAGGCTTTGACTAAATACAGAAGATACACTCATGGTGAATGTGTTGTCGAAGGCATTATACAGGCGCTTAATATGGCGTTAAAATTAAATCTGACAGGAAAAGAGTATTATTTCCTATGTATGGATTTGATAAAAAAATACGGATATGAACCGATGAACGCTTTTGGTAAAAAATCGATAATTCGCATTATGAAATCGGATAAAAAATCGTATTCAGACGGTGTATCTTATGTCTTGCCTAATGATTATGCACAGGTCTGTATTAAAGATATGTTATTTGATGAATTAGAGCAGGTTTTATAGGAGAAAATATATGGATTTAAAGAAACTTCCGAAAAACCCTGTTGAAATTACAATCGCAATGATTGGTTGTAAGTGGAAAATATTAATTATAAAAGAATTGTTATCAGGAACAATGCGTTTCAGCGAAATAAAAAAATCATTAAAAGGTATCACTCAGAAGGTTTTAACAACCAAGTTAAGGGAACTTGAAGAAGTCGGTTTACTTGTCAGAAATCAGGAAAAATCAAAAGTTGAATATACGCTCACAGATGTTGGATACAGCCTTCAGCCTGTCATAATTTCAATGAATGATTGGGGCAAAGATTATAAAAAATATCAAAAACTCCTTGCCCATAATTAATATTATAGGAATGTAGTGAGAAATTGAGAATTTCTTTTTGTTCATTCTTTCTCTTTTGTTGCGAGCAAAAGAGAAAGAACTGAACCAAGAAAGAGAAAAAACGCTGTCTTATAGCAATGCCATAAGGCATCGCAACAGACCGCTTACGCGGTAACATATGTTTTTGCCTAAAATAGGCAAAAATCTTTCAGCGCGGCTAAAACAACGCCGCGCGCTTGTAATACCCTACGCATCAGGCGAACCGTCTTTTAGGTTCGCTAAAAGATTTTGTCCGTTAGGACAAAATACGCACGAAGTGCAAGTGCGTAGCACTTTAAAGCGACGCGCAGCGTTGCCGTGAATTAGCGTGTTTTTCTTTTCGGTTCACTTTTCTTTTTTCGTCGCAATAAAAAAGAAAAGTGAACAAAGAAAAATACATCTTTCAACAAATTCCTATAATATTAATTATGTAAAGTTTCTAATAAAGGTATTGTAAAATTTTTATTTTGTATTACAATTATAGTAATAGTAAAATTATATAGGAGATTTATTATGGCATGCGGCTTTTTAGAAATGGAAATATTGAATACTTTTTGGAGTTTGACATCTGAAAATGAAGACAGAGATATCTCTATTCAGGATGTTGTGGATGCATTATCATCTAACGGTGTCGAAAGGGCATATACGACAATAAAAACAGTAATGGACAGATTGGTTGCCAAAAGTATTTTAGTCAGATATAAAACCGGTAAAAAGTTTTTCTATAATGTAACAATGGACAAGCGTGAAATGGCTTTGGATATGATGAAAGAATTTACCGACAATTTCTTTGACGGAAATACCGCAGAAATGGTTCGCTTTGTTGAAAGAGAAACTGTTGAATTATTGGTAAAATAATTTATGTCCGATTTTATAGAAGATAGAAAGTTCGTCGCTCGTTTATTATTGAAGGTGCGTTTGGGTGAATTATCTGTCCGTCAGGCAATGATGAATTATCCAAAAGACGTGAAAGATGAAACTTTAATTGCTGCATATCATGCGCTTATTCATTATGAAGCCGATGAAGATATTCGTGCTAAAGATGAATTGTTTAAAGAAGAACAAGACGATTATTTGGAATTTATTTCAAATACGCTTGCAAAAGGGGATGATTTACCGCAAAATATTATTGATAATTATAAGGAATTTTATTCAAATGCTCCTGTTTTGCACAAGAAAAACGGATTTTTTACGGGGTTTTGGAAATATCTAAATATAAAGGAAAAAGATAAATGAAGAAATTTATAATAATGTTAATGTCAGTTTGTGTTATTGCTTCTGTTGTACCTGTGGTAAAAGCTTGTCATTTCAGGGAAAATGCATCTTCTGTCAAGTCCGGAAGCTCCGTAATTGAGCAGAAGACAAAAGTATTGCCGACTATGGATTCAGAAGTCGCAAACGGCAATACTATATGGGTCGGAACTTTTCAGATTGTTTGGAATGAAGTGATAGATAATATTGTAAAAGGACCGTTAGAATTTGTTGGCGGTACGAATGATACAGGTAAAAAATTAAATAAAAGAGAATTTAATAAAACTGATATTAGCGAGGATTCATATTATACAAAATTTGGTATTATTTCTCCGAAATTAAAAAAAGAAATAGAAAAGGGTATAAAAGAAAAGTTTAACGAAACCAGTGATATTTTGGGTTTGATAGATTTTACATATGACCCTCAAAAAATGCTTATCTATGCTATGTTGAAAAAAGATTTCAAATTCTTGGAGGCTTTCGAGAAGTTAGATGAAGAAACTTTTGGCACAAATCCTAAAAAAGTAAAATATTTTGGAGTAAAGGCAGATAGCAGTTATAAATTGTATAAAAATTTAACCGCATTATTTTACAATTCAAAGGATGATTATGCAGTTAAATTGCATACCAAATCCAATGATGAGGTTATATTATACAGAACTGATGATGTAAAAAAACTAAATGAGTATTTTGAAGATATAAAGACTAAATCCGATAAATACGACGGAAACAAGTATTTTGGTTCTAACGACAGATTTAAAGTTCCTGAAATCAGCCTTTATCAAATGACAAACTTTAAAGAAGTTGAAGGTAAAAGTATAAAAGGTACTGATTTTAGAATCGATAAGACGATAGAAACAATAGATTTTAAAATGGATAATGAAGGTGTAAAATTAAAAAGTGAAGCGGCTATGATGATGGCGACTTCTGCTGCTCCGGGTTTTAGACCACAAATACGTTATTTCTATTTTAATAAAAATTTTGTATTGTTCTTAATAGAAAAAGACAAAAATGTTCCTTATTTTGCAATGCGTGTAGTTGATGTTGCGAAGTTGAACGAAACGGGTAAAAATTAATTTTAAGATTATATAAAGATTTTGATATATATTTTTTGTTATAATATAATCGTGATATAATTATATTATTAGGGATATATTATTAAAAGGAAAATATATAATGACAGTTCAAGATTGGTTTGAAAAACGTAAAGAAGCTCAAATTCAACGCAGAGCCTTGGAAGCAAGAGTTGAGATTGAAGCAAATCCTGACTTGTGGACTAAATGCGTTCATTGTAATGCTCAACTGTTGAAAAAAGATATAGAAGAAAACAGTATGGTTTGTCCTGTATGTGACTATCATTTCAGGGTAAGTGCAAGAACAAGAATCGAGCAATTGTTTGATGAAGGTTCTTTTGAAGAATATTTTGGCGACATCAAACCGACAGATCCTTTGGATTTTGTCGATACTGAAAGTTACAAAGACAGAATTGCAAAAGCGCAGGAAAAGACAGGTTTAAATGATGCAGTTATAACAGGTATCGGAACAATTGAAGGTCATAAAACAGCTTTTGCTGTAATGGATTTTGATTTTATGGGCGGTTCAATGGGTAGTGTTGTCGGAGAAAAGGTGACGCGTATAATTGAAAAAGCGATAGAATTAAGACTTCCTGTAATTGCCGTCACATCATCAGGCGGTGCGCGAATGCAAGAAAGCGCATTGAGTTTGATGCAAATGGCTAAAACATCCTGCGCTTGTGCAAGGTTGGATGAAGCAGGTTTATTATATGTAAACGTAATTACAGACCCTACTTTTGGCGGTGTAACTGCAAGCTTTGGCACTTTAGGCGATATTATTGTTGCAGAGCAAGGTGCAAGAGTTGGTTTTGCCGGCAGAAGAGTTATAGAACAAACAATAAGACAAAAATTACCGTCAGATTTCCAAACAGCTGAGTATCTGATGAAGTATGGACAGGTAGATATTGTATCTCCAAGAAAAGAATTGAGAGATACTCTGGCAAATATTCTGTCTATGCATGAACAAGGAGTACAATAAAAAATGTCAACAGCATTTGATTTTGAAAAACCAATATTAGAAATTCAAAAGGAAATTGAAAAATTGAAACAAATGAGTTTAGAATCAGGAATGGACTTGAATAAAGATATAGAAACACTGGAGCATGAGGCTGCAGAATTCAAAAAAGAATTGTTTGAAAATTTGAATCCTGCTCAAAAGATGCAAATCGCGCGTCATCCTGAACGTCCAAAATTTTTGGATTATGTAAATTTGATGTGTACCGATTTTGTAGAACTTCATGGCGACAGAGTCGGAACTGATGACAGGGCTATAGTCGGTGGTTTAGCAAAGCTTGACGGCCGTCCTGTTATGATAATAGGTACAATGAAGGGTAAATCAACAAAAGAAAATTTGGAATATAACTTTGGTATGCCTCAACCGGAAGGGTATCGCAAAGCGTTAAGGCTCTTTTATCATGCAAATAAGTTTAATTTGCCGATAATAACAATAATTGATACTCCGGGGGCGTACCCTGGTATAAGTGCAGAAAAGCATGCACAAGGGGCGGCTATTGCATATAATTTAAAAGAAATGCAAAAGCTAAAAGTTCCTGTTATTGCTATTGTTTCGGGCGAAGGTTGTTCCGGTGGAGCTTTGGGTTTAGCAGTTGCAAATAAAGTTTATCTGCTTGAGCATGCATATTATACGGTTATTTCGCCTGAAGGTTGTGCGTCTATTTTATGGCGTGATGCTTCAAAAAATTTAGAAGCGGCAACGGCTCTAAAAATTACTGCTCCGCATTTATTGAAATTTGGTATAATTGACGGAATGATAAAAGAGCCGATGGGCGGTGCTCATACTGATTATGAAGTAATGGCAAATGAAATGAAGTCAACGATATTGAATGCTTTATCTGAATTGGACGGAATGTCAGGGGAAGATTTAAGAAATCAACGCTATGATAAATTCCGTAAAATGGGTTCATTTATAGAATAATATATACATCCCCTCGCCCCTTGAGGGAGAGGGAAAGGGAAGAGGGGTATGGATTCAACATATTATGAATTACAACTAAAAATCAACCCTGAAATGGAAGATATCATTTCAGAAATTTTCTTTGAAAACTTTGTTTGTGAAGGGGTTATTCTTGCCGAAGAAACGTATAAAGACCTTGAAATGACAAATACAACCGAAGGAAATTTACGCGTTTTCTTGCAGAAGGATACCCCTTATGAAGATATGTTTGCGCAAATCGGAAACCTTTTGGACGAATATCGTAATGAATTTTTAAAGCGCGGATTAAGCGAATTGGATTTGGGCTCGTGGGAATTTTCATTAGAAGAAAAGCACAATGAAGATTGGTCTGTTAAATGGAAAGAAAAATGGGATGTAACCCATGTGACGGATAAAATTGCGGTTGTTCCGGATTGGATTGATTATGAACCAAAAAATAATGAAATTGTTATAAAACTTGAACCCGGTTGTGCTTTTGGTACAGGCACACATCAAACCACCCAATTGTGTATGAAGGCGTTGGAAAAATATTTAAAGCAAGGAGACAGAGTTGCAGATATTGGTATGGGGTCTGGGATTTTGTCTATATTAGCAAAGAAACTTGGTGCATCTTATGTCTACGGTTGCGATACAGATGAAACCGTAATAGATGTAGCAAAAGAGAATGCAATTAAAAATGGTGTTGAGTGTGTATTTGAACTTGGTTCTGCTGATAAAATTAACGATAAGTTTGACTTTGTTGTTGCAAATATTTTGCATTTTGTTTTGGCAGAGATTATGGGTGATTTAAAAAATATTATGAAAGACGGCGCATTGATGTCATTGAGCGGGATTTTAGATGAGAAAAAACAAATGGTGCTTGATGCAATAGAAAAAGAAAACTTGCAGATAGTTGAAGAAATTAAACAAGATCAATGGACATCTTATGTTGTTAAAAAGTAATTAGTGCGTTTTTACCGCATCATAGAATACATATTTAGCTTTTCCGTATTTTTCTATATCTTGTTGTGTTGCTTCTCTTGCTAACAGCCTCCATCCGCCCCATTTGCCCAGGATTTTTAATTCTGCATCGTAGTCTTTGCCGGCCCAGGTTTTTATGCCTGTTCCTCTTGAATCTCCTGTTCTTTTTTGGCCGCTTTGATAAAGCTTTTGAATAATTTCGTCAAAAGATTCATAATTTCTTCCGTTCAATTCCCAAAGTTTTTCTTTAAGTTCTTTTGGAATAATAATGTTTTGTGAAAAATTATCGTTGTTCTGTCCGAATTTAATTTTGTCTAGTGCTATAATTTCGTCTCTGTCAAAATGCCAACTCTCAATTTTGTCAAGAAATGTTTTAAGTTCTTTTTGTAAAACTATATTGGGACAAGACGGTGTTGATTTTGTATATATATTACGAAATTTTTCTCTGAAAACTTCCGGAGTTTCATAATATTTTTTTATGATTTCATTTATTCCGTTATAGTCATCTTTAAAGCGTCGTTCAAGCTCTGTTAAGAATTCCGTAGATTTTTCATCAATAAGTTTTGCAGACAATTCTGTGTATAGAGATTCTGCGTTTGTATCTTTCAAAATTCTTTCATAGTCGTATCCGCTTTGAGTTTTATATTTTTTTAAAAACTGTTCTTTAAATTCAAATTCTGTTAAATTTTGTGTTCCTTCAAGTGTTTCAGTCAAATATTTTTCGTGAATATTTATGAGTACTTTTGCTTTTGTTTCATCAATATTTTTGCCAGTAACTGATTCTTTTAATATATTGTTAAAGATTGTAAAGTATTCTGTGTCACTTTCCAGCCCCAAGTTGATTGCTCCCATAAATTTTTCGCGTAATTGCGGATCTTTGATAGAAGAAATTTTGTATTTATAGTTATTAAATTCTTTTTCATCAAGCAATTTTGTTTCTGCTTCTGCCAGAGTATCTTCATATTTTACAATTTGTTTTACCTGTTCTATATTGAGTTCTTTTTTGCGTAAGTCTTCTCCCCATATAACTTTTTCATAAGCAATATCTTGTGATTTTTGCATTTGTTTTTGCAATGTCGCAAATCTTTCATTGGTCCAATAATTCCTGTAAAAGTGTCTGTAATAATTGTCTTCCATGTGTTCAATGGATTGGCCTATTGCTTCAATGTCAAACTGCTGCTTAAATTCTTCAAATTCTTTTTTTACCTTCGCCCATTCTACATCGTTCATGTTTGCCGGCATATTTTTTTCTTTAGATAAAAATCTTATTATGTATATTCTGTTAATTATTCCGTGTGCGCGTTTGTCAAGATAACCGATTTTATCAAATCTGTTCAAAGGGTTTTTGCTATATCTTAGATATGGATTTTTGGTAAATAAATTAAACAAATATGTATCAACTAATTTTTCTGTTGAATATTGGGAAGTTTCGGGATATAGCCTTTTATTTTTTATAAGTCTTACGGGCATCCAGGTGCCTGTTTTGGTCAGCTCAAGAAAATCCTTCCATACTCCGCTTGTACGCAGAGCATGTTTTTCAATAAGTGGTTCAAATTTTTCCGGACTCATTTTTGAAATACTTTTGTATTTTAATTGTATTACTTCGCATTCCTTAAGAAATGCAAGTATTTTTTCGTCAGGCTCGCTTAATTCATAACCTGCGCGTTTAAGATTTGTTACGTTTGTACTTGAGCTTCCGTCTATATGAACAAATGTTTTGCTTGCAGGTGTAAATTCCGTATATAATTTATTTAACGCTTCTATTATCGGTTTATCTATGCCGCCTTTTTGCATACGAGTACTTAAATCAACTTTTGTGTTAATATTGATATATTTTTTCTTTAGTTCGGTAGGAAATTTTAATTCAGGGTAAAATGTTTTTACATCTTCAAGAGTTTTGCATTCTTTGAGCAATGAGTAATGATCCGCAAAAACTTTTTTTAAGTCGAAGTTGTATTCTGATAATGCTTTTTTCATTGATTTCTTTAAATCTTCAGGAAGATAAATTCCGTCTTTTTCAAGATTGTCTAATTTAGAACTCAAGTTTTCTCCGACTTTATCTAAGGGAGTAAAAATGTCGTTTGTTGTAATTTTAACCGGTGTGCGTTTTGTTGAATATGCTCTTAGAGCATCATAAATTTCGCCCTTTCTTTCCATATTGAAATGCGCTAATTCATTTCCGCCGGTTTTGCTTTGTTTGAGGACAGCGTTTCTTTTTAATGTCCAAGTATGTGGCTTGAATAAATCATAAAAAACTTCAATATCAAAGATTTTTTCTTCATCATAAATTGCGGTCTTGATAGTTTTGTCAAGTTTATTTGGAACTTTTCCATAGCAGTCAAGAACAACATATTTTGTCATATATAGTGCAGGTTTGCTAATTATTGTTTCATTTGCTTTAGTTTGAAATGCACACCCAAGGAGTAAATCAGCTTTTTGATTTTCGGATAAATCCAGCATATCAAATTCTTTAACAGCTTCCGGCAGAGATATAGTGTCGGTATTTCTGGTCTTTTTTATTTTTTTGCATAAAATTTCTTGTTCTCTGTCAAATTCTTCGGGTGTTTTTAAAATTCTTGTAGTTCTTTTTATTGTGGCTTTTCCGTAATTCGTAACGGCATCTGAGGCTTGTTTTGAAATTCCGTCAACAAGTCTTTCGTCCCCTTCAGAGTTTGGGAGAGGAGCTTTTATATGCGCGTGTGCAAATGCATCAGTACTGATATTTGATAGCGTATTAACTATTTTATTCACATTAACCATATTTTTATTAAGTGTAAAAAAAAATAAAAATTGCTATTCGGTAAAGATTTTTTAAGTTGTAGTATAATTTAATAAAGGAGGTATTTATGGACAGAAGTGCAATTATAATTCCTGCAAGATATGGTTCTTCAAGATTAGAAGGTAAACCTTTATTAGAAGTCGGGGGAAAACCCGTAATACAATGGGTTTATGAAAAAGCTAAACAATCAAAATATGCAGATATGATAATTGTCGCAACAGATGATAAAAGGATTTATGATTGTGTGCAAGGTTTTGGCGGAGTTGCAGAAATGACTTCAGTTGAACATAAATGCGGGTCTGACAGAATTATGGAAGTTGTATCACGTCACCCTGAAATCGGTTATATTTGCAATTTGCAAGGGGATGAACCATTAATTAAGCCGGAAAGTATTGATGCTGTTATAGAAAATGTTATAAATGATGATAAAGCCGATATATCAACACTTATTCGCGAGATAACTTCAAGTGAAGCAGACAATCCAAATCTTGTTAAGTGTGTTGTTGATATAAACGGCTTTGCACTTTATTTTTCACGTTCAAAAATTCCTTTTGAAAGAAACGAAGGTATTTCAAAATTTTACGGTCATCTCGGCATATACGGATATAAGCGAAAAGCGCTTGAAACTATGACTAATTTGCCTCAAACAATGCTTGAAAAAACGGAAAGTTTAGAGCAATTAAGGGCATTAGAAAACGGAATGCACATAAAAACTTCTGTTGTGGATTTTGTGCCTGTCGGAATTGATACTCGCGAGGATTTAGAAAAATTTCGAACAATTGTAGAACAAAGTCTTGTAAAATAAAGCCTTTAAGGCTTTATTTTTTTATCTGAAAGTTTATCCATAACTTTTGTAAAGAATGGGGATTTTGAGTATTTATTATTTTGTTTGTTATTTATGCGTGAATATACTTTTTTCACTTCTTTAATTTTATCAATTTTCATGTTTTACTATTCCAAATTCCATGGGTATTTACTGTTATTATTCCAAGATTATTTTATAGGGTTTCATAGGGTTCTGTTTTGAAATCTATAATATATGTTTCATCTGTAGAAAAAGCTTTATTTAGTGCATTTTCAATATCTGTTGAAGAATGTACTTCGCATGATTTTATCCCGTAGCTTTGCGCTAATGTGACAAAATCAGGGTTTGAAATCTTTGTTTGAGAATATCTTCCATCGCATTTATTTTGCTGAAGTTGTCTTACCATTCCCAAATAACCGTTATTCAAAATGAGAATTTTAATATTAAGATTATAATCTTTGCAGGTAGCAAGTTCGTGTAAACTCATCTGAAAAGAACCGTCTCCGGTTATACAGACAACAGGACGTTTTGGGTTCGCTATTGCTGCGCCGATTGCTGCCGGCAATCCAAACCCCATTGTACCTGCTCCTCCTGATAACAAAATTTTTCTGTCCGGATTAAGGTGTAAATTTTGTATCGCCCATAATTGATGCTGTCCGACTTCGCTTGTAAAGATTATATCTTTATTTTCGGTAATTTTATCAAGTGTTCTTATTATTTCAAATGAATGAATCATATTAGAACTTTTAATAGCTGTTTTATTCAAAATTTTAAAATCTTGCGCCTGTCTTAACCAATCGGAAAAATCCGCATTAACAGAATTCATTAATATTGGCAGAAGGTCTTTTATGTCGCATACGATACTTTCTTTTGGCGTTAGTACGCGTGAAATTTCTTTTTCGTTAATATCAATTTGAATGAGTTTTGATGATAAATCTTCACTATCAAACATACAGGTAATTCTGTCATTTAATCTTGCGCCTAAAGATATTATCAAATCCGATTTCTTTATTAAATTATTTGCCGCATTGTTTCCAAAAATTCCAATCATACCAAGATAGTGTCTATCCTGTTGATTGAAGGCTCCTAATCCCATCATTGTTGATACAACGGGAATATTTGTTGAATTAATGAAATACTGTAATTCTTCGCAGGCTTGTGAATGGTTAACTCCTCCGCCTGTTATTATTACGGGCTTTTTTGAATTGTTTATTATATCAGCAATTTTTGAAACTGAAATTTTATCAATACTTTTTACTGTTTCTTGAGTGTTAAAACTTTTGTTAAATTCAGCATTCTTGCAAAAAATATCTTTTGTTATATCAATTACAACAGGGCCTTTTTTGCCTGAGTTGGCTATTTCAAAAGCTTCATAAAAAGTTGATTGCAAATTTTTTATGTCATTTATTTGAAAACTTTTTTTTGTACAGGTTTTTGTCATCTCGCAAATATTTGCTTCCTGAAATGCATCTTTGCCTATAAGGTTTTGAGAAACTTGTCCTGTTATTACAACAAGCGGATAACCGTCTAAATATGCATTTGTAATTCCTGTAATGGTATTTGTTGCGCCGGGACCTGATGTTACGAGAACAACACCGCATTTGCCTGTTGCACGTGCATACCCTTCAGCTGCATGAACTGCGGATTGTTCATGACGTACTAATATGTGCTTTATATCTTTTTGTTTATATAATTCATCGTATAACTCTAAAACAACTCCGCCCGGGTAACCAAAAATAGTATCAACACCTAAATCTTTTAAAGTGTTAATCACAAGTTTTGCTCCGTTCATTGTTTGTATTTTGCTTTGAGTTAACATGTATATTTATATCCCTTAATTAGTGCCTTTTTATTATATCACAGAGTAAAATACTATACAACAAAAAGCCGAAATTCAACAGGTGAATTTCGACTTTTTGTATAATAAATTAACAATTAATTATTAGTTAGCGTTTCCGAAAGTGAAAACGTTTTTCCAGAATCTTCTTTGGTTAGCCCAGAAAGTTTTTTGTTCGTTTACTGAACTTTGTAATGCTTTTTGTTGTTTTTCAATTTCTTTTTGTCTTTTTGCAGCAGCTTTTTCTGCTTCTCTTTGTCTTTTCAAAGCATCTTTTTCTGCTTTTTGTTGAGCTTTGATTGCATCGTTTTCAGCTTTTGTAACTTTGTTTGCTGCTGAAGTGATAGCATTTGATGTTTTGTTCAAGGCATTAGTAATAGGGTTTGTTGCGTTTGCAGTTGTTGTTCCCAATGAAATTAATGCTAATGCAAAAAGTGATACTAATAATTTTCTCATTCTTCTTCTCCTTTCACATCGGAAGTTAATTCTTCCAGTTTATACTTTTGTACTTCTAATCTTTTTTGCAAAAATTCTAAATCTCTTTGCTTTATCCTTTTGCGTTCTCTCATTTTTTTTATATACGAGATGTTTTTCAAGTATTTATTTTTAGCTTTTTTCTCTTGTTTGATTTCTTTTTTGTACTCTTTATCTGGAGTTGATACTGTTTTTGATATACCTTCTTCTAAAGTTATACCTTCAGTTGATTGAATTTCTTCTTCTGCTTTTGCATTAACCCATGACATAGAAGAGATTAAAACCAAAATTATAATACCATATACAAAAAACTTTTGCATACTTACACACTACTCCAAATTTGAATATTTTTCAATAATTTGTAAAATACCTTTTTTTGCGACATTGAAGATTTCTATCATTTTGTCAAATTCATACGGTTCACCTTCGGCGGTTGTTTGAAATTCGATTATTTTCCCGCTTTTTGTTAAAACTACATTTGAATCAACTTGGGCGTGTGAATCTTCTTCATAATTCAGATCTAATTTTACTTCTCCGTCAACAATCCCTGCCGAAATTGCCGCAACAGGCTCAATTATCGGGTTTTGTTTTAATGTTCCGTTTGATAACATTTTTTTCACTGCTTCCGTTAAAGCGACATATCCACCGCAAATGCTTGCTGTTCTTGTTCCTCCGTCGGCTTGAATAACGTCGGCATCAATTGTAATCGTTAAATCGGACATTTTCTCTAAATCAACACAGGCTCTTAAACTCCTGCCAATTAATCTTTGAATTTCTTGAGTTCTGCCCGAAATTTTTGTTCTTTCTCTTTGACATCTTGTAGAAGTAGAAGACGGAAGCAGTGAATATTCCGCTGTTAACCAGCCTCGCGGATCGTCTTTATCCATCCATTTTGGTTTTCCTTCTTCTACTGATGCGGTTGTTATAACTTTTGTATCTCCAAATTCTACCAAGACAGAGCCTAATGCGTTCTTTGTAAAATTCGTAGTAAATTTAATTTCTCTTGTTTGGTCGTTCAATCTGTTTTCTTTTCTCATTTTATTAACCCTCATAATCCCACATATATATTTGTCCGCAATATCTGCATACCGCATGGTCGTTCATAAATCGTAAATCCGGTATAAAAACGTAGCCGTCAACTGTTATTTCGATTTCCCCTTTGTCGTTATAGCGTTGTGAAAAATTCTTTTCTCCTGTGTAATCAGGAGAAAACATAAGTTCAAATTTATCTATCGATTTACAATTCTTACAAACAAACATTATTCGATATCTTCATCCTCTGTTTTGGTCTTCTTTTTTGTTTTTCGCTGTTTTTTAGGCCGATTGGGTTCTAAATTTTGTATCTCATTACCTTTAGAATCAGACAAACCCATGTACCATAAAGTGTACGCAATACTTCTGACAGGAAGCGTGAATTCCGCTACTATTATACCAACTATTGATGTAAATATTGATTTGGATATCATTTCAACTGTTATAACAGGTTGGTTTATGTATCTTAAAGCTTTATTAATATATTCTAACGGTAATGATTTACCGACTATATCAAATAAAGAACAGGTAATATCAGTCAAATTCAAATAATCAAATATAACAGTTACTCCCATTGTTATTATGTAAATCGAGAAAAATCCCAAAATAAGCATTAAACAAAAGGTTTTTGCCCAATTCCCTTTGACAAGTTCCATACTTTTGACAAAACATTCTTTAATACTTAAATCCTGTTCAAATGTAAACACTTGAAATACCAAAATGAAGTATATCCACAATATCAGTGGAGGAATTAAGCCAAAAACAGGAATGATACAACAAAATGTTGCAATACAAGATAATATGCCTATTGCCATTAAGAATAGAATATATTTTCCTGCTCTGCGTGTTGCAACTTCTCTGTGTGATTGAAAGTCGTATACTTTACCTGTTGTTAGCGCACCTTCTGTCATAGAGTTAAGCGCGACGTAAGCTACCATATAATCCCAAAAGGCTTTTACAAATATTAAAAGTCCCGGAATTGTCAAAAGAAATACGTAAAGAAGTGCATTAGACATGGATGTTGCTTTCTCTGCAATTCTGTCGGCAAAACCGACTCCCAAACCGAAAGCGAAAATTAAGCCTATAATTTGTCCTAATACGGGAAAAAGCATGTACAAAATAAATTTATCAATATTTGAAAAATATATTTTGATACTATCAAGCAAAACAAGCCAAATGCTATTCTTTATTTTCCCTTTGGACATAGAGTCTCCTTCGTTGTATTATAATTTTAGTACAAATAGGGTTAAATACAAAATTTATGTCAAATATAAAAAATATTATTAAAAAATATAAATCAAATGATTACGAAGCCGGATTGGTGAATTTGCACATTCACACAAAATACTCTGACGGAGAAGCGGATTTCCTCGATATAATAAGGCAAGCAAAGGAAAACGCTTATGATGCAATCTCAATAACAGACCATAATACAGTTCAAGGTTATATTGACAATCCTAATTTGCCGGATTTTGTGATTACAGGTGTTGAATTTGATGTTTGGTATAAGTATATTTTTCTCCATTTGTTAGCTTATGGTATAGATGTTAATGCGGATTGTATGAAAAAGTTTTATGCAACTGATAAAAAAGGTACAGAAAAAGATATTATCCGCTTCTTTTCAAAACGCAATATAAAAGAATTAATTGAAGCGATTCACCAAGCTGGCGGAATTGCAGTTCTCGCTCATCCTGCTTGTTGTTGGGCTATTGATGCCGATAATTTTATAAAAAAGCTTAAAGATATCGGATTAGATGGTGTAGAAATTTATTATCCGTATCCGAGATGGAGAAAATTTATGAAGTTCGCGCCGTTAGAAACTATTGAACAAGCAGCTGATAAATACGGACTTATAAAAACAGGCGGAACAGATTTACACGGAAAGGTTTTAGACTAAAAAATGGAAAATATTTTTAAAAATAAAAAAGTTATTCCAAAAAAATTGCAAAAATTTGGTTTTAAGAAAAATGGCAGCAAGTATTTATATCAAGAAAATATCATGAATGGTGAATTTTTGGTGAAAATAGAGATATCAGAACCTAACATAGTAAAAACCCAAACTGTTGAAACAGATTCAGGAGAGTTATACACATTGCATTTAACTGATTCTGACGGTACCTTTGTCGGCAAAGTCAGAGAAGAATATAATAATTTGCTTCAAAAAATTGCACAAAATTGTTTTGAAAATACTGTTTTTAAATTTAAAAATACTTATAAAGTAATTGATTACATAAAAAACAAGTATGGTGATGATGTAGAATATTTGTGGGAAAAATTTCCCGATAATGCGGTAGCGCGCCGAAGTGATAATTCAAAATGGTATTTGGCAATCTTAACTGTCGGTAAAAACAGACTTGGGTTTGATAGTGATGAGTCTGTTGAAGTTATTGATTTGCGTGCGGATAAGGATGCCTTACCTGAATTGATAAGACAGGATAATATTTTCCCGGGATATCACATGAATAAAAAACATTGGATAAGTATTTTATTAGACGGCTCTGCCGATATAAATGAAATTTATCGCTATATTGATGAAAGCTATATTTTAGCAAAGAAAAAATAATTATATTTGTGCAAAAAAAATTATTTTTATATTTAATAAAGAAAAGGTTTAAATTATGAAAATTAATCGTACGGATACAGTATCCTTTAATGCTAAATTGGGTAATAATTTGAAAAATTATTTACTTAAAAACGATTTTGCAGGTGATAAAAAACGACTTGCAAAATATGAGCAGATTTTTTGCGATACATTCGAGAAAAATTTGGATACAAATACAGTAGTAGAAATAGCAGGTAACAAAAGGTTTAAATTATATAATCTAATTGCGCCGAAAGTAACTTATCCTGTTAAAGTGTATTCACGTTCCGAAAATCCGCTTTCAAAACGTATTCTTACCGAATGTAATAAGGTATATTCATACGCTGAATATCGCTTATTTGAGCGCATTGTCTCTAAATTGGTAAATTCAGGTAAATCTATTGAGGAAATAACCGAGCTTGGTAACAGAATGAATAAAGAAAGAAAACCATATTTTACCGACATGATAAAAACCGCAGCTCGCATACTGAATGAAAATCCCGAATCAAAATTGTCCGAAATTGAAATGGCCAAGATGAGAGATATTCAGTTGCGTGAACTGATTGAAAGCGATGAATTTCAACAGGCAATGTCAAAAGGAGATCTTGTAGGCGCGGTAAAGGTACTTTCATCAAGTTATAAGTAGCAAATAGGTTATGTGTAAGGCTAAAGCCTGACCTGGGAAAATAGTTTGTAGGGTGCGTCGTTTGACGCACCAAAATATAATTGGTGCGGTTAAAACCACACGCTACATATTTGGATCGACAAAAAAAGACACAACCTTCGTTGTGCCTTTTTAAAAATGCTCCAGGCCAGACTTGAACTGGCACCGGGTTATACGCCCGATTGGATTTTAAGTCCAACGCGTCTACCGATTCCGCCACTGGAGCGCGGTTTAATATTCAATTGTCATGAAATTTGTTTTGCCTACAGCGTCTACCTCCCTCTCACAAAATGATACTTAATCATTTTGTTCGGCAGAGTGCCACTGGAGCGCGGTTTAATATTCAATTGTCATGAAATTCAATTGGCTGAATTTTATTTGTCATGTCTGTCAATTGGTTTACAGACGACGATTCGACTGTCAACAGTATTGATAATAATATAAACACAAACTGTTGTCAAACGGGAAATTGCTTAAAATAATTTTTAAATTCGTTGAAATGCTCGGTTAAAATGTCTATAACCTTGCGTAATTGGGCTTCTGTTAAATTTTTGTTTTCCAAGTAAGAGTGACCTAATAAACCTGTTTTTACGTTTGAATACAATAATTTCTGAAATTCATTTATTTCTTTATATATCGATTGAGATATAATATCTTTTTCCTTTGCCAATAAAATATATAATTCGGCTAAAGATGTTTTTGCCTTAGAATATTTTTTTCGTAACATAAAACCTTGTATATTTCTGAATCTGTCGAGAATTTCATCGTATATATCAAATAGATGTTTCTTTTTTTGCGGTAGAAATTCTTTAAAGTATTTTATTGTTTGTTCATAGCCGCTATCAATGATTTGTTGGCGCTTTTCCGGCGGGTAATTAAAATCCACGACAACAACGTCGCCGGTATTGATAACAAGATAGTCATAATTGTCTGAATTTCCGTATAGTTCTTTTATAAAAGAAGTTTCCGAATATGTCATACAAGAGTACATTCCGTTAACATAGGTTACAGGACTCTTGTCATCGCCTGAAAACTCACCTTCCAAACGGATTTCAAGTATTCGGTTTTTACTTTTACGAAGATTTTTTGATAAATACCACATAGGCTTACCCTTCATTAAATCTCCGTCAACCAAAAGCTTGTCTTCTACATTGATAGCACGCATAAGACCGGGCATACAACAAGAAATTCTAACAGCCATGGCTACTTCAAAATCAGGGGTCTCAAAATTTGAAAATTCGCAACAAGTAAAATCAAGCATATTTGTTGAAATAATAATAAGATTCTTTGTTAAATCTTTGAATTTTACGCGTTCATTATTACCCTTATCGTATTTATCCCCGTAGAATTTCTTTTCAATGAGTTCTCTGAACCAATCCAAAAAAACTTCCCCTTTACTTAACGCAAATTTTGTATTAAAGCCGAAGGAAATATCTCTGAATAACTCAAAATTGACAGATAAAAAGATTTCCTGAAGTTCTTCTGTTGTATAGCCGATTGCGTATAATGCCGCAACGATTGAACCTACTGATGAGCCCCCTAATGTGTCAGGTTCTGCCCCGAGTTCTTGTAATGCTTTCAGAACTCCGACATGTGCGGCTCCTCTGATAGCCCCGCCGCCAAATAAATAAGTATATTTTAAGCTCTCCATATTGTGATATTAACATAAATAAAAAATATTTTTATAACCAGGGGTATATATAGTTAAATTAACTACATAAAATATATGATTTTTGTAAAGATATTGTAATATTTAAGAATTTTTAATGTTATAATAATGACAAAGTAAATTCTATTATTATAGAGATATGTAGAAAGGTTTTATAAATATGGCAGGTCTTGTAAATTTATTATCAAATGTATTTCAATCACCGGCAGTGACAACAACATCTCCGGTTGTTAGAGAGAGCTCATCATACGGCAACAATCCGTTTGTTAATTATAACGGAAATAATTATTCTTCTCAGTATTACGCTAAAAACAGACCTGTAAAAGGCGGATATTTTGCCGGATACTACAACGGTAAACAAAATATTGTAGGAAGAAGGTTGTTTGTAGAAGTGTAGGAATCCTTTAGTTTAGCGCTTTAAAAGCGAGCACTATCAGTATTATCCCTCCGAAAATTTGAAGAAATTTCGCGGGGATATTTTTTATGAAATTCCCGAACCAAAATCCCAATTCTGACATTACAAACGAAAATAACCCGAAAAGCAAACAACATAATAATAAGCTTGTTGAAGTTAATTTTATTGTTGTGCCGGCAATAAGTGCATCCATACTTGTTGCAATACTTAAACTTATCAAACATTTTATCCCGATGCAGCATATTTCTTGTTTTTGTTCGTTACGGATTGCATCCAGAATAAAATGCAGTCCGATTATGAAAAATATTGTAAAAACTATATGTCTTGAATACGGCAGGAGGTATTTGTAGATTTTATTAACGGCAATATAACCTATAACAGGCATCAACCCCTGAAATAATCCCATAAAAAATGCAAGATTGAACGAATTTTTTACACGTTGCGATTTAAATATTAACCCTTGTGAAAAAGAAACTATAAGGCAATCAATCCCTAATGCTATTGAAAGTAATATAATATCAACTAAACTCAATTTCCACCTCAAACAGTCTGTTCCAAGGGAATGAATATTTCACCTCGCCGTTATACGAGAATATTTGTTTTATTTTTTGCTCATAAGGCTTTATTTTCTCGGTTAAAAGACTAATATCAGTATTTTGTAACAATTGTCTTACGTTCGCCTGATAGCCCCAATCATCTATAAATCTTGTAATCTGTATTTTGTCAAAGCTTTCTTTATTATAATTTTTAGTGTGAAATTTAAATTTTGCTGCACAAATCAAGCTTCCGAGAGTGTTTGCCGACGTATTCCAAGCACTGTAACCGTAAAATTTATCATCCGATATATTATTTTTCAAAAATTCGGTAACAAAATTGTTATCAGCGCCGTTTGCAAATCGAACATCCGCTATCATATACGGCTTTTGCGGTATTGTAAATTCTTTTGAAAATTTTTCGGTGTCGATTTTCATAACGATTTCGCCCTGTTTGTTTTTAAAATTATTTATATAAAGCAAAATATCTGCATCTTCTTTTGAAGAAATTTTACAACCTGCTAATTCTATTTGGCTTTTTACGGAAGCTTCAATAGATATATCTTCGTAATTTGAAATAAGATGTTTGTATTCGGGTTCCGTAAATATCGGGCAAATTTTGATTTCTTTTTGAATTGCACGTGCTAACAAACTTAACGGAATTTCGTCTGCTCCTGTCTTTGTATAACCGCCGAGCTTTTCTAATTCTTGTGCTTCTTGTACGTTCAACCCGAATTCCGCGCAGTCGTCTTTTGAAAAGATTAAAGTATTGAATAAACCTTCTTTTTGGAGTGATAAAAATAATTTATTAATCTCAAAATTTCTTCTTCTTGTGGCTAAATAATCTTCTAAAATTTCTTGCGGAACGTCCGGTTTTGCGTGTCTGTATTTATGTGAATCATAAGAATATTTGAATATCTTTTTACCGTATTGTGACCAGTATTCTTTTTCTTCTTCGTTATAATTATTGTCAGAAATTCTCATTATACTTGAAAATGCATATATGTCTGCATTTATTTCGGATAAAATTTCTCTTAATTTAAAAACTCTTTTTTCTAATTCCTTATAAGATAAGCCGCATCTTCTTGAGGAGATTAAACCGCCGTATATTATCGTATCTAAGGAAATTATAACAGCATCTTGTTTCCCAATTTCATTAAGCCATTTGAAAAGTTGCTCCGTTTTTGCATATTTTGTTAAATCTCCCAAAAATTCTCTTGGCGGAATTGAAAAATCTACACTTTCATCAATCCCTGCAATAAGTTTTGGCAGAGTATAGCAGACTGGCCTGTTGTCTATCGGTATAAACGCAATTTTCATATAAAAATTTTAAATCAAAAAGTGCTTTTGGTAAATAAATTTACACAATTATATATTCCCCTTTTGGTTTTCTCTTGTTGTGCAATAGGCTTGGTTGTTCATTTTAAATATTCTTTTTAATGAGGATTATAAAATGAAAAAATTTATTTCGTTATTTATTATTTTATGCTTGTGCTTCAACAATATAGTATTAGCATCTGTTGAAACAAAATTTCCGGATTATTCTTATGAGTTTTTAGGCGAAGATAAATGGGAAAATTATAACCGCAAAATGTTTAATTTTAACCAAAAATTAAACAAATATGCAATTCGTCCGTTACATACTATTTGGTCTTCAATCATGCCTGAATACGGGATGGACAGAATTAACGGCATAACAAATAATATTGAATACCCTATAAGACTTATAAGCAGTCTTATTCAAAAGGATTTTCAAACTTCCAAAAATGAAACAATTCGTTTTTTTACAAACACTATACTCGGATTGGGCGGAATGTTTGACCCGGCAAAACATATTTTTAAAATTGAACAATCAAAAGAAAATATGGAGCAGGCACTGGCAAAATGTCATGTAAAATCCGGACCTTATTTTGTTGCGCCTGTTTTTTCATTTACAAGTTTGCGCGGATTATTTGGAAAAGCATTGGATACAGCCCTTAATCCCAGTTCATATATTGGCTCTCCGATATTAGCAATGGTAAAAGCCGGTTTGATGGTAAACCGCACGTCTTATATGCAGCCGTTGTTACAAATGGTGGAATCAACTTATGCAGACCCTTATGAGATTACAAAAAAGGCTTTTGGAATTGATAATTATATAAAACAGGCAAACAAAGACCGAGTGGATGTAATTTCAAATTTGCACGTCGAAACCAAAGATGCAAAACTGGCAAATGAGGTTAAAACACCTTCCAAAAAGCTGGTATCGGAAAAGAGTTCACCAAATGAAAAGCAAGAGAAGCTTGTACAGGTGGAAGTTTCTTCGGAATTAGTAACTCCAAATCTTTTATATGGCGGAGCAAATCTTGACGAATTAGCATCACCTGATTACAGTGCGGAAGAATTTAAGCCTGAAGCTGATATTAAATTGCATGGATACAACCCTCAAAATCCTGTTGTTGATTCTATGCGTACGGCATTATTTTCATTACCCGGGGTAGATGATTCAATATGGAATGAATTATCCATCTGGAACAGAAGCTTTGGGAAACGAATAAAAACTTCCCATATAAGCCTTTTTGAAGGTCGGGATGATTATAAATTTCGTTATTTATTACAAAAAGACACGGATGCCCCGCTTGTAATAATATTTCCGTCAATAGGTGAAAACGTTATGGCAAGTCATTCCGTATCATTTGCAAAATTATTTTATGATGCGGGGTATTCTGTAGTTATTCAGGGAAGTCATTTTCAGTGGGAATTTGTAAAAAGTATGCCAAAAGATTATCACCCCGGTTTACCTGCAAAAGATGCCAATGTATTAAGAGTAATAACAGGGAAAATAATTACTCAATTGCAAGCAAAATATGGTTGTGAATTTAAGGAAAAAATTTTTATCGGAACATCATTCGGAGCTTTGACTTCATTGTTTATAGCATCAGCAGAGTCGCGTGATAATACTTTGGGTGAGACAAAATATATTTCTATTTGTCCGCCTTGCGATTTAATCTATGCTATGAAACAAGTGGATAAGTATTCACAAGAATGGGATAAATCATCTGCAGATTTCAAAGAAAAGGTTGCAGAAACTGCCGCAAAAGTCGTAAAACTTTATCAATCAAAAGATGATATAGATGTTGAAATAAATAATTTGCCGTTTAGTGAAGAAGAAGGCAAAATGATTACGGGTTTTATAATGCATCAAAAATTGTCCGATTTAATTTACACAATTGAAGGCGGATTGTCAGAACAAAACAAGGATTTATACACAAAAATAAACAATATGGGCTATCAGGATTACGCGCAAAAATACCTTGTGCATGGAAATTCAGGGGTTGATGACCTTTCTTATGAAGCGAGCCTTGTGTCTATTTCCGAGTATTTAAGAAATAACGATAATTATAAAATTTATCATTCTCTAAATGATTATTTGACAAGCCCAAACCAGATAAAGAAATTGAAACAAACCGCAGGTAATAAATTGGTATTGGTGGATAACGGCGCGCATTTGGGGTTTATATACAGAAAAGAATTTATAGAAGATTTGAAAAATTCTATTGCAAAAAATTAAATCCGACGGCAGTTTTGTTTACAATGATTCTCTTTTGATATAGTATGATAGCAAATACATATTGAAAGAGGGAAATATAATGCAAGTATCTTTAAATTGGTTAAACGAATTAGTAGATTTATCAAATATTGAAGCGGAACAGATAGCACATGAACTGACAATGAGCGGTTTGGAAGTCGAAGCAATAGAAGACGTAAAACCATCTTTTACCAATATAAAAACGGTAAAAATAGAAAAAATAGACGCCCATCCGAATTCCGATCATTTGCATCTTGTAACAATAAATACAGGCAACGGAGCAAAAACGGTTGTTTGCGGTGCTCAAAACATAAAAGAAGGGCAGATTGTTCCTTATGCGAGTGTTGGCTCAAAAGTTTTGGACCGAAAAACGGGAGAACAATTTGAACTTACTCCTGCGGTTATCCGCGGTGTTGAATCTCAAGGGATGCTTTGTTCTGCTGACGAATTAGGAGTATCTGAAAGAAATTATCAACAAGAAGACGGAATACTTGTTTTAAACAGAATTTTCCCTAATGTAGAAATAGGACAAGATGTTAAAGATGTTTTAGGATTTGAAAAAGATACCGTCATTGATGTTGCTCCGACCGCAAACAGAGGAGATCAAATGTCTGTTATCGGTATCGCAAGAGAATTAAGCGCGTTATTCAATACTCCGTTAAAATTCAATCCGATAGAATGTACAAAAGATTTATCTACGGATAAATTTGAGGTTGAAATAAAAGATAAAGATGTTTGTAAGTATTATTCCTTAGGACTTTTAAAGAATATCAAAATAAAATCTTCTCCTGATTGGATGCAAAAAAGATTATTAGCTTCAGGTATTCGTGCAATAAACAATGTTGTTGATATTACAAATTATGTAATGCTTGAGTACGGTTGTCCTTTGCATGCGTTTGATGCGGATAAATTAGACGGTTATTTGTGTGTAAGACGTGCGCAAGAAGGAGAAAAAATTGTAACTTTAGACGGTGTCGAAAGAGAATTAACAACAGACAGCGTATTGATTGCAACAAAAGATAAAGGAGTATGTTTAGCAGGAGTCTTTGGCGGAGAAAATTCCGAAATTGATGATAATACCGTTAATATGGCTCTGGAAGCAGCATATTTCACCCCTGTATCAAACAGAAAATCTTCAAGAAGTGTCGGTTACAGAAGTGAAGCAAGCGCAAGATTTGAACGCGGTATTGATATCGAAGCGGTAAAACCTGCCTTAATGCGTGCTATGCAATTATTAACAGAATATGCAGATGCTCAAGTTGTCGGAGTTGTGGAAGATGGCGAAAACAAGCTTCCTCCGTTAGAAATTACCTTGAGATATCCTCAAGTAAAAAGAATTTTAGGTTGCCAAATCGAACCTGAAAAATGCATAAACATTTTAGAAAAACTCGGGTTTAAAAAATTGGGCGGGAATGATATGGCTGCAAAATTTTCAGTACCTAGTTTCAGAGCTTATGACGTAACACGCGAGATTGATTTGATTGAAGAAATTGCAAGGATAAACGGCTTTGATAAAATTGCTCCGTCATTACCTTCAACATCATATATAGCCGAATTGTCACAGGAAGAAAAAGTCATAAGTAAAGTTCATGAATCAATGTTAGCTGCAGGTTTGACAGAAATTCAAACAAGCTCATTGATTGGTAAATCATTATTGGATAAATTCAAAATGTCTTATGATGATGAAAATGCCGTTAAAGTTGCAAATGCAGCAAGTGAAGAATTTTCTATGTTAAGACAAAATCTTGCGGTAAGCGTTCTTAATTGTATGAAAAATAATTTTGATAACGGACAGAAAACTTTCTGGGCTTACGAAATCGGAAAAACATATATTAAAAACGGTTCCGCTGATGAAAAAAATACAGGTGTAAAAGAAACAAGAGTATTAGAAGGAATTTTGACAGGTGAACTCCAAAATTCAAAATGGCAGGTAAAAACCAATATTGATTTTTACTATGTAAAAGGTATTGTTGAAAATTTATTAAACGAATTGGATGTGATGCGCAGAATAAAATTTGTTCCGCTTGAAAATACCGAACTAGCCTCATCCCATAATGTTTTACACCCGTACCGTACGGCAGTTATTATGTTGTTAGGTAAAACACCGACACCTATCGGGTACTTCGGGCAGTTACATCCGACTGTCGTTGATAAATTGAAATTAAATCAAGATGCATTTTTATTCAAACTTGATTTAACAGAAATAATAGGTGCGGTTAAAGAGTCTGTTCCAAGATTTAAACACATACCTCAATATCCGGAAGTAAAACGTGATATCGCATTTATTATAAATGATAATGTCTCTTGTGAAGATATTCAGCGTGTTATTAAAACCGCAGTAAAACAAAATATCTTCAAAGGTTCGGAAATCTTTGACGTATATCAAGGAGAACATGTAGAAGACGGATTCAAATCGGTTGCGTTCAGAATAAAAATGCAGGATGAAAATGCAACATTGACTGATGAAGTAATAGATCAGCAGATGCAATCAGTTCGTGAAAAATTGCAAAAATCTTATGCACAAATTTCATTCAGGGAATAGGGGGTAAATATATGAATAAAATATTTTTATCGTTTGTTTTATTTTTGTCTTTTATGTTTTTCAGCAACGGAGCTTTTGCAAATGATATATTACCTGTCTCGCCAAATATAACAAATGTTCGCACAGTAGGTTTATATCAGGTAGGCAAAGATATTACTGTTTACAAATTTCCTGATGAAGAATCTCATATCTTGTATCGTATAAGATGGAATGACGAAGATGATTTTTTCCCGCAAGAAATCGGGGCAAAGAACTTCTTTACCGTGTATGTAGAAAAAAAAGAATTAGCTTTAGTGAATGTTGTAGATATAGCTGACGGCTGGGTTGAGATTGTATATAATAATTCAACGGGAGAAACCGGCTGGATAAGAGAAGATGACCCGTATAAATTTATGACATGGATTAATTTTTACAATACTTACGGGAAAAAATACGGATTAAAACTTTTAAAAGGTGCTCCTGCATTGTGCAAAGATATGAAAGCGGCTCCGGAAAGTTTGAAAACTATTTCAACAATGAATACCCCACAAGCAATTCATCTTAATATAATTAAAGGGAATTGGGCATTGGTCAGTGTTCTTGATATGGATAAGACACCTAAAACAGGATATGTTAGGTGGCGTTCGGATGATGGTGTAAGATATTTTTTCCCTGATATTAAATAAATATTATTTTATTACTAAATTTTGTGCATATTATCAAAAATCTCGCGTTTTTGAACCCAGATTTCCATGCCAAGTTCTTCTCCAAGACCTGTTAGGGCATCTTTGATTTCTTTGAAGGAATTTTTAGAATTTTCGATATTGCAAAGCATAAACATAACAAAATGTCCTTGCATAAGAGTTTGTTTAATATCTTCGATATTTACTTCGTATTTTGCCATAGTTGCGGTTACACTTGCGACAATACCGACTTTATCGACACCCTGAACTGTTACAATAATTTGATTAGACATTTTCAACCTCGCTTTCTTCTGCCGTTACCGGAGATGTTTTAAATAAAGACGGGTATATCCATTTGCCTATTTGTACTTTTTGACAATATATTTTTAATTCTTTTTTTACGTCTGAAGCTAATATATATAGAACAATAATATTTGGAACACACATTGCAATCATCATAGCATCTGTTATGTTTATTATGGATTCAACATTCATACAAGCGCCTATGACAATAAATACGCAATAAATCAGATTGAATGCAAGTACACGTTTTTTCCCTTCACCTAACAGGAATGTCCAAGCTTTTTGACCGTAATATGCCCAAGAAATTAAAGTTGACATTGCAAATAATACTGCAATTATTGACAAGATTATAGGGAAAAATACAATAACGGATTGGAATGCGTTAGATGCTAATTCAATACCTGAAATTTCGCCAATAGATGTACTTTCAAGAACCCCTGACAATACAATTGCAAAAGATGTGAACATACATAAAACGCCTGTTAAAAAGGTCTCTAACAAAGCAACAAACCCTTGAGATACAGGTTCTTTAGTCTGTGCTGTCGCGTAAACAATAGCCGCTGCACCTGTTCCTGCTTCATTTGATTGAACGGAACGCCTTAAACCGATAATTATTACTCCAAAAAATCCGCCTGCAACTGCTGATGGATGAAAAGCTTCTCTGCAAATAATTGCAATTCCTGTCGGAATATCCATAAAATGGTATCCGATTACGATTAAACCTGAAATGATGTATAATGCACACATTGTCGGGGTTAATATTGTTGTAACTTTTGCTATACTCTTAATCCCGCCGACAACAACTAATCCGATAAGAATAGCTGCAATTAACCCGATAATCCAAGTAAATCCATGGAATATACTATGTTCTCCGCCGGTAATAAATATAATTTGATGTGCGGTTTGATTAATCTGAATCATATTACCGCCCGTTATACCGCCTCCGATACATAAAATAGCAAAAGCAACTGATAACGGTTGTCCCAGCCAGCGCAAGCCCTTTCTTGTTAAACCGTGAGCAATATAGTGCATAGGCCCGCCTGATATTGACCCATCCAGATTAAAACGTCTGTATTTAACAGCAAGCGTTGCTTCTACAAATTTTATTGACATGCCTAATAATGCACCGAAGAAAATCCAAAAAGCTGCCCCCGGACCGCCGATTGATATTGATATTGCGACTCCTGCAATACTTCCTATCCCGATTGTTCCCGATAATGCGGTGGCTAATGCTTGAAATGATGAAACTTCACCGCTGTTATCTCCGTTATTTTGAGGTTTTACTATTAAATCAACAGCATGCTTAAATCCCCAAACCGCAATGCCTTTAAAGTAAAATGTGAAAAATATTCCCGCACCCAATATCCAAAAGATTATTATAGGAACGGCAATATGCGTATCACCATGGTTGTATTTTATAGGATAAAATATAATCTTTGCAATAAAATCTAAAACCGGCGCAATATGTTTATCCATTAATTTATCTACGTTCATTGCATTTGCCGGTGTCATTAAATTCATCATTAAAATAAAAAATACTGATAATAATTTTTTCATTGTGCTATTTTATCCTTTCAGCATCAAATTAATTTTTCAATCTATCCTCGTACTACTAACAGTATAGCAAAAACATGATTATTAGCATGCTAATCTTTACAAAAGCTTAAAGAATGAATTTTTGTGCTAATATATAATTGTAGGGTTAAGTATAAAAAAATGATGAGTCAAACCAAAAAATTATCAATAGCTTTTGTATGGCATATGCATCAGCCTGTGTATCAATTGAATCCTGACGGCGATTATTTAATGCCGTGGGTAAGAATGCATGCGGTTAAGGACTATCTTGATATGTCATTGTGGGTGGAAAAATTTGATAATTTAAGATTAAATTTTAATCTTGTTCCGTCGCTTGTTGATGCTTTGATTGATTATGCAAACGGTGCGCATGATATCCATTCAAGGTTAACTGTTACTCCGACTCAAAAATTAAGTAATGAAGATAAAATATTTATTTTAAATAATTTTTTTGATGCAAATTATCAAACAATGATTTTGCCGAATGCGCAATATCACGAATTATATAGAATAGTTCAAGATAATGGTAATTCTGATGTAAATGTTTTAACCAATCAGCAGTATTCCGATTTGATGGCATTATTTAATTTAGCTTGGATAGATCCTTCATTTAAAGAGTCTGATTCAAAGCTAAAAAGGCTTGTTAAAAAGAAAAAAAACTATACGCTAGAAGACAGAATTGAAATTATTGAAATTCAGCGCGGAATAATAAAAAAGATTATCCCTACATATAAAAAGCTCCTAAATTCAGGGAAAATTGAAATTACAACAAGTCCGTATTATCACCCGATACTACCTATTCTGTTGGATTATAAAGAAGTAAGAAAAGATTATCCTGAGAATACCTTATCAGAATTAAAAACAGAGCTTGATGCAAAAATTCAAACCAAAAAAGCTCTTGACAGAATAGAAGAAATTTTTGGGAAACGTCCTCAGGGTGTTTGGGCTTCAGAGCAATGTATAAGCGAGAAAACGCTTGAAATGTTTTCCGATTTAGGGGTCAAGTGGTCTGTCTCAGATGAAGGGATTCTGGCGAATTCAATAAATTTTGAGTTTGTACACGATTTCAAAGGGTACTTGGAGGATCCTTATCATTTATTAAAGACATATTCTTACAAAACACAAAATGATGATATTAAATTATTATTCAAGGATTCAACAATATATAATCTTATAAATTTTGAATATGCACATCATGATTCTGTTGCGACAGCAAATGATTTGTATGATCGTATAAAGGTTATACAAAGTAAAATATTATCTTCTCCGGATAAAGAACATATTCTGACTATTGCAATGGATGGCGAAAATTGCTGGGAAAATTACTCGGAAGACGGAAATATATTTTTAAAAACATTATACGGCTTGATATGTTCCGACAAATCGTTAGAAACTGTTTTAGTAAGTGATTATTTGGATAAAGCAAAGGAACATAAGCCGATAAAAAAAATTGCATACGGTGCAAATTTCAACAGAAATTTAAAACTATGGATAAACGAGCCGATAAAAGATTTGGCTTGGACTTATTTAAAACGTGTACGGGATGATTTTTCAGCTTTTGTAAAACGCGAACCGCTTCATCCGAATATAGAAGATGCAAGAACAGAATTATTTATTTGTGAAGGCAGTGATTGGTTCTGGTGGTATGGAGAGCCGAATAATTCGGGCAGAGACAGTATTTTTGATTATATTTTCAGAAATCACTTAAAAAATATATATCGTTATTTTGATTTGGATACTCCAAAATTTTTGGATGACCCGTTAACTGATATTTCACCATCTGCACCATCTAATTATCCGACAGCGCTAATCAGCCCAAAAATAACCGGAAAAGAGAATTCAAAGGGTTGGGAAAATGCTGGCTGTATAGAAATTCCTGACGGCCCTGTGTTAAGAGAATCAAAATTGTTTGAAAAAATTAAATACGGTAATGATAATGATAATTTTTATTTGAGATTTTATCTGAATAAATATATAAAAAACAATTCAAGTCCGTTAAACCGAACTTATCAAATGTACATATATCTGCGAAAATCAGGAAGAAAGCAAGCCTTGTCGCCTATTCGTTTAGTAAATAAATCCTCAAACGTTTCACCTATTGCAATGGAAAAATTTCATAATGAAATTCAGATATCGATACGGGATGATGAATTGAGATTTCTTCGTATTGTTAAAGCTATCCCCGGAGATATGTGGGTTTTGGGGAATTATAAGTGCATGGAAACCTCTTATGATGAAGTTTTGGAATTGAGAATTCCGTTTGAAGTTTTTGAAGTATCAGAAGGTGAATTTTTAGAATTTTTGTTTGTTAACGCAAATTACGGAATGACCGATTTTTATATTCCGAATGAAATGATATTGTCAGTTGAACGTCCTGTTGCAGTTTCTAAGAAATAAAGTTTGTATAAATGTAAATTTAAAAAATATAATGCTTTACATTTTATATATAATATAATAATATTATTATATGCAGTCGAGAGATTTGCGTTTCAAAAAGAACGGAGAACCCGTTCTTTTTTCAGTAATATGGAAGGACTGAAGATGAAACAGGATATTAATAGATTTGAAATTCTTGAAACTATTACACCGTTAATTGAAAATACGGCAATGCGATTTAATCTTGTTCCTATTGAAATTGATTTTTCAAAAGAAAATCACAGATGGTTTTTGCGTATTTTCTTATATTCAAAAGAACGGGAAATTACATTGGACGATTGTGAAAATGTTACAAGGAGTTTGGAAGGATTTTTGGATGAATTGATTCCTGTTAAGTATTATCTTGAAGTATCTTCCCCGGGATTAGAAAGAAAATTCAAGTCAGAAAAAGAATTTATCATATTCAAAGGCCGCAGAATCAGTATCAAGTTAAAAGAGCCTTTAGAAGGTGAAACAGAAAAGATTTTCAAAGGCGAACTTGTAGATTACGATACTAACGAAGGGCTTACGTTTTTCAGATTTGATGACGGTCAGGAATTAAAAATTCCAAAAGACAATATTCAATCAGCGAAATTGTATATAGATTAAAAAGGAGAATAAACATGATTAAAATCGGAGCAGGAAACTTAAACGAAGTTTTTGAAGAATTGGAAAGAGAAAAGGGTATCTCAAGAGAAGTAATCGTTTCTTCATTATGTGATGCAATGGTAGCTGCTTACAAAAAACATTTAAGAGTAAAAGAAATCGAAAATGTTGAGGCAATTTTGGATGAACAAGCAGGTGAAATTGGTATTTTTAAAGGAAAGACCGTTGTAGAAAAGGTTGAAGATGAAGAGAATGAAATTTCATTGGCTGAAGCAAAAGAAATTGATGAAGATGTAGAAGTAGGTGATGAAGTAAGATTGGAAGTTACTCCTGAACAGTTTGGTAGAATTGCTGCTCAGGCAGCTAATCAGGTTTTGACTCAAAGAATCCGCGAAGCGGAAAGAAACCTTGTATTAAATGAATTTCTTGATAAAAAAGGTACTTTGATAACAGGTATTATTCAAAAAGTAGATGAAAGACGAAATGTAATAGTAAATATCGGTAAAATAGATGCGATAATGCCGAGAAAAGAACAAATCCCCGGAGAATATTATAAGCCGGGTAACAGAATAAGAGTATTTGTTTTGAACGTAAAAGAAACAACAAGATTACCGCAAGTAATAGTTTCCCATGCTCATCCTGAAATCGTCAGAGAATTGTTTGAACTTGAAGTCCCTGAAATTGAAGACGGAATTGTTGAAATTAAATCAATTTCTCGTGAAGCAGGTTACAGAACAAAGATTGCAGTATGGTCAAATGACCCTGAAGTCGATTCCGTAGGCGCTTGTATCGGGCCTAGAGGTACAAGAATTCAAACAATCGTGGGCGAACTGAAAAACGAAAAAATTGATATTGTAAGATATTCGCTTGATCCTGTTGAATATATTGTAAACGCGCTATCACCTGCAAGAGTAGTGTCTGTTGATATTATGGCAGATGATGAAGAAAACCATGAAGCTCTTGTTGTTGTTCCGGATGATCAATTATCTTTAGCAATAGGTCGTGAAGGGCAAAACGTAAGATTGGCACATAAATTAACTGATTGGAAAATTGATATTAAATCAGTTTCTCAGATGGAAAGAGCGGAAGCCGAAGCTCAAGACTACAATAATGAACCTCAATATGATGAAGAATCTGAGACAGAAGAAACTTTTGAATCAGATGAACTTCAACAGGAAATTGAAGAAGAAATGAATCAACAAGCATATGACGAGGAGGATCTTCAACAAGCAGAAGAAACTGAAGAAGTTGCAGATGAAGACGCAACAGAAGAATAAATGATTTTTAATATTTATAAAACGCGCGCAGAAATTTTTTTGTGCGCGTTTTGTTTTTAACAAAACGGATATAAATTATTAAATTCTTATACTAATTTGATTGTTTGCGGGTAGGTGTTTGATATTAAACCAAGCCTTCTTTGAGCGCTTTAACCGCAGCTTGGGTTCTGTCATCAACAAGCAGTTTTTGAATAATGTTACATACATGCGCTTTTGCTGTGTGCGAAGATATTGTCAGTTCTTCCGCAATTTCGTTGTTGGATTTCCCGTCAACAATAAGCTTTAACACTTCATATTCTCTTTGTGTTAAGTCTGCATGCTGCTGCCTGAAAACAGCGCGTGACATCTGCCTTTGCGGAATTATTGCTCTGTTTTTATCGCGTAAGAATGGAACTGCAAGCGGGTCAATCCATATTGCGCCGTCTTGTATGGTTTTTATAATCATCTTAAGAATATCTGTATTAATGTCTTTCATAACATAAGCACAAGCACCTGATTCTAATGAGTCAATGACTTCCTTTTCGCTCAAATGAGAAGTAAGCATTATAATTTTGGCATCAGTGTCCATTTCAAGAATTTGTTTTGCAGCATCTATTCCGCTAATATCAGGCAAACCTATATCCATTAATGTTACGTCCGGATGTGAAGTTTTATATTTTTCAATTGCATCTTTACCGTTTTGGGCTTCTGATGTTACTTCAATTTCCTTTGTGTCGTCGAATAATGATTTTAAACCGACACGCATAAGCTTATAATCTTCGACCAAAAGTATTTTTATAGCAGATTCCATTATATTAACTCCTTTTTTAATAATTTTGACGGAAAGTTTATATTATATAAGCAAATTTTTGGTATTGTGAATGTATATTCTTGTCAGTTTATTTTTTTGTAATGAAATAATAAATGTTATTTGAAAATTAATAAATTTTAATATTTTTTAAAAAAGCTTGCAAAAAATAAAAAATAATTTTATACTACACTTGTAGAAGTTAGTTTATGAGGTATTGATGTTAGTAAGTTTAATGGCAAGATTGAATGCGATTTCTCAAATGCATAATGCACAGTGGGCAATGATGCAGAATAATATGGCAATGATGAATATGTGCCGTTCGCTGCCGAGTTTTGGCGGGGATTTGGCTATGCTTAATCATATGGACACTCAATTTGCGATGAGTAATGCTCAAAATCAATTATTATATCAGATAGCTTCTGCTCAGGAAAAAGCTGCTGCTGCAAGAATTTCACAAGAATTAAAAGATAATAAAATTTCTTATATTGCATAGTTTATTTTTTAGCAAATTTTTGTTCAATTTTTGTTGCAATATAAGGATAAATCGCAGTTATGAACAATCCTCCGATTAGCGGGATAATAAAAGCGATTATATAGTTGTGTGCTTTTGGGAAAATAAATTCATCCAAAATATATAAATAAATTCCAAGACAGGCAAAGCCGCCCAGACCTCTAATGCATTTTGTTGCAATGGAACCTTTTTTTGCATCAAAGTCAAAAAAGCGTCTTAATATTATAACTCCGTTAAGCAAGCCCATTGTCCATCCGTAAGAAATAATAGATTTATAAATTGCTCTTTGAGGATTTACAAGTAATTTACCGTTTACATAATCTGTCGGATATTGTTTAAGTAATATGATGGCTAAACAAGCAATAGCAAAAATATTTGCACAGATAAGAAAATAAATGTATCTGTTTTTATCTTTTTCGCACCAATTTATTATTGTATCTATGATGAAAATTAAAACAAATCCCGTTAGTATTCCCGTAACAACATCTTGAGGAGTATGCACTCCAAGGTACATTCTTGATATTCCGACAAATAAAATAAGTATAATAAGAGTTATGCACAGCCATATTTTTTTTCTGTATACAAAGGCAGTACCTCCCAATGCGGAAGATGCTATTGCAGAATGACCGCTTGGAAACGAATAACCGCTTGCAAATCTCATAGCTGCTTCAACAGGTTTTATTTTGTCATTCAATATCCATGGACGATAAACACAAGCCATCATTTTAAACAGTTGTGAAAACATAAGACTGATTGAATTTAAACTAAATAAATAAACTCCTGCATGAGAATCTATGCACCAATATATTACGGAAATTAATAATGTTGAGAGAAAAAATTCGCCAAACATTGTCGCTTTTAAAAAGAACAAATCAAGTCCCGTTCCAACATGAAGCCTTATATTTTGAATCCATAACAAAAAATCAATTTGCGGATTTATCCAACTACTGTTAACCAAAATAGACATATAAAAATATTACATCTTAAATACATATTTGCAAGAATGGTTCTATAGTCACAGGTAATGTAAAAATTTTTAAAATTTAATAATAAATATTATTTTAGTATTATAATAGCTTTAGTTAAGAATAGAATAAAGGGATATAAGAAGTGAAGAATAAATATCATTTTATTGCAATAGGCGGTGTAGGTATGAGCGGTTTGGCAAAATACTTGTTACAAAACGGGTATGAAGTGTCAGGCTCGGATATAAATGACAGCAAGTATGTAAAAGGTGTACGTGATTTAGGCGCTAAAGTTTATATAGGCCACAGTGAAGATAATGTTCCGGATGATTGTATTGTCGTTGCAAGTACCGCAATAAGAGAATACAACCCTGAAATACTAAAAGCAAAACGTTTAGGTTTGCCAATTTGGCATCGTTCGGATTTATTAGCAGAAATATCAAGAGGGGAAGAATATTTCATAGGATATTCAGGCACACACGGCAAAACAACAACTTCAGGTTTATGCTCTTATGTTTTGGAAAAAGCAGGGTTAAAGCCGTCTTATGTTGTAGGCGGAATTATTCCTGATATTCATACGAATGCTAATTGCGGGCATGAAAAATATTTTATAGCTGAACTTGATGAAAGCGACGGAACTATTGTTAAATATTCTCCAAATTTGGTTGTTGTAAACAATTTAGAACCTGATCATTTGGACTTTTATAAAAACGGTTTGGAATCTATATTGGAAACCTTTGAAACATTTATTTCTAATATGAGGGAAAACGGTATAATTCTTGCCAATATGGATAATGAAGGGGTAAAAAGACTTGTAAAATATTTTTCGGTGCATGAATTGGCGCATAATGCAAAATTTATAACTTATTCTATCGGCGGAAATACCGATTATTGTGCCAGAAATATCAGCTACGGGCAAGATTTTACGACTTTTGACATTTATTATAAGGATGAGTTCCAAACAAATCTAAAAATTACACTAAAAGGTGTTCATAATGTTTATAACTCTCTTGCTGTATGGTCAAGCTTGCATATTGCAGGTGTTGATATGAATTTAGTAAATTCGCATTTTGAAACTTTTACGGGCATGGGAAGACGTTTTGAAAAAGTAGGAGAATTTAACGGTGTGGAAATTTATGATGATTATGCGCACCATCCGACAGAAATTAAGGCAACTTTATCTTGCTCAAAATCTTTTAAGGATAAAAGAATAATTGCTGTTTTTCAGCCGCACAGATATTCACGTTTTCAAAATTTATGGAACGAATTTATGGAGGCCTTTGATGGGGTGGATGAACTTGTCGTAACAGATGTATATGCAGCTTGTGAAGATGAAATTGTCGGTGTTAATGCTCAAGCTTTTGTAAATGAATTTACTGAAAAATCAGAAATTCCGTGTCGGCATATTGCAGGTAGTATGGAACAGGTTGCGCAAGAATTATATAAGGATTTAAGACCAAATGACATTGTAATAGGACTTGGAGCGGGAACAATAACCAAACTCGGTTCGGAATTGTTGAAATTTAGTGAAAAAATTAATGCATAATTTATTTTATAAAAATGGTGAGAGCTTGCCGTCCCTCACCAAATAATAAATGTATATTTACGCTTTTTATAATTTTAATTAATGTGTATTATAACTTCTCAACATTTGCATTCATTGTTGTGTGGGTTGTATGTTCAAGATGTGCTTTTTGGGGGTAAATATTATTCACGATAGTAGTGGTGTTTGCTAATTTTTGTTTTTGGGTTGGAGAAAGTTGTTTTAGAACTTTTCTGTTCCCCTCAGTTGCAGGTTCATTTTGGTGGGAGAGGGTTTTGCTTGCCCTTTTGACTTCCTGTTCTCTGACCTTCAGCTTATCCTGTTTGTCATTTACCCCTTTACCTATTGCCCATCTAAAACCGAAGGTTAATGCAACACCGTTTCTTCCTCCGTGTCTTAACATAGCTTGCCCGTAAGCAGAGAATTTATCCGCCCAGGTTCTTTGCAACCCGACACCATATTCTACATAAGGTTTCGTATGCATTTCAGGAAGTTTTACCCCATCTGCAGTTGCATTTGTTTCGTTAAGTAAATTCCAAACCATACCAACAGATGCATATGGCTGCCATCCGCCTTTAGTGTTTCCAATAAATCTTATTGACGGGTTAATCTGAACAGTGTGCATAGGATCAGAATCAATTCTGACTCCTGCAGAATTTGTATAGTCAAAAGAATTTACAAACGAGTAACTCATAAATAATCTCGGTTGAATAATGAATTTACCTTCTTTA
>DESZ01000023.1 GCA_002361485.1 Cyanobacteria bacterium UBA3301 | reverse complement strand
CAAAATACGATTTTATTTTGTTCAATCGGAAGTTGCGCGCAGAATTTTTTATAATATCGCGAGCGATCAAATTTGATAGGGATACCCAAAATCATTATTTGTTTGTATACCCCTGTATTGGTTATTGAAAATATATATTCTAACGGCCGAAGCTTTGACATCCTCATTCCTTTACTCCTTTTATTATATATTTAAAAAATATACTTGCAATTTAAAAAAGTTTTATTGCTATTGTATTTCTTTTCCTTTTATAAATTTTTATAATATTAGGAATTTCAAAATAAATATTATTTTTTTTATTCCATGAATTATTGGCAATATCTATAAACCTTTCGTAATTTATTTCATCTTTAAATTGTGATATGTCATATTCCTTATTTAAATAAGAAAAGTATTTGTGCATCTTTTGGTAATATATAGGTTTTATGGAATGATTTTTATTACCCCATAATTTGTAATAATATAAAAGACTACGAATACTGTATGGAATGTAGTTTTTTAGATATTCGTTTTTATGTAAACTGTGTAAAAACATGTTGTACACATTCATTCGAGATTTTATATGATGTTTATATAGGTGGGTTTTTGATTCGGATACTGATTCTTCATATCTTCTATAGTTATAAAATGGTTTATCAATAACTGATACGCTTTTAGATTTAATTATTGCACCAAAATAAAACTCCGCATCATCTCCCATGCGTAATGATGCATCGAATTTTATATTATTTTTTTTTATAAAATCGGTATTGTATATTTGTGTCCATGTATAAGCTGAAATCATGAATGGCTCTTTCAATTTCCACAACTTAATATCTGGATTGTTGAGTTCATCTCTATAACCGGAAAGATATTTTTCAGGAATGATGTTGCGACCTTCGTTTTCATAATATCTGTTATAATTGAATATAACAAAATCATTGTTGTTTTTTTTAATTTGGTTATAGCAAAGCTCAAAAGTATCAGGTTCAAGCCAATCATCTTGGTCAATAAACATTAAGTATTTTCCTTTTGCAAGTTTTATTCCTACATTTTTTGCGCCCCCTTGACCTATATTACGTTTATTGTGGATAATATGGATTCTGTTGTCCTTGTATTTGTATTCTTCCAGAATTTTTACAGAATTATCCTTTGATTTATCATCAACGCATATAATTTCAAAATCTCTAAAAGTTTGATTTAAAATACTTTCGATGCATTTACGAATGTATTTTTGTGCGTTATAAACAGGTATTATTATTGAGATTTCAGTCACTATTTCCCTCCCATTCATTTTTTATTGTAATTATTGGCATAATTTTTAATTATTCTCTCTTCTTCTTTCCCTAATTTTTTATATGCACTGTGTCCAAATGTTATTTTGGACGGATATGACATATAATCTCCGTAAACACGTGATAAAAATGCTTGTGGATTATTCATCCCCATAAATTCATATCCTTCAAATACTATTGGCTTTATTGGGAAAATTACATCGTACCGTGTAAACCAATTATTCCAACAGTGGTTATACTGAATCCCCCAAACTAAATCCGAATTTTGTTGCGTTTCGCCATTTGTGCATAAAATCTTTTCATTCATTGTCTTTTGGTGTAGTTGCTTTAATTCACTGTCATTTGTGCAGAAATCAATATTTGAGAGTACATTTTTTCTTATTTTTTTTATTTCTTTCGTGATATGTAGTTGTTCTGTTGTTGTTAAAGTTTTTCCATATCTGTAAAACGGAAATATATCGACAAATAAATGCGGACATTTTTTGTGCAGAACTTTTATCATATAAATATCAGGATTTCTTTTGTCCTTAAAATATTGAGCGTATATATTTTTGTCTCTTGAAAAATTTTCGAATGCCCCTATAATTTTTTCATAGTCGTCAAACAGCATGCCTACATCAATATCATCATCCCACGGGATAAACCCCTTATGCCTTACCGCGCCTAATAATGTTCCGCCATCCAGCCAATAAGAAAGTTTACTTTGACGGCAAACATAATCTAATTCTTTCAGTAATACCAAATTGGCTAATTGAATATCTCTTATTCTGCCTTGCGCCGGTGGTAATTTTGTTATATCAACTCCTCTTGCTTTATATTTGTAAAAAGGATTTTGTTTTTTTAATTTAGAATATTCACGTTTTGGAAATTTAATTTTTATACCAAATATTTCTAACAATATATGCGTTTCATCATAACTTTTTATAGAAATCGGGCAGTTTGTATCGGGATCAAAGTCCCTTCCATACAGGACTTTTTCTTCGTATGAAAATATTTTGTGCAATAATTCTTTCGCTATATTCATCTTAAAACTTACTACCTTATAGCATATTCTGTAAATATTCATATAGTCCAACTATATTAATATACTATTGAATAGTATATGTCAAGCATAAATATAATCCTGTATACTATTTAATTTGTAATTCAAATTTAAGATAATAAGTAAACAGGGGTTAGCATGAGTACTATAAAAAAATTATTGGGAAGAAGAATAAAAGAAATTCGCAAAGCAAAGGGGATAACTCAGGAACAATTGGCGGAAGCCATCGGTATAGGAACTCCCAATATAAGTTATATCGAAACGGGAAAATTTGCGCCAAATATTGAAAACTTTGAAAAAATTGTTAATGCCCTTGGGGTTGAACCATATGAACTTTATATGTTTGGTCCGCAAAAGACAACGGAAGATATAAAAAATGAACTTTTCAATGCATTAGAGAATAATGAAAAATTATTAAAATTAATGTATAAATTTTATCTTTCGGTTAAATAATTTCCATTGAAGCTATTCTTTTAACTTCTTCTTTTTCTTCTGGGGTAAAGGCGTTTTCGTCCGTATGGTGCGGACAAATACTTTTTGGCAAATTCATATATTCTTTATACATGTTTTTTAGCATAAAATCAGCATCTGACGGGATACAAAATTGGTATCCTTCGAATACCGTTCGTCTAATCGGAAAAATTTGTTCGTAATCATATAGCCAATTTGCCCATCTGTGCGGGAAATCAAGTCCCCAATGAACGGTCGGATGAAGTTCTTCGTTTGGGGTTTGTCCTTGGTTTATCACTTGGTTTGTTAAATATTTGAGTTTTTCCAATAATTTTTTTGTATCGTTTATTCTGAAAATGCTTCTGCTTAAGCGTTTTCTTATTGTCGTTAATTCTTTATTTAATTTAATCTTTTCGTTTCCTCGAACATCTTTTATATAAAAATCGTGCGGGAAAATATCAACAAATGCTTGGCGGATTTTTTTGTGTCTGATTTTCAAAATACAAGTTGCAGGAGCATTTTTATCCCGATATAATTCGCAATACAAATCGGGGTTTGAGGTCGAAGAATTAAATGTTTCGATAAAATTTTCGTAATCCTCGCGCATCATATCAACATCAACATCATCATCCCAAGGGATAAAACCTTGATGTCTTATAGCCCCCAGCAAAGTACCTCCGCTTAACCAATATCTGATATTTTTTTGCGTGCATATCCTGTCGAATTCTTTTAGTATGGATAATAAGCATAATTGATATTCGCGCAAAAAACCTTGAGCCTTCGGTATATCCGTTAAATCTTTATATTTGGTATAATCAATAGTGATACGTTTTTTGTTTGAAGGTTTTAATATACGAAGCCTTATCCCGAAAATTCGTATGAGTTTATGGCTGTAATCCGCATCGGTTACCGAAAAAATATTTTTTAATATTTGTGCCAATTTATTTTCGCAATTCTCTTTCATATATCACTTCTTTTCACTCAAATTTATCAAAAAAAAATTGCCCCGTCAAAAACTGTTAGCATTATTTTTAAAATTGGTGTTATAATCTTTTTAAAAAGTATAAGGAGAGATTTATATGGAAGTAAAAATTGTAGAAAACATTAAAGAAGTCAAATGTGATGCGCTAATTGTCAACAAATTTGAAGGAAAAGATACCTCAAATGATTTGGTAAATAAATTTGCGCCTGACTCATTTACGGGAAAAGAAGGGCAGATATTTGTAATACATACCCAAGGTCAATATCCCGCAGAGCAAATTATTGCAATCGGTTTGGGCGAAGAAAACAAAGTTGACAATAACATCATTCGAACCAATGTAGCAAAAGCCGTTAAAAAATGCGCAGATATGAAACTGAAAACGGTAGCTCTTAATTTTGATATGAATTATAATTACGGCGCTCCTGCGGTTTTAGGCGCAGAAATTGCGAATTATCATTTTGATAAATATAAAAATAAAAAAGATAACAGAATTAGCGAATTATATTTATCAAATGTTGATGAAAATTTGGTAAACAAAGCTGTTGTAATCGCGGATTCAATGAAATTAACAAGAAATCTTGCTAATGAACCTGCAGCTTTTGCAACTCCGACTAAATTATCCGAAGTTGCACAAAATATCGACGGGATTGAAACAACTATTTATAATCAGGCAAGCATCGAAGAATTTGGAATGGGCGCATATTTGGCAGTTGCAAAAGGAAGCGC
>DESZ01000011.1:21840-22098 GCA_002361485.1 Cyanobacteria bacterium UBA3301 | reverse complement strand
AGTTTCAAAACGGACTTTTTGTCCGGAAAGTGTCAACGGGAAATATGGCGATATATTTAGGTTATAGCGATTTGGGCGGATATATAGTGGAAAGTTGCCGCCAAATTGTGGACAATAAAGTGACTTTCTGAGTAGTTTCAGTCAACCACTCGGAAGGGGATGTAATTCAAACGTAAAGCCGAAAGTCGGCAGAAAAATCTTTTTTCAAATGTCCCATTAAAACCCAGCAGAAAAATAATTTTTCAAATGTCCCATTAA
>DESZ01000011.1:0-21780 GCA_002361485.1 Cyanobacteria bacterium UBA3301 | reverse complement strand
TTTCAAATGTCCCATTAAAACCCACCCACCCACCCACACAAACCCATGCAGGTATACACACTTTCACAAAACTGCCCAGGTTGGATACGAACTAGCTAAATCGTGAAACCATAATAACCACGCTGTTTTTAGGCGTATCCAAATATCAATATTTTGCGAACCGTGCACCAAAATTTCGGGGTTAATTTGTAAATATTTATAACATTTATATTATATTACATATTGAATATGCTTAATATATGAGTTATAATATAAATAGATTTATTATAATATATAGGTTAATATTATGGATAGTAAAACAATACTAAGACGCAATTACCAGAAGAAATTTGACGCATTAAAAAAAGCTATGATAGAAATTCCTCCGCAAGGTTGGTTAAAAACTATTAGAGAATTTTTAGGTATGACAACTACGCAGCTTGCAAAACGAATCGGTGTTTCGCAGCCAAGAGTTTTTGCGATGGAAAAGAATGAAAAGAATATAAAAATATCTACAATGGAAAGAATTGCAGATGCTTTGGATTGCGATTTTGTCTATGCAATTGTTCCAAGGGAAAAGTTTGATGATATTATTTATAAACAAGCACAAAAGAAAGCCAAGAAAATTCTAAGCAAAGTAAATAAAAATATGGGGCTTGAAAATCAACTGGCAGAAAAAGATGTGCTAGAAGATGTTTTAAAAGACATTGTAAGAGATTTGCTATACAAAAATTCTAAGAAACTTTGGGATGAGGAGGAATAAGATATGAACATATTTGAAACAGATGATAATTCTACTCCTCTTACCGAAGAAGAAAAACAAGGATTAAAAGCCGGATGGATTACTAATCGTTCCGAATTAAACGAAATGGAAACAGCAGGAATTGCTGAAGCTGAAATTTGGCTTATGACAAATAAAAAAGATATTTTATCCGAAAGTTTTCTGAAAACATTACATAAAAAAATGTTCGGTGAAGTTTGGCTTTGGGCAGGAAGTTTTAGAACAACTGAAAGAAATATTGGTGTTGCGCCATATAATATTCAACCCGAATTAAGAAAATTATTTGATGATATTAAATATTGGATAGAAAATAATACTTATCCACAAAAAGAAATTGCTATAAGGTTTCACCATAGATTAGTTCAAATACATCCTTTTCCGAATGGTAACGGAAGGATATCTCGCCTTATGGCAGATTTATTAATGCGCAAATTTGGTTTACCTGATTTAAATTGGGGTTCAGGAGATTTAACAGAAATATCTGAATTAAGAAAGCAGTATATTGATGCTCTACGAGTAGCCGACAGAGGGGATTATACGGCATTAATCGGTTTTGTTAAGTAACAATTGGCTTCCGACTAGCTTCCGAGTTTAGGGGTGGGTAAATTCAAAACGGACTTTTTGTCCGGAAAGTGTCAGTAAGGAATGTGGTGATATATTTAGCTTTTAGCGATTTGGGTGGATTTATAGTGGAAAGTTGCCGCCAAATTGTGGACAATAAAGTGACTTTCTGAGTAGTTTCAGTCAACCACTCGGAAGGGGGTGTGATTCAAACGTAAAGCCAAACTTCGGCAGAAAAATATTTTTTCAAATGTCCCATTAAAACCCAGCATTATAAAAGGGGTTGAAACTGATTCAACCCCTAAAGCAATAAAAAACTCCCCAGGCTGGACTCGAACCAGCAACCCTTCGATTAACAGTCGAATGCTCCGCCATTGAGCTACTGAGGAATAATCAAACCAATCTCTCCGTTCGGCTTGTATTTTTATTATATATAAAAATTTTTTTTTGTAAAGTCTTTTTTTTAATGATTTTTAAACTGTCAGTTCTTGCGGTTATTATAAATATGTGTTAAGATGTTGCGGATAATATTATTGGAAAGGAGTGAGTTTATGTCAAATCCAACGTTAAGGGAAGAAGTTTTTAATACCGGTTTAGATGGTGACGGTTTGGGACTTAATAGGGCGATGACCGCATCCGGAACTTTGTTAAAAACCTGTTTTTTAGCTATTCTTGTGGCTTTAACATTTGCATATACGTGGTGGCTTCAGGGTGCTGGGTTTGCGGATAAGGCCGGTATATTGGCGACAGTGGGTGCTATTGGCGGATTTATAATGGCAATGGTTGTTTGTTTTGCTCCGAAGAACAAGTTTCTTTCGGTGACAACTTCAATATACGCATTATTTGAAGGTTTATTTTTGGGAAGTATTTCGGCAATTTTCAATGCTGCTTGGCCCGGGGTTGTATTTCAGGCTGCGACAGGAACCATATTAACGGTTATTGTTATGTATATTATGTATTCAACCGGAATTATAAAAGCCACGAGTACGTTTTATAAGGTTGTGCTAATTTCGACATTTGCGATAGCCGGTGTTTATTTATTGCAATTTGTTTTAACATTTTTCCATTTAACTATTCCGGGAATTTTTACAAATTCTTTGATCGGAGTAATTTTTACCGCTGTTTGCGTAGTTATTGCAGCATTAAATTTAATTTTGGATTTCAATTTTATAGACAATTACAGCGGGCATGTGCCTGATTATTTTGAGTGGTATGGCGGATTTTCGTTGATGGTAACGATTGTTTGGTTATATATTGAATTGTTAAAACTGTTTGCAAAGCTTTCAAGCAGACGGTAGTTATATATAAGAATATTAAATTATGAGAAAGCGGGAGCGTTAAAAACTCCCGCTTTATTTTGGTTTTAAGATATATTTAATTTTGTAAAATTATAATAACATGCGGCCAAAAACTATTGTAATATCAGGCGAAAAATGTTATACTGAATATATACTGGGTAAATAGTATGCATGAGGATAATATAATAATGAGCAGATGGATGAAATTTTTGGGAGTTTCAAGAAATGGCGATTCGCATAAGGGTTTTACGTTAACTGAAATTCTTATCGCATTGGCGGTAGTCGGTATAATTGCCGTTCTCATTTTGCCTGTAATAACTTCAAGGGCTCAAAATCGCGGGTTTTCGCTTTCTTATGATGCGGAAGTCAGAGAGATAATGAATTCTTTAGAGGGTTTAACTTTAAATGAAAATGTTAAATCATTTGATAAAACGATAATGAATGTTGACAGTGCCAGAGCTGCGGCAAATGCCGGAGATGAAAGAAGTGCCGCAAATGAAATTCACAATGTTGAGGGTACTGCAGGTCAATTTTTGAGAAAATACACAAAAGTTGCCAAATATTGCGGTGCAACATCTGTCGGTTGTTTTGCTCAAACGTATTTCAAATATAACGACAGAAACCGTGAAGGCTTTATTCTTGAAAATATAATTTCGGGACAGGAACAATATACGGTTACTGTAGATGGTGTTGAAACTTCTTTAGATTTCAGTCATATGGCTTGTGCGATATTGAAAAACGGTATGAGCTTATGTATAAGTCCTCAGGTAAGAAATCCTGTTACGGGCGATTTACGTCGGCCTGTTCGCGGGTTTATTGATTTGAACGGTCCGAAAGAGCCTAACGTTTTGGGCAGGGATTTGCGTTCATTCAGTATGGACTTGGCAACAAGGACAATTACTGCTCCTGAAGCGTCGAATGTTATTATCCCTCTTACTCCGCCTGTTTGTCAGGACGGGGAGTGTTGTGAAGAAAAATTTGCAAATGGCGAATTGGCTAAAAGAGATTTGTCTGCGTCAATAGATGCTTGCTGCCCTACGCTTATCGCAAGTCAAGGTTTAGGCGCAGTGCTTCCTTATTGCTGTTCAACAAGTGATACTTCGCCTGAGTGCTGTAATTATATGAAAGGCAAGGTTAATGTTGACGAGTTGCCTGCAGCTTGTAAACCTGAACAGGAGAGGACTCCGTGTCAAAAATTAGCGTTGGGTGATGCTTCTCAATTGGCGGCATGCTGTGATGATAAGAATAATCAGTATTGGGAAGAGGATGGGCATAGTTGGGATCAAACCTGCTGTCATTTGCAGGATGACAAATGCTGCGATGATATGAATTCTAAAATTTGGACAGCGCAAAATCCTTGGGCAGGTTCTTGTTGTGGCAAGTATCCTAATGACCCTCTATGTTCCGCAGAGTGTTCCGCTGAAAAATGGGAAGATGCGTGTTGTGAGACTGTTGATCATGGCAGTTCTATATGGAGAGAAAATTGTTGTAGTTTAGCGGTTAATAAAGATGACAAAAATTGTTGTAAATCTGACGGCCTGAATGTTAATGATAAATTCAGAACGGCGTGCTGTTTAATTAAAAATGATATAGACAAACTGGGGCAAACAAGAAATATAGAATGTTGTTACCAAAGCAATTGGGAAGACGATTGCTGTGCTGTTGCTGCTCTAACCCAAAAAGGTACCGGGAAAAGAGATAAGAATAATAAAACTTGGGAAAACCATTGTTGTAGCCAAGCTCAATATGAGAATGATGCAGCTTGTTGTAGATCTGACGGTAAAAATGGTCGAGGAAATCCATCCAAAGAATGCTGCAGTTTGGTGAGTGATAAATCTTCTTCTACATATTCCGCAAATTGTTGTAAGTTCCTTGATAAAAGTTCAAATGAATACAAAAACTATTGTTGTGAACCAAATACAACGTATGCTGCTGAAGATGCTTGTTGTAATATTCATGGAATAGGTTGTCCGCCAACATGTGAGGATCCGGACTATTTTAACAGTAACCGGGAAATGTGTTGTGCTAATGTATCAGAAGACGATGCTCGTTGTTGTCTAAACGGTAAAGATAAATATGGCCAAGGTGGTTATACAGATTTCTGTTGTAAAAGAGCAACAGGTAATAATGCAAAAAAAGAATGTTGCAATCGTAAGCTCCTTTCGAAGGATGTGTGCTGTACTGAACCCGTAAAAAGTATTCAAAACGGTTACGAATGTGCCGAACCGCTATCTTGTGACAATATATTTGATGATTATAAAAAATTAAAAAAGGGTGAGCTTTCACCTACATCTTCGCGCGGAAAGGAAGTTAAGCAATATTGGACTGAGAATAGTTGCTGTGATTTGCCTAAGTACAAAAACAACCCGATTGTTTGTCCTCAGCCGCCACAGGATCCGTGTCCTTATGGGAGAGGAAGTCTGGATGTAGTACATAAAAAACCGAATTTAAACCTTCCGGATTCCGATGTATATTTTGTCGGATGGAATTTTTCCGAGTATAACAATAAAAATATAACAGTAAAATTATCTCAGGTAGATTATAGATTCATAAAATTGGATGCTAGCGGAGCTTGTATCTGGAGTTCTGAACCGCGAAGTGTATACGGACTTACCTTTAGTGCCAACGTGGTAAATAATGGCTTTACAGTCGGACATGACTTAAACGTGCCGGACAGACCCGCAGGCTCCAAAGTAGAAATTAAAGATTTTGTCAGAAGAAGTGGAGATCAATCCGTAATACTAGTTGATGGAGAAATACCTGCTTGTGTAGATAAAGGAACGGTTAAAGATCATATCCCTTGTCCTGAACCATCGGCCCAGTGTACTCCGAATAATATAACACTCCATAGTAGACAAGAGGGTGTTATATGCGGTGGTGCTTTCGGAAGACAAGAACGCTTTTGGATAGAGTCAGACCGTGAAGTTGACCAAGAAATCAGAGTAAAATTGCAATATTATTATCAGCATTTAGATAGCAGTAGTGGCACAGCTCTTTCTGACAATATAGAAGGTATTGTTTATAAAGAAGATTTGGTAATTCCAAAGGGCCAAAAAAAGAGTGCAGAAACAGATGTAATAGAATCTCGTGTTTGTGTCAGCTATGGTGATGAATGTGATTGTGCTACCCCTGGTAAGAATGGCTATGGCTATGTGTTTGGCGCAAAAATAATGTATAGTAATTCCGCAGGCATAGATGAGAAGTGTTACCCGCTTAATAGTAACCCTGATTCAGCTTGTCCAAATTCGTATCAAACGCTTGATGCTACTTGGGCGTGTTGCTTGCAGTGGGGCGAATCTGCCGTGAAAAATTCACATAATGACGGAACAATTAAGACATGTTGCGATTATCCTGATATAGCAAAGGATTGGTCAATATGCAGCGGCAATACGTGTTCATATACAAGTTTTGACGGTCCTGAAGACGGGTGCTGTTTGACGGCACCGTCGCATAATGCTGCGTGGCTTTCAGGGTGCTGCCGTAGAGAATCAGGTGTGATGATGTCTGATTCTGAAGAATGTTGTAAATTTGCCGGCAGAAATGGTGAGATAACAAGTTCGCTGCATCCATGTTGTTCCATCGATAGTATTTATGATACGTATTCTGCTTGTCAAACACCTTGTGATAAAGTGAAAAATGAAACTGCAACCGATGAGGATAAGAAAGCTTGTTGTAAGAAAGAGGATGATGCCTATTGGAAGAAGCATAATTGGTCATCAACCTGCTGTGCTTTTACTGATGATTATGGAAACTACTTATTGGCTAAGGATGACACCTTTGCTGCTATGTGTTGTTCCGCTTGGGTTGATTCACAAATGATAAAATATAATCCTTCCGAGTACAATAGCAGTGATGGTAAATCCGGAGGATGCCCTCGTTTTGTTGAAGCTGAAGATTGTATTCAAAAACACTTTGGAAAAGCTGACATCAGTGCGTGTACCATTTCTTGTTATGATGATAAAGGCAATCCTGATAGTCAATATATCCACCCATTCTGCTGCAATTTGTGGAAAACAAAAGGTAAATTGAATAATGATGTCAAGGGTGCTTGCTGTACTGCTCTACAAGAACATGATCCCGTATGGAAAGATTTTTGTTCGACAGATACATGTACGCCTAATGCCGATAATGCTAGTGCTAAATGCTGTAGTGAATGGATGCCAAAGCTGCCAAGTGGTGGAATACGGCCGATTAGCAATGGGACACTTTTAGAAGCTTGTTGCAAAAATGATGAGTGGGTACAGGTTGATAGTTCGGATAAAGGCTTTTGTTGTCGGATATCCGAGCATTCCAGCTATGCCCCTTGTGGCGGTGGTGGCGGCACCCCTACCCCTAGCGGCAATTGTTATGCAACTGTCACACTAACTTGCAAATTAGTTTCATACTCCAATATAATGTGTCCTAATTATAGAATTCAATGTAAATTGGTAAATGAAACTGAAAATTGTAAAGTAAATAATTTATCAGTGCACTTTGGAGTCAGCTCAAAAACATCTTCACCTAATAACACTGGGAATTGTGTAGACTCTAGTATGAGTACTGTTAGTAAGCAAGGAGTTAGTAATTTTGAGGGATATAAAGACATTGGTATTTCCGGAAATCAATTTTATATTGATGGCAGTTGTAAGTTTGACGGGTATTCTGGGTACTCAGAGATTAAAGGATTAAACAAATTAAATTGTGGAAGTTGCTCCGGTTTTTATGATAGTACATATTTTAATACTTGGGCACAGGGGAATGCATATAGTGAACTGAAATGTACCAATAGTAATATTAAAGGAACTAGTCAGTAGGTTGGGTTTTCAACCCAACAGTCAGTAGGGTGCGTTTATACGTACCATAAGGACTAATATCCGTCATATACAGAAACAGGGTAGACTAAAGTCTACCCTGTTCCCGTCTCTCTAAATTTCTATTTATACTTCTGTCTCATAACCTTCATAAGGCAGTTTAACATTAGGATATGTCGTCGTGTAATATTCTTTTATTCTGTTTAATTTTTCATCATCATATCCCGGATCATAATGAAAGCAAGCCAAGGTTTTAGCATTTGTTTGTTTCATTACTTCTATTGCCATATCGTATGTTGAATGTCCGTAACCCTGTTTTGGGGAACTCGGGTTGAGGTAATCTTCCGATGTGTATTGAGTATCGTGTATTAACAAATCACAATTTTTGGCAAATTGTACAAACTTTTTATCTCCGCCAAAATAACATTCTTTATCTGTCGCGTAAACAACAGATTTCCCGTCATAAGCTATTTTGTATATCATTACACCATCTTGCGGATGCACATAAGATTTATAAAAAGTTATCCAAACATCATTTTGTGATGGTTTGAATTTCGGGTCGGCTATTATTTGCGGTTTTTCGCCTGTTTTTAGTAATATTCCGCACTCTTCAGACAAATTGTGTATATCAAGTTTGCAGGCAATGTCACCTAAATCAAGCGGGAAAGTCTTTCCAAAAACAAGTCTTGATAAGTTATTAGATAAGTCCGAAACATCATTCCCTGCTCCAAATATTTCCAACTCAGTCGAAGCTAGGTGCATCGGTTTGAAAAAAGTTAACCCTAGCAAATGGTCTTGATGTATGTGCGAAAGTAATATTGTAGATTTTATAGGGATTCTGTCTTGTTTATTTATGGCTGAAGAAATGTACTTTTCCATCAATTCATCTCCCGCTGAAACAATTCCTGTTCCTGCATCAAGAATTATTAAATGTCCGCCGACATTAATCTCGACACAAGATGTATTTCCGCCATATTGCATAAATTTCTTATTTGCAACAGGAAAACTTCCGCGAACCCCTCTGAATTTTACTTTAAATTCACCCATTATAATCTATTCCTTTACTTTTTTTATTTCATATACACCCTGCCGGTCTTTTTCTTCGCCAGCAAAAATATTTGAAGCTACAACCAAAAGTTTGGCAGTTTTTTGGATAGCTTTTTCTCGTGTTTCAACCCATTTCAATTCAAATACGGTTTTATCTTTGTGATTAGTGACGTTTATTATTCTAAACGCGTTTGGGTATGATACAAGCGCAGGAGAATTAACATACAAAACGTTGTCATGTTGCACAACCCTTGTTGCATGATAATGACCTTGAAAGACTCCTATCGGATTTTTATAACTTTCAATTATTGACATAACCTGAACCGCATTTTTTAACCTGTGATTAGGACTCGTAAACGGTTCTATCAAAGGCACATGCATAAATATTAAAACTGTATCTCTTTTTGATTTTTCAAGCTCTTTTTTCAGCCATAGAACTTGTTCTTCTCCAAGATAACCCTGTGTGGTAACTTTATCGGTTATAATATTATCTAAAACAATTACGCGATACCCCTTTTTAGGAGTGAACGCATAGTACGGTTTATTGAAATTATAGTTTTTATTTGATTTTTTTACCATATCCATATAAACCGAAGTAGTTAAGTATCCTCCGACACATCTGTCGTGATTGCCAAATGCAAAATACCACGGATATTTTAAGTTCTCTATATGTGGTAAAAATGCACGCAATTCTTTTTCAAACGGCTTATCTATAATGTCACCTGTTAACATCACAAAATCAATTTCCTGTTCTTCATTGATTTGCTCAACCGCATCATCTAACAATTGAGATGATGCACCTGTCATTTTGAATGTTGTATTCTGCCCGTTTTCAAGGAAATGTATATCGCTTAATTGGACAAATTTTAACGAAGTACTGTGGCTGCAGGCTTGTAATCCCCATAACATCCCTATTGTTAAACATATTGTTACAACAGAGTTCACGAATTTTGAAAATATTCCTTCAGATTTATTCCTGCGTCGCATTATTTTCTACCTCGGGCTGTTCAAGGAGTTTTTTTATTTCATTATACTTTGCTTCCAAATAATCGTCGTTATTTGACAATAATATTGCTTTATCAAAATCCATCAGTGCATTTATGTAATCTTGAAGTGCATAATCGCATAATCCCATATATTCATATATTTTTGATGTTTGAATATTTGGTAAAAGCTTTTTGAACAGCTCTTTTGAGTCTTTGTATTGAGCTTGTTTATATAGGATTTTTGCTCTGTCAAATTGATATTCCGGACAATCATTTATTTCAATTGCTTTGTCATTATCTGCTTTGGACGCATTCAAATTGCCGAGCGCAAACTCCGCACGTGATTTTATCGCATAAGCCAAATCATCATTCGGATTAAAAGTCAAATATTTATCAATAGGGTTTATTACAGCATCATATTTGCCAATTTCGTATAATACAATTGCGCTTGCAAGGTATGACGGGGCAAAATCCGCTCTTGCAGAGGTTGAAGAATTATACGCATCAAGCGCATGCTGATAATCTTTTTTTAATCGATATAAATTGCCTAAATAATAATATGCTAAATATGAGTTATTCTCCTGAGTTGCCTGCATTAATGTTCTTAGCTCGGCTTGCTCATCGCCCGTTCTTTTATATTCCATAGCCTGTTTTATAAGCGGGTTTACATTCTCGACAAAAGAACTCTTATCACCAGAAATTACATGTGCCAAACCTTTTTTTAAATTAGTCGCACGTTGGTTATTCGGATTTATTGTCAATATTTTATCAAGATATTCCATTGCGGAATTATAGTTTCCAAACACACAATAATTTGCCGCGATATCAAAATAATCATCTTCTACTTCACTTGACATTACGGGAATAGCGCTTATTGATAAAATTAAAATAACGGATAATAATATCTTTCTCATAAAAATATTATATCATAAATTATCAATGTTGCAATTTAGCATCGAATCCTCTACGCATTTGATTTAACTTTATACTATGCCTTGAGCTAGCATCGCGTCTGCCAATTTTTTAAACGCCGCAATATTTGCACCTGCAACGTAGTTATTATTTAAACCATAATTATCTGAAGCGGCCTTACAGTCATTAAAGATATGAATCATAATTTGTTCAAGTTTTTTCTCTACTTCTTCAAATGTATAATAGTATCTCATGCTGTTTTGGCTCATTTCAATGGCAGAAGTCGCAACTCCGCCCGCATTAGCTGCTTTTGCAGCTCCGACAAGAATATTATTCTCCAGCAAATATTGAGTAGCTTCATATGTACAAGGCATGTTTGCACCTTCTCCAACTGCTATAACTCCGTTTGATACTAAAATTTTTGCTGCATCAAGTGTCAACTCGTTTTGAGTTGCACAAGGCAAAGCTATATCTGTTTTTATGTTCCAAACAGGAGAAACCTGACCGTTTGTATTTTCGAAATATTGTGCATTCGGATGAGAATTCAAGTATTCTTTTATTCTGCCTCTTTGAACTTCTTTGATTTGTTTTATACAATCCAAATCAATTCCGTCGGCATCGTATATACATCCGTTTGAATCGCTCATAGCAACAACTTTAGCGCCCATTGCATAAGCTTTTTCGCAAGCATAAATCGCAACATTCCCTGAACCTGAAATTGTTACAATTTTGCCTTCCAAAGATTGGTTATGATTTTTTAACATTTCGCGAACATAAAATAACAAGCCGTATCCTGTTGCCTCTTTTCTTGCCAACGAACCGCCGTAGCAAACGTCTTTGCCTGTCAAAACTCCGCCTTCATAAGCGTTTCTGATTCTTTTGTATTGTCCGAATAAATATCCGACTTCCCTTGCACCAACACCGATATCGCCTGCAGGAACATCCGTATCCTGTCCGATGTGACGATATAATTCGGTCATAAAGCTTTGACAAAACCTCATAATTTCATTATCAGATTTGCCTTTAGGGTCAAAGTCGCTTCCGCCTTTACCTCCGCCAATCGGTAATCCTGTTAATGCGTTTTTAAATATTTGTTCAAATCCTAAAAACTTCATTATACTTAAATTTACGCTCGGGTGAAATCTTAAGCCGCCTTTATAAGGTCCGATAAGTGAACTGAATTGAACTCTGTAACCTCGGTTTACAACGACTTCACCTTTATCATTTATCCATGGAACCCTGAAAAGAATTGCTCTTTCCGGCTCTAACATTCTTTCTAAAATTGCAGCTTTTTCATATTCAGGGTGGGCATTGATTATAGGCTCTAATGAGATTAGAACTTCCTTTACAGCTTGCAAAAATTCCGGTTGGGTATTGTATCTTTCATTAATATCATCTAAAACTCTTTGAATGTATTCGTTCATATATTAAAACCTCTTTCTTACACTATATGTTTATACAATGATTATCGCAGATTTTCAAGAAATTTATTAAAAACTTTATAAAAATTTTATATACTATCGGATAATTTTCAAATTACATTGAGTGAATAATATAATTTTGGTAGTTATAAAATGGTTATTGTATATTTTTTTATATCGTTAATCTTGCTATTACTGATAGTACAAGCAAAAATATTAAAAAAATATAAGTATCTTAATGCAAAAGAAAAATCACTTGTCGCCTCAGTAACTCATGATTTGAAAAACCCGACAAGAGCGCAAATTAATATGCTAAACCTTTTATTAAAAGGACAATTCGGAGCTCTAAATCCGCAGCAGCGGGAAATGATAAAGCTTGCTTGCGGGTCAAGCAAATACATGTCAAATCTGGTTGGAACAATTCTTACTGATTATCAGGCTGATTCGCGTGCTCTCAAGCTAAATAAAACAAAGTTTGATTTAAGAAGCGTAATAGAAGATGTGTGCAATGTTAACCGTTATTTGGCTCGTGATAAGGGTCAAAAATTCGTTATAAATTGTCGGGCAAATGTTGGAGATATATATGCCGATAAGTTGCAAATTGAGCGCGTAATTTCAAATTTGGTTTCAAATGCAATAAAGTACGGAAATCGTAATTCAAAAATTATTATAACCTTAAAACGCTTGGATAATACTATTAAATTTTCAATCGCAAATAAAAGTAGTCCAATCCCGAAAAATGAATTAAAATATATATTTAACAAATTTGCAAAAACGAAAACATCGCATTTTTTATCGGACAGTACAGGGTTAGGACTTTATATCGCAAAAAATGTTATCAACCTTCACCACGGGAAAATGTATGCCAAAAGCTTGCCTGACGGAACTTGCATTTTCGGATTTCGTATAAGTGCAGTTAAAAATGCATCTGATATTATAAAAACTTCATGATATGATAACAATAATCATAAATGGAGAAAATTGTGTTTAATCGCGAAGAAATAATAGAAATACTAAATGATGATACAAAAAATGAATGGTTATTTAATTTTGCGGATAAAATAAGAAAAGAAAATGTCGGGGATGAAGTGCATTTACGCGGATTGATAGAGTTTTCCAATATATGCAGATGTGCATGTAAATATTGCGGTTTGCGTTCTCCAAACAAAAAAATCAAAAGATATCGTATATTAAAAGATGATATTGTTGAATATGCGAAAAATGCTGTCAAATTGGGATATAAAACCATAGTTTTGCAATCCGGAGAAGACGAATATTTTACAACAGAAAAAATGGTTGAAATAATCAAGGTAATAAAAGAATTTGATGTGGCTTTAACTCTAAGCATCGGTGAAAGAAGCTTTGAAGATTATAAAGCTTTTAAACAGGCTGGAGCTGACAGATATTTAATAAGAATAGAAACAACAGATAAAGAATTATATAAAAAACTTCATCCGAATATGGATTTTAATAATCGTATTCGCTGCTTGCAAGATTTAAAAACACTTGGTTATGAAGTCGGAACGGGATGTCTTGTAGGTTTACCCGAACAAACAATAGAGTCTTTAGCGGATGATATTCTGTTCTTTAAAGAAATTGGAGCCGATATGGTCGGTATAGGCCCGTTTATTCCGCACCCCAATACTCCGTTAAAAGACGAAGGCACTGGGAGTTTTACATTGGCATTAAAAGTAATGGCTTTAACGAGAATTTTATTGCCTGATATAAATATTCCTGCAACAACTGCTATGGAAACCCTAAATCCAAACGGTAGAATACTTGCTTTGCAAAGCGGAGCAAATGTTGTAATGCCAAATGTTACATCGACCGAATACAGAGCAAAATACGAAATTTATCCGAATAAAATTTGTATAAACGATAATCCCGATAAATGCAGAGGCTGTATTGAAGGTAAAATTAAATCTATCGGAAGAACTATTTCATCCGATTACGGCTTTAGCCACCCAAAAGCAAATAAATAATTTCAAAAACCCGAGGTTTTCAGACCTCGGGTTGTAAATTTTTAAAATTCAAACTATAAGTTTTGAAGAGCGTTTTTACTGCTTTCCATGCTTTCTTTGAGCATCTTTTTAACAATATCTCCCTGAGTATCAAGCATTTTACATACGGTTTCAATGTTTCTTACTTTAGTTTGAAGAATTGTATCTGCTGTTGATGTAATATTACCCGTTATATTTTGATAAGCAGCTAAAGCCGCAGAAGTCGTTCCTTGCATTAAGTTACCAAGAACTGTTGTTCCAGCACCATAAACGCCCAAATAAGGTGAAATCGCCGTTAATATGCCACCAAAACCTGAAATAGCACTTGCAAACGGCATTACAATGTTAGACGGTATTCTGCCCAGTCCGCTTCCTGTACCTATGCCATATGCCGCGGCACTTGATACGTTTGCCAAACCGGCAATATTAGACGCATATCCTGTCGGAGTCCCTGCAAAAGAGTTCCCGCTTGAGCTTCCCCATCCGTTTAATACAGAAGCTGCACCGCCTGTTGCAAGGCCGTAAACAGAATTTATAGAAGCTGCACCGTTTGGAAATCCGGAATAGTTATACAAAGAATCAACACCATATGCTGTTCCGTTGTTGGACTTGGAATAGTATGATGTCCCCGGTATATTCATTGTTTCCGAACCGCCAAAAACTGTAGCAAAAGACGATGGCGCAAGTAATGTCGCAATATTATATAACCAGCCGCCCGCGGTTTCAAAACCTGAACCGGTACCCGAACCTGATACCGTCAAATCTCTTAAACGGTCGTAGGTTTCCCATAATATTGCTTTTGCATCACTGCTTGCCGAGCTGAATCTGTTTGCTATTACCAATTCGCTATCATATTTGTAAGACATTTTAACCTCTTATTTATACTAGTCATTAAATGTTTTGAATGTACCTTCAATATTCTTAGAAATAACTTTATGTACGGCATCCATTTCTGTCTGAAGTGCGTTTTGTTCTGTATCAAGCTGTTTTAAACGAAGCTCAAGTGTTCTGTCTTCTGTCTGTATTTGTTCTGTCTTTGCGTTGATATCCTGAACTTTCTTTTCATATACCTGTTTATTGTAATAATATTGATTCATTGCATCATTATACGCATCATCATCAGTCGAACTTGTTGTTGACAGTTGATAAACGGCGCTTGATTTTTCTAATTGAATTGAAATGGCTCTGCCTGATGCATCATATTCTACAACTGCATATTTTGAAATAGTCTTTTTATTTGTTTGGTTAATTGCATAATATGTATGCAATGCTTCACTTTGATTTTTGATACAATATTCTAAGGTATCAACTTCGCTTTGAGAACCTTTTACAACAAAGTTCATTTCATTGTTATTATCTTTAAATAACCAAATCCCGCTATTGTCAGGATCTGTTTTATATGCTTTCCAAGCTTTTGCTACAGTGCTTTCAGGCCAATCGATAGCGATTCTGTCCAATGCTGCAACATAAGTTTCATATTCATCTTCACTGGGCTCGTTTTTCTTTAATTGTGAAGCTATTTTTGTTCCAATCATATAATATCCTGTCGGATTATCACTTGTCGGCTCTACCCATTGAACCTGCGGATTGGAATTTGTCGCTCTGATACCTGTATATTCTACAACATCAGAAGAATACGTTACATATTTATTGTATGTAATCCCGTCACTATCGGTGTAATCGGCATCCTGTATATCGGTTATAACTTTATGGCTGTCGCCAATATCAAACGCGTATGTCGTTTTTGTAAAGTCCGTTGTACTTGGAGGTGTCGGAACTTCCATATGGTATAATTTATTCCACAACTCGGACGTTTGGTTAGATAAAGCCGTTCTTGCCTGGTTAATCTGTTGTCCTTCGTATTCTACATTTGTTTTTCTGGCTGCAAGTGATATCCATCTTGCCTGTGAAGCTGCCATGCCCATAAGTTTATCTCCTGTCTAAATTTTTCTACCTAAACGGTGTTTAATTATTTTTTTTTAAAAGTCAACATTATCTGATTTAATTATACGCTATATATTAAGTTTTATATACAAAATCAGCTAAAAATCGACTATATGGTGTATCTTGTGAGTAATAAATACTCCATAGGGTCGGATTTGCTTTACAGAATTAATATTTTTCTGATAAAATACATTCATATATAAATTAATTGAAAGGTTTACAATGAAATTTTCATCCTCATTTAAAGTCGGATTATTAACGTTATTGGCCTTGTTCCTTTTGGTGGGAGCAGTACTAAAGGTAAAAGGACGAGCTTTGTCATCTGCAAAAAGAATAGAAATTCAATTCAAAGATGTAAACGGCTTGAGACCCGGTGCCGGCGTACAAATTATGGGATTAAAAGTCGGGCAGGTTGAAGAAATTACACCGGTAGTAAAAGGAAATAACAGTTTTGTAAAAGTAAAATTTGTAATTACAAATCCTGATGTCCAAATCCCGCGTGCATCATCTTTTTCTATACAACAGGGCGGTATTATAGGCGAATTGTTTTTAGAAATTACTCCGCCAAAAACAAAAACAATTTATATTCCAATGAGAGATAAAAATCTTTTATATAAAAATGATGCTGTTCAGATGAATTTATCAGGTAAATATCATGATGTCGGCTTGGTAAAAGATGTTGAAGTAATACCGAGAGATTCTGTTCCTTTTAATTTCAAAAATACGATAAACACGAGTTATGCGTATAAAGTAGATTATTTTATAAATCTTCCCGGGTTAGTGCTACCTGAATTTTTAAGAGGTTCTGCTGTTGCTTATGAGAACAATGTTCATAAACTCCGTCTTATTCCATTGGATGAAACGCCATTGCAATATCCGAAACAAGATTCTCCATACACTATTTTAGAACCAATGAGGTTGTCGGATTTTATGGATTGGCAATATAAGGCAGCGGAAACTTTGACCGAAACAAACAAAAAAGTTAATGATATATTAACAGATGCGGCAATAGATGATTTAAAACGCACAATAGCAAATATAAACGAATTATCAGCGCGTTCAAATACGACTTTAGAAAAAGTCGACACATTGTTGGATTCTTCTCAGGAAGATATTAAACAATTGATGGAAATGACCCATCAGGCTACGGACGATTTCTCAAAGCTATCTGCAAATATAAATAGTATAATCGGCGATAAAGAATTTAAAACAACGATGTTATCTACGGCAGATTCGGTCGGGAAATTATCTAAGAACCTGAACAAAGTAATGGATGCTGTGGATGCAGAAGAAACAGGCAAAAATATTAAGATTATAACAGAAAACTTGTCACAAATCAGTGCCAGCGTTAATGCAATGACAAGTGACGGAAAGTTGAAATCTCAGCTTACTTCTGCTATAAATAATGTTAATAATGCAATGATACAAATGTCAACTGCATTAGAAACAGTTAATAGCGTAGATCCGAAGAATCCTAAACAAGCTTCTGATTTGAAACAAATCGTTGATGATACGGTATGTATAACAGCCAACTTGAAAAAATTCTCGGATAAGTTGAATAAGAGATTTTTACTATTCAGGTTATTATTTTAAAATGTTAAATCTAAAAACAGAAATTACTAAAATACACTATACAAGGGATCCGAAGGGAATTTTGTTTGAAATATTGAAATTCTGTTCAATATTTTACGGTATTGGAAGCGGATTTAAGAATTTTTTATATGATAAAAAGATATTACGTCCCAAAAAAGTAAATGCTTTTGTAATATCTGTCGGGAACATGACAACAGGCGGAGTCGGAAAGACCCCTGTTGTAACGCAGATTGCAAAATATTTAACCGAAAACGGCAGAAGGGTTGCTATTGTTTCGCGCGGTTACGGCGGAAAATTGAATAATAAAAAAGTTAATATGATATCTGATGGGGTGTCTGTTTATTATAACGCATCAGATGCGGGGGATGAACCATACTGGCTTGCGCAAAATAATCCGGGAGTTTATGTATTTACTTGTGCAAGCAGATATTTAGCTTCTAAATATGCTGTTAACAATTTTGGAGTGGATACAATTATTCTTGATGACGGATTTCAGCATAGAAAACTCCACCGTGACTTGGATATTGTTTTAATGGATAGCGTAAAAGGTTTCGGCAATGAATGTTTATTGCCGGCAGGGCCTTTAAGAGAGGGTGCTGAAGCTTTAGACAGAATAGATAAACTTGTAATTGTATCAAAAAGCACCAAACACGATACCGCAAAAAAAGTTGCAAAGATTATGCATAAACGTTTAAAATTGCCGACTTTAGTCTGTTACAACGAACCTGATTATGTATATAATATCAAAACAGGTCAAAGACTGATGGACGGAATGGATGTTACGGCTGTATCCGCAATCGGTCAACCACAGCAGTTTTATGACTTTTTAAAAAATTTCAACGTAATCAAGACAGTAACATTTGATGATCATCATCAATATTTGCCGACTGATATTCTTGATATTCAGGGGAATATAATAACAACAGAAAAAGATGCGGTAAAATTGGAACGCTTTGATTGCAATAATATTTACGCGTTAAAGCTAAAAACGATGATAGATGTTGAGGAATTGTTAAAATAAAATATTATAATTTAATAATTGGGATACTGCGCAAGGTGTACATTTTTTGAATTTTTAATACATTTTTTAATTTTTTTTATTGAAGCATTTAAGATGCCGCTTATGTCATCAAAACTAATATCATTATCAGTATATTTTAATGCGTTTGATAAAATTTTCAGACATTGAAATATTTCTGATATTTCTAATTTTATTGTGTCGAAATTCTCATTCTCAATGTATTTATATTCCGTTTTATTTATATTGTCAAACCATGTATTTATTTTTTGTAAGATTATTTTTAAATAATCATTTAAGTTTTCGTATGATATGTCGTCTGTGTCATTTGAGGATGCATTTAGCATGACTATCAACAGGCTGTTTATAACTTTTATAGAGTTGCGGTAATCTTCTATTGTGTCAATAATTAAATGTTCCATAATTTAAATATACCATACTTACGTATTAGTAGTACGTATAATTTACATAAGTTTACGTTTAAACTGTACGTATGTCCGATTCGTTTTATAAAATGCTTGGTAAAAATATAAAGACTCAAAGAGAAAAATTGAATATTACGCAACAAGAGCTTGCGGATAAAGTTAATATGTCTTTAAATTTTGTCGGCAAAATAGAGGTAGCTTTTTCCAGACCGTCATTAGAAACTCTAATAAAGTTGGCAAATGCATTGGAAACGGATGTTTCGGAGTTGACAAAATTTTGTAAGTAAGAATATTTTTGTTTTTCATTATTTTAGTATAATAAATATGCAATGAAGAATATCGATAACATAGTTGAAATTTTAGTACGGGCAAAACAACCGCAAAGTGATTTTGTCAAACTTATGGATTCTTTTAAAGATCCGTATTTGGTTTTGATTGCTTGTATATTGAGTTTAAGAACAAACGACAGAACCACTTATCCTGCGACTTTACGAATGTTAAAATTAGCAAAAACTCCGCAACAGATGATGAAAGTAAAACTTGAAGACTTGGAAAAAGCAATTTATCCTGTCGGGTTTTATAAAAATAAAGCGGGGCAAATTATAGAATTATCAAAAAAATTGGTTGAAGAATACGACGGAAAAGTCCCTTGTGACATTGAAGAATTGTGCAAATTCAAAGGTGTCGGACGAAAAACCGCAAATCTTGTCTTATCTGAAGGGTTTAATGAGCCTGCAATTTGTGTTGATGTGCATGTTCACAGAATTTTCAACCGCTTGGGATATTTAAAAACCAAAACTCCAGAAGAAACAGAGTTTGAATTACGAAAAAAACTGCCTAAAAAATATTGGATACCGATAAATTCCCTGCTTGTAACTCATGGGCAGAATGTTTGCAAACCGATAAAGCCGAATTGTGCTCTTTGTCCTATACGAGAATATTGCAAGTATTAGAGAAGTAGAGAAGCAGAGGTTCGGATGCGTAGCCTGTTTATTAAAAGAGGGCAGGATGTTAAGAAGGCAGGCTATTTATTAAATGGAAAATTGAAAATTGAAAATTGAAAATTGAAAATGGAAAATTGTTTCGGGTTTAAACTTGATTTTTTTCTTGTCTTTGTGATATTTTAGTAATAAATTGTTGTTAAAAACAACAGTTGCGGTTAATGATACACATGAAAATAAATAGGAGCGAGGATGACTGAATTAACTAATTCTCGTAAAATCGACACTAGGAAGCTGGATACTATCATTGCTGATTGCGGTGGTGATAAATCACACTTGATTGCGATTTTACAAAAGGTTCAGGAAGAATACAAATACTTACCTGAAGATGCATTAATTTATATCGGTACAAAGATAGAAGGATTGTCCCCTGCAACGGTATACGGTGTTGCAACATTCTATGCGCAATTCTCTCTTGACCCGAAAGGTAAATATGAAATTAAAGTATGCGACGGTACCGCGTGTCACGTTCGTGGTTCAATGCCTGTATTAAATGCAATAAAAGGACATTTAAAATTAGAAGAAGGTAAAATGACAACACCTGATGGCTTATTCTCGTTAGAAACAGTAAGCTGTCTTGGTGCTTGCGGGCTTGCACCTGTTTGTGTCATAAACGGTAAAGTTTATCCGCAAATGACAACCGATGCGGTTAAAATGATTTTGGATACTCTTTTAAAGGAAGAAAGAGGTTAAGGAATGGCAAATTTGAATATTGATATTAAACAAGAGCAGCAAAATGCTCAAAATAAAATAAAAGAACAAGGTTTTAGAGTTCTGGTTTGTGCCGGTACAGGATGTGTCGCAAACGGTTCTTTAAAAATTATAGAAAAATTCAAAGAATTAGGCGCAGATGTATCTGTTATGTCGGATTATGACAAGGTTACAATAGTACCGACAGGATGTCACGGTTTTTGTGAACAAGGCGTTCTTGTTGTATTCCCTGATTTGGATTTAACTTATGTAAAAGTAAGACTTGAAGATGTTGAAGAAATTTATGAAGCATTAAAGAAAAATCAAGTTGTAGAAAGACTTTTATACACAGATCCTCATACAAATCAAAAGGTTCGTAAAAATGAGGATATTAATTTCTATGCAAAACAAACTCGTACGGCTTTGGCAAATTGCGGAGAAATGAATGCCGAAAGTATTGATGAAGCAATTGCACTAAGAGCTTATGAAGCATTATCAAAAGTGTTAACAGAAGGTAATCCTGATAATGTGATTGATACGATTATCAAATCAGGTTTACGCGGCAGAGGGGGCGGTGGATTCCCTACAGGCATGAAATGGAAATTTACGGCTGCAAATCGCGGCGGTAAATCCTATGTCGTATGTAACGGTGACGAAGGTGACCCCGGGGCATTTATGGATCGTTCTGTTATGGAAGGTGATCCGCATAAATTGTTAGAAGGTATTGCAATCGCTGCTTATGCTGTTGGCGCAGATGAAGCTTATATTTATGTTCGTGCCGAATACCCTCTTGCTATTAAACGTTTAAGAAAAGCTATTGCACAAGCGGAAGAAAGACATTTCTTGGGCGAAAATATTATGGGTTCGGGATTTAATTTAACAATCCATATTAAAGAAGGTGCAGGAGCTTTTGTTTGCGGTGAAGAAACAGCATTAATAGCGTCTATTGAAGGCGAACGCGGTATGCCAAGACCCAAACCGCCATTCCCTGCGAACAAAGGTTTATTTGGAAGACCTACATTAATTAATAACGTTGAAACGCTAGCAAACGTACCTGTTATTATTTTGAAGGGTGCTGATTGGTTCAACTCTATGGGTACTGAAACTTCAAAAGGTACTAAAACTTTTGCCCTGACAGGGGAAGTAAATAATACAGGTTTAATTGAAGTTCCGATGGGTACAACTTTAAGAGAAATCGTTTTTGATATCGGCGGAGGTATCAGAGGCGGTAAAAAATTCAAGGCTGTTCAAATCGGCGGACCTTCAGGCGGATGTTTGACTGAAGAACATCTTGATATTCCGATGGATTATGACAACTTAATCAAAGCAGGGGC
>DESZ01000001.1:1798-82691 GCA_002361485.1 Cyanobacteria bacterium UBA3301 | reverse complement strand
ACAAGCTTCAACAATTTTTGTTTCGTATTCTGATTCTTTTTCGCGATTAAATTTTATCACTTCGTTTTTATCATTTTTTAAATCTATATATACAAAAGATAATTCTGAATAATTTTTTAAATATTTATCCATGCATAACAAATAAACCATTGTTTGAAAATCGTATTGTGCGTTTTTAGGTGCAGAGCCGGTTTTATAATCAAGGATATAATAATTATCACCTTCAAACACAACGGCATCAATTCTTCCGCCAACCCAATATTTTTCAAGTTTTATCATCAGAGGAAATTCTGATTTCAGGTAGTCTTTATTATAATACGGATTATTTAACAATTTTTGCCAAACTAAAGCTTCTTCTTTAGTTAGCGCAGTTTCGAGTCGGTCGATTTTAATTTTTTGTAAAGAATAATTAGCAAGAGCATGTATTTTTTTACCTTTTTCAAACGGGAGGGAAGATTTTGGCATACTTATTTTTTCTATATATTGATAATAGAATTTTTTAGGACAAGCTTGATACGTTTTTAACATATTGGGAGAATAATTATTATACATTTATCTCCTCACTTTCATTGTCTTGTACGGTATTTAATAACAATTCATCAAAAATTACGCAAGGCATGGAATCTTTTTCGGTGTTACCGTATGCTTTCTCTTTCCTTGATGTTGAAATAAACAATTTATTTTTTGCTCTTGTTATTGCAACGTATAACAAACGCAGGTTTTCAGATAGAATTTCCTGTTTCAAATCATACTCCGTTTTCTTTTTATAATTCGGGTTGAGTGCTCTGACGGTTTCGTGAAAATCGGAAGATTTTAAATTGACGGAGTCAATAGTTAGCGGTAAATTCTTTTCGCTCAATTCCGGGATAAATACAAGATTAAATTCATCTCCTTTAGATTTGTGCATTGTCATTATTTGGACTTTACCTTCCAAAGAGCTTTTATCATCCTCATCAATTTCAGAGAAGAATTTAAATCCGCTCAAATTTGCTCGTTTTGCGAGTTCTGATAAACGATTAACAGCATATTCCAAGGAATTATTCTTTATGCAGATACGTTTAACCAATGTTGATAAAAGATGAACATTCGATTCGTCAATTTCTGATTTCATGAGTCCCAAATCTTTTGCTATTTTGACAACAAGTTCATTTGGTGTCAGATAACCCAAAGAAATCCAATAATTTACATCCCAATAAAATTGTTCTAATGGCAAATTGTTTATATTATCACAATTTAATCGTATGAAAGGATTTTCATATTTTTTTATTTCTGCTCCAAAACCGCGCCTGTATATCCCGCAATCTGATAGAATTTCATAATTGGAACCCAAATTTTCATTATCAAACGGATGTAATATAATTTGTAAAACCGCAAAAATTATTTTAAATATTGATTTCTGCGCCAGACATTGATTTCTTGTGATTACACTAAAGCCGTTATTTTCGATTAAATTCTGCCAAGCTTCAACTTGATAATTAAATCTCAAAAGTATACCCACCGTATAATTAGGATGCTTTGCCAAAGTATTTTTGATTGTTTTTAGAATATAATTTTTTTCATCCATTGGTGTATCAAAAATTTCAAATTCCAAAGCATTGTTATTTTCGGGATTTTCTCCTTCAACGGGAGCCATATACATTTCAAAAAATGAATTCTTTGTATCAGGATTCTGCATTGACCTATGAACCAAATTGTTGGCAAGTGTCCAAACATCTTTGGCACATCTTTGGGAACAATTCATACTTACATTATTATTTTCGGTAATAAATTTTCTAAAACCTTCAACATCCGCATTAGAAAATGTCGCAGTTATTGACTGATTTACATCTCCGCAACGGATAATATTTTTGTGTTTACCTGAAAGCAAATTAATTAAACGCTGTTGAACCGCAGAAGAATCCTGCGCTTCATCTTCTATAATATACTCGCAAATTTCCTGATAATGAGCCAAAATATCAGGATTTTGTTCAAGGATTTTAACCGAACCCGTCAGCATATCATCGTAATCTATAAGGTTAGACTCTTTTAAGGCTTTGTCATATTGCATATAAAACAAAATAAACTGCTTCAATTTTGCGTCGGGAACATTTTGGGGAATAACACCACCGCCCATTTTGAATATTGAAACAGCTCTGTCAAATTCTTCTGCTGATTTTTGTTTCAATTTTAAACGAGTTGAAATTTCTCTCAAAATTCTTCCGCGCTGCGCATCATCACAAATCTCAAAATCACCTGATAATCCTAATTTTTCATAATTTCCGTTTTCTTTTAATATTCTTAAGGCAAGCCCATGTATTGTACTTATATTCGGGAGTTTTGAATTACCTTTGCGAACATTTTTTATGCGTTCTCTAAAATTTCTCGCTGCTGAATCCATATATGTAAGTACAAAAATATGTTCCGGGTCTATATTTTGCTCTAATAATTTTATAATTAGCGCCAATAAAATAGTTGTTTTGCCTGCCCCAGGTACGGCAGAAATTCCCATATTTCCTTTTTTATAATCTAATACAGGCTTTTGGTCAGGGCGCGGGATTATTTTAAATGCCGGAGTTTCGTCTTGTACATCTTCTGATATGTCAGGCGGTATAATAAATTCTTCCAATGCACCATAGTTTTCCACTCCGTTTGAATCAAACAAACTTGAATAACAATAGATATGTTCTGTTGCACATAGCGATAATTTGCGCAAAACTCTGGCATTTTTATCGTTTGAAAGTTTTATATTATCATCAATTGTATATTCATCTTTATCCCAATCCTTTTGGAATACCCACGCGTTGTATAGAGGCCCTGTGTCGGATTTTATCCATTCACTGTTCGAAATATCCAGCCAGAATTGATATTTCGTTATAATATGATTATCAATAATTTTTTGCGGAGTAGAAATTATTAAATCATTTTCATCTATTTCAAGAATTGAATACGGATTTTCGGAAATTACGGAGTTTTCTATTTGCAGAATAATATCCGTTTTACGCTTATTAAATTCGACACCGAAAATATTTTCAAAATCAACAATTTGTTTTATAAAGAAATTAAATTTATTAATTTCGTTTTTGTTATTTTCCGAAAAATTGAACAAACGTTCATAAATTTCTATAATTTGCTCGGATATTTTTTTATCGGAAACGGATAAATCTTCTATAAGTTTTAAAAAATTGTTGTATTTTTCACTATACTCTTTATCCTCAAATTCGTACGGAATTAGGCATTTTGTCTTCTCAAATTTTGATAAAATTTCTAAACAGTATTTCAAAGGGATTTGTAAAAATTCTGTCAAAATTACGCGTATATCAAATTCGGAAAGCGTATTTTTTAATTCGGTATTCAGTTTTAAAATAGTAAGTGCACCAAGCACATAACGATTTTGGATAAGCTTTTCATTTCCTGTAATATACAAAGGCTTAACTGTTTTAAATTCGTTATTAAGAGTAAATTTCAACATATCGTCAATGATGGGCGTGATTACAGATATTTCGGCAGGTTTAACCCCCTTTTTTATAAGAGCATTTATTTTTTTTATAAGTACATCCACAAATTGAGAACGCTTTGAAAACGAACTGTAAGAAAATTTTTCTAATATATTGCGTTCACCGTTTGCAACATTTTTATATAAGTTTTTGGAATCTTTATCAGGAATTGAACAGTTTATTGCTGAAATATCAGCATTTGTACGGCTAAATATTTTCTTTAATTTCTGGTAGTTATTTTTATCAGCACTCAAATATCCGCATCGGCTTGAACCCATCGGATCGATTGATATATAAAAATCTTTTAGCTGCGTTGACAAATATTCAATAAAATCTATACAAATCGGGGTACATTCATCCGCATCATCCACAAATAAATATTTTATACCTTTAAAATAATCGGTATTTTTATATACAAAATTGAATAATAAACACTGCCTTAAATAATCAAACCCGCGTAATTGCAAGGTCTTTTTTAATAAAAGACTTATGGCTTTTGAAGCATCATCAGAAAAACCTTCTTTTAAAATTTTAGCCCGCTCATCAACTTCTTGATTTGTTAAATTATTTTGAATAATCAGTGAATACCGCCTGAAAATCTGCTGAATTAATGACATGCGAGAATTATATCCGCGAAATTGAACATCTTTTAAAATATCTTTCAGAATAAATTGCGACACTTCCAATCCTGATAAGTTAGGCAATATAACAGGATTGTCAAAAATATTTCTGTCCTCTAAAAAAGCCCAATTGTCTGATACGGTATTATAAACAAGCGAATAAAACGAATGGATTTGTAATTTTTCAACGCAATCAACCGTTAATTTGTCCAAAACCTTTGTAATAAATGAATTTTTTAGGGTTGAATTTTGAACAAGCACCAAAATCTCTGACGTTTCTATTCCGCTATTGACAAGCTCCGTAAACTTTTCAATCAGCAAATTTGTCTTATTTGATACTAAATTCCCCTCAATGAACAAATTACAATACTCCTTACAGTGTATTTTATCATAAAAAACCCCTGATAATCTACATTTTTAAAATGATGTTTGAAATTTGAAAATACGCTAATATAAAAACTGTAAAAAGTGTCATACATACATTTATTGAGTACGGAAGGAGAAAGAATTATGGCAGTATCATCAAAAAAAGTAAGTTTAACGTTAGAAGAACAAATCGGATTTTCAGCAGGTGAAATATATAATTATTTACACACAAACGGTACAACAACTTTTGCTAAAATGAAAAAAGAATTAGATCTTAAAGGCAATTTTGCTGATTTAGGTTTAGGCTGGTTAGCAAGAGAAAATAAAGTTGATATTCAACAAAAAGGACCTGCAGTAAAAATCAGTTTAAAATAATCAGATTTATATAAATATAATAAAAGCAAGAGATATTACATATTTGTAATATCTCTTTTCATTTTAGGCAATTTTATTTAATTAAAATACTTTATAAAAATATAGGGGATATTTTAAAAGGACTTAGTAATGGTAAATATCGGGAAAGTATTTAATGATGGCCGTCAATTGGTCGGAATGATAGCAAAAAGTGCAGGGAAATCGGGTACAAAAACCCTTCAAATCAAGCATGATATTACAATGTTTGTAAATCCTTCAACCATAACAAGGAACAATCCTGCTTATGCAATAACTCGTGACGGCTTGGCTTTAAGAGGGGTACAAGGTGAACTCGGCAATGTATCGGTACGTTTGGCAGATGCATTTAAGGCAAAAGAGGGACAAGCAAAGACATTTGTTGAAAGATTGTTTCCCGAATACAGACAATCTGTGAGAACAAAAGGTGCGAATTCAATCTGTTCAAAGTTAGAACGACAAGTATCATCAAAGAAAAAAGATATAAAAATAGAATGTGATTCACAAGCAAAAAGCTTGATAGGTGATGCAATCGGAGCAAGGGTAATTATGCCTTCGTTGTCAAAAGCCGATATTCAGGAAGTTTTATCAACTTGTAAGTTAAATTTGCATATCCCGGGGCAAGGACTTATATCGCTCACTGAAAAAGAACAAAAAATCTTAACAAAAATATTTTCAGGTCAAAGGGTTGGCGAAACAGACAAAAAACTAGTTGAACATTTGATAAATCCTGTCAAAATCAAGCTGGCAGAAAAGCAATCTCAGCCCGTTGTAAACAGATTGCTGGCAGGCTCTTATCAATTTGCACTTGATAAAAAACAAATATCTTTAAAGCAAATGGAAGAACTTGTAAAAAAAGGCGAATTATCAAAAGATGTATTTGATACGGTTAAGAAAAACTACGATATGAGAGAGCTTTTGGAAGCTTATTCTCCGCAGGAAATCAGGCAAATGGTAAAAAACAGCGAAATTACAGAAGCTTATGCAAAAGAGATTCTTGAATACAAGCCGTTTGACGGAATTAATATTACAAGATTTAATAATTATCGCGGCTCTGATGGTGTTGCATATTTTTCTGATGCTCAAATTCAGCAGATAAAAAGAATGCAGGTTCAGACAGGCAATTATTTCAGTATAGCTTCTGTATCAGAGCATTTAACAAGCGTTGATGCTAAAGTTACAGCAAAAAAAGTTACCCGATTGAAAGAAGTACAGGCCAGAATAGATAAATTATCTCAACAGGGCGGAAATGAAAAAGAAATATCTGAGTTACAAAAAGAATTTGAAACATTGCAAAAGAAATACGGGCTAGCCGGAATAGATACCGGCGCTCTTGATAAAGGTGCAATAAAAGGTTCCGGCTATACAACAACTCAAATGAATTTTACAATGGCAGACGGAACTCAAGGAGAATTGCAGTTGCGAGGAGAAGGTTTCTTTGCCGAAATTGAACATATCGCTTATGATGCAAGACAAGGCAAAAATACTCTCGGGGTTGCATATCAAGAGTATGTACGAACAGTAAAGGGTTTGAGTGAAAAACAATATGATTCATATAACAGATACATAAAAGAATGCTATAATTATACGAGAAATTTGGAATTAGGTATTCAAACACCTACACCAAAATTACCGAAAGGTTTGCCTTCTATATTGTCGCAAAGAAGTATGGAGAATCTGCATGATATAAATGCGCAAATGGAAGCAGCAGCAAAAGAAGCATTTACTCCACATTTAAAAATGGCAGTATAGAAATTAGACTATAAGGAGCAAATATGATAAAATATATTCCGATAAATAATTTAAGTACAAATAAATACCAAAATAAAATAATGAACAATACGGAAACTTATAAAAAAGTAATAGAAAAAATTCTCATAAAGGCGGAACAAGGTATTGACGACAAAGCATACTATTTGCCGATAGAAGAATTTGTGCAAAAATTTGATGCCGGTGCAATTGCAAAATCAATAAAATTAAAAATTGTGCAAGATGAAGAAAATTTCACCAAACATTTTTTAGAGGTTGTCATGTCCGCTCCAAATTCAAGAGTTGATCTAACAAGACCAATCACTTACGGGAATAAAGATGACATTTTACGTTTCCTGAAAAATCCTGAATCATTAAAGCTTATAACAGAGCATATAAAACAAATGGGTTAACATAATTAAGAAATAATTAAAAAATACATAAAATCTCCTTTTGTATATTATCATGTATAATAGGAGATTTTTAAATATGAAGTATAAAGATTATTATGAAATATTAGGTGTAAAACGTGAAGCAACCGAATCGGAAATAAAATCCGCATATCGTAAATTGGCACGTAAATATCATCCAGACGTAAATAAAACAAAAGAAGCCGAAGAAAAATTTAAAGAAATAAACGAAGCCTATGAAGTTTTGGGCGATAAACAAAAACGTCAAAGATATGACAGTTTAGGTGCAAATTGGCAGGGCGGAGCTGATTATACACCGCCTCCGGGGTTTGAAAATTTCGGGTTTAACGGAGGAAACTTCCATCAATTTAATTTTGACGGAGGCGATATGGGTGGATTTTCCGACTTTTTCAGCTCGTTATTTGGCGATATGATGGGTGCCGGTGCAACATCGCGTAACAGAGGCGGATTCTCAAACTTTAATTTTGAAGATTTTGGCGGACAAACTCAAAGACAAACTCGTTCAAGACGTGCACCCAAAGCACAGGATTTGGATATAACATTGAATTTAACGGTTACGGCAAAAGATTTATTTTCTGATAATCCAATTCCCGTAAAATTTAACAGTATGCAAAAATGCACCCAATGTTCAGGCGGCGGATTTTGTTCGCACTGTGGAGGAACAGGTATTGTAAACGAACAAAAATCAATAAAAGTAAAACTCCCAAAAGAAATAAAAGAAGGTCAAAAAATCAGACTTAAAGGAGAAGGAAAAGCTGACGAATACGGCCAAAAGGGCGATTTATATCTGGTTATAACGCCAAAAGACAGCGTTTATGAAATTTGCGGTGCGGATTTAACTAAAGAAATTGAGATAACCCCTCCGGAAGCAGTTTTGGGGTGTAAAAAGGAAATAAATACTTTGCACGGAAATATTACAATCCAAATACCTCAAATGACTTCAAGCGGGAAAATGTTACGTTTAAAAAATTTAGGATTGCCTAAAAAATCAGGCGGATATGGTAATTTGAATGCAAAAATCAAAATCGTACTTCCCGAAAAACTTTCTAAAAAAGAAATAGAGTTGTATAGACAATTGGCACATTAAATTATCTGTTTTTTAATTGTTCAATTTCCTCTTTTAATGAAGCTATTTCTGTTTTTATCGGGTCAGGAATATGATTGTGCATAAGATTACCGTCTTCATCAAGGCTTGCTCTTTGAACGATTCTTCCCGGAACACCAACAACTGTTGAGTGCGGAGGGACATCTTCAATCACAACAGAGCCTGCTCCGATACGAACGAAATCGCCGATATTAATGTTGCCTAAAATTTTTGCTCCCGCGCCAAGAATTACGTTATTCCCGATTGTCGGATGGCGTTTGCCTGTGTCTTTACCTGTACCACCCAGAGTTACCTGCTGATACATTAAAACATCATCGCCGATTATTGAGGTTTCTCCAATAACAACCCCTTCACCATGGTCGATAAAAAATCTCCTGCCGATTTGTGCTGCCGGATGTATTTCTATTCCTGTAAAAATTCTTGCGATATACGAAATCACTCTCGGAATCAGCGGTATATGCCATTTGTGCAGTCTATGCGCTAATCTGTAACATATCAGAGCGTGCAAGCCAGGATAGCACAGCAAAACTTCCAATATATTTTTTGCCGCCGGATCATTATCATATATTACTTTTATGTCTTCTTTTACCTTTGTAATACCGCGATTTATTGTTCTAAACATATAAAAAATTATTCCTTAAATTCAATTATTTTTAATAAGCCAATTGAATAATTTTTATTATAGCAAAAAATATTTTTACGGTATTTAATTATGATATGAACGAAATAAATTTTACAGGTATAAAAAATATAGGCGCATTAAATGTTTTGTCATACAAACTCGGCGGAGACAATCTTCCGACAGAGGGTAAATATCTGGTTGCAAATCTAACAAATGATTATAACGGCAGAGATTTAGACGAGTTTAAAAATGCAAAAAAAGCTTGCGGTTCAATATTAGACGGGTATATTTTTCCACATGATTCTAATTTTGTTCACATAAGTTCTAAAAGACAATTAGGTAAAGAAAATCCGAAATTATATTTAAATATGAAAGAAATTCCGGTTCAGCGCGAAACAATGCCGATGTTTTCCTATATTGCAAAGTTGTTAAGAAAAATATCAGGAATGGAAGACTCAAAAATGTATACAGCATCGGATTTTAAATACGGTGAGGCCGGAGATTTGTATATACTTGGGGATAACAGAATTTCAAACTCAACAATAAACTTGGAAGAATATCTTACTGCAATAGAAAATGCGTTTTCTCCTAATAATGTCAAATGTACCGCAAAAAATATAAATCATGATTTGCAAAAACAAATGGAAGCATATTTTGCATAAAAAAAGGCACCTATTAAAAAATAAGTGCCAAAAGATTTATGAAAGAGAATTAAGTTTTGCTCTGAGTTCCTGTACTTGATTATTGTAAAAATCAAGCCATGTTTGATTTGTTTGCGAATCTTTTATTTCGTTTTCGCAAATTGCCCGAATTCGTTTCTTGTCAAGAATTTCAAGCTCTTCCAATATTTTTGCTTTTGCTTCTTGAACTTCTTTTTCGTGGCTAATATTTTCATATTCAGGATTTTCTGTAATTTGGGTGTTGTTCCAAATATATTTATTGGGGTCGTTAATGTATGAGTTATATATATCCTGCGTAATTTCAATATTTTGGCAATTTTCTTTTTGCAGTTGTGCTTGCCCTGCCCCATTAATTTTTTCGTTTTCGATATAAATATAGTATGTCATTATTTCCTCCTATTTGTTTGTTCCTACACGTCGGTATGCAAAAATTTTGAAACTGCTTACGCTTGCGTTGTAGCTTGAGCTGTTTCCAAGCGAAATAGTTCTGTCTGGTCCGACAACCATAACAAAAGTACCGCTCCAGCTTACAGTTGAGGAACTTCTTGTTCTTGCTGATGCAACCCTGTATGCGGAGTCAATAACGGATGAACTTACTCTAATATCAACGTAATCACCCGATGTTGAACCTGTATTGCCGTATACTGAACCTATGACTTCGTAGCAATAATCATCGTCCGGTAAATATGAACTCAAATTATAATTATTGGTAGAATTGTTCAGAGATACTGATGAAGCAACGTTGTAAGTTTCTCCTACCCATTCGCTATCAAATTTTTTAACGCTTGGAGTCATATTCGTACCGTCAGAATCCGCTTTGCCGCTCAGGTCTGTAAAAATATCATCTATATTGCTTTGTATTTCGGTTTTAGTATTGTTTGCTATTACAATATAAATGAAGCATTTTACGGTTTGTGGTTGGACGGTTGTTGATTTACCGTATATAGAGTTTACGCTGCTGTTATTTGAAGTTGAACCGCTCCAACTGTTTGATGCTTTAAAGTTCATCGTGTATTGATATTTTGTTCCGGAATCACCGACTGCGTATGCGCCTGTTGTAGAGTTATTTGAACGTGTGAATGCTCCGTACGGTTCATAAATAGTACCGTTTGTGCTTGTTTCCGATGCTGATTTATAACCGCGTACGTAAAATTTACCCGTAATATCCATGCTTCCTCTGGTGTGAGTATGGGTTATTGCAGGTAAACCAGCTTGTACCAAATTACCTAAAACAGACAGGTCGCTTGTTCCTTGTAAAAGTCCGTCTATTTTAGGCAGCCTTACTGTTTCATTTTCGCTGTCGTAAACAAATTTTCCGCATTCTCCGTATGTATTTACCGAGGTTTGCCAAGCTTCTTCAGAGCAAAATATATTTGGTGCCATATCGGTTTCATATATATGCTTAATGTAATTAACAAAATCAGTGTATGCGCCTGTGCGAATAAGCGCGCCATCTAACAAATGAAGCCCGTTATCAATCAGCGGAATTGTTGAATATACAATTTCTCCAACATTTTTGTATGTGACACCTATTGTTTCTTTAACGGTTTCAATTTCTGATGCAGTCAGATTTGAAAAATCTTTGTTTACCTTGCTGGAATCAAGATTTTCTATCCCGTTTTTCAACGCAATAAAATTGGCATTGACTTCTTCTGCCTTTGCTTTTGATCCGGGGACTAATGAATATGGTATACCTATTGTCATAAAATCCTTTCTAAAGAAAGTACTTTATGAACAGATAAGCTGATAACACAAATAATATACCTGTATTATACCATAAAACCCTGTTTTTTCCAAGTATAAAAATCCCTTCTTTAAATAAGAAGGGATTTTTATGTGTTTTTTTTGTTTGTCTTTTTTTTATTTTTTTATGTGAAGTAATTTTGCGCATTTGTCATACACTTTTGCACAATTTTCGCCAATCCAATTTCCGGCTTTTGCAATATAAGTTGTTGTGTATGATTTATATTTATCAAATCCTTTTAAACCTTCTAAATTTTTTGCGGCATCAAATATTTTTGGTAAAAATTTAGGAAGAGCGTATAAAGTTCCTGCTATAACAGCTAATGCGCCTGCAGTATATAATATTGTTTTACCGATTCCCGATTTTTTTGCAGGTTTGTTATCTTGAATATTAATTTGATTTTCCGCAGGTCTTGAATATGCTCCGGGACGCATTAAAATATCTTGCGGATTTACATTTGCACTTGCTTCACCAAAACTGATGCGAGAAACTCCTAATGACATAAGAACCTCCTTTATTTACTTCACAGAAATAATAAAACACTTTATGCCATAATTTTGTCAGATATATAAAATAAATTCTACATTTGTTACAAAAGTTTACAATATTTTTGGAATATTTTTATAATTAGTGTCATCTATATGTGTGTAAGGGGAGAAAATTATGGAAAAACAGTCTGTTTTATTAAATATTACTGAAGATGCACAAAATGAAGCATTATTTATGTCAAAGACATTCGTCAATATGGCGGTAAAACGCAGAGTATATGTAAATACTCTCGGGGTTGAAAGCTTTATGCAGTATCTTTCGAATAATGGTTTTGAGTTTGATAATTTGCATAATATACATTCGATTACCCGTGTAGTTGAAAAAGCTGATGTGGCTGATATTTTGGCTGAAAATATTCATATAGATGTCAGAGTAGTATTTGATGAAAATGAAATATTTATTCCTAAAACGCATAAAAGGTTCGGTTTGACCCCTGATATATATACGGTCTTAAAAATTGGCTCCGCGCCGGAAGCCTTTGAATTTATCGGTTATTTTAAACCTGATGTTATAAACGAAAAAGATTGTAATAATAATTATTATTTTGTTTCTAAGTCTGAACTTTTGGCTCCTGAAACGTTTATTGAATATTTAAATAATGCAAAATATTCTCATGATAAATCTTTAAATGAATCAGAATTGTTGCGCGGCAGAGAATTGTCAATTTTAAATGCCGATCATGATATTACAGACGAAGAATTTAAGGAATATATGGGATTATTGTTGTCAAGTCGTGCTTTGCGCGATTCAATTTCCGAATTTGATAATTTTGAAACACTTTCCTATGATGTCGTTCCTATATTGTTAAACGAGGAGTTTTCTTCTGAAGAAGAGGAAACCGAAGAAGGTACTGAAGAAGAAATCGAAGAGGAAGTAGATGAACAAGATTCTGAGGCGTCTGATACTGTCGAAAGTATGGAAACGGAAGAATCAGGTGAAAGTGACTCAAGTTCAGTAATTGAGGATACGTTGAAAGATGTCGGAACAGCTATAGCAGGTGCGGCTGCAGCTGCAGGAATTGTAGGTGCTGCCGGCGTTGCTTCCGAAACGATAAGTTCAGCTGCCGCAACGGGAAAAGCAATTGAATTGGCAGGAAATGCAGGTGATGTTGCAGAAGATATTATTGATTTTGATAAGAAAAAAGAAGAACCGGTGCCTGAAATTACGCTTGAAGAGATTAATCTTGATGAAAATATGAATTTAGATATAGAACCGTTGGATATAGAAAACATAGTAACAGAAATTCCTTTGGACTCAGAGCTTGTAGAACCTGTTAAAAAGGAGGCTTCTCCGATAGAAGAATTACAAGCTGCTGAATCTGCTGATGCACAGGATATATTTGATGATTTTGAGGAGTTTGAAAAAATTGCAGAACCTGTCGAAGGACTTGAAGATAAATCAAATATTGATGTACAGCCTTCAGATATGCTTACAGAGGAAGAAATCAACCTGACGGAAGCTCCTGAAATCGTTGATGTTCCTGATAACAGCATTGCTTCTGTCGAAGAGGATGAGATATTTAAAGATTCCGAATATGATGAATTATTTGATGAAAAGAACCCTGAAGAACCTACATACAACTATGCGGAGCAGGATAATGCCAAAATAGAAGAAGAAACGGACCAAACGCTTGAAGATACCGACTTATCAAATGATAAAGCATATGAAGAAGATGAATTTTTAGTAAATTTTGAGGATTTCGAAAAAGCTGTCGAGCCTGAAAATTTACCGTTTGAAAATAGTATAAGTATAAGTGATAAAGATGCAACCGTAGGCGAAATACCTATTGATATCAACAATATGCAGGAAGATACTCCGATGCCGTCAGAGCATTTGGAAGATATATACAACGAATCTCCTGATATTGTAACTGAAGCACCGTTAAACAATTCTATTATGATTGGAAAAGCGCAAGCTTCAGAAGGCACAAAAAAAGGAATTTTGGCAGGTGTTGGTGCATTGGTTTTATTGGCCGGAATTTCTTTTGGTGCAATGAAGTTTATAAAACCTGCAAATCAAGCCGCAAACACTTCTTTGCCTGAACCGCAGCCTCAAACTGCTGATGCGGGTACTACGCAGGAAAATCAAAATACCCTAAATTTAGATAATAATAATGTTGTAAATATGGATAACAGTAATTCTGCACCTGCACCTCAGGTTGCTAAACCTGCGCCGCAGCCTGCGAAGAAAATCGGTGCAACTTCGTTTATGAGTATAAGAAAATTAAGTTGGGAAGTCCCTGATTATATTTCATATAATGCCGCTTTTAAACAATATTTTCAGTCTGCCGGTAAAAGTTTGAAATCTGCTTTATCGAGTGATTTGTTACTTGCTGACGAGTATGCTTATTCCGATCAGGTAAGAGTTAGTGTTTTGTTCGATAAAATGGGCACTTTTAAAGAAGCAAAAATATTATTATCCAGCGGTTCCGCGCAAATAGATAAGATAGTGTTACAATCTGTTAACCAAACTTTGAGTATCCTGAAAGCCCCTCAAAGCGTGGGTAATGACGAAAGTACCACAGTGATACTTAAAATTTATTTCTAAATATGCTATAATTTTTTATAGTTAAGAAGGGATAGATTTGTGGAACTTACGCAAGAGAATATAAATTTAATAGGTCAAATAGTTAAAAACGACAGAAAATATTCTGGAAATGAAGATTTATTTGACGATTTTGTAAATGAAGCTTGTAAGCGTTCTGTTTCAATTTTTGGTGCTATAGATAATGAAGCTACTCTTGAAGCTTATTTAAGACGTGTTGTTACCACATCTATAGTTAATGTATTAAAAGATTCCGGTCGTTTGAGAAGAACAAAAGCAGGTTATATGTCCACAAAAGAGCTTGTTACGGAAGCTCCTGTTGTTCAAGTTGCTGAACAAAAACCTGATTATTCATCTTGTGTTGTAAGTTATGAGAATATCGTAGTTCCTGAAAGTCCTGAAGATGTAGCTATTAAAAATGAAATTTTAACGTTCGTTGCCGAAACCATAAGAAAAATTGACGACGAGCAACCTGAAGAAAAGTATATGCAAATCTATACAATGCGTTATAATGATGGTTTAACACAAAAAGAAATCGCATCTGAGTTGGGAATATCACAATCTGAAGTCTCGAAAAGACTATACGGATTAATAGGAAAGGTCAAGGGAGAGCTTGACGAACAGTAGTTTGTATTATGAAGTGCCCTGTATGTAAAAAAAATATTTCGCAAACAGTTTTAAAATGTCCTTACTGCAAGTCAAGGACAGGGTTGTTGTGCAGTCATTGCAACACAATTAATCCTGTCGGAAATTTGGTTTGCTCCAAATGTGGTCATGAGTTACTTAAGGTTTGTCCAAACTGTAACGGAATTAATTTTCCGAGTGCGGTTAAGTGCAGAAAATGCGGTACTCCATTTGGAAAACCGGTGAAAAAAAATAAAAATAAGCAAAATAACGCCTTGGAATATTCTCCGAATTTGATTTCACATAAAAAGGCGGTTGATATTTTACAAAGTGAAATATTGGGGACAGAGAAAAAGGTTTTTTCTGTCTCGGGAGAAAAAGGAATTGGAAAAACCACAATTCTTAAAGCTGTTATGAAAAAACTTGAAGATAAGAATTTGCAGTGGTGTTTCGGGTATTGCACACCAATTACTCAAATTACTCCGGGCGGTGTTATTCATGATATGCTGCTGAATATATTTAATTTACCGTCTTACGCGGTTAAAAATGATGATTTTGAACAAAATGCAATTCAATTTTTATCATCTGAATTTAAATTTTTACAGCCATTTGAAGTTTCCGATTTATTTAATTTTATTTATACGTTTAATGACGGAAATTATGAAGATATTATTATTAACAAAAAAAGGACATTCGGTTGGCTATACAAAATCTTTGATGCTTTTGCAGAAACAGGCAGATTTGTTTATGTAATAGATAATTTCGATTTTATTGACGGCTTTTCGGCAGAATTTTTAATCGGTTTGATTCATCGTGATAATGTATGGAAAAATTTAAAATTGATTATAACATATTTTTCTCATAAACCGATTAGTAGTATTTTTGGTGCGGAAAACAGAGCATTAAAGTCATATTGTGATATTGCGATTGCGCCTTTAAGTAAGGAAGATTCAAATGCGTTTATTGCTTTGAAAAATAAAGAAGGTTTTATCTCGGAGTGTGAAGTCGAAACTATATATTCAAAAAGCAACGGAAATGTTGTTTATATTGAACAGGCAATAAGTTATGCTTTCGACTGTCAAATAAGCGATAAAGCGTTAATATTGCCCGATGATTTTGCGGAGTTGGTTAGGGCCAGATTGGCAATATTGAAAAAATCAAATCCGTCAGCATATAGGGTTTTGTGTCTGGCGGTAATTCTCGGAGACAGATTTAATAAGGGTTTGTTGTATGATGTTTGTGCCGTAGAAGAAGAAACTTTTGGTGATATTTTGGCATATTTGGCTCAATCAAATTATATAAAGGCTTTTGACGATAATTATTATGAATTTAACAGCTATATATTGTGGGAAAATGTTTTAAAAGCAGTATCAAAAGATTCGGGCTTTGATGATTTGAATGTAAAAGTAGGAAAAGTAATCAGTGCGTTTAATCTAAATTCTGTTTCTTTATTGGCGACATTGGCGCATAATTTAAGAGAAAATCGCATGGCGTTTGATATATGGACAAGAATAACCAGATTATGTTCGTATATTGGGGATATTAATCTTTATGTTGTTGCGCAAAAGCAATGTCTTGCATTGTTAAATGAATTTAGCGAAAGCGAAACAATTAATATAAGATATAGTATAAGTGAAAAATTAGGCAAACTTCTTGCGGAATATGATCCGGAAGAAGCTCTGGAATACTTACCTGATGCGATAAATAATGCTCGCGAGAATAATGATGAAGTGAAAGAAATAGAACTTTTAGGCTATTTGACTCAATGTTGTTCAAAAACAGGAAATTATTTCGGCAATGTAGAGTGTGTTGATAATGTTGTAAAAAAATTAAAAGACGGGCAGGATTTGGAAAAAGCAATGATTTTGAGTGCAAAATTGTCTGCTCTGTTGGATATAGGTAATTGCGGTGAAGTCATTAATATTGTGGATAATGATATTTTACCGATACTTAATTCGCATTTATCAAAACCGAAGTTAAATAAATTATTTCCTATGGGGTTACTTTTTGATACTTGGCTAAAAGTATATCTTGCACTTGCTAGTGCGCTTTCTTTGCAGGGAAATAACAGAGCTTTTGATGTTATAAAAAACTTATTTATTATAATTGATAAGCATAAAATTACCGACAAATTATTATTGGCGCGAACCAGAATTATTCAGGCATATGCATATACGATGAAGGGTGATTTCTCTCAGTCTAATCGTATATTGGATGATGTAAAAAATCGTTTGGAAAAAGATATAGATGATTCTGTTATTTCTCGTTGGAATTTAGTGTACATAATTAATCGCTTTATGCAAAAAGATTATGACGGTTTGCGTGAAAACTTGTTTGAAGCAGTAACTTTTGCGAATAATTGCGGTGATAATTTTACAAAAAATATATTAAAAACATTGTTAGGCAAGATGTTTAAAGATGAAAACCAGGCCCAGCATGCAATTGAAATATATAATGAGCAAATAACTTATTTTGCAAAAGAAAAAATGGCATTAGGTGCATTATTATCGTGGTATTTAATTTCGGAGGCTACTATTGTTACGGAAAATTCAAAAAGTGCAATAGATATTGCATCTCAAGCTTTAGAAATTGCCAAAACGCCGAATATTAATAATGTATTTTTCATAGTAAATTTGAATATGATATTGACTGCGGCATATATGAATATAGGAGATTACGGTTCAGCAAAAATGTATATTGAAACGGCTTTGAGCCTTGCCAAAGAGTTTGAAATGTTTGATATGTTGTCTCGAATTTATTTGCTTTACGGTAAATATTATCAAGATATAGGTTCAATACCTTCTCAAAACCAAATTGAATACCTCAAAGGTTCATCTTCAATGTACGAAAAGGCTATGGAACTAACAGTAAAAGAAACAAAAAACCAAAGTGTGAAATCTCTTGTAACAGCGCAAAAAGAGAAATTAAGCGCCTACTGCCTTGCTAATGAATTTAAATTATAACAGGCTGGTATTATTCAAAGAAATTTTTTACGGGAACTTTAAAATATTCTGCGATTTCTATCAATTTTTTTAAGCTTATAAATCTTTCTACTCGTTCAACGTGTCCGATAAATTTGCTGTTCACATCTAATATTTCAGATAATTTTTCTTGTGAAATATTTGCGGCAAGGCGATATTTTTTAACATTTCTGCCAATAGTTTTGTATATTTCATCTTTAAAATTTGACATATACTTATCGTATAATCTATACTATATTAGCACCACTGCTACATAAGCACTATTGGAGTATTATATATGAACACATATAAAAAGAGAATATTGATAGATTTGGATGGGGTTTTGAATGAATACGGCAAGGGAAAATATGATGAAAATTTTATACCTGAAATTAAAATCGGTGCAGTGGAATTTTTAGAAAAAATCAGTAAACTCGGGGAATTATATTTATTTACTACAAGAAATCATATTCTGGCAACTAAATGGCTCATTAGTAACAAAATCGATTTTTATTTTAAGGATATTACAAATGTCAAGATACCTGCTTTTGTGCATATTGATGACAGAGCAATTTGTTTTATGGGTGATTATCAAAAAATATTGGAAGATGTTATAGAATTTAAAGCTTATTGGAAGTAATAAATTTAATTTAAAATTTTTCTCAATTCTTTTTCGACTTCTGAGAAAACTCCGTCCCAATCACCGTTTGAGGTTTGGCGGAAAATCCTTACGCTGTCATACCAATCGCATTTTGACAAATCATCGTGCCAGCGCCAATTATAAACATGAGGCAACAAAACCCAGCAAGGACGACGCATTGCGCCCCCAAGATGAACAAGAGATGTGTCGTTGCAAATGATTAAATCCAAATTTTCCAATGCTGCAGCGGTGTCTGAAAAATTTTTAAATGTCGGAGCTAAATCAATGACATTATATTTATCCTTAATTTTTTCAAATTTTTCAGAACCTTCAAAAGTTTGACAAGAATAAAATTGAGTATTAGGGATTTCAAATAATCTGAAAAAGGCTTCTACTTTTAAAACACGTTCTTTATCGTAAAAAGTATTTCCTTGCCATTTTATGCCTATTTTGAATTTATCATTATTAAAATATTTTTGTTTGTATTGGAGTACTTTTGCGGGATTTGCTTTCAAATATCCGTCGTCGTGATGAATAAAAACATCTTCTCCGCTTTTACCAAGTACATAAGGCAGACTCAAAAACGGTAAATGGTAATCAAAATATACATCTTTTTCAAATTCAAACATATCCATTATTTCTGCGCCGTATGAATTTTCTCTGAAAAGTTCTACCAATTCTCTTTGGGGTTTAAATATTACTTTTTTGCATTTTGAAGTTAATTCGGGCATGAATCTGTATAACATGATTAAGTCGCCAAATCCTGCTTCATAATATGTATATAGAGTTTTGTCTGATAAATCTTCTTTTCCTGTCCATATTGGCTTTTCTTTCATAAGGTTTGGGTATGTCTTTTCTTGTGAAACTATTGCGCTTTGTCTGCATAAACGTTCTTCAAAGTATTTTAAACCGTCTTTATAGTTTTTTACTTCCATATAGGCTAAGGATAAAAAGTATTTGGTTTCCCAGTCATCAGGTTGAATTTCTAAAGCTTTTTCATAACATTTTACTGCGCCTTGCGGATCGTTTTCGTTGAAATACAGATATGCAAGGTTGAAATATGATTCATGGCTTTGGGGGTTTAATTCTATTGCTTTATAGTAAGCTTGTTTTGCTTTTTCCCAATCTGAATTATTTTTATATGCCATTGCCAAACCAAATTGATATTCGTAGTTTTGCGGTTTTATTTTTGTCAAAATTTCATAAACTTCTATTGCATCTTGATGTCTGTTGGCTTGGTGGTAGAGTTTTCCGAGATTTTCAAGATAATATGCATCGGGGTGTATTTCAATTGCTTTTTTTATGCAATCTTCAGAGCGCTCATATTCACCTGCCTGTAAAAATAAAACCCCTAATAAATCTAAAACTTCGTGATTATCAGGTTCTGTTTTCAAAATTTCGAGATAAATATCTCTTGCGGCTGTCAATTTGCCTTGCTCGTGAAGTAAAAATGCCTGCTTAAATTTTTCCGATTTCTGCATAAATTTAACCTTGATCTAATCGTTAAAAATATCGTCGTGATTATATTTCCATTCAATTCCAAATTTTTTATAGTAGCGTTTAAACAGAGTTTCAATGTCTTTAATTCCTATAACATGCGACATTGATGGGAGTTTGCCATATAGAAAATCATGGAAACTGACTTGATAATTGTCATAACATGCCAAATCAACCCATAAATTGTCATGTATTTTTCCTTCAATATAATCAGGAACATTTTCGCGATAATATGGCATGGCATCTATCATTTTATTAACAAAATTTTTCCTGCCGTAATGCATCAAGTAATTTTTCCGCGGTTCATAAGCTTGCTGATTCATAATTACTTTGTGAATAGTATCTGCCAGTGATTCAGGCGAAAATTCCGGAACATATTCTCCGCTATTTCCGAAAAATACAGGGAAATCGCCTCTAACGTATTTATTAAAGTCCTTAAAAACAATAACAGGAGTGTTACAGCTCATCGCCTCACTGATAAACCTGTTTTTACCTTCCATCAAGGAACCCAAAACACAGCATTTTGCAGAAGAATAATAGTGCGGTAAATGTTTGTATTCTATATACGGATAAAATTTAATGTATTTCTTAGTGTCTCCAAGTATTTCATCAACTTTTTTAAGCTCGTTTTTACCGTAATCCGTAAGTTTTGAGTAATCAAGTGAACCGTCTTCGTTAATTTCGGCACTTCTTTGTCCGATAGCATAAACGACGTTCAAAATTCTACCGTATTTTTGCTCATATACTTTTAGAGCTTTTGCGATTACCGGAAGATTTTTAACGGGGAATGGCGTTGAAACACAAAACACATCAATAGTTTTCGGTGTATCTTTTGCAGGTGCGATATAATATTCATTTAAAAAATCCGCATCTTGCAAAGGTAAGCAGACAACGTGGCTGTTTTCAGGGTGTTTTTTCTTGTAATATGCTTCTCTTGCTTCGTTTTTATAGCAGGTGAAAAACATATCCGCAACATTCGACCAAGGATAAGATGCAAACATAGAATTTGCGCAAACAAAAAACAATTCCTTTAATTCAGGTAGTTTTCTTATGATGGTGCGTGTTGCGTTGGAATAGAATATACCTTTTAAAAACTTACCTTTGTAAAACATTGGCGGAAATGGGATTACTAATGTAAGCTTATTTTTTAAATCGTTTTCATATCTTTCTTCAAAGCTATATGCATCCATATCGTCCCAAATCTGTTCAATCGGCTTATTGATATTGGGATTGTGCATATATTCTTCCGGCCAAATATTTTTCATACAGTCTCCTTTTACTCCCCTATTATATCAATGTGTGTTTATCGGGGCAAATATATGATGAAATTTTTGCTTTGAAATGACAAATAGCCTTAACGTGTAGTTAAACATCCCCCAGTGGAGTGATTTTTTATTTGAAAGGGGAAACATAAAATACAGGCAATAAGTGTACTTTATGCACTTTATGCCCAAACCCTGTTGTATCAAAGTTTTAAATCTCTTAATAAAACTTCACAAAAGGGGTTGACAAAAAATATTTTATGAACTATAGTAAAAATGTTAGATGAAGTGTTAAACAAACACTTAATAACAAAGGAGGTAACAAATGATTACATTAAATCCTGTAAAATTAACTTCAATAAGCCATATAACTTTCGGAAATAATAATGCTAAAGAAAATTCCAGATTTGGTTTAATGGCATTAGATAAAAATTATAATAATACGATTAATTTTGAAAAAGACTTATTTATAACTCAAAATGCTGATTCGGTTCAATCAAATCCGTTGAAAGCTATAGGTTATAATTTTGTAAAGGCTTATAATATACTTTGCACCCCGAAAAGAACAGTTAATCAAACCGAATCTAAATATATTCATTTGCCGTATATGGCATAATGAACAGTCGGATATTCCGACGATTTGAAAAACTTAACTCTTTTCATTTACCCCAAAATTTAATATTTACCCCAAGAAACTTAAGCAATTTTTACCCCAATTGTTTGAGTTTTTTGTTTTTATGAGACTGTTGTTTGTGGTATAATTTTGCTATGCGTGAATACGATTTTTACATAGTTCCCACTCCTATCGGGAATCTTGGGGATATTACATACAGGGCAATAGAAATATTGAATTCTGTTGATTTAATAGCATGTGAAGACTCAAGAGTTACACAAAAACTGTTAAATCATTTTAATATTCGTACAAAATGCGTTTCATATCATAAATATAATGAAAAAGAGCGCGTTGCGGAAATTGTAAATTTCTTATCGCAAGGTAATAAAATGGCGCTTGTTTCGGATGCGGGGACTCCGTTAATCTGTGATCCGGGGTCAGTTATTGTAAAAGAATTGCGTAAGTCGGGGTTTAGGGTGAGTGCGCTGCCCGGAGCAAATGCGGTTGTAACATTTTTATCTCAAATATCGAGAGAAGATGAAAGTTTTGCTTTTATAGGTTTTTTGCCAAAAATGCAGAAGCAAATTGAGCAAATTATAAAAAAATATGAATGCCAAAATTTAGTTTTTTACGAATCTCCAAACAGAATTTTGAATACTTTAAAATATGTAGGCAATATTCGTCCGAATGCAAAAATAGCCTATGGCAGGGAATTAACAAAGATGTTTGAGGAAGTTGATGTTGACAATGTGGAAAATATCATTAATAAATTTGAAAAAGATTTGCCTAAAGGTGAATTTGTTGTAATGATATTTGCAGGAGAACATGATATGGATGATATGCAGTTGCAGCAGAAAATAAAATCCTTGCAGGATAGGGGGTTCAGTGCAAAAGATATTTCCGTAATTTTGTCCGAATTATATGAAATTAATAAAAATAAAATTTATAAATTTGTAATAGGAAAATAAATGTAAAGAAGTTTACTTTTTTTATGAATTTATGCTAGAATTTTGTTGGAGAGTAGTGAAAGTTTGTTAAGGAAAAAATTCTTGAAATTTAACACATTAAAAAAAGCTTTATTAGCCGTAATGTTGGTTTCAATAACACAGTTATCCGTTTGTGCGATTGATGATGCTTGGGGGGATATAGGTTTAACGCATGATGCTCTGCGTCCTGATGCTTCTGCCGGTACGGTTTTTAATAAATATACTTCTGAGGCTTTTAATACAAATGCAACAAAAATTGATACTTCTTCGGTGATAGACCAAAATAAAGAAGTAAAGCCTACAATTGAAGATTTGGTTGATAACTCTTCAAACTATGTAGATAAAGAGAATAAGACCATAAAAGATATAGAAATTTATGGTTTGAATGCGGTATCTTTGCAGGATGTATTGTCAAAAATGCAAATGAAATCAGGCGGAACATATACCCGTTCAAAAATGCAAAGTGATTTAAAAGCTATTTATGATACGGGATTTTTCTCTGAAAAAATGAAAGCAGTTCCGACGGTTAATTCGGATGGTACTGTTACGGTAAAGATAGTTGTTGAAGAAAATATTCCCGTAAAAGATTTTACAATTGACGGTAATACTGTTATACCTACAGAAGACATTTTGGCAGCTTTGACTGATATGAAGGGTAAACCGCAAAATATTGCTAAAATTAATACTGCAATTGCGCAAATACAAGAATTATATTATCAAAAAGGCTATATACTCTCCAGAGTTGATTCCGTAACAGATGATCCTGACGGTACAATAAACATAACTATCAAAGAAGGTATTATTGATAAAATAATGATAGAGGGTAACGAAAAAACAAAAGATTATATCGTTGCTCGTAATATCATGACTGAACCGGGCATGGTTTATAATGAAAATCTTATAAAAGAGGATTTAGTCAGGCTTTATGCTACTCAAGCATTTAAAGATGTAACGCGTGAGATTGAACCGAGTGAAGATTTACCGGATGCATATGATGTTACAATAAAAATAACCGAGCAAAGAACTGCAAGTATTTCTGTTGGTGGTGGTTTGGATACTGTAACTGGTTTATTCGGTTCTATGGGTATTGCGGATAATAACTTTAGAGGGCGTGCAGAAAGAATTTCTTTAACAGGTTTGGCAGGTACCGGTGTAATTTTAAACGATAACTCCGTAAAAGATCATATGAATATTCAGGCTGAGTTGACTTATTTCAAACCATATTTCTTTAATGCGGATACCTCTTTAAATACAAGGTTATTCTTCAGAGATTTTGGTTCTTATCAAATTCCTATGGCAATAGAACGTAGATATGGTCTTGAATTTACTGCTGCTCACAGACTAAAATCAAATAAACACGCAACAGCAACATTCAGTTTAGGTTTGGAAGATATCCATGTAAAAGAAGGCGACCGCAACAATATTATGGGGTTATACAGACGTTATAACATTCCGTTGTCAGAGCGTGCAAAACAGTTAGAAGGCGGAATGTTCTTATCTTTAAGCCCTGCATTGTTATTTGATACCAGAGATTCAGCAACTGTTACAAGACATGGTACTATGGCAAGTTTGAGATTTGATGAAAGTCTCGGTATGAACGGATTTAATAAAACAAACGGCAGACTTACCGGTATGATAAAACAGTATATTCCTATAGCAAAACGTTCTTCGTTATCTTTTACTGCTAAAGGAGGCGGAGCAATTCACGGTAATATTCCTGAAGTAATGGCATATCGTTTGGGCGGCCCTTATACAGTAAGAGGTTTCAAAATGAGTGGTGTCGGTACAGGTAAAGCATTTATCATGGGTTCTGCCGAATTTGCAACACCGATTCCGTTTATGGATAGAACAAGAATTGCTTTCTTAAATAATTTGAGATTTACGATGTGGTTAGATGCAGGTAAAGTATTTGACGGCACGGTATCAAATAAAATATATGACAGACCGATGTATGCGGTATCTGCAGGTGTCGGTTTGAAGGTATTTATTCCGGGGATGGGACCGTTATCAATCGATTATGGTATCCCGCTTACTCACTCGGGACGTAACGGCTCTAAACACGGATATTTCACTTTCGGTGTTGGTGATTTGATGTACTAATTTTGAAGTACGGATGTCAAGAAGACAAGACATATACAAAAAAATAATTACAATATATAAATAAAAGACAGGAGGACGTATGAAAAATTTAAAAATGATGGCAATATTGGCTGCTGTTGGTTTGACATTATCTGTAGGTAATGTTGCAAAAGCTGAAGTAGGTTATATTGATTATGCAAGAGTATTGGAAAATTATCCTGCAGCTCAACAAGCTGTTAAAGAATTAGACCAAAAAGGCTTGGAATTGCAGCAATTTATGTTGGAAAAAGAAAAGCAATATAAGGGGTTATCAACTCCGTTGCAAAAGCAAAATTTTGAATCTCAAACTGCAAACGAGTTAAGAACAAGACAAGAAGCATTAGCAAGAATGCAGCAGGAAAAAGAAGATCAAATTTTACAGAAAGTTCAAGCTGCAGCAAGAAGTGTAATGGTTGCACAAAAATTGGATGCCGTATTGGCTGATCAAATAGTATTTGTTGGCGGTGTTGACGTAACAGATCAAGTTTTGCAACAATTAAAAGGTCAATAATTAATTTGTAAATAAGCCAATAAATTCCAATCAGGTATTATTGGCTTATTGTCTTTAAAAGGGGAGTAAATGGATTATAGCGAAGGTGGCAGACAGTATCATACAGGTTTAAAAGAGGGTGATGTCGGCGAATATGTATTATTGCCGGGTGACCCCAAGCGTTGTGTAAAAATAGCGTCTCATTTTGAAAATCCGAAGTTAATTGCCGACAGTAGAGAGTATGTTACATATACGGGTTACATTGGTGGCGAGAAGGTTAGTGTTACTTCAACGGGTATAGGTGGCCCTTCAGCATCAATCGCGCTGGAAGAACTTGTTAAAGTCGGCGCAAAAACGTTTATTCGAGTAGGAACCTGCGGCGGCATGGATATAGATGTTAAAGGCGGAGATATTGTAATTGCAACAGGTGCAATTCGTGCCGAAGGTACAACTAAAGAATATGCGCCGATTGAATTTCCTGCAGTTGCCGATTTGGATGTTACAAATGCGCTTGTACAGGCGGCAAAAAATCTTGGGTATACTTATCACGCCGGAATTGTTCAATGTAAGGATTCATTCTATGGTCAGCATAATCCCGAAATTATGCCTGTAAGTTATGAATTGCAAAACAAGTGGGAAGCATGGAAACGTCTGGGGTGTTTGGCATCCGAAATGGAATCTGCCGCTTTATTTATTGTTGCAAGCAGATTGAGAGTAAAAGTAGGGTCGGTATTTTTAGCTGTTGCTAATCAGGAACGGGAAAAAGCAGGATTGGAAAATCCGATAATACATGATACTGAAATTGCTATAAAAACTGCTATTGAAGCTATAAAATTGTTGAAAGGTTAATGTCATGCTAAATAAAAGAATGGAATATATTATAAAATCATGTTCGGCGGATAATGCCCAAGAATTACAAAACCTGTTGAACGAAATGTCTATGAGCGGTTGGGAGTTGTACAGCATGACAGAAGTCGGCGGGGAAGAGACTGAAGCGCAATTGAATTGCATTTTTATGCGTGAAGTTAAATCCGACGGCAATGGCGAAGGCGATATAATAAGCATTTCTGATTTTAAAAGCCGTATGGAAAAAATGCTTTCTCCTAAACGCACCGAATATGAAAAGTGTCTGGAAATTCAATCAAAAATTAAACAAAAACGTGATGAAATACGGCAGGTTAAATCTCAATTGGATGATGAAACGGGTGCTTCGCGCAAAAAGCTGAATGACAAAATTTCTTCAGGCTTAAAAGAACTCGATGATTTGAAAGGAGCTTTAAACAAAGCTACTTCACCTGATTTAATGTATTCAAAATTGCATGAAGAAAAATTGGCGATATATTTGAGTGAAGAACTTTTAGGGTTTATTGATTCAGAGCGCGATGATTACGGCGAAGAATTGCTTGTTGCTCAAACAGTAAAGGCAAGGTTAGATTTAACGGAAAGTCTTGGGTATGTCATACCGAAAGTTGTTTTTAAGGATGATGATACGCTAAATCCTTGTGAATTTACAATAAAAATCCGCGGGATGGAAGCTTTTAGAGCATCTGTTTGCCCCGAACATGTAATGTTCTATGCTGATGAATTGCACACTGATACAAAAATAAAAAATTCTATATCCGCTGTGGATGAGGTTTCCGGCAGAAAAGTTATTTGGGTACCGAAAGAAAAAACAAAAGACTTTTGGCAAAAAGGCATGACTTCATCAGAATATATTGCTTATGCGCTGGAATTTGTTGCAGTTAAGCATGTTGATGATTTACTTGATTATGAAGATATTGATAAATATTTGGAAGTTGTAGATAAAGAAAATTCTTATCTTGTCGATAATATTGTTCCGACAGTGTTGAGTTATTCGGATATCAAATATATCATGGCAAGTTTGATTAAAGAGCGAGTTTCTATCAAGAATATAACTTATGTATTTGAAAAGATTAACGATTTTGCTGATGATGTTTCGAGAATAGATATAATAAACAAATTGCGAATAGCACTATCGCGCCAAATTTGCAGATGCTATGCTAATGAAGACGGAGAAACAATTTCTGCGTTTGAATTATCAGAAAAAACTTATTCTGAAATGGTGTTAGGTTGTGATGATTCTGATGATTCAATGATAAAAATTGATGCTGACATGGCTGAAAAAATTGCTACAAAATTGTCAAAAAAATGTAAAAAATTGGGAATATATAACCCGAGATTGGTTGTTCCTATGGAATACAGGCAAATATTTTTTACATTGTTGAATTTGTATATGAATAATATTACTGTGTTAGCTCAGGAAGAACTGGGTTGTGCATATAGAGTTGACAGTTTAGGTGAAATTTAAAAAAGGAAAAATAATTATGAAAAAAGGTTTTACATTAACGGAAATAATGATTGCATTGGCGGTAATTGCTATTTTAACGGTTATACTAATGCCGATGATATTTAAATTGCGTCCGAATCAGGAAGTCTTGATGACCAAACGTGCTTACTATCAGACTCTGACAATTGTAAGTGAAATGATTAATAATGAAAAATGCTATCCGCTTGTATATGACAGAACAGGTTTTGGTGATGAAAGGCCATATACTTGTTCTCAAAATGGAGGAGGCAATCGTAATGTAAAATTCAGAGAGTTGTTTAAAGAATATTTAAATCCTATAGCAACGACAGCCAGTTCAGCTACGACGAAAGACAGTATGAGTTGGACAATTAGTAGCAGGTTTACACAAAATGGGGGGCATGCTATTATAACGGTTGATACAAGCGGTTCTAATGTATCAAGAGAACATGATACTTTTTCAATGAATATTCTGCCGAACGGCAAAGTTGAAATAACCGGTGTTAATGCTGAATGGGCAAGAGCAGCCGTTCAGACGGATAAGAAATTCGTCGGAAATGATTAACAACTATAAATTGTAAATTGATAAGCTTTTTACAAATTGAAAATTGAAAATGAAATATGTCATGCAGAATTTATTTTAGCATCTGACGTTGAGCGTAAGAGTACAAGCTCCTCTTCGCATTAAACGGGTATTGCCGGTGCCTCCAACCATCTAATCTTCTGCACCTCTAAACCTCTAATTCCCATTTTCATATGTAACAATTTATTAAAATAAATTTAGATATAGGCAAAAATTCAGTTTGAGGAATTTTATCATGGTATCTTAAATAGTGAAAGTTCTCTTATGTCGATAAAAGTTCCTCAAGCCAAAATATATAAGACATTTTCAGTCAACAATTTAAAGAAACAATTTCAACCCCGTAATATTGTTTCTGCGATGGCAAGTGACGGATTTTTGCCTGTTATTGCGTTAGAAGCTTTTGTAGAAGCAGGAAGAACTTATCAGGCATACAGACGCGGCGGTTTTGACGAAGCAAGAGAACGTATTACAGAAGAATTTTCGGGCGCAGTTTTTTGGCTTGGAGGTGTAACAGGTTTAAATTGGCTTTTTGAAAAACTCGGACAAAAAGTATTGCAATTGCCGAAAAAGACTGTAGATATTGCAAAAGATGATGTTCGTAATCCGCTTGTTAACTTCTTAAAAGGTGAAAAAAGAACCAATAAAAACGCATCGGAAATTACTCAAAAACTTATGGCAAGATTTAAGTTTACAAAAGTAATCGCAAGTGTATTGATAGCTAATGCTTTTATCGGTTTTGTTTTGCCAAAAATTAATCAGGCGATTACCCGTTCTTATCATAGAAAAGACAAACAAAATCAAAATAATAATCCTCAAAATGATTTTGTAAAAAGACCGGAATTTTCTGATTTTGTAAACGGTAATGACGACAATAAAGAGGTTTCATTCTCAGGGCGCGGTTTGGATTTATTAGCACTTGCAAATAATTTTGAGAACAAGAGAAATTGGAAACTTTTATCTGTTGATGCCGGAACTTGCAGCGGCAGAGTTTATTCCGCAAGAAATAATGACGAAAGAGTAGAAATTGCATTCAGAGATTTATCATCAATTTATTTTTATATGTTTAACATGGCAAATATGAATAAATGGTTAAATCAACTAGAACAAGGTAAAGGTAATTCTACAAGACTTGATCCGTCATCTGCAAAATTTGCGACGGAATATATGAATAATTATCTTGACACAAAATCAGGTAAAAAGGTTTCTGTTGATGAATTTGCAAAAGAATTCCTCGGCGCAAGGGAAGGTCTTCCTGAAGTTATTAAGTCGAAATTTAACGGTAAAAATATTATCAATTTAGCAGATTTCAAAGTGGCATTAAAAGATTTGTATAGCGCAGATAAGGTAGCAGAACTTGAAGCGATTGCCGATAAGATGTCTGAACTTCAACCTCAATTAAAAGGTGAATCAATTTTGACGATTGGACAGGCAAAAGATATTATAAACGGCGGTCATATTAATAATCCTGAATTCTTAAAAGAATTTTATAAAAATGCGTTTGGCAGTGAAAAATTCATGGATAAGTACAAATATGTTGCTCAAGACAGTTTGGATTCTTTAAAATCCGATTTGACAAAATATGTTGAATCAATTGTTAAGAAAGCAAAAGAAGCAAATGTTCAAGAAATAACATTAGAGGCTCTTAAGAAGGCATCAAGAAACAACTTCAAGATGAATGCCATTAATTGGGGCGCAGGATTTGCAATTTCTGCAGCGTTTTTATCAACATTTATTCCGAAACTTCAATATTTGATTACCAAAAAACGTACGGGTCAGGACGGTTTTCCGGGAACTAAAGAATTTAGAGAACAAGAACCTGTAAAAAATGCGGCATAATTTATAAAAAGTCGGATAGGTTTTATAGCAGGAGTTCAGAAGGCAGGAAGGCAGGAGGGCAGGCTATTATCAAAATACGAAAATTTTACTCGCTTCTTGATGGAAAATTAAATAACGAAATAATTTTCCATTTTCAATTAAATATAATGCCTGTCCTACGCAACTTCATGTCATTACGAACATTCGAAGAATGTGTAGTAATCTCATTGATACAATTGGGCGAATTACAAATTGACATATTATATCAATGGGATTGCTACGCCCTATCGGGCTCGCAATGACTTGTCTGTCTCATTTACCCCCGAGCAATAACATGACTCAATAACCCCTCTCCTGTCCTTTTAGACACCCTCCCCCAAGGGAGGGTAAAATAAAAAGAACGAAATAATTTTCCATTTTCCATTTTCAATTTCCCATTACATAAATAGCTTGCCCTCTTATTCGCTTGCCCTCCGAATCTCCGTTAAAATTCCCCTCAATAAGTATTACCGTAGTATATACAAGGCTTGCAATCTATAAGTGTTTGTAATACAATAAATGTGTATAGTAACGCTTTTAAAAGGAGGAAGCTAATATGGAAACTTACGGTATTGAAAAATGGGGAATTATCTCTCCATCAGCAGTTCACAGAAACTGGACACCGGCTCAATTAACAGAAGCTGCACTACGTCGTGGTGAAGGTTCTTTATCAGAAACAGGTGCTTTGGTTGTTACGACAGGTAAATATACAGGTCGTTCACCTAAAGATAAATTTATCGTTGATACTCCGGGAGTACACGACGAAATCGCATGGGGCAAAGTTAACCGCCCAATTTCAAGAGAACAATTTAATTCTATTAAAGGAAAAATTGCATCTTATTTACAAAACAGAGAAATCTTTATTTTTGACGGTTATGCAGGCGCAGACAAAACTTACACTCAAAAATTCCGTGTAATAAACGAACTTGCAAGTCAAAATTTATTTATTCACCAATTATTAATCAGACCTACAGCTGAAGAATTAGCAAGCTATGGTGAACCTGATTATACAATACTTTGTGCTCCGGGATTCAAATGTGATCCTGAAGTTGACGGAGTAAATTCCGAAGCTTGTATAGCTATCGACTATGAAGCTCATACAATTATTATTTGCGGTTCTCAATATGCAGGTGAAATCAAAAAATCTGTATTCGCAACAATGAATTACATAATGACCAAGAAAAATGTATTACCAATGCACTGTTCAGCTAATATGGACCCTGCAACAGGTGAAACAGCCGTATTCTTCGGTCTTTCAGGAACAGGTAAAACAACATTATCTGCAGACCCTTCAAGAAAACTTATCGGTGATGACGAACACGGTTGGTCACCTGACGGTGTATTCAACTTTGAAGGCGGATGCTATGCAAAATGTATTAACTTAACGGAAGAAAACGAACCTGATATTTATCATGCTATCAAATTCGGTTCTTTGGTTGAAAACGTTATAATGAATCCTGAAACTAGAGAATTAGATTTCTTTGACGGTTCATTGACAGAAAACACTCGTGTAGGCTACCCTGTTGATTACATCAACAATTCTGCAATTCCTTCAAAAGGCGGAATTCCGAAAGTTGTTGTATTCTTAACTGCTGATGCATTCGGTGTATTGCCTCCAATCTCAAGATTAGACAAAAACGCTGCTATGTATCACTTTGTAACAGGTTTCACTTCAAAATTAGCAGGTACTGAAAGAGGAATTACTGAACCTCAACCGACATTCTCAACATTATTCGGTGAACCGTTTATGCCGATGGATGCTTCAGTTTACGCTAAAATGTTAGGTGACAAGCTTGATAAATACGGAACAAAAGTTTATCTTGTAAATACAGGATGGGCAGGCGGTTCTGCAGCTTCAGGCGCTAAGAGAATGAAATTATCTTACACAAGAGCAATGGTTACGGCAGCTTTGAACGGCTCATTTGACAGTGTGGAATTCAAACATCATGATATCTTCAATGTTGATTATCCTACATCTTGTCCTGATGTTCCGTCAGAAATGCTTGATGCTCGCGGAATGTGGGAAGATAAAGCAGCTTACGACGAACAAGCTAACAAATTGGCTCAAATGTTTGCTGATAACTTCAGTGCAAAATATCCTAACATGCCATCTGAAATCGTTGCAGCAGGCCCAAAGCCTCTTAGCAGAGTATAGTTTTTATATTCTGCGTAAAACGGATATAAAAAATACCTCGATTTACTTTAAAATCGGGGTATTTTTATTATTTTTTCATTGTCGGGAGAATGATTTTTGCTTCAACGTTTTTTACTCCTGCGATACTGTTATTAAACCCGTTATAAAGTTGTGCTGAAGTTTTTGCATCACAAAATTTTCCGCTTGTCACAAGCGCAGTGCATCTTAATTGCTCCAAGTCTTCGTCATTGTTTATATTAAAGGCAATTACATCGATTTGTACATCCCTTCTTACTTTAATAAGGTTCATAACAAAAGTGCAAGGGCTTTCGTCGCAATTTTCACCGCCGTCTGTTAAAAGTATGATATGTTTTTTACCTGTAAACCCCATAAAATCGTATTTTATGGCTTGTTTTAGGGAATAAGTTATAGGAGTCATTCCGCGCGGTTTTCTTTTTAAGAGTGCAAAACCAATATTTTCGGAATTATTTCTCGCAATCGGAGCGGCAAGTGTGGAGGCTCTGCAAGCTTCCATAGGCGTAAACCCCATTTTATGCCCGTAAATTCTCAAACCTACTTGGGTATCAGGGTTAATTTTGGGCAAAATTTTTTTCATGGAATCAAGCATAAGGTTAAATTTGGTGTCGTTTTCTAATGGCTCATTCATACTGTTTGAATAGTCAAGAATGAATAGCAGCCTTTCTCCTGCTTGCGGATTGTAAGAAAAATTTTGAGGGTTATAAAGCCCGTAACCGGCACCGTAGCTTTTACAAACACTACAAAATACCAGTATAAAAAATAATATTTTTTTCATACAAGAATTATTATTCGGATGTTAAAATTTTATATTCCCCAAATTAGTACATTTTTTTCATTTGTTTTTGAAGCAGGACGACTGCGTTTGCTTCAATCGCAAGTTTTTGCCCGACTGCATCAAGGTTTTCTTTTGTTTTTGCTTTTATAGAAAAATCTTGAGGGTTAATTTCTAAAATATGAGCCAGTATTTCCTTCATTTTAGGGATATACGGCATCATTTTCGGGGCTTGTGCAATTATATTTGAATCAACGTTTACGATTTGGTAACCTTTTTCTTTTATAAGGTCATAAACTCTTTTTAAAAGAATGGTGCTGTCTATATCTTTGTATTTGGAATCGGTATCGGGGAAAAGTGTTCCTATATCGTCTAACGCCAAAGCTCCAAGCATCGCATCAATCAAAGCGTGAATTAAAACATCCGCATCAGAATGTCCTAAAAGTCCTTTTTCGTGGGTAATTTTTACTCCGCCGATAATTAAATCTCTGCCTTCTATGAGTTTATGAATATCGTATCCAATACCTATTCTATACATTATTTATACCTCTGTTTTATTAAATACAAATTTCTCAACCGCTTTAATAAATCCGTCGTTTTCGCAGGTATCGGTAATGTAATTCGCGCAAGCCTTTAATTCTTCCGTTCCGTTACCCATAGCAACTCCGATTCCGCCTGATTGAATTAAATCAATATCATTATTTTGGTCGCCTATTGTTAAAACTTCTTCTTTTTTTAGGCCCCATAATTTACATAAAAACTCGACGCCGATTGATTTTTTTGCATTAGCTGGACCTATTTCGCAAAAATACGGGGTGGATTTTACTATATATAAATCAGGATACTTGTTTTTAAGAATTTCCACCCATCCTGTAACTCTGTTTGCATCTTGGATATCAATTGCAAGAAGTTTATTAACATTGTTTTTTATTTCCAAATCGTCAAACGAACAAACCGTGTAATCTACGAATTTACCTTGAATATAGAATTTGATAATATCATTATCATTTTCTACGTATAATTTATCATCAATATACAAATTCAGGTGTACATCATTTTCTCTTGCCCATCTGATAATTTCTTTAGCGTAGTTGTCAGGTAAATTGGTTTGATATAACGTATTGCCTTCCATATCTTTTATCATACCGCCTTGATATGATATTACGGGATTGTTCAACCCTAATTGACGTGCAATCGGAGTGGTGGAAGAATGCATTCTGCCTGTAACAAGTATTACTTTAATACCTTTCTGGTCAAGCTCTTTGATACATCTTTTGACATTTTCGCTAAAATCGGAATGATAAGGCAAAATAGTTCCGTCGATATCTGTTGCAATCATTTTTATCATGCGCAAAACTCCTTGCAAAAAGCACGGCAAAGCGCACAAATAGTTTTGGCATCATTGATTTCGCCGTTTTTTATCATATTTAAGACATCAGAAATTTTGTATTCAAAACATTTTATTACTTCGCCTTCATCGGGATGCTCACCGACAAAAGTTAAATCTTTTGCAAAATACAGATATAATTTTTCCGTACAAATTCCCGGAGTGGTATTTATATAACCTAATGATTGCCAAGAGTTTGCGCGATATCCTGTTTCTTCTTCAAGTTCACGCGGTGCAGCTTTATCAGGGTCTTCTCCTTTTTCAAGTTTGCCCGCAGGAAGTTCTATATTTACTGATTTCAGCGGATAACGGTACTGCTTTACCAACAAAATTTTATCATCATCCTTAAGCGCAACGATAACAACTCCGCCGTTGTGGACTGCAACTTCGCGAAAAGATTTGTGTCCGTCCGAAGTTACGATGTCGTCTTTTAAAACGGTAATAACTTTCCCGTCATAAACAACTTTCGAATTCAATGTTTTTTCTTCAAAATTCATATTTATATTATAGCATAAATACTTCCTATAAATAATATTATGAGAACATGCTCGCCCTCTTCTGAAGATTAGGGGAGGGTAGGGGTGGGGTATGAATAATTTATTTATTCCACATTTCTTTGACCGCAAAGAAACGTGGAGCAAAGAAACTCCTGCCCATCGCTCCGTTCACTAATAATCTGTAATGCTCGAATACAAAACGGACAACTCGCTATCGCTCAAACAAGTCCGTTTTTTGTAGTTTTCTCGCATAAAATTATTGTTCACTTCGCGGAGGGCGAAGGGGTGTATATTGCGCTTTAGGCGAACCGTCATTTAGGTTCGCAAGAGATTTTGTCCGACAGGACAAAACGTATGAGCAAATCTGTTCAATATTATTGCGCGGAGCGATGCCTTTCGGCATCGCTGTAAATTAGCGTGTTTTTCTTTTCGGTTCACTTTTCTTTTTTCGTCGCAATAAAAAAGAAAAGTGAACAATAAGTAGAGTATAATAAAACTTCCGATAGTATTATTTACCGGTAATCCATAAATGATATTTTTTGTGATATACTTTTTTTAAGGATATATGGAGTATAAAAAATGAAACAAACTTATTACCCGCAAGAGATTGAAAAAAAATGGATGAAATATTGGGATGACAATAAAGTTTTTAAAACCGAAAACAATTCCGATAAACCAAAATATTACGCACTATCTATGTTCCCATACCCTTCAGGGAAATTACATATGGGGCATGTCAGAAATTATACTATAACAGATGTTATTGCAAGGTTTAAAAAAGCAAACGGATTTAACGTTTTACACCCGATAGGATGGGATAGTTTCGGTTTGCCTGCTGAAAATGCTGCGATGAAACATAATGCCGATCCTGAAAAATGGACCGATGAAAATATTTCATATATGACTCAGCAATTGAAAATGCTTGGACTTTCTTATGATTGGGACAGAGAAGTTACAACCTGCAAACCTGACTATTACAAATGGACTCAATGGATTTTCTTACAGTTGTATAAAAAAGGTTTGGTCTATAAAAAAGAGGCAGCTGTAAACTGGTGTCCTGATTGTGGCACAGTGTTGGCTAATGAACAAGTAATTGACGGCAAATGCTGGAGATGTGATTCTGAAGTTGAGAAAAAATACTTATCTCAATGGTTTGTTAAAATAACCGAATACGCTGATGAATTGCTTAAAGATTTAGACCTTTTAACAGGTTGGGGCGATAATGTAAAAACAATGCAATCCAATTGGATTGGCAAGTCTCATGGCGCAATTTTCAGATTCCCTGTTATTGACGCTCCTTCGGGTGAAAAAATGGAAGTTCCTGTTTATACAACAAGGCCTGATACGGTTCATGGTATAACTTATCTTGTTGTTGCACCTGAATATAAAGATATTGAAAAGCTTACAACAGCTGAAAATAAGCAAGCCGTTGAAGAATACAGAGCAAATGCCCGCAAGATGTCTGAAATTGAACGACTTTCTACAGACAGAACAAAAACGGGCGTTCCTTTAGGAACTCATTGCAAAAATCCGTTTACAGGGGAAACTTTCCCGCTATGGACTGCCGATTATGCACTTGTAGAATATGGAACGGGTGCTGTTATGGCTGTTCCGACTCACGATACAAGAGATTTTGATTTTGCTAAAAAATATAGTTTGCCTATGAAAGTTGTAATTCAAAATCCGCAAAATCCTTCAAATTGTGAAACTGAAGCCTATACTGAAGAAGGTGTATTGATTAATTCAAACGAATTTAACGGAATGAAAAATACGGAAGCTAAAAAGGCAATTACCCAAAAAGCAGTAGATGAAGGCTTTGGCGAATTTAAAACTCAATATAGATTAAGAGATTGGTTGATTTCGCGTCAAAGATATTGGGGAGCTCCGATTCCTGTTGTATATTGCGACAAATGCGGAATACAGCCTGTGCCGGAGGATCAGCTTCCTGTATTATTACCAAAGGATGTTGATTTCTCTGTAGTCGGAAAGTCTCCGATTACAACCTCTCCGACATTTAAAGATACTGTTTGTCCTGTTTGCGGCGGGCATGCGACCAGAGAAATGGATACAATGGATACATTCATTTGTTCAAGCTGGTATTATTTACGCTATGCTGATGCAAACAATGATAAAGAATGTTTCAATAAAGATATTGTCAACAAATGGTTACCTGTAGATCAATATGTCGGCGGTATTGAGCATGCAATTTTGCACTTGTTATATTCAAGATTTTTCACAAAAGCACTAAGAGATTGCGGTCTTTTAGATTTTGATGAACCGTTTAAAAACCTGTTAACTCAAGGTATGGTATTAAAAGACGGTTCAAAGATGTCAAAATCAAAAGGTAATACTGTTGACCCTGATGAAATATTTGAAAATTACGGTGCAGATACGGCAAGATTGTTTATTCTTTCCGACTCGCCTCCTGCCAGAGATTTTGACTGGTCAGATGCGGGTGTTGAAGGATGTTATAAATTCTTAAACAGAGTTTGGCGTCTTGTTGCAACAAACGCAGAAAATATCAATTTGAATTATCAATTAAGTTCGCAACTTGCGAAAGATAACGACGATTTGGTTCGTGCGGTTCACATGTCTATAAAGGGCATTACAAATGATATTACAAATGAATTCCAATTTAATACCGTAATTTCTAAATATCGTGAACTTGTCAACGCAATATACGATTGGCAAAACTTAAAGATGCGGAGTTGCGGTGCGGCTTGCGGTAGCAAGACGGCAGGCAACGAGCATAGCACCGCCGCCGTTGTGACCGAAGCGGGAGCGCAGGGAACGGAGCAATCTTTGATTGCACAGGCGGATAATTCATATTTAACAGATGAAGATAAAAATGTTTTGAGCTTTGCAATTATTTCAATGCTTAAACTTATGTCGCCTGTTGCGGTTTATTTAACCGAAGAAGCATGGCATGAATTGGGTGGCGAGGGTTCAATTCACGACCAACCGTGGTGTAAGTGGGATGAAAACCTTGCAAAATCATCATCTATAACGCTTGTTGTTCAAATAAACGGCAAAGTTAAAGATAAAATTGAAGTTGATGCTGAAATCTCGAAAGAAGATATGGAAAAACAGGCATTGAACAGTGAAAAAATAAAAGCATTAACAGACGGAAAAACAGTTGTTAAAGTAATTGTTGTTCCTGGGAAATTGGTTAATATAGTTGTAAAATAAGTGATTAAGTAATAATAAAAAAGGATTTTATTATAAAATAAAATCCTTTTTTTTATTTGAAAAATATGTCCTTTAATTTATTAAAGAAGCCCTTTGTTTTAGGGTATTTCATTGGCGGATAATACATTGGAGTTCTTCGAAAATCTTTGTATGTTGCGTCTTTTCCTTTTTTAATGAATTTATCAAGTTTTTTATCCGTTTTTTTATCTCCTGAGTTCATACCGTATTTTTTGTAAAAAATATGCGGAACTCTTTCAGGTAAAAGTGTCCAATCAGCGCTCAAATGAATATTACCATAGCATCCTTCCCTTTGGCTGCATTTTCTTGCAAAATTCAACATCTGCGTTCCGTAGCCTTTGTCGTGTGTATAGCTGTTTAGAAAAGAAATATAAAGAGACCTTCTTACTTCTTCACTTAAATATGTTATAGCCGGAATATATGCCATAAAACAGCACCTTTTGCCTGTTTTTGTATCAAACATTGTTGCAGTTCTGTAGCTAAGGCTGTTACATTTTACGTGGGAACTGTAAATCAATGTTTGTGGGAGTTTTTGTGGTTTTATGGGTGGGAATTTTAACATTGTGATTATCTCTTTTATTTTCAGGTTTATGAAAACTCGTAAATCAAAAATTTTCATAAATTTTCTCTGTATATTTAAAAAATTTTACATTAAAAAATGGAGTAAACTGGAATTTTTATTTCATTTTTTTCATCATATTCATTGCTTTAACCATGGCTTTTTTCTGCCCTGTTTTGTTTGAACCGAATCCTTTAAACATTTTTGTTAATTTGTTCATTCCGCCCATCATTTGGCGCATTTGCTCAAATTGTTTAACATAAAGGTTGATAGTGTGCATATCCATTCCGCAGCCTTGCGCGATACGTCTTTTACGGCTTGAATCCATAAGCTGCGGGAATTCACGTTCTTCAGGGGTCATACTTTGAATAAATACTTCTATTTTCTTTAATTCTTTTTCCCCTTCATGTGAAATCTTTTCGCGGTCTTCTTTTTTAATGTTTAACCCCGGAATCATCCCCAAAATCTGGTCCATCGAACCGAACATTTTCATTTGCCGTTGCATATTTAAGAAATCATTATAGCTGAATTCTTCTTTTTGCATTTTTTCCTGAAATTTTAGGGCTTCTTTTTCATCAAAAACTTCTTGTGCTCGTTCGACCAGCGAAACTATATCACCCATTCCTAAAATTCGTGTTGCCATGCGCTCAGGGTAAAAGTTTTCTAAAGCGTTTAATTTTTCGCCCGTACCTGTCAATTTAATCGGTTTACCTGTGCAATAGACAACAGATAATGCAGAACCGCCGCGTGAATCCCCGTCAAGTTTTGTTAATACAAGACCTGTAACTCCGATTTGCGCATCAAAATTTTCCGCGACGTGAACCGCTTCTTGTCCTGTCATGGCATCTATTACGAGCAATTTTTCCTGAGGGTGGAATACTCTGTCTATAATAAGTAATTCCGCCATCATTTCTGTATCAATTTGTAATCTGCCTGCAGTATCTAAAATTAAAACATTGTAACCGTTTTCTTTTGCGTAGTTCAAGGCTCCGTGAACAATTGCCTGAACATCTTTAGAATCAGGAACAGTAAATACTTCGCATCCGATTTCTTGTCCCAATGTTTGTAATTGCGAGATTGCTGCCGGTCTGTATACATCACAAGCAACAAGTAAAGGGTTTTTACCTTCTTTTTTTAGTTTAACCGCAAGTTTAGCAGAAGATGTCGTTTTCCCCGAACCTTGAAGCCCAAGCATCATTATTAAAGACGGGTGTCCCGATAAATCCAAAGGTTTTACTTCTTTTCCCAATAATTCAACAAGTTCATCATTTACTATTTTGACAAGTTGTTGTGCAGGATTTACTCCTTGCAACACGTTTTCACCTTCAGCTTTATCTTTTATTGCCGAAATAAATGCTTTTACAACTCTTAAATTGACATCCGCCTCCAATAATGCACGGCGAATTTCGCGCAATGCATCTTGCATGTTGTCCTGTGTCAGTTCCTGAGTTTTAGTTTTTGCAATAATATTTTGCAGTTTTTCACTTAAATTATCAAACATAATATCCCTTTTTCTTTTTATATTAGCATAAACATTTATTCAATGGAAAATTGAAATCAGATGCGTAGAGGGTCGGAGGCGTAGTCTGCTATTCAAGGAGGGTTGGAAGGTTAGAAGGTTGGAGGGTTGGCTTTTTATTAATTGAAAATTGAAAGTGGAAAATGGGAAATTGTTTCGTTCTTTTTAATTTCCCCTCCCTTGGGGGAGGGTGTCCGAAGGACAGGAGAGGGGGTTATTTAATTGAAAATTGAAAGTGGAAAATGGGAAATTATTTCGGTTATTGTTTTTACAATTAAGCAGACAGGTTATTGCTCGAGGGTAAATGAGGCAGAAATGTCATTGCAAGCCCGATAGGGCGTAGCAATCCCATTGATATAATATGTCAATTTGTAATTCGCCCAATTGTATCAATGAGATTACTACACATTCTTCGAATGTTCGTAATGACATGAAGTTGTGTAGGACAGGCATTATATTTAATTGAAATTTGAAAGTTGAAAATGGAAAATTATTTCGTTTTTTTTTATTTCCCCTCGCCCTCAAGGGGTGATGATAAATAAAATGAAACAATTTTCAACTTTCCATTTTCAATTTTCAATTTGTTTTTTTGCAGCCAGCTCGAGGATCGTTTCATAGATCCGCTCCGCGCTGTCTACCACGGACATCCGCTGCAGGGCGGCCTTCATCTCCGCCCGGCGGGGGGCGTCGTTCAGCAGCTCCCGGGCGGTCTCGTAGAGCTTTTCCGCCGTCAGGCCCTGCTCCAGCAGGACCACGGCTCCGCCGCCCCGCTCCAGGACTCTGGCGTTCTTCTCCTGGTGGTTGTCGGTGACGTTGGGGGAGGGGACGATGATGCAGGGGGTCCCGGCGGCCTCGATCTCGTTGAGGGAGGAGGCCCCGGCCCGGGTGATGATGAGATCGGCGGCAGCCATGAGCTCGGGCATGTTGTGGATGTACTCCCGCAGCTCCAGCTCCGGGTGGGCCTTCAGGTCCACGCCCTTTTCCGCCGCAAGCTGGGGCATCCACTTCCAGCCGAAGGAGCCGGTGGCGTGGACGTGCCGCCAGGGGCAGCCGGCCTTCTGCTCCAGCAGCAGGAAGTCGGCCATGAGCTTGTTCATTTCCCGGGCTCCCTGGCTGCCCCAGGCGGAGATCACCAGGGGCTCCTCTCCCAGGCCCAGCCTGGCCCGGGCCTCGGCCCGGGTGGTATAGATGAATTCCTGCCGCACCGGCATCCCCACCACCTGCACCCGCTCCGGGTGCTTGTAGTAGGCTCTGCTCTCCTCGAAGCAGACCATGATGCGGCTGGCGGAGTCGGCGGCCATGCGGGTGGTGAGACCGGGCATGGCGTTGGCCTCGTGGACGGCNNTTTTCAACTTTCCATTTTCAATTTTTTATTTCTAAAAGACTTATCGACCTTTATCAATGGAAAATTAAATATTATGAGCCGCCTTGGAACATTTGGAAGGTTTTTTCAATTGATTTTGTAATCATGTTTTGTACAGAATTCATTTCTGCATTCAATGCTGCGATTTCTGCATCCAAATTTTTGGTTCTCATATCAAGAACTTCTTCTTTATATGTAATCTGTGCTTTTTTCTGTGTATATTCGGCTTCAGCTTTTGTAATGGCATCTTGATCCTTTTCTTCAACAAGATAACCCGTATCCGCATATCTGGTTTGATAATAATATCCGTCTAAATTCAATGACATTAGAGCATAACGTCCGTCTTTTATAGCGCTTTGCAGATATTCATCATCTTGTACCATATCATCACGTCTGTATCCGTATGCGCAAAGATTGTTATACAACTCGTCATAGAAGTTTGACATTCTTTCGTTGTATTCGATTTGTTCTTCAGGTACAGAAACATAAGTATAGTTTGGATCATCGGTTATAAAATATGTTTTGGATTTGTTTTTGTCATCATTGCCTCGCCCCACAACATATGGTGATTCTATTCCTCTTAACGCATTATCATAATATGTTAAGAATGCTGCAACCATATTGGATAAATTTACAGCGGCTCTGTCTTTATCTGAATTGGAACCTATTCTGTTGTAATCCATTGCGTTTGCGTATGCGCTGTCTGCGTATAAATCACCATTATCATCATTTTTGGAATTGTTTGCCGTAACTGCATTGTTAACGTTTAAGAATATTTTTTCAGTCATCATTAGAGCTTGTGTCAATGCAGAATTGGTTGATTCGTCAGTATTGATTCCGATACCAACCTGACCGTAACCCAAGACTTTTGCTACAGATTCAAGTATTGCTTTTGCTGCGTTTCTGACATTTTCAATGTTGGTATTTTTATTTCCATTGCTTGTTTTATTTTCTTTAGCATAAATTACTATTTCATCTTTTAATAAATTGGCTATATTAAGTGATGTAATACTATCATGAGTTGTTTGTATTGAACCGTCGCGTATTACGGTCAAACCATACATAGGATATGGCTGTTGCACTGAATTGCTATATTCATATGGTATTTTGCCGGTATAATCGGTGTTAACTTTATTGTCGCCTAGATTAAATACATCATCATATTTTATGGTTTTTGTTCCGTTTGTACCGGTTAATTTTGTTGTGGTATCATCCCATTTTAAGACATTTACGCTGTTGCCGTCTTTGTACATTTGTTCTTCCAAAGCTGCAGCACGAATACCATAGTAAAGTTGCGCTATTTTCACTTTTTTATCATATTCTGCTTGTTTTTGTTTCCTTGTAGCTTCATTATCATCTAATTTGATGCCTGTTGTTAAAATTTGTCCGTTAATATCTAATTGATTCCCGTATTCGTCCAATCCGTTTGCAAGATTGTTGTAGCGTTGTTCATAGGTTGATTTTTGACTTGCGCTTAATCCCGAAACAAAAATCTGATTGTACGCGTTGTATAATTTTTGTAAAATAGAATCTTGAAAACTCTTGTTTGTAACTTGTGTTTTAAACTCGTTTACCATATTATAGACTTTATCAGATAATATTTCATCTGTCCAAGTAGCACATTCCCCCGGAATTGATTTATATAACGGTAGTGTATTGTCTAAAGGATCTTTCATACTTATAAAACTTGCGATTGCATTATTTGTATTGTTTTCATAGTATGTTATTTTTGAATTAAACTCTTGTTCTGTAATATAGTCGTTGTTAGTACCTTCGTTTGCTAAAAATTTGTATATTTGTAGCCAGTCAATTTTTTGTTTTCCGATGTCTTTGTCCATGATTAAATCTGCAAGAGTCAAAGAATCATAAACAGTAGTGCTTAAAGGTTCTTTGCCTAATCCTGCTTTTTCTTCCCAGAATATTCCTTGAATATCCAATTTGGCGTCGGTTTCTGAGCCTTCTTCAGTATCTTTAACTTTTAGTAAATCTTTTTTCTTATCATCTATTTCGTATTTATAATTTGTAATGGTTATTGCATCAGCAGTTTCTTGAGTTATTAATCCTGTCGGTACTAATGCCGCAATAAATTTGTCACGGTTTTCTTGACTGGCGACTCCTCCGCTAATGGTGATACCTGCTGCTTCTGCAGCTGCAATATATTTTGAATCAAGAATAAGTGCGCCTGATTTTGTTGTTACAAAATAAGGGTTGTAATCATTGGCTGCAGATGGGGTCATAAGCAGGTTATAATTTACTCTGTAATCCTGTGTACAAGCATCATTTTTCCACACAAGTTTTGTGGAATTTAAAGCCGCAGCATATTCTTGCGATGCTGCCGTCAATTGGTCGGTTAACTGTAATCGCTCTTGAGCTAATCTTGTGGATTTAAATTCACAGTTAGCTTTTCGGGCGGTTATACCGAGAAATCTTGCTTGTGATGCCGCTAATCCCATTGCTTTCCTGAAATTCCTTTCTTGAATTAATTCGTTTGCTTACCCATGTTTACGGCATTTTTGCATGAAAACTTGAATATTTAATGATAAAATGTAACAATTTGTTACATTTGAAAAATAGCTTTAGTTAATTGCTAAAATAATATTCTTTATATCGGTATTTGAGATATTTTCAAGTGCAATATTTTTGTCTTGAGTTGTTAAATTTTTTAATTCTTTTAAAATTTCAACGGATTTTAATATTAATGTTTGATTTTTAGAATTTAAAAGTGAGCGGACTTTTTCGGTATTTGTTGTGAAATCCAATGCAGTATATACAAACAGGCTGTCTTCTTTTAATTCGTTATCAATAAGATTTTCGGCATTGTATGGAACTGATTCCAATAATTTATTAATTGAATATACATCATCTTTTACTTCCTTTGATTCATCAAAAAGGTATTCGTCATTTTCGGTTAAGGATGTAAATTTTTCGCACGCATTCAATAATACGACAGAGGACATGGAGTCGTTATTATTTTTTATTAAATCTTCAAGAATATTATATATATTAAAATCGTATAATTGCGAAAGGGCAACGGTTTCTCCAAGGCCGTTTATTATAATATTTAGAATGTATAATCCGTCTTGTCTGTTATTTTTTATAAGTTCTGCCAAATCGTACAGGTATGGTAATTCTGAGGCCATATTTTCAGCAAAAGCAGATTTCTTTATTGTTTTAATAATTTCTTCAGTTGCATTCTGATTTCCGTATGAAACCAAAAATTTTACCGCTGAAAGTTGTTCATAGCCATCGTTTGAATGCAATTTTTCTATTGCGTCATTATAAATTTCTTGATTATTAAATTTTGCAAGTGTGAATGCACAATTTGCACTCAGATAATTGTTATCTGAGTATGCATATTTTTTTAGTAAATCAAGTGCCTGAGGGTCTTGAATGTATGAAAAATACTTAGCGCAATAAGTTTTTTCATCATCATTGCCGTTTACAAAAATTTCAAGCATAGTATCCGTTAAATCTTCTGTTGCATATTTTGCCAGAGTAGATACTATAAATTCCTCATAAGACGGTGAGTAAAATTTTAAAAATTCCAATAAATTTTTATAATTTGATTGGTTACATACTTTTTCAAGTCTTTTTGAAACATTTTCTTTAATAAAATCAAATAAAAAATCATCCTTGTCGACAAGTTCTTTAAACAAATCAACATCAGGTATATTTATAAGATTGTATGCAATCGGTTCATAATCTGCAGGATTTTTTCCCGTTAATTTTTTTAAATTATCACTCATCCTGATAGTATATAATAAATTTTCAACACTTGCAAATTTAAAAATTTCTGATAAATGATGCGAGAAATCCTTAATTTTTGTTTATACAAAAGTCGTGGCGGGCATGTTTGTTATATAATTTTATTAAGAGGTAAAATTGAAACATTCAAAATTGACATTACTAATATTTGCAGCCCTAATTTTGGGTGTTGTATTCGGACATTTCTGTCCGGATATAGCTGTAAAGATGCGAGTTTTAGCGGTTATATTTCTAAGAATGGTGAAAATGATTATTGCACCGTTATTATTTGCAACTCTTGTTATAGGACTCGCAGGACATGGTGATGTAAAAAAACTGGGTAAAATAGGGCTAAAAACTATTATATATTTTGAAATTGTTACAACTTTGGCTCTAATAATCGGTTTAACCATGGGAAATATATTTAACCCCGGCAGAGGCTTCGGAACCGGAGTTGCTAATCCGCAACTGTTAAAAGAAGCGGGTTTGATGGCTGTTACAACTCCGCATACGTCTGTTTCCGAAATGATTATGAACATTTTTCCGACAAGTATTATTCAATCAATGGCGGAAGGGAATTTGCTCCAAATAGTTGTTTTCGCAATATTTTTTGCTGTTGCAATTTGTGCTGTCGGGCAAAAAGCAAAGCCTGTTATGGATGTTTTGGAATCTGTTTCGCAAATAATGTTTAAATTTACCGAATATGTTATGTATTTTGCGCCTTTAGGTATATTCGGCGCAATTGCTGCTACGGTTGGTTCTAACGGTTTATCAATATTAAAAAATTATTTCAAAATAATTTTCTCATTATATACGGCATTAGCGGTATTTGTATTATTGGTACTGTTTATCGCCTGCAAGTATGCAAGGATTTCTTTAAGGAATTTATTAAAAGTTATTCAAGAGCCGGCAGTTTTGGCGTTTACAACAGCAAGTTCAGAGGCAGCTTTCCCTAAAGCAATCGATTTGATGGAAAGATTCGGAGTCCCGCAAAATATTGTCAGTTTTGTTATGCCGACAGGATACACGTTTAATTTAGACGGCAGTACGTTATATCTTGCAATGGCTGTTATATTTTCATCTCAAATTTGCGGGATTGATTTAGGACTAAATCAACAAATTTTGATAATGCTTGCACTAATGCTTACGAGCAAAGGGATTGCAGGTGTTCCGAGAGTCTCGCTTGTCGTATTAGCAGGAACTTTGGCAAGTTTTAATATTCCATTAATCGGGGTTGCAATACTTTTAGGGATTGACCAAATACTTGATATGGGAAGGACAACAGTTAATCTTATCGGAAACTGTGTAGCAACGGTTGTAATTGCACGGTGGGAAAACGCTTTTGATTATGATAAGATGAATGCATATATAAAAGAATGTGATAATGAAGGCGGAGTTTGGAATATAATTACCCCCAAAACCGCATCTGAAACAATAAGTGTTACGGAAGAAGAAACAAAAGGATAAATTAAGATGACTGAAACAACAGAACAAAAACAGTATAAAGACACTTTAAATTTGCCTCAAACAACTTTGTCAATGAGAGCGAATGCAACACAAAAAGAACCTGAAATTCAAAAATTTTGGGAAGAAAACAAAATTTATGAAAAAATGTTAGCAAACAGGGATAAAACAAATTCTTTTGTTTTGCATGACGGCCCGCCGTATTTGAGCTCCGAAAAAATTCACGTCGGAACTGCAATGAATAAAATATTAAAAGATATATTAATCAAATATAAAACTCAAAAAGGTTATTATGCTCCGATGGTTCCGGGGTATGACGGACACGGATTGCCTATTGAAAATGCCGTTGTAAAAAATATTAAAGGCGGCAGACATTCAATAACCGAAGGTGAATTGAGAGCAAAATGCAGAGAATTTGCACATAAAAATCTTAAAGGTCAAGAAAATGAATTTCGTCGTTTGGGCGTTCTTGGAAATTGGGAAAATCCGTATTTGACGATAAACCCTGAATACGAAGCGGAACAGGTTCGCGTTTTTGGTGAAATGTATAAAAAAGGATACATTGAAAAAGGCTTAAAACCCGTATATTGGTGTGCATCTTGCGAAACAGCTTTAGCAGAAGCCGAAGTTGAATATGCTGATGTTTCTTCAAAATCAATATATGTAAGATTTGAATTTGACAAAGACAGTCTGGAGAAATTGCGTAACAAGTTTAGCTTCCTGCCTTCTTGTCCTGTGTATGCTATTATTTGGACCACAACTCCTTGGACAATTCCTTCAAACGTCGCAATATCAATGCATCCGAGATTTGAGTACAGTTTATTTGAAAAAGACGGAGAGGTTTATGTTGTTGCAACGGATTTATTGGGTTCTTTCTTGGCTGATGTCGGTTGGGAAGAAAGTGATATCAAAGTTGTCGGAACTGCAATCGGACAAGATTTTGAATTGTTGGAAGTTAAACATCCTTTGATTGACAGAAATTCAAAAATAATTCTCGGTGAACATGTAACACTTGATGCAGGTACGGGTTTGGTTCATACAGCTCCGGGACACGGTTTGGAAGACTACGAAGTTGGCTGCAAATACGGAATTGAAGTATTATCACCGTTAGATGCTTCGGGTTGTTGGACTGAGGAAGGACGTATTCCTGAATTAGTCGGAGTGCCTTATTATAAAGGTAATGATATGGTAATTGATATGCTGACTGATAAGAAAGCTTTAGTATATCAAAACGAAATTAACCACAGTTATCCGCATTGTTGGAGATGTAAGCACCCTGTAATTTACCGTGCAACTCCGCAATGGTTTGTTAAGGTTGATAAATTCAGAGATAAAGCATTAGATGCTATTCATAACGTAAAATGGATTCCTGCAAGCGGAGAAAACAGAATAGGTAATATGGTTGAAAGCCGTACGGATTGGTGTATTTCACGTCAAAGAGCGTGGGGCGTTCCTATTCCTATATTCTATTGTGAGGATTGCGGAGAAGTTATCTGTAATGACGAAACGATAGAAAATGTTGCGCAAATTTTTGAAAAAGAAAGTTCTGATGCCTGGGTAAACAGAAGTGTTGAAGAACTTTTGCCTTCAGGTTTTGTATGTCCTAAATGCGGGAAAGCACATTTCCGTAAAGAAAAAGACATTATGGATGTCTGGTTTGATTCGGGCATTTCTTGGAGAGCGGTTGTTGAAAAAAGAGCGGACGAATTAGGACATACTCCTGTTGATATGTATTTGGAAGGCTCAGACCAACACAGAGGCTGGTTCCAATCTTCACTTTTAACTTCTATTGCAACCCAAGACAAAGCTCCGTATAAACAGGTCTTAACTCACGGATTTGTATTTGGTGAAGACGGTAGAAAAATGTCAAAATCTTTAGGAAATTATATCAGACCGGATGATATTATTAAGAATTACGGCGCTGATATTTTAAGATTATGGGCGGCTTCAGTTGATTACAGAAACGATATTAAAATAGGTAATAACATTATCGGACAGTTAACCGAAATCTTTAAAAAGACAAGAAATACAGCAAGATTTTTAATCGGCAATTTGTTTGATTTTGAACCTTCTGCTGATTATGTTCAATATGATGAACTCAAAAATATCGATAAATTTGCACTTCATAAATTGAATAAATTGATTGAAGAAGTTACCGTTGCTTTTGAAAATTATGAATTTTACAAATATTTCCAATGTTTGCAAAATTTTGCGGCGGTCGATTTGAGTTCGTTCTATCTTGATATTGTAAAAGACAGATTATATACTGCGGGTAAAAAATCGATTTCACGCAGAGCTTGTCAGACTGTTTTATATGAAAACCTGATGGCATTGGTTAAGATTTTAGCACCTGTTATGCCACACCAAGCCGAAGATATTTGGCAGAATATTCCTGAATGTCAAAAGGGCGGTTTAATCAGTATTTTGTTATCAGATTTCCCTGAAGTGAACACAACATGGAATAATCCTCAACTTGAAGAACAATTTTCAAAAATACTGAAATCAAGAGAAGTTGTAACCCGTGCTATTGAGCCTTTAAGAGCAGACAAAAAAGTCGGAAGTTCATTAGAAGTCGGGGTATATATTAAAGCTGATGATTCTGAAATATTAAAAGATAATGAAGCGGATTTAGCGGATATTTATATTGTTTCTCAAGCGGTAGTTACTGATGCGGCGCCTTCTGACGAAATTCTCAATGAATATTCAGAAGAAGGATACAAGGTTTGGGTTGTGAAAGCAAAAGGTGAAAAATGCTGCCGTTGTTGGAAATATCGCGAATTAAATTCCGACGGAATTTGTTCGGATTGTCAAGAAGCAGTAGAATAATTATTAAAAAAGCCCGAGTTAAAAACTCGGGCTTTTTTTTAATTTTCATTTTGTATTTTTTATTTTCCTAAAGCTGAAGCTTTTATAGTTGTTTTTTCGATTACATCATAAAATAATTTGGTAGAGTTTCCTGATTTCATTGCTTGAATACCTTCAAACGTACATCCGCCTTTTGTTGCAACATTGTCAATTAAAGTTTGTACGGGAGTTTCGCCTCGGTTAAATACCATTTGCGCAGAACCTAATGCTGTTTGAGCGGCAAGGGTTAAAGATTTTTCATAATCAAGCCCCAATTTTTCACCTGCACGAGCCATATCTTCTATTACCTGATAGAAAAATGCAGGACCTGAACCTGAGATTGCAGTAACAATATCCATTTGAGATTCTTCAACTTTTATGCATTTACCAATTTTTGATAATAAATTTATTACATAATTTTCATCATCATCAGTAGCCTTTGAACCCTTGCATACTCCAAACATTCCGAGCTTTACCAGAGCAGGAGTGTTTGGCATAACTCTTACTATGCGGGTTTTAGATAATACGGATTCAATTTTTGAAGTAGTAACCCCTGCGGCTATTGAAACAAGGAATTTATCATCCGTCATATAATCTTTTATTTCATTCAAAACGTCAATTACATTATTTGGTTTTGTTGCAATAAAAATGACATCTGAAGCTTTTACAAGTTCAATATTATTTGTCAATACATCAATACCGAGCCTTTCAGAAGCGCGATTTGCAATTTCTTTATTCACTTCAGACCCTGTAACATAGACATTTTCTTTTATGGCGTTAATTATTGCGCTTGCCATTTTTCCGCAGCCGATAAATCCTATCTTCATAATATGTAACTAACCTTCCTAATCATGTTGACTATTAACTTTTTTTACTATAACATCAGTATTATACGACAAATAAACAGTAAAAGGAAATATAATTATGAGACGTACACTAGAAGGAACAAAGAAAAAAAGACAGCACGTAAGCGGTTTTAGAGCAAGAATGTCAACCCCTGGCGGACAAGAAGTTATTAACAGACGCAGAGCAAAAGGTCGTCATAAACTTGCTATCACAGCAAAAGAACGTGCATAAAAGACAATATGAGTTTTTAAACAATAAGGCAATAAGATAGTTTTATCTTATTGCCCTATTGTCTTATTAATTTTATAATATCCGTAAATTATGTTACCGAAACAGTACAGATTAAAAAAAAGAACCGCATTTAAAGCAACATACCGAGTAAAACATTCCTCTTACTCGGGCGGAATTACGTTGTTTGCAGGTATTGAAAAAAAAGAAGAAACAGAAACAAAAGTCGGGTTTGTCGTAAGTAAGAAAGTTCACAAACGCGCAGTGAAAAGAAACAGATTAAAACGTTTGATGCGTGAAAGTTACAGACAACTTTTAAAAGAAAATAATTTATTTGACACCCAAAAATATTTATCCCTTGTTTTTGTCGGAAGCGAAAAAGCTTTAGGTAAAAATTTTGCCGAAATAAAATCTGCCATTATAAAAAATATGGAGAAGATATCATGTTTTTAGAAGGTATGTTTTATGAAAATTTAATGCTTCATTCGGAAACTCGCCCTTATCCGCAGTATCCGACAATAACTGCAGGTTTAATGTTGGGAACACAAGCTATATACCGTTATGGGTTAAGGGAATCTTCTTATCCGACATTATCAATTGTTGATGAAATAACGGACGGTAAAGGCCATATTATTCCCCCGGGACATTATGAATTAGCGCTATCTGATGATCGCCAATTTTTAATACTTATTGAGTCAAAACAACCGCTAGCAATTATGCCTGTATTCAAGGTTGAAGTTACTATGGATGAAAAACCGCAGATTCATGATGCAAAATCTTTGAGAGCAAAGAATAAAAAAGAAAAAGAAATAGCTAAAACAAACAGACGCAGAGAAAAAAAAGGAATGCCTCCAGTAAATAGAGAAGAAGAAATATATCAAGAAGCCTCCATGGAATATATTAAAGACGGCGGATATTTTTTAATCAGATATGAGCGTGGCGACGTAAAGGCTTGGGCAGCTATAAAGGGCTAAATATAATTAGACACTTGACCTATTTTAGCTTAACATATATCAACAATTTATTTATATAGTAATCGGTTTTTGATAATATAGTCTAGATAAGTTTTGTAAGCAGGGATAGGGCAAAAGTATGGAAAAAATACTGGTTGTAAGATTTGGAACTATTGGTGACAGCATATTTGCCAGCGCATTTTTTAGGGAAATAAGAAAAAATCTTCCGCATGCGCAGATAGATGTTTTATCCGACAAGGTTTCAACCGGTGTAATAAAACATTGCCCGTATATAGATAATATTATTGAAATAAATCCGGATAAAAAGTATCAAAATTTTAAAAAATATTTAATGATATTTAAAAATTATGATACTGTCTATTTTTTGAAAAATGATAAATTTTTTACGATGTTAGCTTTTATGGCGGGCGTAAAACGCAGAATCGGATTTGATATAAGAAGAAATAAGTTTCTGACTCACAAATCACCTTATAATGAGGATAGACACGAGGTTGATTGCTATTTAGATTTATTAAGTGTATCAGGGTTGAAAATAGAAGACAAAAAAACAGAAGTTTGGACTGACGAAGCAAGTGCAGAAAATGTAAAAAAACTTATTCCTGCTTCCGGTAAAAAAGTCTTAATTCAGGCATACAGCCGTTTTCTTCAAAAAAATTGGATTGATACATATTGGGCGGATGTAATTAAATTTTTATCTGATGAGATGGGAATGCAGGTATATTATTCCGGTGGTGCAAAAGATGCTGATGCTTATAACAATTTGAATAGCTTGCTTGGTGAAGTAAAAATTCCTCCGATAGATTTGAGCGGGAAATTGTCTGTCTCTGAATCGATAGCACTCGTTAAAAATATGGATTTAGTTATCGGTATAGATTCTTGTTCTGTGCATATGGCTGCAGCTCTTGATATTCCGACAATATTGATTCATGGTGCAACATCTCTAAAACGTTGGCGTCCGAGAAGCGAAAAATGTATCGTACTTTCAAAGTTTTTTCACTGTTCTCCTTGTTGCTTGCAGTCAGGCAGAAAAAAATATTGTAAAAACAAAACATCAAAATGTATGCTTGCCCTGAAAGCAACAGATATAATAAATACAATAAAAACAATGTATAAAGTTGATACTAAGACTGTTACAACACCAAAGGTCAGTATTGTTGTACCTGTTTATAATGTTGAAAGATATCTGGCGCGCTGCCTTGATTCCATTTTAAGTCAAACTCTTGCGGATATAGAAATAATATGTATAAATGACGGTTCAACGGATGAATCATTATCAATATTGAAAGAATATGCAAAACGTGATGACAGAATTGTTGTCGTATCACAAGAGAACAAAGGTTTATCAGCTGCACGCAATGTCGGTATTGATATTGCAAAAGGAGAATACATATCGTTTATAGATTCAGATGATTGGGTTGCTCCGAATTTTATAGAAAAGCTGTATGAAACAGCAGTTAAAAATAATGCGGATATTTCTGCCTGTGGTATTATAAGATGTCGAAAACACTATAAAATACCTTTACTTGTATATGACAAGTCAATTGTTACGACAAATTATAATAAAAAACTTGAACTTACTGATATCCCTACTCATTGTTATGTATGGAATAAATTGTATAGAAAAGAAGCGCTGCAAAATTCAAACATTCGCTTTGAAGCAGGCAGAATATATGAAGATGTGTTATTCTCGCCTGTAATTCTTTATTATTCAAAGATTTTCGCAACTGTACCGGATACAAATTATTACTATTTCAGACATAAAAATACTATTGTAAAAACACACAGTCAAAAATCGAAACAAGATTATGCATACGCCGCGGCAAAATTGAAAGAATTTTTTAAAGATAAAAAGGTTAATGTCTCGGCGTGGGAAACAAAAGTTAAAAAGCTTAAATTTATTGGCTTAACGATATTTAAAACGATAACAAAACGTAATATTAAAAAACATGTATTATTCAATTTTATAAAATGGGAAAATGAGGAAATAAATAATGACAACTGATAATGAAATAAATCTTGTGGTAGGCGCCGGTTTTTCGGGTGCGACAATAGCAAATTTAATTGTAGAAGAATTAGGTGAAAAAGTTCTTGTAATAGATAAAAAAGACCATATTGCAGGTAATTGTTATGATTACCGTGATAAAAACGGTATTATGATTCACAAATACGGTTCTCATATTTTTCATACAAATTTGGAAAATGTTTGGAAATATTTGAAAAAATTCACTGATTTCAATACCTATATGCACAAAGTTGTGGGATATTTAGACGGCATTGAAACTCATATTCCGTTTAATTTCAACACATTATATGATGTTTTTCCTCAATCTTTAGCAAAAAGATTGGAAGAAAAATTATTGGATGTTTTTGAAATAAATACAAAAGTTCCGATTTTAGAATTTCAAAAACAGGATGATGATGATTTAAAATTTTTGGCAAATTATGTTTACGAAAAAATATTTTTACATTATACGACAAAACAATGGGGAGTTTCTCCTCAAGATGTTGACGGTGCTGTAACAGCAAGAGTACCTGTGTATTTAAGTAAGGATAACAGGTATTTTCAGGACAAATATCAAGGTATACCTTTAGAAGGCTACACAAAAGTTGTTGAAAAAATGCTTAATCATAAAAATATAACACTAAAACTCAATACGGAATATAAAGAATTAAAAGGTAAACATTTTAAACGAGTATTCTTTACAGGTCCTATTGATGAATTTTATGATTACAAATTCGGACAATTGCCTTATCGCAGTGTAAATTTCAAATTTGAAACTTACGATAAAGAATATTATCAATCGAATGCTTGTGTAAATTATCCTTGCAATTACGATTTTACGCGAATACATGAATATAAATATTATCTTGATGATAAATCGGATAAAACAGTTATAGCAAAAGAATATTCCGAATTTTTCGAATTGGGTAAAAACGAAAGATATTACCCTATTCCGAAAGATGAAAATAAAGCTTTGTATGAAAAATATTTGGAAGAATCCAAAAAAGATAAGAATGTATACTTCTTAGGCAGATTGGGAGATTACAAATATTATGATATGGATAAAGCAATAGCAAGAGCTTTAGATTTATTTGAGGAGATAAAAAATAATGGGTAAAATATTAGTAACAGGCGGAGCAGGATATATAGGCAGTCATTGTGTTTTAGCTTTGCTGGAAAACGGGTATGAAGTTGTAATTTTTGATAACCTTTCAACAGGTCATATTGAAACGGTTGAAAAATTAAAAAAATACGGACATGTTGATTTTGTCAAAGGGGATTTGCAAAATCTTTCAGATATAAAATCATTATTTAATTTGTACAAGACAGATGCGGTTATTCATTTTGCTGCGTTTTCGCAAGTCGGAGAGTCTGTAAAAAATCCTCAAAAGTATTATATGAATAATGTTTGCGGAACATTAAACCTATTATCCGCAATGTTGGAAGCCGGTGTTAAAAAGATAGTATTTTCATCAACCGCAGCAACTTATGGCGAACCTGAATATATTCCGATTGATGAAAAACATCCGCAAAATCCAATCAATCCATACGGGCAAACAAAATTGATGATAGAAAAAATAATGGATGATTATGACAAGGCTTACGGCTTAAAATCAGTTCGTTTAAGATATTTCAATGTGGCAGGTGCGGATAGTCAAGGCAGAGTCGGAGAATGGCACGAGCCTGAAACACACTTAATTCCGAATATTTTGAAATCAACATTTTCAGGCGGTCAAACATTTAAAATGTTTGGTACGGATTATGATACAAAAGACGGAACTTGCGTCAGAGATTATATAAACGTGGAAGATTTAGCGCAAGCGCACCTTTTGGCATTAGATTATTTGAATAAAGGCGGAGAAACCAACTATTTTAACCTTGGCACAAATGACGGAAATACTGTCAAGGAAGTTTTTTCAGCTTGTGAAAAAGTTACCGGTCAAAATATCCCTGTCGATATTTGTCCTCGTAGAGAAGGAGATCCTGCAAGTTTGGTTGCTGATAATACAAAAGCCAAATCCGTTCTTGGCTGGAAGGCTCAAAACTCTTTGGAATACAGTATAGAAAAGGCTTACGTTTGGGAGAAGACTTTGCAAAAGGAGTTGATTAATGCCTAACGTAAAAATTCTGCTTGTTTCGCATAAACCGTTTAAAGTTCCGAAAGGAGAATATTTCGTTCCTATTCATGCAGGGCGTTCGATTGCTATGGAAAAATCCAAAGACGGCAAAATTGATAAAGCTGATTTGGATTGGATGCTAAAAAACACAATAGGCGATGACACGGGTGATAATATTTCCGACAAAAACAGATATTATAGTGAATGTTCGGCTTTGTATTGGGCTTGGAAGAATTATGACAAACTCGGAAATCCTGACTATATCGGTTTGATGCATTATAGACGCCATTTTATTTTTAATGATGAATATTATGTTAATAATATAAAAGATGATTGGCACGATGCGCTTTGTTATAAAAACGAAGATTTTATAGATGATAATTATATAAAAAATATCGGGTTAACTGATGAAAATATATTAAAAGCTTGTTCTAATTATGATTTGGTAGTGACAAAAGATACAAAATTTGATTTAATCGGCGGATACAATTTGCGGGAAAATTATGAAAAAACTATCCCCGGTTCAAAAGTAAAAGATTTTGATAATATGATAAACAAAATTGTTAACAAATTCCCTGATTATAAATCAATATTCAATAAATATCTAAATGGTTATAATGCTGCAAACTACCAAATGTTTATAATGAAAAAAGAATTATTTTTTGAATATTGCGAATTTCTGTTTTCCATACTTTTTGATATTGGGCAGGAAATCGACTTTGAACAATATACCACAAACGGCAAACGAACATTAGGCTATTTAGCAGAAAGAATGTTATCATTTTTTGTTTGGAAAAAACAGGAAGAAAATTTAAAAATTTTAAAGCTTGGCGTAACAGAAGTTGAATACCCTTATGAGGATGAAACAATAGAAAAAATCCTAAATTCAGGTTGTCCGTCTGTATTTGAATATTTACGATTAAAATTAAAATCATATTTTCTTACAGGCGAACCCAAACGGGCAAACAAAGAAATATATCAAGGCTTACGCCGCAGAATAAAGTCGTATAAAAAATTGAAAAAATTATATAATAAATAGTTTATGCTTTTAATTCGGATTCAATCTTTGTTAAAATTTCATCAAGTTTAGAAGGGTCTTTTACGCCGCCTTGAGCAAAGTTTGGTTTGCCGCCTCCGTTAGCTCCTGTAGCGCGGGCAATTTCGCCGACAATTTTGCCTGCGTTAATTCCTTTTGATACAAAACTTTCTGAAACTTTTGCAGCAACCATCTTTTCGCCTGCCAAAACAACAATATTGTCTTTGCCTAATTTGTGAGATAAAAGCTCAATACCGATTTTTAGTGCAACAGGTGTCAGGTTAGATACTTTAGAGATAAATAATTTACCGCCTTCAATATCTTGTGCTCTGTCAACAAATGCTGCAAATTTTGAACGAGCATTTTCTTCCTGAAGTTTTTCGATTTCTTTTTGAAGCGATTTGTTATCTTCTTGAATTTTTTCAACACGTTCAAGAACTTCGTCATAGTGTGCTTTGAATTTAGAAGATAATTTATCTGTTATTTCAACCTTTTTATTTACATATTTTAAGGCGGATTTTGAAACAACAACTTCAATTCTTCTTGTACCTGCAGCAATTGCGCCTTCTGATACAATCTTGGCAATTCTTAAATCTTTTAATTCTCTTGCGTGAGTTCCGGCACAAAATTCTTTGGAAATTGATTGACCGTTTTTCTCTATTGATACAACACGAACAGTATCGCCGTATTTTTCACCAAATAATGCGGTCGCACCTGTTAATTCGGCTTCTTTTATGCCCATAACTTGAGTATTTATACTATAGCCTTGACCAATCCATTCATTCATCAAGTTTTCTGTCTTTTTAACTTCTTCAGGTGTCATTGCGCGTGAGAAGGTAAAGTCAAATCTCATACGTTCATTATCAACATAAGAACCCGCTTGTTTAACTTCATCTCCGAGAACTTTAACCAATGCAGCTTGAAGCAAGTGTGCGGATGTGTGATGAACACGAATTTCTTCACGCTTATCAACATCAATTTTTGCACTTACGACTGCTCCGATTTCAACATCACCGTTTAATATTTGACAACGATGAACATAAAGGTCATTTACTTTGAATGTAGTCAATACTTCAGCTTTGAAACCGTCGTTTTCTATTATGCCGCAATCCCCGATTTGACCGCCGCATTCAGCATAGAAAGGTGTTTTGTCTAATACAATATCAACATATCCTTCCCCTTCAATTTGAGCAAGAATTTTAGCATCATCGCAAGAATTGAATTCATAACCGATAAAATCGGTTGCGCCGACTTCTTTTTCAACTTTGGCATATTTCATATCGCCTGTAACAGAAATCTTTGCAGTCGCCGCTTTTGCACGTTCTTTTTGCTCTTGCATTGCCGTTTTATAACCTTCTTCATCAACGTTCAATCCGTTTTCCTGTGCTATTTCTTTTGTCAATTCCAATGGAAAACCGAATGTATCATACAATTTGAATGCGCTTTCTCCGTCGATATCTTTTTTGGATTCAATAAATTCATCCAAAAGTTTATAGCCCCTGTCAAGAGTCTTGTTAAATCTTTCTTCTTCGGCTTTTATAGTATCAATAATTTTTTGTTTGTTTTGAACCAATTCAGGGTATGCTTCGCCATAGTATTTTACGATAACATCAACAAGTTTATATAAAAACGGCAATTCCATACCTAAAATTTTCCCATGTCTTAATGCACGTCTTAAAATCATACGAAGAACATAACTTCTTCCTTCGTTACCCGGAATTACCCCGTCAGAAATCAAGAATGAAACGCATCTTGCATGGTCTGTAATTATTCGAAGCGAAATATCCGTTTTTTCTGATTTTTTATACGGCACTCCGCTCATTTTGCAAACTTCGTCCATAATCGGTTTCAATAAATCTGTTTCAAAAGTTGAAGCAACCCCTTGGCAAACCATTGTTATACGTTCCAAACCCATACCGGTATCAACGTTTTTCTTGCCTAAAGGTGATTGGTTGCCTTCTTCATCTTGATATAATTCTGTAAATACCAAGTTCCAAATTTCAACCCATCTGTCACATTCGCAAGTATCTATTCCGCAATTAGGATGACCGCAAGAGTACTGTTCACCTAAATCATAGTGAATTTCCGAGCAAGGCCCGCAAGACCCCGAAGCCCCAGGAGGACCCCAGAAATTATCTTTTTTACCTTTTCTTTTTATGCGTTCTGCAGGAACTCCTACATTGCGCCAAATATCATAAGCTTCGTCATCTGTTTCAAAAATGGTTATCCAAAGTCTGTCTTTATCAAGTTTCAAAACTTCAGTTACAAATTCCCACGCCCAAGGAATAATTTCTTTTTTGTAATAATCCCCGAATGAAAAATTCCCGAGCATTTCAAAAAATGTATGATGGCGCGGTGTCCTGCCGACATTTTCGATATCTGAATCTTTTCCGCCCGCTCTTGCGCATTTTTGGCAGGATGCCGCTCTTGCAGGTTCATAAGGGCAAGGGGTAATGTCTAAAAATATCGGCAAAAATTGCAACATACCCGCAGTTGTTAATAATACAGTCGGATTGTCAGGCACCAAACTTGAACTTGGGACAATAGTATGTTGTAATTTATTTTTAAAAAAGTCTAAATATAATTTTCTGATTTCATTTCCGGTTAGCATAATTCTTTTCCTCTAATATCTTTCGTTTAAAAAGATTATACCTTAAATAAATATTTTATTAAATATTAAAATAATATTTTTATATATTTTAATCAAGAGGATTGATAAATATTGAACCTCAAGCATGTAAGGCATGATTTACAATATGAACCCGACAGTGTTAAGTTTTGTAAAGTGTAAACTCTACACTATTAGTGGGTTTTAGGAGTTCAGAAATTTAATTAAACAATGTTGTTGACAATAAAATTTTCTTGTGCAATAATATTTGTATAAGATTTAAGTGTAGTCGAAACACTAAATATAAATAGTTCATTAACCCCAAAACATATAAACTCCTAAATAATAAACACTAAAAAGAGACCATTAGGATGCAGAAAACGACCCACTCAACATGTTGAGTGGTTTTTTTTATGTCGTTCTGCAAAGTCATTTCCTCATTTTAATTTGAATAAAGAGTCTGCTTTCTTGCCCCCTCGTCTTATGAACTTCTGTGATAATTTTTCGCATTTCGTTTTACGAAATTTTTTGTGTAAACTTTTGTAACAATTTCAAAAGTTTTGCTCCAAAAATGCCGATATAAATATTGTATCGAAAGGAAATTTTATGGGTTTATCATCGAGTCAGGCGAGATTATTATCAATAACCGCTCGCATTACAGACAATGAATATAAATCTCAGCAGATAGCTAACCAGAGGATAAAGCTGTCTGACATTTCCAATAATGCGCGTAAAGAGTATAATGATGCTCTAAATTCTAATACATTTGTTTATGTTGCATATAACAATTACGGCGGGTATGTTCAAACGTCGCTTTCGCCTGCGGCATTGTATGAATATCAACCGTCCAAAAATCAATATGCATTGACTAATACTGCGGGTAAAGTTCTTGTGGATAATAAAGATGCAAAGAATTTCCGTGAAACAGATACCCTTGCAGAATTCCTAAAACGTTATGACTGCTTGGATAATGTGTCCGAGATGGAAAAATATATTGAACAAGTAAAAGTCCCTTATGAAGCCCCAAATGAGGCGCATAAAGCGTGGGAAAAAGAATGCGCTGCAATTGACGCGCAAAAAGAAAAAGACAGAGAAGCGGTTGAAAATTGGGTTGATGAGGGTATGCCTGTATGGGATGATGAAGCTGAAAGAGAGAAATATACCACTAGGACTCATATATTTGACTGGCAATATGAAGAAAGTGAATATTCAAGAGATTTGTATGAAATGTTTAGAGAGGCTTCTCAAGGGTGTTATGGACATGCTCTTCGTGACGGCTATAACCCCAAAGAGAATTGTTATATGCATGTATTAGTACATATGTTGGACTTATCTATATCTCCTTCTAACAATCCAATCGGTTATCCAAAGTCATTCACGACTACTATTGGTACTAATGTTAGTATTTCTGAGAGTGATATTACAGGTAACTGGATAAACAATGGATATGATGCTTATTACAATAAAATTTGTGACAGCTTTACTCCATATATGGTGCCGGTTTCTGATATTATTAGAGACGGTTATGACCCAAAGGACGGTTCTCCTGTTCAAACATTGTGGGCATATGATCATCTTTCCTCTGAGCTTGATTTAAGTACTGCTAAGGAATGGGAAAAACTTATTAGTGATTATTATATGCAAAGTATAAATATAAATGACACTTCTAATGATGCTTTGTTAAAAAGATTAATAAGTAATTATAAACCAAATCCTTCAGGTAATCCTATTAAAAAAACCTTAAGAGAAAAAACTATAGATATGTTATATTTAATTACAAATTTAGAGGAATTGGTTCCGGATGATTCTGCTACTCAGGAAATAGAATATATAACTTATTATAATGAAATATTGAAACCATTGATTCAAACATTCCAAGAAGATATGAATGTTTCATTAAGAGGGTATAATATAGTTGACAAATATGAAGAAGATTTCAATGAATCGGCATACAATGCAGCAAGAGAAGAATATGAAGAAGCTTTAGCGAATTATACTCCGAATCCTCCAGTATTTGATGAGAATGACCCTAAATATGCATATCCGAAAGAACCGCCTAAGACAGTTCAGAAAGAAAGAACTGAAGAAGTTACAAAATCTGTGATAAATGAAACTCTTACTATTATCGACCCTGAAAAGGCGCAATGGTACACAAATCTTTGGTATCGTATGAACGGTTATGACAATCCTGAAATGATTGAAAGGCTTCGTCCTGAAATAGTTAATGATCGCGATGAAGATACTACAAGAACCGATTATATCCTGTCATTAATGGATATCGAAAAGGTTACTGACACAGAAAACTTTGAAGTTTTAGACAAAAATCTTATGGGCAGCAAGGATTGGTTAAATAATGCGCTTTCCCAAGGATGGTTGACAATGGAGAGAGTCGGAAAAACTCAAACATCTAATAAATATGAGCTTAATTGGTCAAGTATTATATACACCAATGCAACCGATATTACCCAAGTTGAAGACCAAGAACGTATTTCGCTCGCTGAAGTTAAATACGCAAAAACGGTTCGTGATATACAGGCTAAAGATAAAAAGCTCCAAGCTGATATGACAAAACTCGACACTGAACACAACGCGCTTTTAACACAGTATCAATCAATAAAGAGCGCAATAGACAAAAACGTAGAACGTTCGTTCAAAACCTTCCAAGGGTAGGGGTAAATGTAGTTAACTGTGTTGCGTGTAGTGCGTAATATATTGCGTTGGTTGGGTAAGGGAAATTAGAAGTTTAGATGCTTGGAGGTGTAGAAGATTAGAGGCGTAGGCAGTTAAAAAGAGGGCAGGAGGACAAGAAGTTAAGAGGACAGGCATTTTATAAAAAAAATCGGCGGAATTAAAATTTTAATTCCGCCGAAAATAAAAGCGTATGTCTCGGTGATTCGGTTCACCTCGACTAAAAAGTCCTTTGTTATGTTGCCAGTCTTTAGTCTGAGACTAACAATCTTATTATTTACCTTTAGTTAAAATAGCTCTTGCTGCGTTTGTAGCCGGTTCTACCGTTTGGTCGTGGAATACGATAGGGAAAATATCCCCTAAACCTTGGTTTGCTGCTGTACAAGTTGTAGTACTAAATGCTGCTGTGCCATCTGCGCAAGTTATTTCTTTGTTTGGCATTGCTGTGCCGTTTACATCGATAAATCCTATACAGGTATTTAATCCGCCACCTGCAGCCAACATATCATCCGTTATTGTACCGTTAGTTGTAGAACAGTTTCTTGCCGTGTTTGGAACAGCTACGATTGAACCGTCAGCCATTGTAAATTTGAAATAATCAGCGATTTTTGCACCATTTAAAGCAACTAAAGTATTTAAAGCGTATGTTGTGCCGTTGCTGCTTGTTATTGCTGCTTTGCCGTGAGCTGTTGCTCCTGCAAGATTGGCTCTTAAGATAGCGCAAATTGATTGGTTTTCATTATTTATTGTTGTTCTTTGATTTCTGCCAGAGCCGGTTGTTGTTGTAGATCTTGTGTTGCTTAAATTATCATCTGCATTGTTACAAACATTACTCATAGTCCCATAATCAACATCATATTGAGCCATTGCCATCAATCCTGCCTGATTTACAGTTGATAATGATTTTTTAAATTGAGATGCAAATCTTACGTTGTTTGTATTTTGCATCAATGTCGGGATAGTCATCGCAGCAACTACACCGATAATCCCAAGCGTAATCAATACCTCCGCGAGGGTAAAGCCGAATCTTTTTTTCATAAATCTTTTCATCCTTTCTTTTTTCACCCTAAAGTATTATGCCAATATTTTGGGTAATACTTGGGGATTAATAACAACTCTTTATTAATATTATGACGTATCGCGCCAAGTTTGTCAAGGGTAATTGGCATAATATAATATATTTTTTGTATATGATTAGGTGTAAAATGCATGTGTTATGACAATATTGAGTAAATTACTGGGCCAAAGGATTAAAGACTTGAGAAAAAGACAAAAACTTACTCAAGCTGAACTGGCTGAAATTATTGGTATGGAAACAACAAATTTATGTAAATTGGAAAACGGCGGGCAGATTCCCAAAGCAGAAAATATGGAAAGATTGGCTAAAGCTTTGCGCGTTAATGTTAAAGATTTATTTGATTTTGGGTATATGAAATCAGTAAAAACACTACAGCAGGAATTGGTAGATATAATTGCAACCGCAACACGAAAAGAACTTGAATTGTATTATAAAATTATTATGGCAACAAAAGAAGCCTAATATTTATTTGAAATCCAGTAAAATTTTTGATGATGATGCTAACAGTTCCCAAGCCCATTTCGCAATTATGTAACCGCCGACTATGCCGATTATAGGATCTAAAATTGTCCAACCGAAATATTTTCCTAATAATAGGGCTATAATTGCCAGGACTGATGTCATTGCATCTGCAACTATATGTAAATATGCAGCTTTATAGTTGAGATTTTCACTGTGATGATGTTCGTGTTCGCAATCACAACGGTCGGATTCGCAATGGCAGTTGTGCTGATGTTCCTTATGTTCGTGGCAAGCTTCGTGTGAGCATATTCCGCAGGTGTGTTCGTGATTGTGAAAATGCAAATGGCTATCTCCCCCCATAATTAATATACACAACAGATTTACCACCAAACCTATTACTGCAACCAAAATAGCGTCGCTAAAAGAGATTGATAAGGGATTAATAAACCTTTCAACAGACTCCCAAATAATTCCCAACGCCGTAAAACCCAATAAAATAGAGCTTGTGTATCCGCCGAGAGCATTCAATTTTTGTGTTTTATCTTCGTGCTTTATTGCAACAATACAAACTATTAAAGTTATTATAAACGCAACAGCATGTGTTCCCATATGAAACCCGTCTGCTGTTAATGCCATTGAATTGGTTATTATGCCAAAGTATATTTCAGCTATCATCATTGCTAAGGTGATTATAATGACTGAAATAGTGCGTTTTCTCAAAATTTTATTATCCATAATTCCAAATCCTCTTTTCTTTATGCTAAATCATGTTGCAGCTTTTTGCAAGAGGGAATATTGTCTATAAAAGTTTGGAGGGCAGAAGAGCAACAGGGCAGGAGGGCAGGCATTTTATTAAATTGAAAATTGAAAGTGGAAAATGGAAAATTGTTTCGGCTTTTTAATTTCCCCTCCCTTGGGGGAGGGAGGAAAATCAGTTTGAGTTTTGAAAAAACGAAAGCCTGATTTTACGGGAGAGGGTTTTATTTAATGGAAATGTAATATAATTTGGCATAATAAAAAGGCAGGTTTTATTTTAAACCTGTCATAATATCAATTACTAATTACTAATTTCTAAATTTATGCTTGGTGCTTGACTTCTGTGTGGAGAACGTCTTTAATCAAAGCAATAAATGCTCCGACAACAGCACCTGCTGCAACAAAATACCTTGTTGGTCTAATCACTTTTGTTAAGTGATTATATAGACCAACGTATTTTCTTGCTACTATTTCGGCTTCGTTTTTTGATTCCGAGAAAAGTCTTTTCAATGCAGACAATTCTTCGGGTTTTTGTTCCTGTATCGTACGAAAAGCTTTGAGAATACGTTTTGTTCCAACTTCTTCTCCTTCTTTCATTCCGTCGTACATTTTTACAAAAACATCTTCGGCAAGTGTTTTTTTGCTATTTTTGTTAATCTTATCAAGAAAAGCCTGTGTTTCAAGATTGTAAGTTTTCTTTTCTCTTTCGATTCGGCTCATTTCTCTTAAATATTCCGGGGAACTTTTTTCAGCGTCAGTGACCGGTTGAAAAAATTGTACGCCGACACCTGCAACAGCACCAATGGCTGCACCTTGTGCCATCGGATACAAACAACTGTGTCTATGATTATTTTCTACTGCGTTAACCTTCATTGTTACAATATTCCTTTATCCGGTTTAACTCTTACTCATACAATTAAGCTGTAAGCCTAGTTGTAACCTTTCTGATGTGAATTTGCACTTAAATATTTTATTCAATACGAACAAAACTGAGTAATCAAATTCTCATTTTTTGACATTATAACTCAAGTCTATTTTTTTGTCAACACCCTGCCGAAATTCAATAATAGCATAATTCCTACCAAGGCAAGTGTCAAAATTAAATCATATTTTATAGCATTATAGCTTGCACAAAGGCATGCCAATCCGCCTGCGATAATAGCTGCGGATGTTAAAATGACAACGGTTTTTTTCTGTGAAAAACCTGCATGTAAAAGTTTATGATGAATATGTTCCGCGTCTGCTACAAACGGAGATTGTCCTTTAAAAATTCTTCTTAATGATGAATAAGTAATATCAATAATAGGTACCGCCAAAACAACAAACGGTAACAAAATAGATATTGTCGCGACTTTCATAACTCCTGTTATTGAAACTGCAGCCAATAAAAATCCCGAAAATAATGCTCCGCTGTCACCCATAAATATTTTTGCAGGGTTGAAATTAAATGTCAAAAATGCAAGCATTGAACCGGCTAAAATACAGCCGATTAAAGCGCTTATTGGGCTTGACGGAGATAATGTAACCGCTAAAATTGCTAAAGTTATCGAGTTAACCGTTACAACCGAGCCTGCAAGTCCGTCAACACCGTCAATAAAGTTGAATGCATTTGAAATACCGACAATCCATAATAATGTTATAGGATAAGACCATATTCCCAAATCCATTCCGCCAAAAAACGGAACGCTGTCAATTTGTACGCCTAAAAGATATGCTACCGTTGCTATTGATAATTGCATAAATAATTTAAATTTCGCGCCAAGCCCGTATATATCATCAATCAAACCAAGTAAAAACATTAAAGTTCCACCCAAAAGGATTCCTGACAAAAGTTTTCCGTGCGGATAGTAGCTTAATGCAACCAAACACAGGAAAGTCAGCATAACGCTTCCCCAAATTGCGACTCCGCCTATTCGTGAAATAGGTTTGGTGTGAATTTTTCTTGCATTAGGTAAGTCCACAAGTCCTTCTTTTTTGGAAAAACTTATTACCATAGGAACAAGGAATACACCAAAAATGTACGCCATAACTGTACCTATTATATGAGCTTGTGACAATTTTATAATAATGGTCTTACTCTCCTTTTCGGTTGAATTACCTTTAGCTGTACAGAGGATGTTTTTCGCACAGTTTCATGCTTCTTGCACGAAGGTTATCCAATGCAACTTCATTATCTGACGAAAATATTGCAGATGCAATAATTTTTGCAACTTCAGTCATATCTTCTTCCATAAATCCTCTTGTAGTAACTGCAGGAGTACCTAATCTGATACCTGAAGTTACAAACGGACTTTGAGGGTCATTCGGAACGGTATTTTTGTTGGCGGTAATCCCGACTCTTTCGAGTACGTTTGCCATGTCTTTCCCTGTTTTCCCCGTTTTTCGTAAGTCCAAAGTCATTAAATGATTTTCGGTCATGCCTCCGACAATATCAAGCCCTTCGTCCAGTAAACCTTGCGCAAGAGCTTTTGCATTTTTTATAATTTGTGAGGCATATTCTTTAAACTCAGGCTTTGAAGCTTCTAAAAGAGCAACAGCTTTGCCTGCAATAATATGTTCTAATGGACCGCCTTGCATCCCCGGAAAAACTGCTTTATCGATTGCTGCTGCGTATTGTTCGTCACACATGATTATTCCGCCGCGCGGCCCTCTTAAGGATTTATGAGTTGTTGTAGTAACAAATTGCGCATAACCTGCAGGTGAAGGATGTAACCCTGCAGCAACAAGCCCCGCAATATGCGCGATATCGGCTAATAATAATGCTCCGACTTCATCCGCAATTTCTCTAAACTTTTTAAAATCGATTATTTTTGAATAATTACTAGCACCGCAAATAATCAATTTAGGTTTGTGTTCAATAGCTTTTTGACGAACATCCTCGTAATCAATTTCTCCGTATTCATTTATCCCGTATGATTTTACGTCAAAATATAACCCTGAAAAATTGACAGGTGAACCATGTGACAGATGACCGCCGTTTGATAAATCCATTGATAAAACTTTATCCCCCGGTTTCATCGTCGCCATAAATACTGCCATATTTGCTTGTGCACCTGAATGAGGCTGAACATTTGCATGATCCATTTTAAAAAGTTCACACGCACGTTTTTGAGCAAGTTCTTCAACTTTATCGATTTCTTCGCAACCGTTGTAATAGCGTTTGTGCGGTTTACCTTCCGCATATTTATTTGTTAATACGCTTCCGCAAGCTTCCATAACTGCTAATGATGTACAGTTTTCACTTGCAATAAGTTCTATTGTGTTTTGTTGTCTTTTTAATTCTGCATCTATTGCTTCCGCTATTTGCGGATCAGTTTTTCTTATATTTTCTAAATTCATTTCCTACACTCTCCCCTTTTCATTAATTATATTAGATTAAGTTTTTTTAGCAAATTGTTAATATTATGGTTTTGAGGTTGAATAGTTTGTATAGATTCTTAGGCCAATTTTGTGCACTAAACAATGTACAAAAATCTAAACAGCTATTCAACCATTAAACTATTTAATTGACTAATAAATATAGCATTCCAAAAGACCTGCTCCGACTTCTTTAAGTTTTTTCAATGCTCTCAATTCCGTTTGGCGGATACATTCTTTTGTAACCCCATAGATGTTGCCGATTTCTTCAAGGGTGTACCTGTCAGAATCATCAAGACCGTAGCGCATTTTTACTACTTCACGTTCTCTGTCTTTAAGGGTAGATATTACATTTTCAATATCATTTTTTAATGATTGATATTCGATATTTTCAGAGACCAAAGTTTTTTCATCGGCAAGTATATCTGCAACATTAAGTTCTTTGCCGTCATTTTTTTCTATGCCGTTTTCTATTGAAATGGTTTTTGTGTATGCTGATAAAAATGTTTCGATTTTGTCAGGGGCGACATTCATTTTTTTAGCTACTTCTTCAAGTTTTACATTGTTATTTGAATTTTGTTCCATCTGAGATTTTAACTTTGAATATTTAGATAATGTTTCTTGTATATACACAGGAATTTTCATACAATGAGATTGCTCTGAAATAGCTTTAAACATTGCCTGTTTTATCCACCATCCCGCATAAGTTGAAAATTTGTAGCCGAGTTTATAGTCAAATTTTTCAATAGCTACCATCAACCCTAAATTACCTTCCTGAATTAAATCAACAAAGGGCAAACCCGACATGTGAATTGTTTTTCTTGCAATCGTGATTACAAGTTTTAGATTGGCCTGAATAAGTTTAGTTTTTGCTTCCGCATCACCTTGGGAAATTCTTTTTGCAAGCTCTCTTTCTTCTTCAAGAGTTAATTGCGGGTAGTTTTGAATTTCTCTGATGTAAGCATTCAAAACATTGTCTTCTCTTGGTTCGCTTCTTCTTTCCGGACCGTTGTAAGCCTTCTTCATTTGCACAATTTTTTCTTCTCTAAACATAAATAAAACTCCTCTTATTTATTGCAGCACAGATTTTGCGGCTCTGACACCGCATGAATGGGGTAATAAACACGAATCTGGTATATATATTTAGTATATACTATAATATATATTTTTTAAAGTCTTTGTTAAGAAATGTAAATGTGAATTTTAAAAAATCCAACTGTAATTTATTTTCGGTGTATCCTGATAGTATATTCAAACCAATATTTTTATTAAATTTTAAGGAGGGCAAAATGGATATTAGGGAAGTTTATGAAAACATGGATAAAAAACATGCATTGGTAGTTGTTTTGCTGGCATTAATTGCTATAGCAACAACATTTAGTGCATTTCAAACATATAAGTTAAATCAAGTGTTATCCGGCGAAGCTCCTTCTGCTCCGGCGGCAGAAAGACCGGCAAGACCGTCTGCTGATAATCCGACTAAAAAACCGTCTGAGTATAAAATAGGCATGGATTATAAAAAAGCTATTGAATCCAAAAAACCAATGTTAATATTATTTTATGCTGATTGGTGCGGTTTTTGCGTAAGATTTATGCCAATATATGAAAAATTGTATAAAGCACATAAGCGTAATTTTAATTTTGTAAAAATTAATGTTGAAGATGAACAATATGCAGATGTTGTGAAAAAGTATGAAATTTCAGCATTTCCGACGGTCTTTCTTGTTAATACAAAAGAAGACACTCGTGAAAAATTACAAAATCGCGATTTCGGCGATATGGATAAATTAAACGGAATTTTGAATGATTTTTACAAGGAAAATAAGTAGTAAAATGAAAATTGTCGTTTCTGCTCAATAGATGAATATATTGGATGTGTAAGTCATTTAATGACTTATACATCCTATTTTATATTTTGAATTTTCCCCTTAACATTTTGTAATATTCAATAAAAAAATAGCAATTTTTTTCTTATTCCGGACTCTATATTAATGGAAGGTGTATAGGTAGTTATGAAAGTAGAAGAAGTAAAACAAAATATAAATCCGCAGATAAAGGTTGGTCGCAGGGTTAAATACAACCATGCCGCACAAAGTTTTACAGGTATTTCCCAAAGTGAAAAAGATGTCATGAATATGCTTCACAACAAAAAATCTATGTTGATGATGAAAAAGTTTGAGTGGCTAAAAGGTGAAATTGGCGGTATTTTATTGACCGCATTGGGAACAGGTGCGGTTGCTCCGATATTTATCGCATTCAATCCGTTTGTAAGAGCAAAGAAGGATGCTACGCCGGAAGAAAAAGAAGATTTGAAAAATACTAAAAAATATACAGGTATGAGGCAGCCGATTTCTGCTGCGCTGGCAATCTTATTCCAAGCAAGCGTACAGAAATACATAGACAAATTCTTGGATGCAATATTTAACAACCCGAAAAGAGCTGCAAACTTCAGAGAAAATCTCGACCAATCTTATTTGAATACTGAAACTTATATAAAAGATAATGTCGTAAGAGATTTAAAAGAACAGGGAATTAAAAAACCGTCTTTGTTGAAATCTTTACTGAGTAAAAAAGTTGAAGTGGACGGAGAAAAAGTCGGACTTCGTACTCAATATGACATGCTTGTTAATGATAAAGTTGAAGCAATAAAAAATCAACAATTAAAAGATATAACAGACGCCTTTAAGCGTGATAATAAAATATATGTTGGCGGTGAGGTTACGGCTGACGGAGTTGTTAACCTCGGAAAAAGGGAACTCGGCTCTGAAACAGTTGCAGACCTTGTTAATAAGCAAATCAATGAATACAAAAAGGATGCTTCAAAGCTTATAAAAACTGAAAAACAAATAAATGAATATTTAGATAAAGCTGATTTATTTATCAGAGAAGAAGGTAAAATCAGAAAAATGTTTGCGGCAAATCCTTGGAATGAAATAAAAGCAACGGATGACCCGATAAAACTTAAAGAATTGTACGTCAAAACAACAAAAATGCTAGAAGATGCCCTGAAGAATGAAAAAAATCCTAAAATACAAGGTATATTACAAGAAATATTGACCGAACCGGACGATTTAAGAGCATATAAAGTACAAAGAACTTTAGATCGTATCGATTATATAAAAAGAATGTGTGAAAAAGAAGGCGGTGCATACTCTCGTCCTACATATCACAGAGTTTTGACAAAGAGAAACAGCGTATTATCTTCAATAAAAGAACTTCTTGAAGGCTGCAAAATAAAAGATGCTTCAAAGGCTACGGAAGAAACTATTGGCTCGACAATCAGCAAGGTTGCAGAACTTTGTAACTTTAAAAATCCAGGCAACCCGATAAGAGAAATTATAAAAGATTTTGACGGCACTATAATCGAAGCTGTTTTCAAAAATACCGATACATTCGGTGAAGATACAAAATCTTTGAAGAATAAAATGTATGAAGATATAGCAAAAGGTTATAAAGACCTTGTAAAAAATCATTACAAGAGCTGGAATCAGGTTTCTAAGATATTAGTAGGTGTGTTCATTACATTGCCAATCACCTGTACCGCATTGAACTGGGTATATCCGAGATTTATGGAATTGTTCTTCCCTAAATTGGCAGGTGTAAAGAAAAATTCTGCTGAGGCTCAACAACAACAGGTTGCGCAAGCACAAAAGGTTGGAGGTGATAAATAATGGGCGGTATTGATAAAATTGCACAAGGTATGGGTTATTTATCTAAAACAAGACCTCTAAAAGCTTTAGGCAATGCTTGGAACAAAAATCCTGAAAGCGTTCTTGCAGGCGCAACAGTTGCATCAATTATCTTAAAAGACGGTATCGGATGTGCAATGTATGTTACTCAGAGTTTAAATAACAAAAAAATCCCTGATGAAAAACGTAAATTCGTTGCAGCATTAGACTTAACAAACGGCGGATTGATGATTTTAGCTCAAATTGCAATGTTCTTTGCGATGAGAAAATTCTCAGGTCCGATATTTAAGAAAATATTTGCAAAATCATTTAACGAAGTTGCTAAAAACCAAACTATTGCAAGATTGCAGATGAAAGCTGCGAAAACAGGTAAAGGCTTTGCTAAGTATATGAAGCTTGAAAAAGTATTCAACAAAGTTGAAAAATCAGGTTTAGATTTATTCAAATTTGTTGCAGATATTGCGGCAGCTACTATTATAGGTAAACGTGTAATTGTTCCGTTAATTGCAACTCCGTTTGCAAAGAAAGTAGAAAATTGGATGGGCAAAAAAGAAGAAGCTAACGCTTCTGAAGCTTCAAAAGTGGAAAAAGCCCCTGTAATGGCAGGTACTGATACAAAGATTGAAGCTGCAGGACCTTCCAATTTGATAGAAAAATACAAACAAAATCAAGTAAAATAATAAATAATAAAAAACAGGTTGAACAATACATGTTCAACCTGTTTTTTTATAAAGCTCTAATACTCTCAATTTTACGAATTCCGCTCGCTTTTGCTCGATGTGATTCTTGCGCAAAATCCTATGCCCTCGCAATAAATGCCACCGTCTCCAATTAGTCGGAATATCCATTACCGACATAATTGTCGGTCTCTTTGCTTCGCTTCGTGGCTCTGCTCGGGCTACTGTCTTGAATTTTGCTGAGCAGCGGGCAAGTACTCATTTCGCTCTGCTGCCATTCGTTTTGCCCTTGCAACTGACGAGTTCCGCACTCCTATTCAAGAGTGACTCCACTCTAACGCAAAATTCTATGCCCTCGCAATAAATGCCACCGCCTCCAATTAGTCGGAATATCCATTACCGACATAATTGTCGGTCTCTTTGCTTCGCTTCGTGGCTCTGCTCGGGCTACTGTCTTGAATTTTGCTGAGCAGCGGGCAAGTACTCATTTCGCTCTGCTGCCATTCGTTTTGCCCTTGCAACTGACGAGTTCCGCACTCCTATTCAGGAGTGACTCCACTCTAACGCAAAATTCGCAAAAAAAAGAGGACGTAATGTCCTCATTGGAATTAAGAATAGCTGGAAGTATGAAAAAGATTATCTACATTTAACCCTTTACATACTGTTTTTGCTATTCCCTTATTTACCTATAATTTAATAACCTTATATTCCCCTGATTACTTATATCGATAGTGGTATTTTGTTAATATTTATTCCCTTGTATACTTAGTTCCTACCAACTCATCAGGCATAAACTGCTGCTCAACATCAGGCGCAGAATGAGTATAAACATATCCGACTCCAAAGCCGTATTTTTTAGCATCTTTATAATGACTGTCGCGCAGATGCATTGGCGGAGGGTAATCTTTACCTGATTCAATATCAGACATAGCCATATCAACAGCACAAGCTGCTTCATTAGATTTTGGCGCCCTTGCAACATAAATAACCGCATTTGCTAAAGGTATTCGACCTTCAGGCATACCTATAAGTTCAACCGCTTTGTAAGAGTTTACCGCGATATTAAACGCATTCGGATCTGCTAATCCGACATCTTCTGCCGCGCAAACAATTAAACGCCTTGCAATAAATCTTGGATCCTCTCCGGCTTTTAACATTTTTGCCAAATAATAAATCGCCGCATCAGGGTCACTTCCTCTTAAACTCTTTTGAAAAGCAGAAGCACAATCATAATGCTCCTGTTCCGAATATCTTGTGTTTCTTTGCTGACAAATTTCTTCTATAATTTTAACCGTTAAATATCGTTTATTATCTTTCAAATCACTTGCAAAATATGCGTTTTCAACTATATTCAGCGCATATCGCGCATCCCCTCTGGCTAAATTTATTATAAAATCCAATACTCCGCTTTCACAATCCATTTGAGAATAGTTTGTTGCCAAATATTGAAACCCTTTCTTTATAATAGATGCCATACTCTTATCATCAATAGAGTTCAATCTTATGACCTGAACTCTTGATAATAGTGCCGGGACAACTTGAAATGACGGATTTTCAGTTGTCGAACCGATTAAAAATAATGTTCCGTTTTCAAGGTGCGGTAATAGTGCATCTTGTTGAGTTTTTGAATAACGATGAATTTCGTCTATAAAAAGAATTGTTTTTTGTCCTGCACGCAGGTTTTCTTTTGCCTTTTCAACAGCATCTTTTATATCTTTTACACCGGAAGTTACGGCAGAAATTTCTATAAACGCAGCATTGGTTTTTGTAGCAATAAGCCTTGCCAATGTCGTTTTTCCGCATCCCGGAGTTCCCCATAAAATCAAGGAAAACAAACGATTTGTTTTTAATAAATTTAATAACGGACTTCTTTCCGAAATTACATTACTTTGACCTAAAAAATCTTCAATAGTTTTTGGACGAAGAATTTCAGCCAACGGGATTTGCTTATTTTGGTTTTCGAGTTCCGTAAACAGATTATTCATAGTATAATGGTAGCACATCAAAACACAAATGTCATCCTGAACTTGTTTCAGGATCTGATATATTGTGTGTTATGCAAAATATATAAGATGCTGAAATAAATTCAGCATGACAATTAATGTGAATTATGGAAAATTTATGTCATTTTGAGGATAGCATTGAATCTTCGTAATTTTTGCCCCTCGCAATGACGATTGAGGTGTTATGAGTAAAAATTTATTAATTATAATTATTACAACGTTTTTGATGGTTACAGGAATATTTTTCGTATTCAAAAAGCCAAGCACAAATAATGAAGTTGTTTTTTGGACTTTGCAGATGAGTGATTTTGCGCCGTACATAAACGGTGTTATAAAAGATTTTGAAAAAGAAAATTCCGATATAAAAATAAAATGGGTCGATGTTCCGTTTTCAGAAGGGGAAAAGCGGACTCTTGCATCTGTATTGAGTGACAATCCGCCTGATTTGGTTAATTTAAACCCTGATTTTAGTGCTACGCTTGCTCATAAAGGCGCATTAGAAGAAATTAAAAAAGAAGATTTAGCTCAATTTAATAAAGAGATTTTAAAATCACTTGAAACAAACGGAAAAATTTATTCAATACCTTGGTATGCAACAAGTGCCATAACTATTTATAACAAGAGTTTATTGGTAAATGTGCCGAAAACTTATGAGCAAATGGCAGATTATGCACCTCAAATCCGTAAAAACGGTGCTTATATCACGCTTCCTAATATAACGGAAAACGATACTATGCTAAAAATCTTGAATAAATATCCTGAAGAAAAACGCAAATACGTTTTTGAATTGTTTAAGAATTTATACGCAAACGATTTAATTCCGAAAGAAACTGTTACAATGACTTTGCAAGAAGCTTTGGAAAAATATATGTCAGGCAATATTGCGTTGCTTGGTGCGGGTGCTAATTTTTTGAATATGATTAAAGAAAACGCGCCTGAAATTTATTCAAAAACAGATGTCGCGCCGCAAATAAAAGGTGATTTAGGACAAAATGATTTTTCTTTAATGAATTTTGTTATTCCGTTAAGGGCAAAACATAAAAAACAGGCACTGAAATTTGCGCTCTTTTTAACGAATGATAAAAACCAGCTTGAACTTGCAAAATTGACAAATGTTCTGGCAGTAAATGAAAGTACTTTACAAGATGATTTTTATAAAAAATATCAAAACGGAGATTTAATCGGGAAAGCGCGTGTGATAAGCGCAAGCCAATTGAATAAATTGTATCCGACCTTTAAAACTCAAAAAAATCAAAAAGAGATAAATAATCTTGTAAATAATGCAGTTCAAAACATTTTATTAGACAAAGACAAAACAGAAAACATTTTAAATAAATTAGTGAAAAATATAGAATTATTAAATAAATAAAAAAAGTAGTATGGGCATGCTCAATGCTTTGCCCACACTACATTATAATTTATTATTAACTATTAACCTGCTTTATAGTTGCCGCTATCTTCTTCCTCTTGGTGTAACCTGAGCATCTAAATCCGGTTCAGTGCCATCAGCTAATGTCGGAAGATTTATTTTTTGACCTACTTTGAACATACCATTTTCCAAGTCAGGGTTAGCTGCTTTGATTTCAGATAATGCTTTTTTAATATCGGTGTTAGGATATTTTGCTTGTACTATATCTGCCAATGATTCACCTTTTTGGGGTGCATAAGAATAAGTTGCAGCATCTTGTGAATCGTGTTCAGCGATATCCTGCGGCTGTGGCTCAGGTATAGGCGTTTCATCATATTGGCCTGCAATTCTAATATCGTGTGTTCTGCCAAATTCATCTACAAATTCTGTTACTGTGTCTTCAGTCCAAGCTTCTGCATGTGCTGTTGCTGTTTTCATTGCTTGAATTTCTTGTAATTGAACCTGATGCGCAGCAACTTTAGCCGCCTGTTGCTCAGGTGTTAAAGGCTTGTCATCCGCATGTTCAAGACTTGCAGGTACTTGCTGCAAAGATTCAAATTCTAATAAAGCAACTTTTGCTTCTTTAATCGCTGCAGTATCACCTGTTTTTTTTGCGGCTTCCAATTGTGCCACAAGTCCGGCTCTTTGCGCTTGTAGCCCTGATACATTGCCTGCCATAATCATATCTCCTTTCATTTTTACTCTTATCTCTTCAAGCACATTGCTTATATCCATGTAAAAACATAGGAGCATATATAAATTTCATAATTCATGTATATTTGTTACATAATTTAATATTTTTATGCAGGTTTATTTCATTATTCGTCAGACAAAGACATAATGACTTTATAAATACTTTCAACTTTTTCTCGATTGTCTTTTATTTTGTCTAAATACTTATAAATATCGTCTAATAATTCTGATGTCCGACGCAGATGACTTGAAATTATGAAATCTTCAAATGTAATATTACAGTAATTTAGTATATTTTCAAGTGTATTTGCTGATATAAAACTTTCTCCGATTTCAAGCCCTGCAAGAGTTCTTGTTGCTATATTAATTTTTTCGGCAAATTGTTCTTGTGTTAGTCCCTCTTTTTGCCTTAATTTTTTAATTTTTATACCAAGTGATTTTTTTATATCCATTTTATTATTCTAATTTTAGTTTATAAAAATAAAAATGAGATTATAACGCATAAATGTGTATAGTAATGTCTAATAAACACATTATATAAATTTTTTATGAAATGACATTGCATAATATAAGCAAAGGAGTATGTTATCTATAATATGCCGACGAAAAATTATGACTATGATATTATATATAATGTAAATTAACCGTTTGATATTGACGGCAACAAATAAGGAGAAAATATGAAAGCGTTAGTATTTGATAAAGAATTGAAACTTGTTGATGATTATAAAAAGCCTGTACCAAAAGAAGGAGAGGCACTTGTTCGTGTCACTTTGGCAGGAATTTGCAATACCGATTACGAGATTACAAAAGGTTATATGGGTTATGTCGGGATTCTGGGACATGAAGCAGTCGGAATCGTTGAAGATGTAAATATTAACACAGATAAATGTCATTCTGAGGCGAACAAACAGGAGATTCTTCGCTGCGCTCAGAATGACGCAAAAGCCGAAGAATCTCCTAACAGTACAAATAATATATATAAACATCCGCTCATTGGGAAAAGAGTTGTTCCTGAAATAAGTTACGGATGCAAAGATCCCAATTGTGAATGGTGCGCTAAACATAATTATCGTCATTGTCCTAATAGGCATACTTTAGGAATATGGCATAAGGACGGGGTTTTTGCGCAGTATTTTACTATGCCTGTTGAAGTTTTGTTTGAAGTACCCGATAATGTTGCCGATGAGCAAGCGGTATTTACAGAACCTTTAGCGGCAGCTTTGGAAATCAATGAACAGCTTCACATCAAACCAATGGACAAAGTAGTTGTTTTGGGGGACGGGAAATTAGGTTTAATAACTGCGATTGCGCTAAATGCACAGAATCTTAATGTTACTTTGGTAGGTAAGCATCAAAACAAACTTGATATTGCTCGTGCCCAAGGGGTAAAAACGGCATTATTAAATGATTTTAAAATAGAAAAAATCTATGATGTTGTAGTTGAAGCAACAGGCAGTGTAAACGGATTTGAAACATCTTTAGCTTTGACTAAACCGAGAGGAACTCTTGTTTTGAAAAGCACTGTTGCAACGGGTAAAGAACTAAATCTTGCGCCTATTGTTATAGATGAAATTACGGTTCTAGGTTCTCGATGCGGTCAATTTCCTCCTGCGTTAAGACTTTTAGAGTCAGGCAAAATAGATTTGACTCCGTTGATATCCGCAACCTATGAAATAGACAATGCAATAGAAGCTTTTGAAAAGAACAAAGAAAAAGATACATTGAAAGTTTTATTGAAAATATAATTCGGTTATCAATTTTTCAAAAGTCGGGAAAGAAATATTAACCCATTCAAAATCGTTGACGGATATTTCTTTATCCGTAATCAAACCTGCAATATATAAGCTCATCGCAAGCCGGTGGTCTTTGTATGAGTCTGTGCAAATTCCGCCTGCAAGTTTGGTTTTCCCTTGAATAATCATTCCGTCTTGAGTTTCTTCAATCTGCGCACCGAGTTTTTTCAATTCAGTAACGGTTGTTTTTATTCTGTCAGATTCTTTGTTGCGCAAATCCTGTGCATCTTTTATAACGGTTTGTCCTTGCGCTTGGGTTGCTAATACGGCGATAATCGGGATTTCATCTATAAGTTTTGGTATCAGTTCTCCCGAAATTTCGCAGCCTTGTAGGTTTGGAGTATATATGATTTTTAAATCTCCGACAGGTTCGGAGCATATTTCTTTTTTATCAAGAATTTCTATGTTTGCGCCCATTTTTTGTGCAACATCAAGTATTCCTGCGCGAGTCGGGTTTAAGCCGACATTTTTTAAGATTATTTCGGAATTTGGTACGAGCAAGCCTGCTGCAATAAAATATGCGGCAGAAGATATATCCCCGATTATTTCTATATTGAGCGGTGAAAGATTTGATTTGGATATTGAAATTTGATTATTTGAGTAATTAATGTTTGCACCCATGTGTTTTAACATGATTTCGGTATGATTTCTTGAGGGGCAAATTTCGTTTACTGTTGTTGTTCCGTCAGAGAATAACCCTGCAAGGAGTACGCATGACTTTACTTGGGCGGAAGCTATTGGCAAATCGTAGGTTATAGCTTTAAGATTACTATTTTTAATCTCTAACGGTGCGCGAAAATCATTTGATATAATTTTTGCGCCCATTTGTGAAAGCGGTTCAATAATACGTTTCATCGGGCGTTTAGATAAACTTTCATCGCCTGTAAGTGTGGAGTCAAAATTTTGTCCTGATAAAATTCCTGCCATAAGCCTCATTGTAGTTCCGGAATTTCCGCAAAATAACGGTTGTGAAGTTGCTTTTAATTTTCCGTCGGAAACTATTGTTATGGTTGAGGAGTCAATATTTATATCTGCACCGAGTTGTTTGCAAATTTCTAAACTGGAGTGCGGGTCAGCGCCATCGGAAAAATTTTTAATAATTGATTTGCCTTGCGCTAATGAAGAAAAAATAACTGCGCGATGGGAAACAGATTTATCCGCAGGAATAGTAACGATACCTTTAAGAGTATTAAAATTTTTATTCACACGTAAAATCATAAGTATATGTTAGCATAAATTTAGGAGTTTGGCACTTGACGATTTTATGGGTTTCGGTGATAATACATACAGATAGAGAGGTGTCCGAGTGGCTTAAGGTGCAATCTTGGAAAGGTTGTGTGAGGGTAACTTCACCAGGGGTTCGAATCCCCTCCTCTCTGAATTTGAAAACAGAATAGAGAAAACGGGATGAGAACCCCGAACAAGGCGAATAGCCTTGTCTGGGAGGTTCGAGCGCAAGCCGAGCAAAGGCTGAAGCCGTCGGCGAAATCGCCAAGCGGTCGGCCGGACAAATGAGCCGACGCGGAAGCCGTCTAACGCGAGGCGCAGCAAGACAATCCCCTCCTCTCTGAATTTGAAAACAGAATAGAGAAAACGGGATGAGAACCCCGAACAAGGCGAATAGCCTTGTCTGGGAGGTTCGAGTGAATTTTGCGTAGAGTGGAGTTGAGCGAAGCGAACGAAACTCGATAATGTGAGGACAAAAATTTGCGCCAACAAAGTGAAGCAAATTGCTTGTCCGAGAGAAAGCAAAATTCAAAATGCCCGAGGTTGTTTAAAACTTGGTTCTCTCTGAATTTGAAAACAGAATAGAGAAAACGGGATGAGAACCCCGAACAAGGTTGGGCTTTGTCAAGTGTTTTCCTAATTTGATAAAACATGGAGCGAAAATTGTGAAAAAATTAATTTCAATTTTATTATGCGGGTTAATTTTATGTATCAGCACACCAATACAAACGGTTATGGCGGAAGATGACTGTGATTGTGTCAGTGTGGAGCACATGCTATTACCTAAAAAATTAGCAAAGAAAACTCCGACAAATATTGTAAATTCTTCCGAATATGAAACGGTAATTCTGCCGTATAATACGTTACAAGTGGCGTTTGCCGAATCATTTAACAGTAAATGTGCAAATATCGGCGACAAAATTGTATTTATTCTTAACGAGTGTTTGCGCACCCAAGAAGGAACAGAGGTTTTACCTATATCAACGAAATTTGTTGCGGAAATTTGTGATATAGAAAGACCAAAATCATTTAACCGCAGCGGTAAGGTATATTTAGATTTTAAATATATTGAATTGCCTGATGGAACACAAAAATGCATAAAGGCAAAATTGTTTAGAAATAAAGACTTTTTATCGAGGGGCAAGCTAAACGCTTTAGGTAAAGGTTTAGGTTCAACTTTAGGCGGTATGGCTGTCGGTACAGGTGCAGGCTGCGGAATCGGTATTGCCGCGGGTTCTGTAATAATCGGCGGTTTTGCAATAGGTATGCCGATAGGTTTTGCTTTAGGCGCATCGGCGGGATTACTCACACCTGGGCTTTACTATAAAGCAAAAGCAGGTGACAAAATTGATATCCAACTTTTGGATAACCTGATTATCGAAAAATAGAATATAAATTGGAGAAGTGTCCGAGTGGTTTAAGGTGACGATCTCGAAAGTCGTTGTGGGGGCGACTCCACCAAGGGTTCGAATCCCTTCTTCTCCGATTTTTTT
>DESZ01000001.1:0-1640 GCA_002361485.1 Cyanobacteria bacterium UBA3301 | reverse complement strand
CGTAAGTCTCGCATTTCCTATGCTCACCAACGGCTTGGCAGAATCCCTTCTTCTCCGATTTTTCTATTTTTTGCATGTTTTGTCTGATTTTATTGACACGGAGAAGAGTTCTTCTCACCGACAAATTCCTCTCGAAGTCGGAATTTGTGGGTTAGCTATGCATACCAATCCGTAAGTCTCGCATTTCCTATGCTCGCCAACGGCTTGGCAGAATCCCTTCTTCTCCGATTTTTTTTGAATTGTGTTGAATAATTTTAGAGGTTATTTGTCGGAGAAGAGTTCTTCTCACCGACAAATTCCTCTCGAAGTCGGAATTTGTGGGTTAGCTATGCATACCAATCCGTAAGTCTCGCATTTCCTATGCTCGCTAACGGCTTGGCAGAATCCCTTCTTCTCCGATTTTAAAAAATTTTTCTTTGTATAAATATTTGTAGTAATATTTAATTATGGAAAAAGAATGTTTATTCAGCGGGAAAAAAGTTCAAATAGGTCCTGAGTCGGGATATGACAATTATATTATGGCGATTGAATCAAGCTGTGATGAAACAGCTTGCGCAATTGTAAAAAACGGTCGTGAGGTCATCGCAAATGTTGTTGCATCTCAAATAAAAACCCACGAGAAATTCGGTGGCGTTATTCCAGAAATCGCTGCGCGAGAACACATGGAAGCTATAAATATCGTGGTAGAAGAAGCTTTTGAACAATCAGGATTAAAGCCTGAAGATATTACCGCTTTTGCAGGAACTGTCGGACCGGGGCTTGTAGGGTGTTTGTTAGTCGGGTTAAATGCTGCTAAAACTCTTGCGTTAGTGCAGGACAAACCGTTTATCGGCGTTAATCACCTGAACGCTCACCTTTGCGCTAATTATATCGATACGGATATCAAACCGCCGTTCATGGCGCTGCTTATCAGTGGAGGGCATACTCAAATTATTGATGTCGAATCTTATTCAAAACAAACAATTTTAGGTGAAACTATTGATGATGCCGTCGGAGAAGCTTATGATAAAGTCGCAAGGTTAATAGGTTTGCCGTACCCGGGCGGCCCAAAGCTGGATAAATTAGCACAAATCGGAAATCCGGATGCTTACGAACTCCCGATATCGCGCGTTGACGGATACAATTTTAGCTTCAGCGGTTTAAAAACGGCCGTTTTAAGACTAGTCAAAAAATTAAAAGAAGAAAACGGAACAGATGAATTAACAGAAACTCAAATAAACGATGTTTGTGCAAGTTTTCAGGAGTGTGTTTCTAAAACTTTAGCTAAAAAATTAAAAAAAGCGCTTCAGGAACGTGGATATAAACAGGTTGTAATAGCTGGCGGAGTCGCTGCAAACTCTGAAATTCGCAAAAAAATATTCGAATTTGAAAAAGACGGGTACAGAGTAAACGCACCAATTATGAAATATTGTACGGATAATGCCTCTATGGTTGCTTCTTGCGCATACTTCAATACAAATACGTTTGATGATGTGGATGTAGAAGTTTTTTCAAGAGTTTAAGAGGTGAAAAGTGCTTGTTTTTACGGGATTTGGTCTGATATTATGCTTGTTTCTATACGTTGGGATAATGTTTGTTGTTTCAAGATTCATTCCGGAAAATACAACAAAATTTAATACGGTATTATTTCTTGTAATAGG
>DESZ01000014.1 GCA_002361485.1 Cyanobacteria bacterium UBA3301 | reverse complement strand
TTGTATAGTCAAAAGAATTTACAAATGAATAACTCATAAATAATCTCGGTTGAACTATGAATTTACCTTCTTTAAATTCCAAGTTGTATCCTGTTTTAGACCCTATCCCTGCCATAAGCATGGTAATGTCGTCTTTACCGTACATGGTATGAGCTTCCGCAACACCTGCGCCTGCTGTTGCAGTTAAAGCAGTCCAGAAGTTACCTTTGTAGAAGGTTTCCGTTAAGCCGATTAATCCGGAATTCATAGACGCATCAACGCCTTTGTAATCCATTTGCGAACCGCTGTATCCAATGTATGCAGTTCCGACATTAGCCCATCCGTGTTTTAGTTTATGGAAATCCGAATCAAATCCGATTAAGGTACCGTAGTTTATTGTATTAACTTTCGGTCCGTTTTTGAGTTTAATATTTTCAAAAGTAGAATACGGTTTTACCCATACGCCTTGGTTATTTAAATCGCCGTTGTATTTTAAATTAGAATTGTAATCTGTAGATGCAATTGCATATTTGTTAGAATTTATTTTAGCAAATCTGTCAGCTGAAGGTAATTGTGAGAATACATCCGCATGTTCAAAAGCAAACTTAATAACCTGATTCATAGCGGTTTGTCCGCCTGCTTGTACAGCGGTTGAATCAGTTAACACAGCAGGGTTGAATCCGTCAGAAGGATTTGAACTTCCTCCGCCTCTTGTGAATACGAAATATCCGTCTTCGCCGAATGTTCCGTTTGCATCGTAAGAAACATCATAACGATATAGTTTTGTATAAGCTTCTTTTACAGGACTTTTTACTGTATTTTTGAAAGATTTATCCGCAAACAGAACGGGAGTAATTTCTTTTTCGCCGTCAGATAATACATTCATAGCTTTTACGTTTATTGTACCTTTATCTGAACCGCCGTATGAATTTGCGGTAATTCTTCCCATTGTTTTGTTTGCTAAATCTACGTCAACTTTGTCAATATTTATTGTGCCGCCGTTCATTGCGAATTTTTCAAAATGGAGCGGTGCAAGATTAAACGACCCAATATTCAAGGTTCCTGAATTCATTGTTAATGAATTGATACCGTTCCCTTTTGCGTGGTTAAGATACTTCATTCCGTCAACATATGTTGTTACGTCATTATGTTCAATATTTGCGTTCAATACATCATTATTGAAATAAACTTTACCTGTTGAATCACCTTTGAGTTTCAGGTTGTACATATTTTTGTATTCAAAAGTTTTCCAATCGGCATCAAGTGTTCCGCCTTCTATTGAATCGTTAAATAAGAAAGAACCGTTATTTTTAGCATTAAATGTTATGGTAGGGTTTGACTCATTGGTTGTCATAACAAAAATTGCGTTGTTCTTTTTGCCGCGGTAATCTTTTGTATAGTTGCCTGTAAACTCGTTTGTTTGTTTATCCGCACTAAATTGTATATCCGCACGAGTAAATACAGCTCCGCCTAAAGCTAAATAGTCTTTACTTTCTGTTTCGGCATAGTTGTTTTTAAAACTTCCTTGAATATCGCCTATAGTTGCTCTGTTTTCGATTGCACCGCCGAATGCAACATAGGTTTTAGAATGAGCATAGTTATTTTTGAAGTTCCCTTGAATTTTATCTATTGGACCTCTATTTTCAATAGCTCCGCCAAAACCACTTGCAGATGCATTCACCCCTGTACTTTGTGCATAGTTATTTACAAAATCCCCGCGGATACTATTTATTGTTCCTGTATTATATATTGCGCCTCCCTGTGCCCAAGTGCCTGATGATTCCGTATGATTGTTTTTAAAATTAGCTGTAATATTACTAATCGTATCACCATTGTAAATAGCCCCGCCCAACGCAAAAGTTCTTGAACTTTGAACATAATTATCATTAAAATTCCCATTGATATCACTTATTTTACCGATGTTATATATTGCTCCTCCGTCAGCGCTTGCTGACACAGCTTTTGTATAGTTTTCAATAAAATCCGCATTTATGTCTTTTATATAATCATTTGGATTCCATAAACATAATGCCCCGCCATACGCTCCTGCCCCATTTGTTCCGGTGTGTACCGCGCCATTTTGCTTAAATAACCCGCCCTCTATTTTATGTATTCTTATTCTGCCCTCAAAAGCTCCGAAAATAGCTCCGTTGATGTTTTCCCAAGTACTATGGGCAACATTATTTATAAAATCTACATTTGTTAAAGTTATATCCGAGCCACTGCCACCCGGTTTGGAAAAAACTCCTTCAGAACGATTACCCGCATTTTTAAATACAATATTATTAAGTTCAATATTTCCGCTTCTATTTATTGCATAATTGCCATTCATGTCTATGGTAGATTTGTTGCCGTTTTCATCAACAACGCCATTTATTGTTAATTTGCCTGAACCCATATTGCCAAAAGTACCTGTTGCAGTGTATACATCGGTTGCAGAGTCAAAATTGTATTCTCTGTCTCCGTTTTGTCTGACAACCGTCGCTAAATCCGCAGCGGCACCTGTGATTTGGCCTTCTTCAAAGGCTAAAGGAGAATTATCGTCAACATTTACCCCTTGTGCATTTGCACTTACACCAAAAAATGTTAGTCCGGCTAAAGCCGCTATTGACAGAGTTTTGGTAAATAGTTTTTTGTCATTGCTATTTTTCACACAATTGTTCATAAATCATACCTCGTAATGGCTTGAATTTATCCACCTAATTGTTTTAAGCAGACAAATTCAATATAAATATTAGAGACTTTTCAGGGGAAATTTCACAATCAGAATTTTGTATGTCCTCTAGATATATTATAACAATGTTTTTATAAAAATTCAACCCTTTAGGCTAAAAAATAAAAAAAGAACCCGCAAATATTATTTGCGGATCCTTTTTTTTATAACTTCAAAATTAATCCAAATAAAATACAGTAATGACTTTATGTCCTTCTTCGGCATATTGAACTGCTTTATACAAAGTTTTACTTGTATGTGATAAGAAACAAATCAATTGATTACATTCGTCAATAATTTCTCTGTTGCAAACTCTTGAAGCATCAGCCAATGTCATCATTGCTCTGTCTGCATGTTCAACAATATTCGGAACACCAATCAATTGGTCTTGAACGTCCGATGGTTGTTGTCCGATAGTTTGCGGTAATATTACACGTAACTTATCAGGGTTGGCTTTCATTGCTCCTCGTATAGCTGCAGCGTTTGTTCCAGAAGAACCGCCGGATGTGATTATGGTATTCCCTTGCATAACTAAAGCTGTTGCAAGAGTTTCTATCATTTGTTGATGTGTGATAGGAAGATTTCTGCTGCCGATTATTGCGATTTTCTTTGCGGATTGTTTTATTGTTGCCAGTTCCATTGCTAATTCGTCAACAGTGTTTGGACCGGATGTTTTTACAGTATCCATATCATCATCAATCGGAACTACAATTGAATTTTCTTTTTCTTCTTTGTTTTCGTCTGATAATAAAATTTCCATATCACATTCTGTCATTTTTTTCTTTTACCCTCTAATTGCATTATTTACATTTTTTGAATATGCTATAATTATAGCATATCTTTTTTGATTTGGGAAGAGGTCATGGAAAATCTATTGGAAAATTTGAATAAAGAGCAGCTTGAAGCCGTAAAAACCACTCAAGGTCCGTTATTGATACTTGCAGGTGCCGGTTCAGGCAAGACCAGAGTGCTTACCACCCGCATTGCTTATATGATAAAAAACGGGGTTAAACCATGGAATATTTTGGCGGTGACGTTTACCAATAAAGCTGCCCGTGAAATGAAAGAACGTATCGGCAAAATCTTGGGTGAAGATACCGTAAAATACATGTGGGTTGGTACGTTTCACGGTATTTGCGGAAGAATTTTACGCGAAAATATCGACAAATATAATACTGCAACAGGAAAAAATTTAGACAAAAATTTTACAATTTATGATGATTTGGATACAAATCAAATAATTACCCGTATTATAAAGAAATTAAACCTTGATGAAAAACAGTATCAAACTAAACTTGTAAAATCCATAATTTCCAATGCAAAAAACAAGATGCAGGATGCTTACGCTTTTGCAACCAGAGCAAGAGATTTTAAATCGCAAAAGATTGCGGCTATATTTGAAGAATACGAAAAATCTTTGAACAATAATAATGCAATAGATTTTGACGATATGCTGCTTCTGACGGTTAAATTGCTTGAGCAAAACGAAGAGGTCAGAACAAAATATTATGAACGTTTTACCCACATTTTGGTTGATGAATATCAGGATACAAATATTGCCCAATATCAGTTGGTAAATATGCTTTATACCGGCATGAAACCTGACATTCCGCAAGAACGTTCATTGTGTGTTGTGGGTGATGTTGACCAATCCATTTATTCATGGCGCGGTGCGGATTTCAAGATTATTATGAATTTTCAGCACGATTATAAAAATGTTAAGTTAATAAAATTAGAGCAAAATTATCGTTCGACAGGTAATATTTTGAACGCTGCAAATAATGTAATTGAAAACAATAACGAGCGTGTTGAAAAAGTTCTTTATTCAAACAAAGGTGAAGGTGAAAAATTAAGTTATTACATAGCAGCGGATGAAACTGACGAAGCAAATTATATTATCCGTAACATAAGACAGAATGCACACGGAAATTATAACAATTTTGCGGTTTTGTACAGAACAAACAATCAATCGAGAAAAATTGAAGAAGCTTGTATGGGGGCAGGTATTCCGTATAGAATTTACGGCAGTACGAAATTTTATGACAGAGCTGAAGTTAAAAATGTTCTTGCTTATTTAAAACTTATAAATAATACTGATGATTCCCAGAGTTTACGCAGAATTATAAATGTACCGAAGCGTGCAATAGGTGAAACAACCGTAAAACACCTTTCCGATTTTGCAAATGAGCAGGATATCAGTTTATTTGAGGCGATAAAAATTTGTGATGAGTATTCGGAATTTAATGCTAAAACTTGCGCAAAATTAAAAGATTTTGCATCGTTGATACATAAGTTCCAACAGGCGCAGAATACTTGTTCATTAAAAGATTTTATGACTTTGGTTATCGAAAAAACAGGTTATCTGTCGGAGTTGCAGGAAAAAGCAATTTCTGACCCTGAAATTGAAGATGATATAAACAATTTGCAAGAACTTGTAAACGTTGCACAAGATTTTGTACCTGAAGAACAAGATAATCAATTGTCGGAATTTTTACAGCAAGTGGCTTTGGTATCTGATTTGGATTCAATGAATGAAGAATCAAATAATGTTACGTTGATGACTTTGCACGCGGCAAAAGGTTTGGAATTCCCGACAGTATTTATAGCAGGTTTGGATGAAGGAATTTTCCCGAGCCAAAGGAATATCAATTCCATGAATCCCTCTGAATTGGAGGAAGAACGTCGTTTAATGTATGTCGGAATAACCAGAGCAAAGGAAAAATTGTATTTGGTTTCTGCAAAACGTCGTCAGATGTGGGGGGAATATAAGTATTACAATCCGTCGCGATTTATTGAAGAAATTCCGTCGAATTTGATTGAGTCGTTTGAATCTGATAATGATTATTCAACAAGAGAAGAATCAACCTTTAGAAGTGCGGTAACTCGTGCAAAATCGAATTATAGTCGTTCAAGTATAAGTACTGATTCTGACGGGTATGTAAGACCGTCTTCAGGGTTTGGCGCGAATTTTGTTGCACCGTCAAAACGCGGTTTGTCGACTTCTACCGTAAAAAGGACTCCGCCAAAAAGTATTATTATAAAATCTGCCGCTAACAAGGCAAAGGCTCAAAAACCTTTATCATTTGACGGATATAGCGCAATAGAAAGAATGAAGGAAGAGAGAAAGCTGCGTTTGGCTCAAGAACAGTCAGAAGCTCAAAAACGAGAAGAAGCTCTAAGAGGTAATGCTGTTATAACAGAAGTTTATGATGTAGGTCAAAGGGTTTTCCATTCGCAAATGGGGTTAGGACATATAACTGATGTTATGCATTTAGGTGAGAGTGTTATGTACACCATAGACTTTGGGAAATTAGGCAAAAAGGCTATGGATGCGGCTTATGCAAAATTGAAAAAATTATAAGGAGGCAAATATGCCGTTTGAATTTGAAAGACAGAGTATTTCGGATGTTATACTGGTAACCCCAAAAGTTTTTGGGGATAATCGCGGATTTTTTATGGAAAGTTACAAAAAATCGGAGTTTTATGCAAACGGAATTGATGTGGAATTCAATCAGGACAATCACTCAAAGTCAACAAAAGGGGTTTTGCGCGGGTTACATTATCAACAAGAGCCTTACGGGCAGGCAAAACTTGTCAGATGTTCCAGAGGAAGAATTTATGATGTTGCCGTTGATATTCGTCCGAATTCGCCTACATTCGGTAAATATGTTAAAGTGGAATTATCAGAGGATAATAAAAAGATGCTCTATATTCCTGTAGGTTTTGCGCATGGATTTGTTGCATTATCTGATGAAGTTGAATTATTATACAAGGCTTCAGGCGAATACAATCCTCAAGCTGACCGCGGTATTTTGTGGAGTGATAAGGATATCGCAATAGATTGGGGAATAGATTTTGAGCCGATTCTTTCGGAGAAAGACAAAGCACAACCGACATTAAAGGAGGTTTTCCACTAATGACAACAATACTAGTAACAGGCGGAGCAGGATTTATAGGCAATTGCTTTATAAGGCACATATTAAAAAAACATCCGGATTATAAAGTTATAAATATAGATGCTTTGACTTATTGCGGTAATTTGGAAAATTTGAAAGATGTTGAAAATAATCCGAACTACAGATTTGTTCATGGCAATATTTGTGACAGAAAACTTGTAAGGGATTTGATTTGCGAATGTGATTGTGTCGTGAATTTTGCTGCGGAATCTCATGTGGATAATTCTATTAAACATCCCGAAATATTTGTAGAAACAAATGTGCAGGGGACATTGAACCTTTTACAGGCATGCAAAGAATTGGGAGTAGAAAGATATTTGCAGGTTTCAACGGATGAAGTATACGGCTCTTTGGGTAAAGACGGATATTTTTATGAAACTACTCCGATTAGTCCTAACAGCCCGTATTCGGCAAGTAAGGCAAGTGCGGATTTGCTTGTTCGAGCATACTATGAAACGTATAAATTGCCTGTATTAAATACAAGATGTTCAAATAATTACGGTCCGTATCAGTATCCTGAAAAATTAATTCCGTTCTTTATTTCCAAACTGTTGAGGGGGGAAAAAGTTCCTGTATATGGTGACGGGTTGAATGTTCGTGATTGGCTTTATGTATATGACCATTGTGAAGCAATTGATGTTGTTTTGCATAACGGAAAAGTCGGACAGGTTTATAATATTGGCGGACATAACGAAAAAACCAATTTAGAAATTACTCATTTGATTTTGAATGCTATGGGTAAAGACGAAACATCCATTGAATATGTTCAGGACAGACTGGGACATGACAGACGTTATGCGATTGCAAACGATAAAATAACATCCGAACTTGGCTGGGAGCCGTCAATCACATTTGAAGAAGGCATAAAATTGACAATTGATTGGTATTTGAATAACCAAGAGTGGATAAAATCTATCGAAAATAAGAAGATCGGAAGCCAGGAAGGCTAGCTTTTTAATGTGTAAATTTATAATTTCTGAAAATAGCCTGCCCTCTTGCCATCCGAACTTCTCAAAGGAGAGATATATGAAAAAAATACTCGTGACCGGTGCAAACGGAATGTTAGGACAAGATTTATGCCCGATATTGGAAGATGAAGGGTATGAAGTTGTTGAAACAGATATAAATACGCTTGATATAACTAATTCGGATATGGTAAAAAAAGTTTTATCGGAAGAAAAACCTGATATAGTAGTTCATTGTGCTGCATATACAAATGTTGATAAGGCTGAAGAAGATTATGATACCGCTCATAAAATAAATGCTGTCGGTACCGAAAATTTGGCAAAAGCTTGCGCGCAGAATGATATAACTTTGGTTTATATTTCGACTGATTATGTTTTTCAAGGAAACGGGGCAAAACCTTATAAGCCGACTGATGAAACTTCTCCGTTGAACAATTACGGTTTAACGAAATACGAGGGCGAACAGGCAATATTAAAATACTGCAAAAAATATTATATATGCAGGACTGCGTGGTTATATGGGATTCATGGCAAGAACTTTGTTGAAACTATGATAGCGCTAGCCGATGTGAAGCCGGAGTCGACTTGCTCAAGCAAGTCGAGCAGGGCGAAACATAATACCACCGCCGTTACGACCGAAGCGAAAGCGCAGGGAGAGGAGCAATCTGTGATTGCACAGGCGGATAAGATAGCGCTAGCCGAAGTGAAGCCGGAGTCGACTTGCTCAAGCAAGTCGAGCAGGGCGGAACATAATACCACCGCCGTTACGACCGAAGCGAAAGCGCAGGGAGAGGAGCAATCTGTGATTGCACAGGCGGATAAGATAGCGCTTGCCGATGTGAAGCCGGAATTAAAAGTTGTGGATGATCAAACGGGATGCCCGACTTGGACTGTCGATTTATCTAATGCCATAGTAAAAATATTGGAAGAAAGTATGCCTTACGGAATTTATCATACTTGCGGCGGCGGTTCTACAAGCTGGTACGGGTTTGCAAAAGAAATTTTTAAACTTGCAAATTTGGATGTTAATTTACTTCCTTGCGCGACAGAAGAGTTCCCTCGCCCTGCGAAACGTCCTAAATATAGCGTAATGGATAATGGCGGACTTTGTCGACCTTGGCAGAAGGCTTTGGCTGATTATATGGCGTTGAGATAACCTTTGCTTTGACAAGGGATGAAATTTGAAGTAATATCTAAAAAAAGGAGTTTTATATGAAAGGTATAGTACTAGCTGGCGGTTCGGGAACAAGATTATATCCTTCCACAATGTCTGTATCAAAACAGTTATTGCCTATTTATGATAAACCGATGATTTATCACCCGCTATCTGTCTTAATGCTTGCAGGAATAAAAGATATCTTGATAATTTCTACCCCGCAGGATTTACCGAATTTTGAGAAAATCTTGGGCGACGGTTCGCAGTTCGGGGTAAAATTTTCTTATAAAGAACAGCCGTCTCCTGACGGGTTAGCTCAAGCTTTCACATTGGGCGAAGAATTTATAGGCGATAGTGATGTCGCTTTGATATTAGGTGATAATATATTTTACGGTCCGGGGTTTTCAGGGATGATGCGTACGGCAATAGAAAGTATTGAGCAAAACGGCGGAGCTGCGGTTTTCGGTTATCAGGTAAAAGACCCTGAAAGATTCGGTGTGGTCGAGTTTGACAAAGAAGGAAAAGCTGTATCTATCGAGGAAAAACCGCAAGAGCCCAAGTCAAATTATGCGGTTACTGGTTTGTATTTCTATGATAATAAAGTTGTTGAGTATGCAAAATCTCTAAAGCCCTCTGCTCGCGGGGAATATGAAATAACGGATTTAAACAGAATTTATTTGGAAAACGGGAAATTAAACGTACAAACCTTTGGCAGGGGATTTGCCTGGTTAGATACAGGGACTCATCGCTCCTTGTTGCAGGCAAGTCAATTTATCCAAACTATTGAGGATAATCAGGGTATAAAAATTGCTTGTCTTGAGGAAATCGCTATGCGTATGGGATTTTTGCCCAAAGAGGTTGTTTTAGAAAATATTAAACAATATAAAAATAATGAATACTATTCTTATGTAAGAAAAGTTGCACAATCTTGCTGATTGTAGAAGGCAAGATGGGCGGCAGACAGGTGGTAAGCTTTATAAAGATTTATTGTGTGTTAAATCTTTAGAGAGTTTTCTTCGATGATTTCTATCATATCTTTTAGGATATGGTTATAAGGGGTTGGAAGATTATGTTTTTCTCCTAGTTTCATAATCGTACCGGCAAACATTTCGACTTCGGTTTTTCTGCCTGCTTCAATATCTTGGAGCATAGAAGTTTTTCCGTTCGGCACCATTTTATTAAAAGCTTCTATCGCTTCGGGTATCATTGTTTCCGTATCTTGAACGCCTTCTGCTCCGGCTATTTGTAAAACTTCTTCCATTATTTTAATGTAGAAATTTTGAAAATTTTTATTTTTTTGCATTTGTCCGAAAGTCATATTCAAAATAGCAGACGGTTGATTGGTTGCAATATTGAGCATAAATTTTAACCATAGAGAACGATACATGTTGCGTGGAATTTTATAACTAATTCCGACTTTATCAAAATAATCTTTTAACAATTTAATATCATTTACATCGTTTGTTTTTTCATCTTTTATGCCGAAAACAATGTCGCCTATACCGTCGTGGGTGATGATATTTCCGTTGCGCATAGCGCTGTGTCCGATAAAATAGGCAAGCGGAATGTGTTTTGAACCGTAAACTTCTGCGATAAGTTCTTCGCTTGTTACGCCGTTTAGCAAAGATAAAATTATTGTGTCTTCTTTTACAAAATTTTTAATATTTTTTATTGCATCATTTAAACCGTCATATTTTGTGGCAATAATTATTAAATCGGCCTTGTAATTTGTATTATCAGGCAATATATAATCTAAAATAAGTTCTTTACCGTTAAAAATTTTAGGAGTTTGGGTGTATTGTTTTAATCTGTTTTCGTCAACTAAAATTTTTAGATTATTGCTGTCATATTGGTTAATTTTATTTGCATAAATTGAGCCGACAGCTCCTATTCCGCATATCAAAACTGTTTTTATTTCTTTCATAACAAAATCAATTTTATCATTAATTCTTTTCAAATATTAAAATTTTTTACAATATTTTTATATATGCGCAAATTTGTTTTAAAAAAACACTTTATATATAAGTAAGTAGTGTGGAAAATCTTGGTGTGTGTAAATAGTGGGAATCTTATTTGATCCGAACAAAATTTTTGTCGGAATATCGCAACCGATACAATTGAATAAAAACAACAAAACAAGTTTCGGAAACCTAACAAAAGCTGACAGTTTTCAGAATAATTCAGTAACGCGTTATTTTGATGAAAATGTAATAAAAAACTTAATTGCACAAAATCCTGCCCTTTCTATGCTGCTGGCTTCTAATAAAATTCCTGTACGTTTGAATATGAAAGAGTTAGAGGAGCTTAAAAACGGTCATTGTAAAGATACTCAAGAGATATGCGCAAAGATTGCCAAGAATTTGCCTCCGTCATTAAAAAGTGATGTTGATATGGCGATTTTAAAAGATGGTGCAATGCTTCATGACATCGGAAAAGTCTTGATTCCACCGGAAATTTTGAATAAACAAGGTCTTTTGACAAAAGAAGAACACGATATAATGGATTTACATTCCGAAATTGGGTATCAATTATTGAAAAATACAGGTATAAATCCAAATATTTTGAATTTGGTTCGCTATCATCACAGCGTTCAAAAATCAAAAAATTATATCCCTGATATAAATTTAGAAATCTTAAATTTGGCGGATATGTATTCCGCATTAACCGAAAAACGCGTGTACAAGGATGCGTATACCCCTCAACAGGCTTTAACAATTTTATATAAAGATGTTCAAAACGGCAAAATAGATTCTCAAGTCTATTACGCTTTAGTGAAAAGTGTGTCAGAGTCTGATGTAAAAAATAATGTTAAAATATCTTAACAATATATAAAAATTATAGCAATTTTTTATAATAAAAAGTTTTTATATAAATGTAAGGGATATTAAAGAAACAGAATAACGGGGAAAAACAGATACTAAAAATCTGTAGAGAATAAAAAAGATATTTCGGGAAAATAAAGAAAAAGTTTAGGGAAAAATTTTAGGGGAAAATTAAAAAATCGAATCATCCATCATAATCAATCTTCTTGGGTGCTGATATATTTCAGCGCCTTTTTATTTTGTTTTAATTTGGCAGAATAAGTTTTGAGCCTTGGTAGGAATTTCTTTTAATAAATTCTCGGTCAATTTTATTTAAGCAATCGAATTTTGCGCCTAACCATCTCGGAGCTATAAGGTTTTGGCGGTATCCGTTTCCTGCAAGTCTGTGTATTGTCGTTTCAGGCGGTAAAAGCTCCAAAAAATCGCATACTAAATTTACATATTCATTTTCTGTCATAAAATCAATCTCATTATTTTCATACATAGTTGCAAGTTTTGTATTTTTTAGTGCGCAAAGCATGTGAATTTTTATGCCGTCAATTTTCAATTCTGCAAGTTTTTGGGCGGTTTCAAGCATTTCCTCTTTTGTTTCCCACAATCCTAAAATAACGTGAACGCACACATTTATTCCTTTTTCTTTTGTTTTTTCATAAGCGCGTAAGAAACATTCAAAATCATGTCCGCGGTTTATCCGTTTTAGGGTTTTGTTATGAACAGATTGCAAACCGTATTCTATCCATGTGTAATAATCTTTTGAGATATCAGAGATTAAGTTTAATTTATCATCATCAACGCAGTCAGGTCTTGTGCCTATTGAAATTCCGACAACGTCAGGATGATTAAGTGCTGATTTATATATTTTTTCAAGTTCATCAACCGGCTTGTAAGTATTGGTGTATGCTTGAAAATATGACATAAATTTTTTGGCTTTAAACCTTGCGGGCAGGTGTTCAATCCCTTCTTGAAGTTGTTTTTCGATAGAGGGGTATGTAATATGAGCTTTTGAAAAACTTCCCGTATCATCACAAAAAATACAACCGCCTTTAGAGATTGTTCCGTCACGATTCGGACATGAAAATCCTGCATCAAGAGTTATTTTATAAACTTTTGTACCGAAACGCTGTTTTAAATATTCGCTAAATTGGTTGTATCGTTTGTCTGTATTGTTAAACATTTGATTATCCCCTCACCCTGCCCTCTCCCCTGTTAAAGGGACGAGGGGATAAGTTTTGTTATTTGTTTTCTTCTTCAGTAATCGGATAAACGTAATGTTCGCCGCATTGCGGACATACAACTTCTTGTTGTTTGCCGTCTTCTAATTGTGCTACTTCGAATAAACATTTGCATCCTGATTGCACGCATCTTATTGCCCATGTCGGTCTGATTAATCTTGCCATATTTCTATATCCTCCAATTTTCAAATCGATTATAACATATAGTAAATTATAAGTCTAATATTGTAGGAATGTAGTTGAGAAATTAAGAATTTCTCTTTGTTCATTCTTTCTCTTTTGTTGCGAGCAAAAGAGAAAGAACCGAACCAAGAAAGAGAAAAAACGCTAATCTATAGCAATGCCATAAGGCATCGCACCAGACCGCTTACGCGGTAATATGTGTTTTTGCCTATTTTAGGCAAAAATCTTTATGCGCGGCTAAAACTACGCCGCGCGTTTGAAATATCTTACGCTTTAGGCGAACCGGTTTTTAGGTTCGCTAATAGATTTAGTCCGTTAGGACAAAATGCGCACGAAGTGCAAGTGCGTAGCACTTTGTTGCGACGCGTAGCGTTGCCGATAATAAGCGTGTTTTTCTTTTCGGTTCACTTTTCTTTTTTCGTCGCAATAAAAAAGAAAAGTGAACAAAGAAAAATACATCTTTCAATTAATTCCTATAATATTAATTATGTATAAATATGGGTTTGGTTTAAAACTCTTGTTTATACATCTCGTCATCCCAATATTCAAGTTCAATTTTACCAATAACGACGGTGTCGCCGTTTTGGATGCCGATACGCTTTAATTCATCAATAATGCCCATTGCACGCATTGTGTTTTGTAATCTTATGACTTGTTCCGTGTTTCTGGTATTTATTACCTGTGAAATTCTTATAATTTTTCCGCCGTCAACTATATATGTGTTTTTGTCGGCTTTGTATACTTCCCAATAACTGTCATCATTATTTGTTGCTTCCAAATCCTCGCAAATAACATAATCGGCTTCGGGTTTTGGAATAGTGTCAACAAGATGTTCAAGTTTGTTTTTTATTTCGTCTAAACCTTGCCCTGTCACGGCAGAAATTGTGAAAATATCTTCCACTCCTGCTTGTATAAATTCTTGTTTCAATTCTTCAAGTCTGTCAGGTTCTATTGCATCAATTTTGTTTATTGCAGTTACCTGATGCAGGTTTGCAAGTTTTGGGGAATATTTTTCAAGTTCTTTATTAATGATTTTGTAATTATTAAGCGGATTTTCTTCCGTACCGTCCACGATGTGCAGTAAAAATCTGCATCTTTCAACGTGGCGCAAAAAATCGTGTCCTAACCCGACCCCGTCAGAAGCTCCTTCAATGAGTCCTGGGATATCTGCGATTACATAACCGTTTCCGTCGTGTCTGCGCACGACTCCAAGATTAGGAACAATTGTTGTGAACGGATAATCTGCAATTTTAGGCTTCGCTGCGGATACTCTGCTTATAAATGTAGATTTCCCTGCATTTGGAAGTCCTAATAATCCCACATCAGCAATAAGTTTTAATTCTAATTGCAATTCTCTTTCAATTCCTGGTTCTCCGGGTTCACAATATTGCGGTGCGCGATTTTGAGGGGTGCAGAAATGGATGTTCCCCCTTCCGCCTTTTCCGCCTTTTGCTACAAGAACTTTTTGCTCGTGTTCGGTTAAGTCTGCTATTATATTACCTGTTTTTAAATCTTTTACGATTGTTCCTACAGGTACGTTAATGTATAAATCTTTTGCACTTTTTCCGTGCATACTTTTTTTGAACCCGTTTTCCCCGTTTTCAGCTTTGTAAACGGTTTTATATGCAAAATCCATAAGGGTCGAAAGGCTTTCTGTTGCGATAATATAAACGCTTCCGCCGTTCCCGCCGTCTCCGCCTGCGGGGCCGCCTTTATCAACAAACTTTTCACGACGCCAAGCAACAACGCCGTTACCGCCTTTCCCTGAAACTATTCTTATTTTTGCTTTATCCATAAACTGCATACAATGATGCTAATACAAACATGCCGATTTGTCGAATGGAGCAGTTAAAAGTCTGATAAGTCCGTAAAGTCAGTTAAGTCAGTTAAGTCAGTTAAGTTCTTTATCTGAATTAATTATTTTTTTTTTAATTGTACAGCTGTAATAAATACTAAAACCAGAAAAGGACCTATCAGACATCCGACTTAAAGTCTATAAATGTATGGTCGGCATTACAATATACTTTACTCAATCCCTTTAAACAAGTCGTTTATATCCACTTCCAAAACTTTTGCGATTAAATATAAATTTATCGCATTTGGTATTTGTCTGCCTTTTTCTATCGAGGTAATTGATGTAGGGCTTAAATCAACTAACTCTGCAAGTTGAGCTTGCGAGAGGTTTTTTCTATCAGATGATTTAAAATATAAAAACAATTCTTACATAAAACCATTAATAGATATAGTAAAAACAAAAAATACTAAAGCCTTGGAATATTATGATAAAATAGAATTATTTGTCACAAAGATATTATTAAATGTTGATTAAAAATTTAGAAATCAAGGGATTCAGTATCAATAATAGTTTTTAAGTTTTCATTATCTATAGTTTTATAATCAATAATATCGAATTTATACGGAGTCGGCAGTTCATCAAGTTCTGTTGATATATGAAGAATCAATTTTTCATTAATATTTTTGCCATATAAAACCAAATCGATATCCGAATACGGTTTAAAATTTCCTCTCGCTCTTGAACCAAATATCTTAACATTTTCAATTTCTTTTATTTGTTTCAAATATTCTTTTATAATGGTGTATGTTTTTTGCGGTAATCCGAACTTATTCATCGATTTTAGCCTTTAATGTTTTTTCCAAATCCATTAATAGCGGATAGTATATATTTAAAATATTTTCTGCGGTTTCTTTAGCATAGTCTTCTTTATATGTGTGAGAAGTTTTATTTCTGGCTTCCATCATGTCAATCCATTCTTGTCCTTTTAAAATAAGTTCTGAAGAAAAGGCATCTTTTATTGTTTGTCTTGGGGTTTGTGTTTGGGTTCCGTTATATTCAAGGTAGTCTTTCATTGTTTTCCAGCCAAGTTCAAAACTCATCTCAAAAGCTTGTATAATAGCCATAGTATAAATTTTATTTATTCCGTTTTCTTTAATGCAAGCTATCGTGTCTGCTAAATTTTTATTAGCTTCTTTAAAATTTTCAAATCTTTGTATCCAACGAATATTTTTCATAAATTCACTCTTTTATCTAACCTTTGTATTTTAATATAAATTCGTAAATTTGTCGAATGAGAGTATAAAAGTGTTTGAATAATTACGGGATAAGGATTTCATTATTAATTCCGCCGAATATAAGTATTCTGCCGTCATTAAGAATTACACTGCGATTGCCTGCGTGTTTATAAATCATTTTGATTAGTTTCGTTGAGCCGTTTTGTATATCAATAATCTCAGCATTATCTGATATTTTGAGTGTTGTATCAAACATATTAAAATTGTTCTCATATTCATTTTTAAATCCGCCAAATATTATAAGTTTTCCGTCAGTAGTTATAACAGGTCTTATCGGCATATCAGGATTTATTGACCTTGCAAAAGAAAATTGTGCCAGTGGTTTTACCTCTTTTGTAAACGGATTAAAGATAAAAACTTTTTGATTTTTTATATTCCCTATAACGACAAGGTGTTCATCATCTAATTTAATATATTCAGTTGACCAACTGATTTCATCAGGGAAAAATATTTCATCAGAATAAGTATTTTTCTCAGTATCGTATAATTTATAACTTTTGTTACTTGTAAGAATAAAGAGAGTGTTATTATTTAATTGAATTACCAAATTATTATATATTTTTTGCTTTGTATCATTTAATATAGAGAAACTTTTATCCGAATGATTAAATAATACAGTCTCACCTGTTCCTACAAAAAGAAGGACATCACCATTTTGCTTTAATACAGGTGAAATATTTGCGGTTGAACGCATATCAACAGGGAACTTGTCTATTTGGGTATAAGTTTCTGTTTTGGGGTTGAATAATAATGCTTTTTTCGAGTCTTCGCTTATAAATTTATATTCATTGTATTTTTTTAATAATTCCGGATTATCTTCAAGTATTGGCATATATATTTTTATTTTTTCGTTTTCAGGTAGTTTTAAAAAACTTTTGTATTCTTTTAGTACAACCATATTTTTTTCTTCGGGTAACAAACTGAGATAATTGTATTTATTTGTTTTTATAATATCATTTTTGAATTTCTCCATAAGTAACGGAGATAATTCTTTTTGTAGTTTATTATAAATATCATTATCGCTATTACCTATAATTAAGACATTCCCATCGTTTAAGACAACCGCAGGAAAAGTGTATCCGTTGCTAATGTATGCAAAACCGTAAGGAACAGGTTTGATTTCTTTAAATGTATTTCGTTTCGGATAATATATATAATTCTCATGAACACCTAATATTAAAACTCTGCCGTCTTTAAGTTTTAACGGACACCCGTTAACGGATAGATTACTTTGTACTTTTGCAAATTGGTAATGGTTTTCTGCACTTTTTGAAAGAGTCGGAGGGCTGCATAAAAATAAACAAATCGAAAATAAAAAAGTTATAAAAAATAATTTTTTATTAATTTTCATAATTTCACCTCAATTCCGGTTTTGTATGAGCCTAAATATCTGAAATACGAAGTTTTCGGTTTAATTTCATCAATAGCTTTTAACATGTTTTTATTTTGGATATGACCTTCAAAATTTACTATAAAAATGTATTCATCAGGATTGGTTTTTGAAGGTTGGGATGAAATGTAGGTTAAATTGATATTATTTTCCAAGAAAATATTTAGGATTTTTAATAATGCCCCCGGAGTATTGTTAGTACGGAAAGCCACTGTGGTTTTATCTTTTCCTGTCGGTGTGGTTTCGACATCTCCGATTAAAATATATCTTGTTTTGTTGTTTTTGTCGTCGTGAATATTTTCTTTCAGGATATTGAGCATACAATTTTGTGCAATTCGGCGATTGCCTATTGAAGCATAAGTAAGATTATGGTTTCTCAAATCGTCTGCTGCTTCAAACATTGATGCAGCTTCAATTATTGTATGGTGCATAGGCATTTCGTTTTTTATAAAATCCTGACATTTTGCAATCATTCTCGGGGAAGCTATAAGGTTTGTTATACTGTATAATTCGGTTGTTTTTGATAATAAACAGTATTCAATCGGTAAAATAAGTTCTCCGATAATTCGGATGTTAGGATTTTTTGCCATAATAAGGCAATCTAAAGATTCTCGGATAGTTCCGTCTAAAGTGTTTTCAACAGGTAAAACTCCGAGCGTGTCAGGATTTTGTTCAACGTATTCGACAATTTGTTTAATATTAGTTAACGGAGTTGTAAAACATTTTAAATCGTACATTGTGCAAAATTCATCCATAGCCATTGCGGAAAACGAATTTTCAGGCTCTAAATATGCAATGTTTTTTACCAAATCAAAATTTTCCATTTGCACCTCTTGCTTATTTCATTTACAATTATAACAGAAAATAGAAGGAAAAGAGATGAGCGAAATAAAATTTGGTACAGACGGATGGCGTGCAATTGTCGGAAAAGATTTCAACAAAGAAAATGTTGAACTTGTAACAAAAGCAATCGGGAAATATGTTTTTGATAATTACGGAATATACAAAACTATTATAATCGGTTATGATCCTCGCAATATGGCTGATGAATTTTCTTTGTTGAGCGCAAATTTATTAAAGGATATGGGATTTAAGGTTTTGTACAGTGATAAAATTGTTCCGACGCCTGTTTTGGCTTATAATGCTAAATTGCGTGATGCTTGTGCAATAATGTTTACCGCATCTCACAATCCGCCGGAATACTTAGGGATAAAGTTTATACCTGATTATGCGGGACCTGCTACAAAAGAAATTACGGATGAAATTGTTTCAAATTTAGGCAGTGAAATAACATCTCAAATTAAGGGTAAACTCATATATACCGATTTTTCGCGTAATTATTTCCATAAAATAAATGAAATAATTGACTTTCAAAAAATAAGAGAAAACTTGACCGGTTCTCATATACTTTTTGACGGTTTGTACAGTTCAAGTATCGGTTATTTTGATAAATTATTATCAATGCACAATATAAATTTTGATGCAATTCACATGTATCATGATAAGAATTTTGGCGGAGGAATGCCCGAACCTAAACCGCAGTATATGAAAGAAGCGATTGAATATGTCAGATACAGAGGTCAAGAGGTCAAGAGGTTAGGAAATCAGACTATAAACGGTAAAAGCCCTGCCTTCCCGCCTTCTTGCCCTTCTGCCTTCTACATAGCTCTTGCAAATGACGGAGATGCCGACCGATTCGGCGTAATAAACGAAAACGGTGAATATGTTTCTCCGAATGAGATTTTAGCTATATTGTTAATGCATTTAAAAAATAACAAAGGGTATAGCGGCTGCTTTGTAAAAACCGTTGCAGGCAGTTTAATGCTTGATATTGTTTGTGAAAAACTAGGCATTGATGTTATTGAAACCCCTGTCGGATTTAAGCATGTCGGCGAAGCTATGAGAAAATATAATCCGATAATCGCGGGTGAAGAATCAGGCGGTTTGAGTATTCAGGGACATATTCCGGAAAAAGACGGCATTTTGGCAAATATGTTGATAGTAGAAGTAATGGCGTTTGAAGGAAAATCGTTAGTTGAATTACAACAGGAACTCAAAGATTTTGTCGGATGTGAATTTATAAATACTCGTGTTGATAAAAAATTGGATAATTTTGATATCGTGAAAACTTCTATTGAAAAATTTAATACAATGGATGAAATTGCAGGCATGAAAATTATCAAAAAAGATGATAAAGACGGCATAAAACTTTACCTTGAAGATAAAAAAACTTGGATTTTGGTTCGTCCGTCCGGTACTGAACCTTTGTTAAGAATTTATGTTGAATCTGACAATCAAAGTAAAATAGATAATATTTTAAGTTTTGTAAAATAGTATTACACTGTTTAGCAAAATTTTTTTTTAGTGACTTATTATATCAGGTGAACAGTAATAAATAAAGGAGATAAAATGGAAATAAGAAACATAACCCCCGTAAATACGACCCCGGCTTTTGGTATGGCGTTTATTAAGCCGTCCGCAGAAGCTATGAAAATATTAGAAAAACAGGTCTATACTGTAGCATTAGATGCATTTGTAAAAGAACAATCAAAATCAAAGTATTTTGATATCGTTGCAAAATCTTCACCAAGACCTAGTCGCGGCGATAATGTTTTGGAATTTAATATCGTGCCCAAAAAAGGTGTAGATACATTAGGCTATGAAAAAACTCCTTACGGTTTTAATTGGGGATTTGCCGCAGATGGATTTTTTAAAAGCCACAGGGAAAAAATTCAAACTAAATATGAGGAGGAATTAGCTGAATTTACAAAATGCTGTGATACAAAATTAAAACGCTTTATTGCCAGAAAAGTAGTTATCCCTCTTAAAACTCGTCAAGCAAACAAAGAATTGAGAGATATTGAACAGAATTACCCGGAAAGGACAGTAATTCCGGCATTAAGAGCCGCAGGCGACAAAGTTTGGGAATTAGAAGCTGCAGTCGATAGAGCCAAAGGCATTTCAAAAATTTTTGATGCGTAGTAATTTGAGTAAAAAATATATATAAAAAATCATGCGAACAGTGTGAGTGCTTGTTCGCATGATTTTTTATAGCAAGTAAATTTTTTGCTATAATTAAATCATGGCTGATGTAATTCAAAACAAATTATTTGAACAAAAACTGACATTAAAAAAGCGAGTTTCAGATGATAGCCCGTCAAGTGACGAAGCATATAAGTATGCTGTTTGTCTTGTAAATATCAAGGCGATGGGAGTTCGTACTTTCAGCTATGAAATACCTTTGCATTTTCAAAATAAAATAAAAATCGGTCAGGCATTGCTGGTTCCTTTTGGCAGGCAGGGAATGATAAATGCTTTTTGCGTAGGTTTTAGCAATTATTTACCCCCTGAAATTAAGGCAAAACCGATTACAAAAATATTAGAAGAAACCCCTCTTTTCTCTGCCGATTATTTAAAACTTTTAGAGTGGGTAGCGAATTATTATTGTACGGATTTGATAACAGTTTTAAACGCCGCAATACCTTTAAAACTTATTGAAAAATCTTTGAAAACAGAATTGTCGGTTGAATATGTCAGGGATTTTGGGGCAACGAAAAGGCAATTACAAATACTTGAACTTTTAAAAGAAAAAGGCAAAATGAGCCTTGTTTCGTTTGAGAAACTTGCAAAAACAACCCGTGCAACTATGAAAAAGCTTGAGGCTTTGGGTTGCGTAAGAATTATGGAAGAAGAAATCTATCGCAATCCGCTGGATATTTTGAATATCGACAAAAAAGAACCGTTAAACGAGTTATCTTCATTACAACAAACGGTATATGAAAAAATAAAAAATGACATTAAAAACTCCTCAACCATACAACCCATCAATCATTCAACATATTTAATTCATGGCGTAACTGCAAGCGGAAAAACAGAAGTATATTTTAAACTGATTGATGATACGATTAAATCAGGCAAAAATGTTTTATTTTTAGTTCCTGAAATAGCTTTGGCATCTCAATTGACCAAACGTTTAGCAAAAAAATTCGGAACGGAAGACGTTGCTATTTGGCACTCAAGCATATCGGAAGGTGAGAGATATGATGTTTGGCAAAAACTTTATAAAAATGAGATAAAAATTTTGGCAGGTGCGCGGAGTGCTGTTTTTGCACCTTTACAAAATATAGGTTTAATAATTATTGATGAAGAACACGAAGGGGCTTATAAACAAACTTCACCTGCACCTCGCTATGATGCAAGACTTGTTGCAAAAAAATTGGCAGAATTTAATAATTGTCCGTTGATTTTAGGTTCTGCCACTCCTGATATTTCAAGTTATTATTATGCGGTTAATTCAAACCATTTGTATCAAATGTTAAAACGCTATAATAATGCAAAAGTAGCACCTGTAACGGTTATAAATATGCAGGAATATGGTCAGGCCGCGTATAAACATTTGATATCAAAGCCTTTGCAAACCGCTATTAAAGAAACATTAGACAAAAAACAACAGGTAATTTTATTAATAAACAGACGCGGATATGCAACTTTCACTCAATGCCAAGGCTGCGGACATATTATAGAATGTCCGAATTGCGCAATTCCTATGATATGGCATTCAAAAGATAATATGCTAAAATGTCATTACTGTAACCACGCTCAATATTTTCCCGATGAATGTCCAAACTGCGGTTCAACGGCATTAAAGGCTTCCGGTACGGGAACGCAAAAAATTGAAGAATATATTAAAGAAATTTTCCTCGGATATAATATCGCCAGAATAGACAGTGATGTATTGGTTCGAAAAGGTGAACATATAAGACTTTTAGAGAAATTCCAAAAAGGCGAAATTGATATCTTAATCGGAACGCAAATGATAGCAAAAGGTTTGGATAATCCCAATGTTACTTTAGTTGGGGTAATTTCTGCGGATGCAAGTTTTAATCTGCCTGATTATAGGGCATCAGAACGCGGATTTCAATTGTTGACACAGGTTGCGGGGCGTGCAGGGCGTGGTGAATTTAACGGCAGAGTATTTTTCCAGACATATAACCCTGATTATTACGCACTAGAAAGTGCAAAATCTCAAAATTATAACGAATTTTATAAAAAAGAAATAGTTTCGCGTGAAGATTTTGATTATCCGCCGTTTAGCCAAATCATACGTATAATAATGAGTTCGGAAAATAAATTCCGTGCCGAAAAATCTGCGCAAGAAGTTGCTCTGCGGCTTTGTACGATGATTGAAAAATTCGGTTTTGGAGAAAGGCTGGATGTTTTAGGTCCAACCCCATGTGTTATTGAGAGAATAAATTCTCAATGGCGGTTTCAAATAATTATTAAGAATAAACTTGAACAGAAAGGGCATCAATTTATTTCAAGCTTTTTATCTAAAATCACCTCGCCTAAAGATATAAGAATGTCTGTTGATGTTGACCCGTTAGATATTTTATAATTACCCAAAAAGCGCAATAATTATTGTATTTAATAATTCTTTACAATCATGCAAATACCCTGTTGACAGCGGATTTTGTTTATCATAAGATTAAAATGCTCAAAAGTGTAGTCCGAAGTATGTAAAATAGCGATTTTGAGTGTATGCGAAGGCTTTTTCGGGGCTTTTGCATGATGTAGTACATTAAATATAAAGGAATGCTAAAGATGGCAAATAGCACAAAGAAAAACAGAATCAGAGTTTCTTTAAAGGCTTATGATCACAAATTAATTGACATATCAGCCGAAAAAATTGTAGAAACTGCAAAAAGAACAGACGCTAAAGTAGCCGGACCTATTCCTTTACCTACAAAAAGACGTATATATTGCGTTTTGCGTTCACCACACGTAGATAAAAAATCTCGTGAGCATTTTGAAATGAGAACTCACAAACGTATTATTGATATATACGATCCGACTCAATCCACAATGGAAGAGTTGCGTAGATTAGATTTACCTGCTGGTGTAGATATCGAAGCAAAAGCAAGATAATTACAGCCCACACAGCAAATTGAAAATTAAATAAGCATTATGCATATAATGTGAACTACGACGTTCCAAACAGCGGACGGGATGAGGTGAAAATCCTCAAAAAGGTAAAGTAATAGTAGCGCTCGCAAGCGAAAAGATGCAAATCCGAAAAGTTAAAACGGGGCAGAAGTCTGCACCAAGTAGGATGAGCACGGAAAGGTAAAAACATGACACTAGGTGTAATAGGTAAAAAAGTAGGAATGACTCAAATCTTTGATGAACACGGTTTGGCAGTTCCTGTAACAGTTATCAAAGTTGACGAAACAGTTGTAACTCAAGTTAAGACTGTTGATACTGACGGCTATAATGCAATTCAAGTCGGTACTGTTGCAGCAAAGGAAAAACATTTATCAAAAGCTCAATTGGGTCACTTTAAGAAAAACAGTTTATCAAATTACAGACACTTACAAGAATTCAGAGTAGATAATCCTCAAGATTACAAAGTAGGTGATAAGGTTGAACTTTCTGTATTAGATAACGTAGAAAAGGTAGATGTAACCGGTAAATCAATCGGTAAAGGTTTCCAAGGTACAGTAAAAAGATGGAACTTTGGAAGAGGACCAATGGCTCACGGTTCAAAGAACCACAGAGAACCTGGTTCAATCGGTGCAGGTACAACTCCTTCACGTGTTATCAAAGGCAAAAGAATGGCTGGTAACATGGGCAACGAAAGAGTTACAATCACAAAATTAAAATTAGTTAAAGTTGATTCAAACAACGGATTAGTTTTAATAAAGGGTTCTGTACCGGGTTGCGAAGGAAGATTGGTAACAATCGTTCCGACAAGAACAAAATGGAACTAAAAGGCGTAAGCCGATGTGAAGTGCCGGTGTCGGTTCGCGAGTGCGAAGCGAGCAGGGCACGAAACATAATATCTCCGCCGTTGTGAGTGAAGCATAAGCAAAATGAACGAACAAATCTTTGATTTGACAGGCGGAATAGCAATAACAGACAAGTTATAAAAATCCCGAGTTGCCATATAAAACGTCGTAGGCGAAAGGGGTAACAGGCACAAAAAAAGAAAAGGAATAAATACAATGACAAAAGAAATTTTAAGTACAAACGGTGAAAAGTTAGGTGAAATAACTTTAGAAAAGAAAGTTTTCGGAGTCGAACCTAATATACATGTAATGCATTTAGCATTAAGAAGACAATTAAACAATGCTCGTTCAGGCAATGCTTGCACAAAAACAAGATCTGAAGTATCTGGTGGCGGCAAAAAACCTTGGAAACAAAAAGGTACAGGCCGTGCAAGAGCAGGTTCTTTAAGATCTCCATTGTTTGCAGGCGGCGGCGTAATTTTTGGGCCTAAACCAAGAAGTTATGCATTTAATATGCCTCAAAAAGCAAGAATGTTAGCTTTGAAATCAGCGCTTTCAGCAAAAGAATCACAATTAGTTATTGTTAAAGATTTTTCAACAATTTCTGAACCAAAAACTAAATTGATGGTTTCAGCATTGAAATCTTTGAACGTAAGCGGAAAAGCATTGATTGTAGCTAATACAAAAGCTGATGAAAATAAAAACTTGGAATTATCTGCAAGAAATATTCCGAGTGTAAAAGTTATTTTACCTTCAAACTTGAACGTAAAAGACTTATTGGAAGCTGATTTTGTTGTAATGACCGAATCTGCTGTTAATGAAATTACAGAAAGACTTTCAAAATAAATATAAAGGAAAACAAAAATGAGTAAAGAAAATTTATATGATGTAATTAAAAAACCTTTAATAACAGAAAAGTCAGTTATTGCAAACGAAAATAACAAATACACTTTTGAAGTCAGAAAAAATGCAACAAAAACAGAAATTTCAAAAGCTGTAGAATTGGCTTTCCCTGGAAGAAAGGTAAAAAGCGTAAATACAGTATATATGCCGTCTCACGAAAAGAGAATGGGATATAAATTCGGAAGAACAGATTCTTCTAAAAAAGCCATCGTAACAATCGAAGGCGAACCATTAGAATTCATGCAAGTATCAAACCTTGCAGCAGGGGAATAATTCCCGATATTCAGGGCGCAATTGGCATAAGTCCTGAAAGGAACCGGCCGGTGTGAAATGCCGGAGCGGCAATATCAGTAAAAAGCCAAAAGGAGAAATAAAATGGCAATCAGAAAAATTAATCCGACGTCTCCGGGACAAAGAGGCATGACAAAAAGTGATTATTCAGAAATCACTACATCAACTCCTGAAAAATCATTATTAAGAAAATTAAATAAAACTTCAGGAAGAAATAACACAGGTAGAATTACTTGTCGTCACAAAGGCGGCGGTGTAAAAAGAGCATACCGTGTAATAGATTTTAAAAGAGAAAAGTTCGGCGTACCTGCAACAGTAAAAACTATTGAATATGATCCGAACAGAAATGTAAGAATTTCTCTATGTTTCTACGCTGATGGTGAAAAAAGATATATATTGACACCAGAAGGTTTAAATGTTGGAGATAAAATATTAAGCGGTCCGGAAGCTCCGGTACAAACAGGAAATGCTATTCCGCTTGAATTAATTCCGTTAGGTACATTTGTTCACAATATTGAAATGACCCCGGGTCGTGGCGGAATTTTAGTAAGAGCAGCAGGTAACAGCGCACAAGTAATGGCAAAAGAAGGTAACTATGTAACAGTTAAATTACCTTCAGGCGAAATGAGAATGATAAGAAAAGAATGTTTAGCTACAATCGGTGTTTTAGGTAATGCCGAATTCAAAAACTTATCAATCGGTAAAGCCGGAAGAAAACGTTACATGGGTATCAGACCGACTGTCCGCGGTGTTACAATGAACCCTTGCGATCACCCTCACGGTGGTGGTGAAGGTAAAACAGGCCCTGGTGGAAATCCAAAAACACCTTGGGGTAAACCGGCTCTTGGTTATAAGACTCGTAAAAAAGGTAAAGCGTCAGATAAATTAATTGTAAGACGCAGAAACAAGAGATAATCATCTCAAAATAATTATACTCAAATAAACAAAAGGAGAAATAAATGGCACGTTCATTAAAAAAAGGTGCGTATGTAGAAGAATCTCTACAAAAGAAAATAGAAAAAATGAATGCTAACTCTGAAAAGAAAGTTATCAAAACTTGGTCCAGAGCATCAATGGTAGTACCTGATATGTTAAACCATACAATAGCAGTACACAACGGTAAAACTCACGTACCGGTTTATATTACTGAAGAAATGGTAGGACATAAATTGGGCGAATTCGCTCCGACAAGACTATTCAAAGGTCACGCAGGTTCTGATAAGACTGCAAAAAGAGGTTAGTAAAAATCCACAGTAAAACTTATTAAATAAAGGATAAAAACAATGGAAGCAAAAGCAAAACAAACAGATATAAAAATGACAGCACGAAAACTACGCAGAGTAATCAACGAAGTTCGCGGAAAATCTGTTATAGAAGCTCAAGACATGTTACGTTTTATGCCGTATTTTGCAGCAAGAGTTGTTGAAAAGAATTTAAAAGCAGCTGTTGCAAATGCAAGAGAACAATATGGTGTTGCTGCCGAATCATTAAAGATTTCTCAAATCTTTGCTGATGAAAGTACAACTTACAAGCGTGCAAGAGCAAGAGCTCAAGGTCGTATGTACTCAAGAATGAAGCGTACATCTCACCTTACATTAGTAGTTAGTGACGTAGTTAAAAAATAGGAAATAATAAAATGGGACAAAAAACACATCCAACCGGATTTAGAGTAGGAATCATTCAAAAATGGGCAAGCTCTTGGTTTGCTAAAGTGAAAGACTACAGAGAATTCGTAGCGGAAGACGCTAAAATCAGAAAATTCGTAAAGAAAAAATTGTATGCTGCCGGCATTTCAAAAATATGGATTGCCAGAAAAGCACAAAAAATAACAATAACGGTTGTAACAGCAAAACCGGGTATTGTTGTTGGTCGCGGCGGTCAAGGTATCGATGATTTGAGAAAAGATGTTATGAAATATCTTGGCAAAGACGATGTTGTAATCAATGTTGTTGAAGTTGCAAGAATTGATGCTGATGCTCAATTGGTTGCCGAAAATATCGCTCAACAATTAGAAAAACGTATCGCATTCCGTCGTGCAATGAAACAAGCTATGCAAAGAACAATGAGAGCCGGCGTTCAAGGTATTAAAGTTATGGTATCAGGACGTTTAGGCGGTGCTGAAATCGCTCGTTCCGAATGGGCTAAAGAAGGAAGAATTCCTCTTCAAACATTAAGAGCTGATGTAGATTTCGGTTTTGCAGAAGCTGATACAATCATGGGTAAGATTGGTGTTAAAGTTTGGATTTTCAAAGGTAACTTAATGCCGGGTGAATTAGCAGACCAAAACATCAAATCAAAGAACTCAAGAGAAAATAATTCGGAACGCAGCGGCAGACGCCCAAGAAGAGCGAAAGCAGCAGCTTCTTCTGAAGAATAGTTAACAGAAGACAAGAGGACAAGAAGACAAGTCGTTTAACAAATTGTAAATAGTCTGACTACTTGACATCCTGAACTCTGAACTTCTAAAAGTAAAGGTATAAATTCAAATAGGAGCAAATATAAAATGTTACAGCCTAAAAAAACAAAATACCGCAAAATGATGAAAGGCAGAATGAAAGGTACAGAAACCAGAGGTACAAACCTTGAATTCGGGCATTACGGTTTGCAGGCAGTAGAACCCGGTTGGATAACCAGCCGTCAGATAGAAGCTGCTCGTCGTGCAATGACTCGTGAAATCAAACGTGGCGGTAATGTATGGATTAAAATATTCCCTGATAAACCAATCACTGCAAAACCTGCTGAAACTCGTATGGGTTCAGGTAAAGGTAATGTTGAATACTGGGTATCAGTTGTTAAACCAAACAGAATTATGTTTGAGTTGGAATACTTTGATAGAGGGGTTGCTGTTCATGCGTTAGAATTAGCAGCACAAAAATTACCTATCAAAACAAAGATTGTCATAAAGACAGATGAACAATAATAATACTTATTCCGAAAACGGAAGAAATTCTCGGTCGAATTCGGATAGGTAATAATCGAAAAGGAAAATAAAAATGAAATTAAGTGAAATGCGTGAAAAATCAGTCGATGAGTTGCAAGGTGCAATTGCTGATTGGAAAAAACAATTATTAGAATCAAGAATTCAGCTTGCTACTAATAAATTGCAAAATACATCAACAATTTCAAAAACAAAAAGACTTATCGCTCAAGCAAAAACAGTAATAACAGAGAAAGGTAAAGAAAATGCCTAAAAAAGAAAAACAAGGAACAGTTATCAGTAATAAAATGGACAAAACAGTAGTCGTAAAAGTTGCTGATTATGAACCACATCCAAGATACAAAAAGATCATGGAATCAAATAAAAACTACAAAGCTCATGATGCAGAAAACATTTGCAATATCGGTGATGTTGTAAGAATTGTTGAATCAAGACCTGTATCAAAAGACAAACGTTGGACAGTAGCCGAAGTAGTTGAAAAAGCAAGATAATTTGGATGTTTAGAAGGTTAGAGGTATAGACGATTGGAATAGCCAAACATCTTAACCTCCAAACCTCCGGACCTCCGAAGCAGCAACATTACCATTGAGTAATGAGAGGCACAAAAACAGAAGGCAGGAAACAAGGAAGGCAAGAAGGTAAGCCATTTACAGTAAATAGCCCAACCTCTTGATATTCTGACCCCGAACTTCTTAATTAAAAAAAGGAAAAGAAAAATGATACAACAAGAAACAAGACTAGAAGTAGCAGATAACACAGGTGCAAAACAATTATTATGTATCCGTGTTATGGGCAGCTCAAATAAAAAATTTGCAGCAGTCGGTGATGAAATTGTAGCTTCCGTAAAAGATGCAACACCGAATATGACTGTAAAAAAAGGTGAAGTAGTCCGCGCTGTTGTAGTAAGAACAAAAGCAGATATTAAACGTCAAGATGGTTCTGTAATCAGATTTGACGAAAATGCTGCAGTAATTATTGCAAAAGACGGTAACCCTAGAGGAACTCGTGTATTCGGACCTGTCGCTCGTGAATTGAGAGACAAAGGATATATGAAAATAGTTTCTCTTGCACCGGAAGTAATATAGTAGAAGGCAAGAAGACAAGAAGGCAGGAAGGCAAGCCATTTAGTAAATTGTAAATAGCCTGACCTCTTGAAATCCTGACCTCTAAACTTCAAAAAAATAAAAGGAAAGAAAGATGAAAGACACAGATAAGAAAGATTTACATGTAAAAAACGGCGACAGAGTTGTTGTTATTGCAGGTAAAGACAAAGGAAAAGAAGGCAACGTAACAAAAGTTGATCGCGCAAAAGGCAAAGTTCTTGTTCAAGGCGTAAACATGGTTACAAAAGCTCAAAAACCTCAACCGGCTTTAGGCATTCAAGGCGGATTAATCAAAGTTGAAGCTCCTTTGGATTCTTCAAATGTAATGATAATTTGTCCTGCTTGTTCAAAAGCAACAAGACCTTCAACAAAAATTGTTGACGGCAAAAAAGTTCGCGTTTGTAAAAAATGCGGTGAACAGTTATAAGATGTATAACGCGAGTAAATTGTTTTATTCGGCGTAAATCATCTAAAGATAAAGGAAAAGAAAAATGACAGTAACAAAAGACTTAAAAACAAGATATGTAGAAGAAGTAATTCCTGCAATGAAGGAAAAATTCGGTTACAAAAATATTCACCAAGTACCTAAAATGGTTAAAATCGTTTTAAACATGGGTGTTGGTGAAGCTTCTCACAATTCAAAGATTGCAGAATCAATCGAAAGCCAATTAACAAAGATTGCCGGTCAAAAAGCAGTTGTAACAAAGGCTAAAAAATCAATTGCATCATACAAATTGAGAGAAGGAATGCCTGTTGGTGCAATGGCAACCTTGAGAGGCGAAAGAATGTATGATTTTATGCAAAAATTAATTTGCGTAGTTTTACCAAGAATTCGTGACTTCCGCGGTGTAAGTTCAAAGAGTTTTGACGGTAGAGGAAATTATACATTAGGATTAAAGGAACAAGCATTATTCCCTGAAATCACTTATGAAGAAGTTGATTTAGTAAAGGGTATGAATGTTTCTGTAATCACAACGGCAAAAACAGATGAAGAAGCAAGAGAATTACTTGCACTTTTAGGTATGCCGTTTAAAAAATAATCGAATGTGTATAACAGTAAAATAATAATTGCACAATCGGTTAAAGCATATTAGAATGGAACGAAAACAATACACACAAAAACATAAAGGAGAAATTCATGGCTAAAAAAGCGATGATAGACAAAGAAGCAAAACGTGAAAAATTAGTTGCCGCAGGAAAATACCCTGCAGTAAGACTTCATAACAGATGCTCAATCTGTGGAAGACCTCACGGATATCACAGAGATTTCGGTCTTTGCAGAATTTGCTTGAGAAAAATGGCTCACCAAGGTTTGTTGCCTGGTGTTACAAAAGCAAGCTGGTAGTTTGTTTTGCCAATAAACTAAATTATAAAAAAGAGCATAGGCTTTCTATGCTCTTTTTTTTGTGTTTACAAATTGCTTCAAATGCTTTGGCGGTTTATAATTTTAATATGAAGAAGTTTGATTTTTTTAATCAATATAGGGATCCTGTAATTGTTGTTAAAGGAAGTGATGAAATCGCGTTTAAAAACAATATGTTTTGCCGTGTATTTTATCAATTTGAGAATATTCGTCGATTTGCTCATAAGTTGAATTTCGAGATGTGCCCTATTGATAGTGAAAATATTGATTTGTATTCTCCTATTTATCAAGCGATTTCTTCTAAAGAAAATTTTTTTGCTTGTGTTTCGTATACTTTGCAAACAGGAGAGATAAAATATTATGATATGACGGCTATAAAGCGCGGAAATTATACTATATTTTTCTTCACGGATGTAAGTAATTCCGTATTATTGGAAAGTAATGCGCGTCGTCAAAAGGAAGATGAAGATAAATTGGCTCAACTTCAAGCAGAAAATGACGAGTTGCAAAATATAAAACAAAAGGCTCAAGCACAGGCGTTTAAAATTGCTTTAATAAACAAGGTTTCAAATATTATAAGAGAATCTATGAATATTTCGATTATTCTTGATTCTGTATTAAAAGAATTGGCTATAATGTTCGGGTGTTTCAGAACATATTATGCTCAAAAAAATGAAGAGTCTTTCGAAATAATAAATACATACGGCGAAAAGAATTATGCCCAAAACCTCAAAATAACTTTTGATGATTATGTTATGTCAAAATTAAGCTCAGGACAAATTTCGACAGGGTATTCATTAAATGAATATGTCGGGGCAGAACCATTCGGGCAATCTGTTTTGCGTGTGGTTATCCCTGTATTTCATTTGCAAAAAATGATAGGTGTAATAGTCTTATTAAGCTATCAAAAGCGTGAACTGAATGAAGAAATAGAGATTTTAGATGCAATATCTTCGCAGCTTGGCAACGCTATTATAAGAGCAGAACTTTACCAAAAAAATGCGCAAAACGTTAAGGATTTGAAAAAAGCATTAGAGGAGTTAAAAGAAACTCAATTGCAATTAATAAATTCCGAAAAAATGGCTTCTTTAGGTCAATTGGTCGCAGGTGTTGCACATGAAATCAACACTCCTGTCGCATCAATAAAATCCAATAATGAAATTTTAACGAAATTGATTGATAAAATTGAAAATGATGAAATTAAAGAAATGTTTAGTCAGATAAATTCGATTGATAAGGAAGCGATTGAGCGAATAAGTAAAATAGTTACATCATTGAAAAAGTTTGTTCGTCTTGATGAAGCGGAATTGCAAGAGGCGGATATTAATAAAGAAATGGATTTAACATTAGAAATTATTCGTCATGAAACAAAGAATAAAGTGGAGATAGAAAAACATTACGGTGATATTCCTTTGATAAAATGTTATCCGAACATGCTAAATCAGGTTTTTACAAATATTTTGATAAATGCGTGTCAAGCAATTAAAGATTTTGGAAAAATTACGATAACAACAGAGTATTCGGATAAAAAACTTACAATAAGGATAAAAGACAATGGAATTGGTATTCCGCGCGAAAATTTGAATAAAATTTTTACCGTCGGATATACTACAAAAGGTGTAGGAGTAGGCACCGGATTGGGTCTTGCGATAAGCCAAAAAATAATAGCAAAACATAACGGGGAAATTCGTGTGAATAGCGAATTAGGAGTTGGCACCGAATTTGTTATTACTCTCAAATGTGAGTAATAAATTGTTAAAATTTATAAATTATAATTTCCAGCTATAACTTAATTGCGATAATTTTTATAAAAACAATTATTAAAATCTGTAAAATATTGAACAAAATTGTACCAATCAATATAAAAATATGATATTATGAAGATACTGAATGATTAAGTGTCAGTATTACCCTTAATAATATTTTCTGACCGGTAATTACAGTAGGTGTAAGGAAAAATAAGAAATAACAATTTATGAATTGTAAACAATGTTAACAAATATAATACAAAAAAGGCAATAATATTCGCAACAAATTTTTTATATAAGAGTAAGTAGTGTGAATATTTATTGTTGTGTCGGAGGAAAAGAATGACAATTAGTGTAAACAGCAAGAAAAAACAAGTTAAAAAATCATTTGATGAATTACTTAATGACTTAAGAACAAGCAATTCAGAAAAAGTAAGATACAATGCAGCTCGTATCTTGGGTGAAATGGGTGATTCAAATGCTGTTGAACCGTTAATAGATGTGTTAAAAAATGATAAAAACGGTTCTGTTCGTTTATATGCAGCAAGAGCATTAGGCGAGTTGGGTGATACAAAAGCAACAATTCATCTTATTGAATCATTGCGTGAAGACAGAAATGTTGACGTAAGGGTTCGTGCAGCAAGAGCATTAGGTCGTTTGGGCGGTGCAATTGTAGTTGAACCTTTAGTTGAAGCATTAAATGATGAAAATCCGCAAGTTTGTATAACAGCAACTGATGCTTTAATCGAAATCGGTGATGTTGCAACAGATGCCTTAATTGAATCATTAGACCACGAAAAGGTTAATGTAAGATGTGATGCAACCCGTGCTTTGGGTGAAATCGGTAACAAAAAAGCAGTAGATAAGGTTATCAATATGCTTTATGATGAATGGGTAAATGTCAGAATTTATGCGGTTACATCATTAGGCAAATTGAATGATACAAAAGCAGTTCCTGCTTTGATTGATGTAATGAAAAATCGCTCTGAAAATGAATTAGTAAGAGCAGGTGCGGCTGCTGCATTAGGGGTGCTTCGTGATACAAGAGCTTTGATGCCTTTAAGAGAATTGATTATGGAAGCTGAAGAATTGGGCGAATTGGAAGATACTGCTCTAAAATCTTTCAAAAAGATTATGGCAGCTAATTGGCAGTCAATTCCGGGTGCTGCTCCTGCAAAGAAGCCTGTTACAACATTTTAATGTAAAGTAATAAATAAAAATGCGATGGTTATATTTAGCCATCGTATTTTTTTTGCGGAAAGGTATATAAACATTATTTTTTTATTAAGGGATGATTATTTTCTTTTATGTTCATGTTAAAATCACTAATAGTTAGTACTTGGCGAGGAGTTCAAACATAATGACAATGAAATGGTTATTGAAACTTTTGGGAGACCCAAACGATAAAAAAATAAAAGCTATAATGGGCGTAATTGATCATATAAATGAGTTAGAGCCGGAATTTGCGGCATTGAGTGATGACGAATTGCGTGCAAAAACTCAAGAATTTAAGGATATTCTTGCTAAACGTCCGACTTCCACTAATTTTAAAACGGATTTAAAACTGGAAAAAGAAGCATTAGATAAAATTTTACCTGAAGCTTTTGCAACGGTAAGAGAAGCCGGCAAAAGAGTTTTGAACATGCGCCATTTTGATGTTCAATTAATAGGCGGATATTTTTTGCATAACGGTCATATTGCAGAAATGAGAACAGGTGAAGGTAAAACATTGGTTGCGACTTTGCCTGCATATTTGAACGCATTAACAGGCAAAGGTGTTCATGTTATAACGGTTAACGATTACCTTGCAAAACGTGACAGCGAATGGATGGGTAAAATTTATAATTTCCTCGGATTGTCTGTTGGAGTTGTATTATCAAATGGCGACGGTGCAAGAGATTTTGTTAAAAAATATGATGCGTACAGATGTGATATTACTTACGGGACAAATAATGAATTTGGGTTTGACTATTTAAGAGATAATATGGCAACAAGCGAGGATATGCTTGTCCAAAGACCTTTTAATTATGCAATTATAGACGAAGTTGATTCAATTTTAATCGACGAAGCAAGAACTCCATTAATTATAAGCGGTCGTTTGGCACAATCCGAAGAAACATATCGTTCAATGGCACAAATTGCCCCTCAATTGGAAAAAGAAGTTGATTATACGGTTGATGAAAAAAATAAAAATGTAATTTTAACCGAAGAAGGTATTGATAAAGCGCAAAATTTAATCGGAGTAAGCGATTTATTTGATATGAAGACGAATTATGCGCATCATCTTTTACAGGCACTAAAAGCAAAAGAACTTTTTGTGAAAGATACCGATTATGTCGTAAAAGACGGCGAAATAATGATTGTTGACGAATTTACGGGTCGTATAATGGAAGGCAGACGCTGGTCTGACGGTTTGCACCAAGCCATTGAAGCAAAAGAAGGTGTTGAAATTCAGGACGAAACCCAAACATTAGCAAGTATTACTTTCCAAAACCTGTTCAGATTATACCCGAAACTTGCAGGTATGACAGGTACAGCAATGACAGAAGAAGCTGAATTCGGGAAAATTTATAATCTTGAAGTTACATCCATTCCGACAAATAAAAAAGATATAAGAATAGATTATCCTGATGTAATTTATAAATCCGAAGTTCAAAAATATTTGGCGGTAATTGATGATATTGTAAAACAACATAAACTTGGACGTCCTGTTTTGGTTGGTACGGTAAGTATTGAAAAATCGGAATATTTATCGGGATTATTAAAACAACGCGGAATAAGACATAATGTATTGAACGCAAAACACCACGAGAAAGAAGCTTATATTATTGCACAAGCAGGCAGATACGGTGCGGTTACGATAGCTACAAATATGGCAGGTCGAGGAACGGATATATTATTAGGCGGTAACGCTGAATACTTGGCAAAAGCAGAACTTGACGAACGCGGAATTACGGAAAGTAATGTTGATTATAAAGAATTATCAGCCGATGCGTTAGCAAGAGCAAGAGAAATAACCGAAAAAGAACATGCGCAAGTTGTAGAAGTCGGCGGATTGCACGTTATAGGTACAGAGCGCCATGAATCACGACGTATTGATAACCAATTAAGAGGTCGTGCCGCTCGTCAGGGTGATCCTGGGTCTACAAGATTTTTCTTATCTATGGAAGATAATTTGATGAGAATATTTGGCGGAGACAAGATTAAACAAATTATGACCGCACTAAATGTTCCGGAAAACATGGCAATTGATTCACCGTTGATTACAAAACGTATTCAATCAGCTCAAAAACGCGTTGAAACCTTCCATTTTGATATAAGAAAGAACGTTTTAGATTATGACGATGTTATAAATATTCAGCGTGAAAAATTCTATCGTCAAAGAAGAAAAGTTTTATCAGGACAGGGAATTTATTCTGATATTCTTTATATGATGGAAAAAGAAGTTGAACGTATAATGGGCAGTTTTATATCACCTGCTCAAAAAGTTGAGGAATACGTTTATGAAGACTTGCAGACTATGATAAAAGAACTTCATTCTACTGTTCCGCAATTATCTGAAACCGTACAGGTCTCGGATATACAGAATATGCGCTTTGCACCTATGTATGAAAAATTAAAAGATTATGTAATCCAAGCATACAAAGACCACGAAGTAGAAATTATTGATTTTTATAATAAAGTTTTATCGGAATACGGCGGAGAATACCCGCAGCAGGAATATTTTTCGGATGATAATGTAGTTCGTCAATTAGAAAGAGATATCTTATTAAAAGTTGTTGATGCAAAATGGATAGACCATTTAACAAACATCAGAATGTTGCAGGATGGTATCGGACTTCGCGCATACGGGCAAAAAGATCCTTTGATTGAATATAAAAAAGAATCTTATGATTTGTTTAATAAAATGATGTCAGATATTCAGAGTGAAACAGTTAAGCACTTATTCCGAACAAAATTCGGTGTCCAAGTTGTCGGCGGTGACGAACAGGTAATGTAATTTACTCTTATTGCAAATTATGTTAAAATCGCATTATGTTGGAAGATTTGGATAGAATTAAACAGGCAGTTGACATTGAAACCAAATATCGATATATTGATATTTTTGGGCGCAGGCAGAATTTTTCGACATTTATAAAAAGCGAGATAAAAAAAGAGTTAAAAAAATCTAAAAAGAATCCGCGCTGGCAAGTTTTGTATGAGGCCTTTGACGTTTATCCGTATTCGTCCGTTCCAGAGCGCAGACGCTCTATTGAGCATCTTATAAGGGTTATAAAACTCGAACTGAAAAACAAAAAAGAAGAAGAACAAATTGAAACCCAATATAAAGCGCAGCGCCAAAAACATCCTTCAAAAGTGGATGTGATGTATATAAAAGGCGTCGGACCAAAAGTCGCTTATAAATTAAATAAATTAGGAATATACACAGCGCAGGATTTAATGATGTATTTCCCTAAAAAGCATATTGATTATTCAACCAGAACGCTTATAAAGAATTTACAAGAAGGTCAAACAACAACTGTTTTTGGGTACATTCGCTCTGTTTCGACATTTAACACAAAAAATAAATTATCGGTTACAAAAGTTGTCATAGCAGATGAAAGCGGAAAAATGGAATTATGCTTTTTCAATGCAAAAGGCAACCGCTATGTATTGGAAAGAATGAAGGCGCAATTCCCTCAAAACGCGGGAATAATGTTGTCAGGGGTGGTTAAGCGCGACAATTATACGTTTGGTTTGACAATAGATAAACCTTCATATTCCATTATGAGCGGTGAATTCAAAGAAGAAGCAAAATCTAATTTGAATATAGGAAGAATTGTTCCCGTTTATGCCGTTTGCGAAGGTTTAAATATAAAAGTTTTAAGAAAAGCAATTTTTAATGCGATAGAACTGTATAAAGATGATATTTTAAATATTTTGCCTGATTTCATCCGCACAAAATACGGAATTATGAACAAAAAAGATGCGGTAGAGCAGATACATTTTCCGAGTTCTATGGAAACATTGGAACAGGCGCGTTTTTCGTTGATTTTTGAAGAATTGTTTTTAATCCAGTTAAAACTCATCAGATTAAGAGAAAATACCGCTAAAAATACATCATCTTATGCGCTAACCGTGCATAAAGACGGTTTAGTCCAAAAATTTATAAAGAGCCTTCCGTTTGAATTGACTTCGGGGCAAAAACAGGCAATAAATGAAATTTTAAACGATATGAATTCAAATACGCCAATGCAAAGGTTATTGCAAGGGGATGTCGGCAGCGGGAAAACGGTCGTTGCAACAGTAATGCTTTTAGCGGCGATAGAAAACGGTTATCAGGGTGCTTTTATGGCACCGACGGAAATTCTTGCTCAACAGCATTATAACAATTTAATTCAATGGTTGACCCCTATGGGATTGAGTGTCGGGTTATTTATGGGCAGTCAGGGCAAAAAAGTCAGAAACCAATTTGAAACCTCCCTGCGCAACGGACAGATAAATATTGCGGTCGGCACTCACGCATTGATACAAGATAACATTGAATTTAATAATCTTGGCGCGATAGTCGTTGACGAACAGCACAGATTCGGGGTAAAGCAAAGAAATATTTTGAAGAAAAAATCGCGAAATCCTCAAATGCTCACGATGACTGCAACTCCAATTCCAAGAACTTTAGCACTGACTGTCCATGGCGATTTGGATTTAACTATAATAAATGAACTTCCGAAAGGCAGAAAGCCGATTGAAACACACCTGACAGGCTCACACAAAAAAGTTTGGGAGCTTATAAAGCGTGAAGTTGATTTAGGGCGGCAGGCTTATATTGTTTATCCTTTGATTGAAGAAAGCGAAACTCTATCAGCAAAAGCAGCGACAGAAGAAGCGCAAAAACTTCAAGAAACGGTCTTTAAAGATTATAAAGTCGGACTTTTGCATGGCAAACTTAAACCTGATGAAAAAGATGAAGTAATGAAAGATTTTAAAGACGGAAAATACGATATTCTTGTTTCAACAACCGTTGTGGAAGTCGGGGTGGATGTTCCTAATGCAACTGTTATGGTTATAGAAAATGCCGAACGGTTCGGACTGTCACAATTGCACCAGCTTCGCGGCCGTGTAGGACGAAGTGATTTGCAATCTTATTGCATACTTATAACTTCTTCCCGTAAACAAGAAACAATGGACAGATTAGGTATAATGGTGCAAACAAATGACGGATTTGTCATAGCGGAAAAAGATTTGCAGCTTCGCGGGCCGGGGGAATTTTTAGGAACACGCCAAAGCGGATTGCCTGATTTAATTATTTCAGACATCGTTCGGGATGCAAAAATTCTTGAACTTGCAAGAAACGAAGCAATAGATTTTGTGCAAAGATATGATGTAGAAGAATTTCCTTTGTTGAAAAATGTCACATCATTAGAAATGTTTACAGGATTAGATATTTAATTTTATAATCCTTTACGTTTATAAAAATCTTCGATAAATCCCGTATTAAAGTTTCCGCTAATAAATACTTCATCTTCAATGATTGCCTGATGGAATGGAATGGTTGTTTCAACACCAGTTACAACATACTCTTTTAACGCACGATACATTCTTCTGCGAGCTTCATTTCTGTTTTTGCCCCAGCAGATAAGTTTACCTATCATTGAATCATAATACGGCGGAATATCGTAATCTTGATATACGTGAGAATCTACCCTGACTCCAAATCCGCCCGGAGCCAAATAACCTGAAATTCTTCCAGGATTAGGCATAAAGTTTTTAGACGGGTCTTCCGCATTTATTCGACATTCGATTGCGTGTCCGTGAAGTTTTATATCTTCCTGACTATAACGTAATTTTTCGCCTGAAGCGATATAGATTTGTTCTCTTACGATATCCACATCAGAAATCATTTCGGTAACACAATGTTCTACTTGAACTCTTGTATTCATTTCCATAAAATACCAGCTTCCGTCGTGGTCAAGTAAGAATTCACAAGTGCCTGCGCCTTCATAATTTATTGCTTTAGCTGCACGAACAGCAGCTGCGCCCATTTGAGCTCTTGTTTCTTCGTCTATTGCAGGAGAAGGAGCTTCTTCCAATAATTTTTGATGACGTCTTTGAATAGAACAGTCTCTTTCACCCAGATGCACTACATTGCCAAAACTGTCGCCTAAAATTTGTACTTCGATATGGCGCGGATTTTCCAAATATTTTTCAGCGTAAACATCAGGATTGCCGAAGAAATTTTTTGCTTCCGATTGGCAAAGTTCCATGTTTATTTGAACTTCTTCATCATTACGGCAAATTCTCATACCTTTTCCGCCGCCGCCTGCTGTTGCTTTCAGGATAATCGGATATCCTACTCTGTTACCAAATTCTTGAACTTCTTCAACAGTTTTAACAATTCCTGTCCCCGGAGTTACAGGGACATCATGTTCTATCATAGTTTTACGTGCTGTAGCTTTGTCGCCCATTTTGCGCATAGCTTCACTGCTTGGGCCGATAAATTTTATACCTTGTTTTTCACAAATTTCTGCAAAATCAGCTCTTTCAGACATAAATCCGTATCCGGGGTGAATCGCATCTGCACCTGAAACCATTGCAGCAGACATAATTGCAGGAATACTTAAATAACTGTCCGCACTTTTTGCCGGTCCTATACAATATGCCTCCGTTGCCAATCTTACGTGCAATGAATTTGCATCGGCTTGTGAATATATTGCGACTGTCGGTATTCCTATTTCACGACAAGCTCTTATTATTCTTACGGCGATTTCGCCTCTATTTGCTATTAAAACTTTTCTAAACATTGTTATCCCTCTTATAAGAGAGCAGGAAACTCGGAGGGCATGAGCTCAAGCAATCATAAAACATATTCTTGGCTTCTTACCTTCTTGTCTTCTTGCCTTCTATTCAACATACATCAAGACTTGGCCGAATTCAACCGGTTGTCCGTCTTCTACACAAATTTCCGTAACTTTTCCTGATACTTCCGCTTTGATTTCATTCATCATTTTCATTGCTTCAATAATGCAAACCACATCTCCTGCATTTACAGAAGCTCCTACCGAAACAAACGGTGAAGAATCAGGAGACGGTGATGTATAGAAAGTCCCAACCATTGGGGATGTAATCGGGGTACCTGATTTTTTATTTTCGCTGGCAGGCGCTTGGACGGTTGAATCTGCGTTTGCACTGCTTGTAACTGCAGGTGTAATTGCCGTAGGGGCAGATGCTGCTACCGGCACGGAAGCAACCATAACCTCTTTTCTAATAGTTACGGCTTGTTCGCCGTCTTCTAATGAAATTTCGGTTAAGCCCTGTTCGTTTATTATTTTTGCTAATTTTTCTATATATTCAGTTTCAAATTTCATTTTATATTCCTCATAATTAGTGTCGAATGGTTGAATAATTTAGGGGTTGAAAAGCTCATAGTCTGTCCAAAGGACTTAAACAAACCTTTAAACAATGTAACCTTTCAACTGTTCAGCCAATAATTATACTCTATCTAAATATTCGTTAGTTCTGGTATCAACTCTGATAATGTCGCCGTTAGCAACGAAGAACGGAACGTTAACAACCGCACCGGTTTCTAAAGTTGCAGGTTTTGTTCCGCCTTGAGAAGTATTTCCTTTTTCTGACGGCGGTGTATCTACAACTGCTAATTCAACGTGAGGCGGAATATCAACACCGATAACTTTGCCTTCGTGAAGTAAAATCATTACGTTCATATTTTCTTTTAAATACTTTTTGCCGTCGCCGACTTGAACTTCTGACACGTGTAATTGATCGTAAGTTTCATTATCCATCATAACGTAATCAGAACCTTCTTTATATAAATATTGCATTTCACGTCTGTCTAATGTCGCTTTTGCAACTTTTTCGCCTGCTCTGAAGGTTTTTTCAACAACTTGACCTGTCATAACGTTTTTTAATTTAGAACGTACAAAAGCAGAGCCTTTTCCCGGTTTAACGTGCAAAAATTCTACAACAGACCATAATCCGTTATCTAATTCAATAGTCAAACCTGTTTTAAAATCGTTTACTGAAATCATATTTTTCCCCTTATTAAATAAGTATAATTCACTTTACCCACTCATTTTAACATAAATATATTATTTTTCCAATTTCTGTACAAATCTTGTTACAAATCCAAATGTAAAAATATGTTAATAATTTTTATAAATTATTAAAGTTTATAAAAAATAATGCCGATAAAAATAAAAAATGAGGAGTATTTATGGAAATCAGTAACTTGAATTTATTGCAAATTACGGCAAAAAAAGTTTATCACGAGCCGGAAAAGGAAACGGAAGATGCTCTTGTAAATGATACAGTAGCTGCTGTTAATACTTGTAACAACTCATTAACAGGGGATGAACTGACAATAAGCGGACAAACAGTAGGGTTGTTCCGTGATATTAGTGATGCAAAGTTAAACGCAATGTATTGTGCCGGAGATATTGTGACAATGCGTGATGCGGGGAACGTGACCGAAGGTGAGGGCGTAGCCAGTGCTGAGGGTGCGACTGGTACAGGCGGCGCAACAGGCACTGATGGAACCGCAGGTGCTGGTGGTATTCTTGCCGGCGCAACTAAAGGGGATAGTGATGTTATAAAAGCAACACTATATAATTATTTTCATCCGAAAATAAACTTTATTAACACAGGTTATTCTTTTAATAATACGGATGAGCTTTTTGCGTGGTTTGAAGCTCAAGGGATTAAAGGTGCAAAAACTGGCAAAAAAATTACAAAGGCTGATTTAACTCAATTGATACATAAAAACGAAGCAAACGAAGATGCGAATGCTGATTTTCTGGGCATATTGAACCGTGCATTTTCAGAAAAAGGCGCAGAAGATACAATAACTTATAAAGAGATAAATAACCTTTTAATAAAAGCAGCTGGAACTGATGCAAAAGTCGATGTTGGTGAATTTAAATCAAAAGTAGAACAATATGCGGCAAAAGTCCAAAAAGAATATGAAAAATGCGGTAATAATCAGGCAAAATTGGAGTTTATACTTAAAAAAACAGAAGAATATCTTGATGCTGCAGGGTTAGAAATTCAAAAGGCAGCTCTTGATAGGTTGAAAAATAAAGAGGCAGAGAACACAGATCCTAAAAAAAATCAGGTTTGTCACGTGGGACAGATTGCCTTTGCTGATTATGGAGAAAATAGAAATGGTATTCTAGGACAATATAGTGCTCTGGAGTCTATTTTTACTTATGTCAATAGCGCAGGGACTTATTCGGTAGGTATATGGGCAACAGATAATGACAATGATGCTTTTCCGGCAACAGGAGAGTATGTTGATTTGGGTTTAACACTGTGGGATGGTTATCTTGATGTGAACACTTATCCTTGGTATGCAGTTGTAGCCACAATGGTTCATGAATTGACACATGCTACTGCTTTTTATTATTGTACTCCGACAAGTAGTTTGTCTATTCCAACAGAGGCTGGTATTGAGCATATGTTGAATACCGGTGTATTCAAACGTAGAGAGGATGATCCTGACTATAAGTTGTTATTAAGTTTGGCAAACGGTACAAAAACAATGGGGTCGTTAGATGAACAAACGTTGAGCCGAATAGCATATTTGATTACCACTATGTATGGGGAATATAGAGCTTATCAAACAGATGCTGATTATCTCGATTCCCTTGGGGCTGATGTAATGGATATACCAGGGAAATGGGTGACTAATTATGATGGCTCAAATGAAAAAAAGATGATAGAGGACCATATTGATAGTGGATACAATTATGACTACGATCCTGTGACAGGGGAAGCAACGCGTAGAGATAAATTAAATCCATTGCCAGACTGGAAATGGTGGACTGCATAACTAGTGTTTACGCTATTTCAGTTTGTAGTTATGTAGGTCAGGGTTTAGTCTGATCAGTAAATGGATTGATTTACACCCTGCACGCAATGATATGGTGCGTTTTGTGCAATATCGTTAATGATATTTACCCCTGTTTGTCAAATTGCAAAAGTTTGAAACCTGTTTTTGGATGCGGATGTTTTTCATCAGGTAATTCGTAGCATTTAATACATCTTGCTTCATAAGTTTCATCCCCGCCTATCATAATCAGAGGTGAATTCTTATCGGCAGGTTTTCCGTCAATTAATCTCTGGGTTCTTGTTGCATCTTCACATCCGCATTTCATACAGACAGCATGCAATTTGTCTACCTTTGTTGCTATGCACATTAATTCAGGCATACATCCGAACGGTTGAGCTTTAAAATCAAGTTCTAAGCCTGTTCCGATAACTTTTTTCCCTTCATTCATAAGCTGCGTTATTACGGGAACAATGTTTGAATCAAAAAATTGCAATTCATCAATCGCAACGACTTCAACATTTCTTGCTTCACTTAATATTTGTATGGAATGTTTAACTTTTACCGCATCAAGCCATAACCCGTTACGAGATTCAATATAATCACCCTTGGCTCTGGTATCGACGTCAGGTGATATAACTTTTACTTTCTTTTTAGCAATAATGCAACGTCTTATTCTGCGCAAAAGTTCTTCTGTTTTTCCGCAGCTCATTGGTCCTGTTATCAATTCAAAGCTATATCCGTACATAATCCCCTTCCATGCTCCCGATTAAATCTTTCTTCTATTATAAATCTATATAAAAATTTGAAAATGAAATATTAAGAAGTTTTTTACATAAATCTATGAATGTATTTGGAACGGGCATTTTGTGCAGTGTGCTTTCGGGTGAAGTACCAAATTATCTTCCAAATCATACATTTTTTCAATTTTTGTATCAAGTACCGCTCCGCATTTTGGACATTTCAATCCGCCTGCACCATTTAAAATAAGTTCTTTTAAACTCTCAATTATTTCAGGTGAAATAATGTTATCAACAATATCTTTTTCCAAAACTTTAATCTCGGAAGGCTCGCATTTAAGTGCTTTAGCAAGTGCTTGTCTTTGTGTAACCGATAAAAATAAAATCCTTCCTTCTTCAATTTCTTCAATTTCAGATAGCGGAATATTAGTGCTAACAGACAAACCTTTCTGTGTTAACCCCAATTCTTCGCGTTTAAAATATATAAATTTTGCTAAAGTTTTCATATAGGTATCATATCATAAATCAGCTGATTATAGAAAATATGCAAATATTAAGAATTGTAACACTAATATTAAATCGAGTAAAATGAGTGTCAATAGTGCGTTGCGGCGATTGGCACGTCCCAAGATGTAATGTTGTCATGCAATTTTTAACTAAAGAAATTTTTTATATATACACAGGGGAAAATAAAAAAAAGAAACGGGGAAAATTATGTTTAACATGCCAATAGGTTTTTGCGGTGGCTACGGCCATGTAACAAATGCTTCAATAGCAAACTTTCCGTACATAAATGTTTTGCCGATGATGATGACAAATTATGGCGGGGATTTACAATTGACAACGATAGAACCATATGCGGGCTATAATACACAAATATTATTTAACGGTCCTGCACAACAATCTTATGGGGTTCCCGGGTTTGTAAATTCTCCTTATATGACCGCAGATATGGGAGCAATACAAGCTTCTGCAAGTGCTATGGCTCAGTCCAATCTTGCTCAAATATACAGTCAATATGCAAGTCAGTTTATAAATACGGGAATTGCAACGATTGATAATGCAATTAAAGCGTATGAAGCAAAAATTGCCAATGCGGATACTCCTGCGGATCAAAAGGCAATAATGGAGCAAGCCGTAAAAGATTTAAAAGCCAAAAAAGAAGAATTAGAAAAAATGAAAACGGCAACTGATATGGAACCGAGTGACGCATATACAAAATCAAAAGAAATAAAAGAAGCTATTGATAAGACAATTAGGGAAGTTAATTCAAAATTGTCAGGTGCTGCACCTGCATCATCAACACCTGCTGATTCGTCAGCATCTTCAGAGCAGGCAGCTGCTGCAGATTCATCGGCAACAGGTAACCAACCTGCAGCAACAGGTGATCAATCTGCGCAAATGAGTGCTCAAGCACAGCAGGCTGCAGAAAGCCAACAGGCGGCAACTCAAGGCGGAAGCGGAGAAATAGATAATTTTAATCTTGGAATTTTAAATGATACGGACGCTTTCCATAAGGCTGTAGCAGGCTTGGGTACAAGTGATAAAGTTTTAGAAGACATTATTGATACGCATGCAAATGACGGAACAATGCTTGAACTTATGTTGTGCTACAACAATAAATACGGCGATGCAAAAAAAGAATCATTCATAGAGGCATTTATGGACGATGAAGACCATGAAGAAGCACTTGATATGCTGCCAAAAATAGTTAACGCTCTGGTTACAAGAGCTAAAGCCATGGGTGTATATGACGACGAATTCAGACAATGGGAAATTGCAATAACCAGAGAAACAACTGCAAGTGACTGGGGTTTCTTGGGGCTGGATGCAATATTTAGCTCTATAGATGACGATGTTGTATGTGAAAATATAGACAAAATGGTCAAAAAGATGGGCGAAAAATTGGGAAGCCGTTATGCAACGGTTCAAAAAACAGAAAGTTAATAATATATGATATAAAGGTTAGAAAAGTAGTGTAGTAATTTTATTTAATCCCTGTATAGAACAGGGATTTTTTTTGCGGATTTTTATAAGAATTGATTATGCCCATCAAAAAAGGTATAATTACGATTATGGATCTTCAATTATTATCTGAGTATTTAGAATATGCAGAAGTTGAAAAAGGCTTGAGCGAAAATACAATTGCGGCTTATCGCCGTGATTTAACGGGATTTATTGACTATTGCACGGATGCAGGGGTGAATAATTTTTCGGATATCGGGCGAAATTTGCTAAATTCTTTTATTTTGAATTTAAGAGAAAATAATATAAACCCTCGCAGTGTAGTCAGAAAGATTGCATCTTTGCGCGGTTTTTTCAAGTGGTTGTGCGCAAATTCTTATATAAATCAAAATCCGGCGCAACTTATCGAGCAGCCAAAGCTCCCTAAAAGGCTGCCAAAGGTCATGACTTTGGAAGAAATAAAAGAAATATTCCATTCTGATTTGAATTCGACAGAAACAATAATTGTAGAACTTTTATATGATTGCGGATTGCGGGTTTCCGAACTTGTAAATTTAAAAATGAGCAATATAGATATGAAATCAAAATATATACAATGTTACGGTAAAGGTTCAAAAGAGCGAGTTGTGCCGTTCGGTTCAAAGGCAAAAAACGCTTTCGAAAAATATTTTAAAACAAGAGATTTAATAATGCTGGAAAAGAACTTAGCAGAGCCTAAAAAATTGTTATTAAAGGAAAATGGAAAAGAAATTTCAAGACAAGATGTTTATGTGTTTATTCGTAAGCTTGGAGAAAAAATAAATAAACATATTTCGCCTCATACTTTAAGGCATACTTTCGCTACTCATTTGCTTGAAAATGGTGCGGATTTAAGGGTGGTGCAAGAACTTTTGGGACATAGTGATGTTGCAACGACTCAATTATATACTCACGTTACCAAAAAACGGCTTAAAGAAGTTTATTTTGCAATCAATAATGAGTCGTGATAGAATAAAATTATGTTAAGTGTTTTTATATCCGGATTAAAGAGACAGACAGGAAAAACCATAGTATCCGCAGGGCTTGCAGCAACGATGCAAAGTTTATCCTACGCGACATCATTTTATAAGCCCATAAGGACGGCAATGGGTTCTGCGTACGGAGATTTGGCGTTTATGAATAAAACAGATCCCAATATAAAACTGGCATCTTGTTATGAGTTTGAATGTTCTGCTTCTCCATTGATAGGCGCTTATAAATCTGAGGTGAAAAAGATTGATATTGCTCAAATTGTTCAGACATATAATAACAGCATTGCTATGACTGAGTGTCATATTGTAGAAGGAGCAAATTCTATATCAACACCGATTGACGATAAATATACCGAAGCTGAAATAGTTAAACAATTGGGTTTACCGCTTATTTTGGTTGTTAATTTTAAGAGTACAACTTTGGACGAAGTTATTATGTGTGCAAATTATATATACACAAACAAGATAAAATGCTTTGGCGTGATATTAAATTATTATGATGCAAATAATATGAGTGTAGAATCAAAATATTTTCCTCATTTAATAAAAGAATATACAGGCTTAAAAGTCTTAGGGTATTATCCGCATTATGAAGCAGGCAATAATGTACCCGCAGAATTGCTTATTGCGGATACACTAAATAACTTAAATATAGAAGAAATTTTCGGGTTAAAAATTGCAAAACTTGCAAATTAAAAATAGAGAGGGACAAATATAAAAAATGGCAATAGAAAGACAGAGAGTAAAGGAACAGGATAAGATACAAAGACGTTCAAATTTTGAAGCGGTAGAGAGTAATTTTACTGAAGAACAGGCAAAACTTGAAGCTTCACGATGTCTTCATTGCAAAAACCCGAGATGTGTTCAGGGATGTCCTGTTAATATCCAAATCCCTGATTTCATAGAGGCTCTAAAAAATGATGATATAGAAAAAGCCGGAGAAATTATTCGTAAAACAAGTATGCTGCCGTCGGTTTGCGGCAGGGTTTGTCCTCAGGAACGCCAATGCGAAGGGAATTGTGTTTTGGGCATAAGAGGGGAAGCCGTTGCAATAGGTGCTTTAGAGCGCTATGTTGGTGATAATACAAGGGCAAAGCAAGCTGAAATTATACCTTCAGGTAAGAAGGTTGCGGTTGTGGGCTCAGGATGTGCAGGTATTACTGCAGCGGCAGATTTAAGAAAAGCAGGGCATAAGGTTGTTGTTTTTGAGGCTTTGCATAAATTAGGCGGAGTTTTGCGCTATGGAATTCCGCCATTCAGGTTGCCCAGAACTTTTCTTGACAGAGAAATCGATAACCTGAAGCAGATGGGTGTTGAATTTCATACTAACGTAATTATAGGTAAATCAATAACATTAAAACAGTTAAAAGATGACGGTTTTGATGCAATATTTATTTCTTCGGGTGCCGGATTCCCTAAAATGATGAATATAAAGGGAGAAAATTTAAACGGAGTTTATTCCGCAAATGAATTTTTAACCCGTGTAAATCTTATGGGGGCTGGTAAAGGTGATTGTGTAACTCCGTTGCGAACAGGTAAAAAGGTTGCAGTAATCGGGGGCGGAAATGTCGCAATGGATGCGGCAAGAACTGCTGTCAGAGTAGGTTTTAATGAGGTTTCGATATTATATAGAAGAACAGAAAAAGAACTTCCTGCCAGATTAGAAGAAATAAGACATGCAAAAGAAGAAGGAGTCGAATTTAAATTCCTTCGTGCACCGGTTGAAATTCTCGAAAAAGACGGGTATGTCAACGGAATGAAATTTGAAGTTATGGAACTGGGTGCTCCTGATGAATCAGGCAGATGCAAACCGATAGGGACGGGTGAATATATTGTAGAAGATGTTGATACCGTTATTGTTGCACTCGGTACCAATCCGAATCCGATTATACAACAATCTGCAATTTCAGACGGCTATGACCTGCAAACTGATAAAAGAGGGTATATTGTTGTTGATGGTGATACCAGAGAAACGAGTATTCCTACGGTATTTGCGGGTGGTGATGTAGCCCCTGTCGGAGAGTCAAACGCAATCAATGCCATGGGCGCAGGCAAAAAAGCGGCAAAAGCGATTAATGAATTGTTAGAAAGGGTTCAATAATGAATAATATTATGGAAGATTATTTCAAACTAAAAATGCCGTTAACTCGTGAAGTATTTTTTAAACAGTCAATAGTGCTTTTAATAATACAAACTTTACTGGCATTATTTATGACTTATGCAATGTTTGTATTCAAAAAACCATGGCAGTTTATATTGATGCTTATTGGGATTATTGCTTTTGAAATTCCGATTTTGAGTTCATATTTTATGTTATCAACCCGCAGAATATGGAATTTAACAGGAGAATTGCAAAAATCATTATTTATAAATATTGTACTTTTTGCACTGTCATTTATGCCTCCGGTATTGATAGGAATATACTTATTTTTAATCTTGAAATCAGGTGAATATGTCGGTGAACAGAATTAAAACATTTTTTATAATTTTAATGCTTATCTTTGCAACTCAAACGAATGTTTTGGGGTATGAACTTGATATGTCGGTTAATGCCGAGATAGAAAAGAAATATGATTCAAATAAATTGAATCAGGATATGAATACCTCAGCAGCGACCAATAAAAAAAGTTCAAATTCGACAACGCTTTCGAATAAAGCTGTTCCAAAATCGACTCCTGTTTTTGATTTAACATCAATTCCTTTGGTTACAAAAATTCAGAATACGGTAAATAAAACGGCTTCCAATTTAGGGATGAAATTGCCTTCTGGTACAACTTTTGATGTTAAGTCTTCTATAAAATTAACGGATTGGTCAGGGGTTAATACTCCGATAACATTCACCTCAATAAATCCTGTTACAAAAAAATTATTGACGGTTCCTTCCGGCACAACATTTAAAGGTAATGTTGTGCTGGCGCATCACGGTCAAATTACGGGAAACGGGGCATTGTTAGAGATTGATATAACATCAATGACATTAAATGGGAAAACATATCCGATAGAGGCAAAGGTGACAAAAGTCAATTCAAAGAACATTTTTTTAAATAAAATTAAAGGCCAGCGTCAATATATAACAGGTGTTAAAAACAAAGTACAAAGCGGTGTGGCTTTTTACAAAAAATCCCGTCAGATATCAAATAAGTTGTCCTCAACCGCAATAGGTACAATAGTTTCTCCGCTGCCGACAATAGCGGGATTGGTGGGAGCGACAGCATCTACAGTTGTTTCGCCTATAACAGGATTGATTCAAAAAGGCTCAGGGATATCGATTCCTGCCAATTCAGAATTTGAAATAAAATTAACAAAAGATGTATATTTAAATTAAAAATAAAATATGCTTGCATTTTAAAAATTAGCGAATATAATAGAATTGTAGCCAAAATATATGGGAGCGTAGCTCAGTTTGGTTAGAGCGCATGCCTGTCACGCATGAGGTCGCGAGTTCGAGCCTCGTCGTTCCCGAATTAAATAGCGGTGGGTTTTCCTACCGCTATTTAATTTTGAATGATAGAGCGAGAAGTTGCAATTGTGCGAGTTGCGCGAGCGAGCCAAAGCCGGAACGGTTTTGCCTGTGGCACACTTGCCACAAAAGGCAAAACGTGGAGTGCTGTCGATGGCGAGCGAGCAAGACACGAGCCTCGTCGTTCCCGCCATTAAAAAGAGAGTCCGCAAGGACTCTTTTTTTAATGGCTGAAATGATAGTGGCGAGAAACGCCTATGCGAGTTGAGGATTTAGACAAGAGTGCAGTGAGCGTCAAATCACAGTAATAAAAAGCTTGCGAAAACAACAATCGGTCCGACGGATGTAGTTTGACGAGTAGTTTGGTTTTGTTAGTTTGACTATTTTATTTTCTGAAATCCGCTCGTTGTAGGGGTTTTACTGGTCGGAAGTGCAACTGTAACCAAAACTATCTTTGCACTTGTAGCACAGATTGAGCGTGAACTCATCAGTTTACGCACAAGAGAAGCACTGCATGCCAGAAAACAAGCTGGTATTAAGCTCGGCAGACCTGCTGGTAAAGGGAAGTCTAAGCTTGATGAGCATTCTGCCGATATACTTCGGCTGGTTGCTCTCAAAGTACCAAAGACAATTATTGCCAAGCAGTACGGCTGTTCCGTCGGTAACCTTTACAACTTCTTGAATAGGCTGGAACAGTGTGCATAATAACTATATCTTAATATGTGTAAACACTGTTTTTAGTATCTTAGCCATATTAGGAGTTGTTGCTACTGGTGGTCGCACAACAGTTGACTTGTGTACTCGTTGTAATGCACCTTCTATAACGTCTTGTAGCACTGGTGTTGTTGGCTTAACGACTCTTGCCTGTGGTTCTCCACGAGTTAATGTTGAAAAAACTTTATCAATATCAACATGAGCAATTTGTGTATATCCTGTTGGTTTATTAAGTCCAAGTACTTGCTGATAAGCAGAAGGTGTTGGCAATGATGCAACACTATGCGTAGGATTTGGTGTTTTTAAACTTGCTTTCCATTTTGCTACAACATCATCAACCCAAGATGTTGTGTTTTGCACAACTGGTTTTATTTGAGGTTTTAAGTGCCCAAGCATTTTTGTTTCATAAAGAACAGAGAATGATGGAATTTTCCTTTGAATATCTGGTAACATTTGTTTAAACTGATTATAAACACTCTCATCAGCTTCTTTTAGATATTTTAATGCTTCATTTAATCTTTCAGGAGCTAATGTTGTTAGCCAAGGTTCTGAACTACCTAGTATCAGGGAATTATTACCGCTTTTAACAATATCATTAAACATTCCTGCTACAAACTTACTTGTTCCTTTGTTAATTCTCTGTTCTAATGTACTAAGTAAGTTTGGATTTTGTTCTAGAAATTCTTTCGGTAAACCATCTAATATATGCTGAGGTATTTTCCCATTTACAATCTTACCAGTAAACATTTCACCAAAATCATCAATACATTGTAATGTTGATGCTCCATGTAATAACTTTAAATCTGTTGAACTCAATAAACTTTTTAAACTCATACCTGAAACACCTGTTAAATTACCTTTGCTTGTACGAAACATTGTCGCTGTTGGAGCATTAGAAGGATTATGTCCTATATCATAATCAGCATAACGATAACGATAACCATCCGAACCAGGAGCCCATCTATCATAAACATTATACCCACTAAATCTAGAAGTAATGTGGGGAGTCATTAAAACATCACTATCACGAAATGTTATATTGTTATTTTTCATACATTCTGCTATTCTATCACCGAATCTTACTTCTAGTTCTTTCGCAATTTTTTCTAACTCATTACGTGAACTTGTTTTTCCATATACAGTAATACCACTTCCGTCTATAGAACAACCACCAGCACCTACTTTATAGAGATTTCCTGTACCATTCCCACTAACTCGACCTTGACCACTTGCTCGATAGTTTGATGAAGTACCAAATTGTTCGTCTAAAAACTGTGTAATTTCTAGTGTTAATTTGTCCTTAATATCTGCAACTACAGGTATATGAAGCTTAAATCCATTATTCTTAAAGTCATAGTGCCTACCATTTAGTAGTATTTCTTCTTCTGCCATATTATCACCTTATGAAATTCCCCTATATTAATATAAAGTCATTCAGCTTTCAGAAATTGCCTAATTGTAACACGCTTCATCAGAATTGTTACAATCCAATCTTACCATGCCAGCACCAGCTATATTAAAATATACCCGCACAGAGGCCATTTGCAGCCGTTTTACGACGTTTTCTTGTGCTATTAGGTGTAATTCCATACCCGGAATTGAAGCAAATGAAATCAACTAAGGTTCTAACACACTATATAAGCCTGTTATGGCTCCCATAATGTTTCACAATCGCCTTCATATTCTTTAAAGGGTCAGTTATCTTCTGGTCTTTCTCCTCTGTCTTATCGTCTATATTATCAACCTTCTTCTTTAGGTTAGTCAGCACTTTTAGTGCTATTTCTTTTTTCTGTTCATCAGTCAGCATTCTTCACACTCCTCTATTTAATTGTAATTACATCAGCAGAATACTTGCTCATACTTTACGCCCTTCCAGCATTTCCAATGGTAGCCATAACTGGCATGATATAGGGTAGTCTGGAATTCGTCTATACAGCCAGCTTGCAAAGTTAGAGTAGTATTTTATTGCTACATATTAGAATATAACCTATGACTTATCTCCTACTATTTGTTGTTGGGATAGTGGAGCATGTGTTTGCTTAACAATAGATATTAGGATATGTGTTTAAGCAGCTTTCCTCGCAGCCCATTTGTTAAGCATATATATCAGCTTTGTACTACATTTATCCGCTAATTGTTGTTGAAGTTTCAGAATATATGGTTCGATATAAGACGCATTCTTTCCGCCATTAAAAAGAGAGTCCGCAAGGACTCTTTTTTAATGGCAGAATTGATAGTGGTGAGAATCGCTTTTGCGAGTTCGGCGGATTTGGCAAGGCTGAAGCGAACGACAATGAGCGAAATGCCGCCCCTGTGTGTAAACTGTAATGAGTTGTTATTTTGCGTAAACAAAATTAAACGAATGAAAGCACTCAAAAGCAGCGTTGACTTTAGTCAACCAAAACATAGCGCTAGACTGAAGTCTACCCTGCGAACTACGAACTGAGAACATGGATTATGATTTGGCTATTCAACCATTGTTATCGCATTCTGCGGACATACATGAGAGCATAAAGAACACCCTTCACAAGTTGTTTTATCTACTTCTATAATATTTTCTTTCTTTTTCAATGCGTGATATTCAGATTCAAAACATATTTTTATACATTTACCGCATTTACCGCATTTTTCATTGTCTATATTCGGATATAGATGATGCTCTTTATTTAATTTTTCGTGTGAAGTAATTTTTGGAATTGCAATATTCTTAAGCTCATTAAGGTCTTTCATCCCTTTTTCTTCAAGATAATTTAATAATCCTGTTTTTAAATTGTCTATTATTCCGTAACCATTTATCATAACTTCGGTACATATTTGTACAACATCAGCACCCAATGTGATATATTGTGCGGCATCCTGCCAATTTGTAATACCGCCCATTCCTAAAATCGGCAAATCGGAGCATTGTCGCAATTGTGCAACACACTTAAATCCTATCGGTTTTACAATCTCACCGGAACATCCGCCATATGTTGAGCAGCCATCTATACAAAGATTAGGTTCTAATGTATTAAGATTAACACCCATAAAGCCTTGGACAGTGTTTATTGCAGCAAATCCGTCACAGCCTGCTTTTTCTACAGCTTTTGCAATCCAAGTAATATCTGTTACATTAGGAGTTAGTTTGACAAAAACCGGTTTGTTAGCAACTGCTTTCACCCATGAAGTTATGAGAATAGATATTTCTACACTGGTTCCTATTGCCATACCGATATTTCTTTCCGGCATACCGTGGGGGCAAGAAAAATTTAGTTCGTAAGCATCAATAGGAGTACTATTTAATGTACGCACCAAATTCTGCCACGCATTGCATTCAACAGGCGCCATAATGCTTGCAATAATAACTTTATTTGGATACTTTGTTTTTAAAAAGCGAATACCATCACACCAATATTGAATAGTTTTATGACTTAATAATTCTATGTTTTGAAAACCTATAATTTTACCTTTTGATTTAATCGTTGCATAGCGCGGACTTGCATCATGCATTTCTAAATCATCAGGCGTAATTGTTTTAAGAACGGCTCCGCCCCATCCCATATCAAAAGCTTTGTCAATACTTTCAATTGATGCGGTTGGCGGTGCAGAAGCGAGTAAGAAAGGATTTTCAAATTCTATACCTGATACTGATGTTTTTAATGTTGACATATCATAACCTCTTGGAAGCGTTAAATTAATTTATATTGAAAAGATACAAATTATCTTGTGTGACTTGAAGTTATTATAGCATAGAATTAAATTGGGTATAGCTGTAAAAGGACACTAAGTTTTTGACGCTCAAACAGCCTATAAAATGACAGATGGTATGGTTTCGTTAGACAGATAGTTTGCACTTTTGGGTAAAGTCGATTTGTAACAATTCTGATGAAGCGTGTTACAAACAGGCAATTTCTGAGAACGAAAATACTTTATATATACATAGGGGATATTTGTAATGTTTATAAGCTATAAAGCATTTAAGACAAGCTATAATTTTGGCAAATGCATTTTTAAAGATACTATGCCATTTAATAAATATACAAAATCTATTACTATACCATTTTTGAATATATCTAAAAAAGTTGGTTTATATAAATTGGATTCTCGTAACTGTTTTATAGAACAATTAGCAAAATTAACAGATAAATCAGGAAAACCAAGATTTAATATAAGAGATATAAAACATGCAGTTTTAAAACACACAAATTCTGCTAAAAAACCTTTAATTTCTACAGAAGAAGAATTTCAAGAATTGTATAGAGAAGCCATATGCTTTGCTGAAAATGAACCAAATGCAACATTAAGGGAAATTGCAATGTTTGCAAATTTAAGAGATGGTAATTGGGCTGCATATAATGCTCTTCCTCAAGCAAGAAAGGCTGTGTTTAGAGAGTTTTTACCATATATTAATGATCCTGCATCAGTAGGGGGACTCCTCATTGGTAATGCAAAAAGATTAAATGTGCTAGGTTTAACTCCCGGAATATATAGTATTTTAACAAATGCTTCAGATGAAACTATAAATTTATATAGACAATTATTAAAAATGAAATGCGCAAAAGGACCATTTCCTCCAATAAAAGGATTTGATTATTTGTTTAGTGGAGAAGATATTTATAAAATTTCACAGATAAAAAATCTTGATACAAAAAATTTTATAAAACTTGCAAAAACGAGTGGATTAAATGGTTTATCCTTAACAGAAGTTGCAAATGTTGAAGGGATAAATTTGAAAAAACTTAATAAAACAATAAATCAAATTAAAAAGCAACATAACGGAGATGTTGTTTTATCTATTGAACGTGAGCCGTATGATAAAAATAAATTTATTATGTATCAATGGAGCAAAGATAATGATAAAGAGTTACTTTTAAATACTTTTGATAACGAAATGAATTTATTATCAACAGAAAAAGTTATTCCGCTTAAAGGGAGTAAAAGAGTAAAAATTATTGGTAAAGATTATGAAATTGTTCAGGAAGCCAGAACAGGAATATTTGATGATGCAAAGGGCCCGCTGAGGAAAACAAAATATTATTATACAGTAAGCGAAACTCGCCAAATAAAAGATGTCAATGGAAATATAATTAGAACAGAAAGGATGACACCATCCGATGTAGAAAATTTGCATAATTGGGAAGCAATTATGCCAGATGGCACAATAAAACCTATCATAAAAGTTCAGAAAAATAACGGAGTATTAACGATTACAAAGGATATGGAATCATTAGGCGGAGTTATTACGAAATCTAAATTTAAACAATTACCTAATGGTAGCTATGCAATGAAAATAAATATTACAGACAGTAATTCTACTCTTTCAAAACGCTTTGTAAGTCATAGAATTATTTCTGATACACAAGCGATTTCGACTGTAAATGGAGAAAAATTTAAAATCATTTATTCTAAAAACAAAATCGAAGTGAACGAATTAAATGGAAAGACCAGATTTACGATAGATTTAGATAAACTTATTGACTCAAATTCGACATCTGCACAAGCGGAAAAAATAAGAAATATTTTGAAACAATGCAGTGCCGATGAGCTTGAAATTGTGAGTAAAAAAGTTAATAAGGTCACTTTAGTAGACTACAAAAATGGCAGTGCGGGGGTATTTGACGGACATATAAAAACTTGTGACGATGTATTTACTTTTAAGCATGAACTCGGTCATATTGATGATTTAACTAATAAAAAGTATGTCGCTAGTAATGATTTTTACAAAGGAAACGCAGATGGGAAATATTCTGGAAATTCAGAGTTCATTAAAATAAATGATACAGAGCGAGAAATGTTTATGGAGGTGTTCCCAACTGTTCAAAGAAGGCATTTAGATTATTTTATTGACCAAATGCGTCGTGCGTCTTCCCAACAAGAAACTGCAGCCGAGTTATTAGCAACAAAAGGCGCTGTAAATATTGAGCCTAGTTTAGTAAGCAGAACTGAATATATAGAACGATATATGCCAAGAACAAGAAGTCATATTTTAAATTATGTATAAAGATAACATATTAATCTTGTAAACTGTGGGTAAACAAAACAAGATTATTCAATATGGACATAATTGGACATTACGTTATAAGAAAATATATATTATTCATGGCACAACAACATTACCTCTGAAGACATAAAATTGGAACACGACTTCCGACCATTGTGTCTGTTTCGTATCAATTAATTTTTTTAATTTTCTCAAAAATTGTCGGACACATTTTCCCCGATTTTTGGGTAAATTTTTCAACAGGTGCGAAAACGGACTTGCCGTAAATCTCAAAGTAACCGCCAATATCGCACTACATGTCCGTTGCCGCTATTACTGCATTTTAGCCATTAAAAATTTTTGAAACTTCGTCCGAACAAAGTCCGTTTTCGTCCAGTTTGAGATAGTGGTAATTAACAAACTTCCGACCTTGATTTGTCATTCTGAGCAAAGCGAAGAATCACCTAATTGTGCGCTTTTTAGGAGATTCTTCGGGCTAAAGCCCTCAGAATGACGTGGAAAAATGTTCCAACTCAAAACGGACATAAAACCTACATTTACTAAAATTAACACTTTTGCCGATTGATTTTCTTCACCCCTTCCGACCAAATGTCCTGAAAAAAGGTAGCTAAGCTCTTGGATCGCTCATACCGAACCACAAATCGTGGTTTTCATCCAATTTCCTTACATGCAAAAATAAAGATGGAATTTATTCCATCTTTATTTTAGTTTGGGCAGGGGTGGATTCGAACCACCGTACTCTCGCGAGAACAGATTTACAGTCTGTCGCCTTTAGCCACTCGGCCACCTACCCATATTTATTTGTCATTATCTTGTATAATGTTTTGCTCAACCTCGTTTGGCTTTTAAAAATGCCCTTGACGAGATTTGAACTCGTGGCCTCTCCCTTACCAAGGGAGTGCTCTACCCCTGAGCCACAAGGGCACCTTGACAGTAGAAAAGCCGGCAATGGGACTCGAACCTACAACCTACGGTTTACAAAACCGTTGCTCTGCCAATTGAGCTATGCCGGCTTGGTGTTTGTATAATTGATTATATTTTAAAAATTTTTACCTGTCAAGCTTGTTTATTTTAATCTATAATATAAAAAAAGGAAGGTATAAGCATGGTCAGAGCAATCGCACCGATTATTTTACTTTTAATATCTAATATTTTTATGACGTTTGCGTGGTACGGACATTTGAAATTTAAGTCTTCTGCCCTTTGGGCAGTTGTTCTGGTGAGCTGGGGTATCGCATTCTTTGAATATTGTTTTCAGGTACCCGCCAACAGAATAGGTTATGAGACATATAATGCCGCACAATTGAAGACAATTCAAGAAGTTATTACTCTTGTTGTATTTAGCATTTTTTCAATATTTTATCTTAAAGAACAATTCAAATGGAATTACCTTGTAGGCTTTGCACTCATTGTATTAGCGGTATTTTTTATATTTAAAAAGTGGTAAGCTTGACATAATAGCCTTATAAACGCTAAAATTATTGTATGAAATGCATGACTAACGGTTTTTATATAAGGAGATGAAAGAGATGAAAGAAGAATATTCAAATCAACAAAGACGCTGGTACGACAAAGATCCTGTATTATCAGAAGCAGTTCGCACTCTTGAAGAATCTGATGATCAAACTCAAATCAGAGTTGCATTAAATTTAATAAAAATTATTATCGAACACAATATTGAAGATGAAAAGTTTGAAGCTGTTGATGATATTATTAACGCTGTCGGTTCCGGATTGGATGATAATAGGCGCGGCCGCTGGTATGATATCGATACGACACTGAGAACAGCAATGAACATGCTTCAAAATTGTCCGCCTGATACCCAGAAAGAAATCGCTAAAGAAATGGCTAAAATGGTTGTCGATAAGATTAAAACCGATGAATCTGAAGATGAAGAATAAAACAGAAAATCCGCTTTAAATTTTAAAAGCGGATTTTTATAGCTAAATTGTGATATAATTCAATTATGGAATTGTCTGAAATATATCAAAAAAAATCTTACGGGGGAGTGGAAGATTTTACACCAAAGATATCTTTTGAAGTTTTTCCGCCTAAAAACGGTGACATATCCAATTTATTTGAGGAATTACGAATTTTAAAACGATACAATCCTGCACTTGTTTCGTTAACGTACGGAGCAAATGGCGGACTAAACAGATTTTCGATATCAGATATGAAAAGTATTCGTGATTTAGATTTGAATCTTATGCCCCATTTTACTTGTGTTTCCATGTTAAAAGAAGAAATAGAAAAGCATATTGTATCCGTTGAAAATTTAGGGATTGAAAATATTTTGGCTTTGCGCGGCGATATCCCCGAATACATAAATCCGAATGAACTTGATTACAAACATGCGGATGAGCTTGTTGAACTTATTAAAGAAAAAACGACGCTTTCTATCGGTGTTGCAGGGTACCCCGAAGGTCATATTGAAAGTAAAAATCTGAAAGAAGACATAAAATATTTGAAGTTTAAAGTTGAAAAAGGGGCAAGTGCTATATTTACCCAATTATTTTTCGATAATGACAAATTTTATAAATATTTTGAACAAGTGCAAAATTTAGGAATAAATATTCCCGTAATCCCAGGAATTATGCCTGTCAGAAGTTTAAAACAAATAAATAAAATGACATCATTAGCACGCATAACGGTACCTAAAAAACTATTGCAATCAATAGAAAAATTCCCGACTGATACCCTGAAAATCGGAACGGAATTTGCTATACAGCAATGTCAGGATTTAATTGATTTTGGGATCGCGGGGTTACATTTTTATACTCTCAATCACTCAGATCAAACCGCAGAAATTTTAGAAAATATTTTATAAGGAGGATATTATGGAGAAATTAAACAAATATATTGAACATACATTATTAAAACAGGATGCTTCAGAAGCAGATTTACTAAAGCTTTTTAGTGAAGCAAAGGATAATAATTTTTTAGGAGTCTGTGTAAATCCTAATTATGTAAAACTCGCAAAAGAAAATTTAAAAAACAGCGATGTAAAAATAGTTACGGTTATAGGTTTCCCTTTAGGCGCAAATAAAACTTCCGTTAAAGTTTTTGAAACTCAAGAAGCCGTAAAAGACGGGGCTGACGAAATAGATATGGTAATAAATGTTACTAAATTAAAAGATGATGACAAAGATTTTGTAGTAAATGAAATAAAAGAAATAAAAAAAGCTTGTGCCGGTCATAATTTGAAAGTTATTATTGAAACGGATTTACTGACAAAAGAGGAGATTAAAAGGGCTTGTGAGTACGCGATAGAAGGCGGTGCTGATTTTGTAAAAACTTCAACAGGTTTTGTAAAAGGCGGAGTCGGTGCAAAAGCCGAAGATGTGGAATTAATGTATAACACCGTAAAAGATGCAGGATTGAAGGTAAAAGCTTCAGGCGGAATAAGAGATAGGCAAACTGCGCTTGAAATGATAAAAGCAGGTGCTGTCAGATTAGGTACAAGCAGCGGAGTAAAAATTATAGAGGCTTAATTTACATCAACACTATTTTGCGCTAGGATAACTTTATGATTTATTTTTTCTATGGGGATGAAGAATTTAATATTTCAAATGAAATCAAGAAGTTGAAATCTAAACTTGATAAAAATTTTCTTGAAATGAGTTATAAAGAAATTAAAAATCCAAAATTTCCCGATTTAATTGCAACAGTATCTTCTCAACCTATGATGTTTGGCAAGATGCTTATTGTCATTGATTGTATTCAATATTTTAAAACTCAAAAAAATGAAGATTCTTCATTTGATGATAAGCAATTAAAGGAATTGGAATCGGCGTTAGAAAATTGTAATGAAAATTTGGATATTGTTTTTAGGGCTTATGCTGCGCCTGATTCAAAGAAAAAATCAGTTGTCGATAAAAGGAAGAAAATTTTTAAAATTTTATCAAAATTTAATGCGCAGGAGTTTAATCAAATTCCGTCTTATAAGACTGCAGAACTGGAAGCTTGGATAAAACAGCAGGCTTCAAAAAAGAAACTAAAAATGTCTGCGGATGTAATTTCCGCGTTTTTATTACAGATTGGTTCAAATTTACGGATGTTGGATTCGGAACTTGATAAATTGAAAGTCTTTGCGCTTGATAATCCTGTCACAAAAGAAAATATTAAAGAAATTTGCGTAAATAATGAAGATATTTTTGCATTTATTGATTTGTTAACAACGGGGCAAAAGGCAAAAGCTCTTGAACAATATCAAAAGCTCATTATTACAAGATACCCGTTAGCGGTGTTGTCGGCCTTGCAAACATCTTTGCATAATAAAATTTTTATAAAAGCTAATATAGGCAAACATTCTTCGGATGAAATTGCACAAAAACTCAATATGCACCCGTACAGAGTAAAATTGGAAATGCAAAAATTGAAAAATGTTTCCCTAAAAGAGCTTGTAACATTAAAAGAAAATTTAACCGAAAGCGAATATAAAATCAAATCGGGAAATTCGAATTTATCTACGGAAAGGGAGGTTGAATATGCTCTGTTACGATAATTCCGTTTATGAAAAATCTCCTGATTTGATGAAGTATTTTACTTCGGGAATTTGGAATGAAAATAAAAATATCAGTCATTGCTTATTATTTTGGGGTGCTGATATTGATATTCAGTACCAAATAGCACTTGAGATTGCTCGTCTTTTAAATTGCAATAATTCAGGGGAAAAAGATTGTGATTGTTTAAATTGCCGTTGGATAAGAGAGCAAACCCATCCTGCAGTTAAAGTCATAACAAGGCTTGATGGTGAAACGAGTTCGACTTCGGATGATGAAGATGACTCAACGTCAGGCAAAAAAAATATTTCAATAGCACAAGCGAGGGCTATAACAGCTGAACTTGCCATATCAAGCGATTATCACAGAGTATTTATCTTTTGTGACAGGGATGAAGACGGTAATCTTTTACCGTTAAATCAATTAAATTTTCCTGAAGTGACTTCAAACGCGTTATTAAAAACTTTTGAAGAACCGCCGTCAAATACAACATTCATTTTCTTAACAAAAGATAAAACTGATGTTATATCAACCGTTGTTTCAAGAGCACAATCCTTTTTTGTACCGGCTGATAATGTTAGTAATTTTTCATACGATACGGTGAAAGATTTTATTTCGGAATATTGGACAATGGAGCGCAATCAGGTATTGGAATTTGCAGATAATTTGCTTGATTTGACCTCAAACAATGACCCGAAACAGATATTTTGCGAAATACAAAATTATATATTTGATATAATGAAATCTAACAATGACAATAAAGCTCTATATTACAGACTTATGCAGGATATAAAATATGTGGAAGATGCAAAACGGCAGGTTAGTTTAACTCCTTCGATGCAGCTAAATACGGTTTGTGAAAATTTGAGTTATAAACTTTTGCTGCATTGATTTGCCGCTTAAAATTTGATATAATTAATACAAAATTGGGAGAGAGAAATGGATACGGCATCAATAATTCAAATAGCAATCGTGGTAATTTGTTCATATTTAATCGGTTCAATACCAACGGGATATATTATAGTTAAGCTTTTTACAGGACAAGATATCAGGACATTAGGTTCAGGCTCAACAGGTGCTACTAATGTAAAACGAATTATGGGGAAAAAATGGTTTTTTATAGTAATGTTTTTAGATGCGTTTAAAGGTGCTTTACCTGTTATTTTAACCATTTTATTTGGAACACTTTATAAAGATATCGGATTGATGCCCGTTATTGCTGCTATTTTTGTTATTTTGGGACACAGTAGATCAATTTTTCTTAAATTTACGGGCGGGAAATCTGTTGCATCAGGTGTCGGAACTTTATTAGCGTTAAATTGGCAAGCAGGCTTGACAATAGCCGTAATTTGGGCTTGTATAACTTGGGTTTCAAAATATGTATCTCTGGGCTCAATAATTGCGTTAGCGCTTGCTCCTGCTATTATGTGGCTTTTAAATGCTCCGATTGCTTATGTGATTTATTCAGGTGTTGCCGCATTGTTTGTGATTTGGCTTCACAGAGAAAATATTAAGCGCTTAATCAGCGGTACTGAAAATAAAGTAAGATAATTTTTATAAAAGTTCAGTCGGAATAAACGGAAAAGATTCACTTAATTCTTTTCTCTGCTTATCGTATTTTATACTTTCTTGTTTGCCAACTCTATTTGCTACAATTTCAATATAGTTTTTTCTGTATTTTTGGCGGTCTTCGCCCAAAGGTGTATAGTTATTGATAGAGTCTGTGTATTTTTGTGCTTCCGCTTGCATTTTTCTTGATTTAATCGGACCTAATTTGATATATCTTTTTATCTGCCATGGAGTATCTCCACCGGTATTTCTGGCATGCAGACAGAATTGCCATGCATGCTCAACTTCGTGTTTTGCGGTTTTGGCAAGTTCTTGCTTTGATTTAAATTTGTAATTATATTTGAAATTTATAGACCCATCGGTAGAATCAAACAATGATATTGCGCGTCTGTCTGTTTCATCCTTAGGATGATACTGCAGATTAATTTTTATGTCCATATCTCTTATCTTACGTTCTCTCATACATTTAAGAGTTAAAGGTATTTTTGCATCCTCAATATCCAACGCGCGATAAGCCAGATATTCATCTCTTTTGGGAATACGTGTGCCTTGAGTTCTTATAGAATATGGAAATACCTTATAGTTGATAGTATTAACCATAAATTCTAAAATTTTTTTCTTTGTATCTTGAATTTTACCGTTAATAATATGCGGGTATTCTATGAAGGTATGTATTTCCTTTTGCGGTTTGGTTAAATTGGATTGGATGACATGAGAGTGAACCTTTTCGTCGGTATTTATATTTGTGCAAATATGGTGCGTTTCAAATTTTATAGGGGTGTATAATAAGGTTCTATCGTCATTTTTTATAATATAGTTGTGAAACCTGTCAAACAGACTCCTTTTTATGGAATATTCTTTTATATGAGTTGATTTTACAATTTTATCTTCTCCGATGGTATTTTCTCTAATGGTATATAGTCTGTTCTTTAGCGGTTTGCCGATAAGTTCGAAACAACGTTCGATAATATTTCCTTTACTGTCACGGAAAGTGGTAATGACACTTATGTCTTCAATATTGCCGCCATGTTTACCTAAAATAATTTCATCGTAAGAATATGGCTTTTTTGAGGATAATCTTTGGGCAGAGCCTTTATATTTGACAAATTTTTGACCTATATTTTTGCCTATTAAATAATAATTATTTGACATAGTATTATCTATAAACCCGAATAAAAAATATTTTGCGTATATTTGATATTAAATAATTTTGACAATTACCGAAAAATATAATATACTTGATATGTAGTGCATAGCACACTTTTTCATGAGGAAGAGAAGATGGCAAAAAATAATGATACGGTTCCTATAGAGGTTACAATATTAACTTCTGACCACGATATAAAAGGGGTTGTTCACGTTTCAAAATATACAAATACAAATCGTGAATTGACAGACCTGTTAAATGACAGAGAACGCAGGTTTTTAGCGGTTACAAATGCTGAAATATATCCGCGTACGGGTAATCAATCTCCTCGAAGATATAATTTCCTTGAAATACATATGGATTATGTTTTAATGGTTCATCCGACAACTCAGGCTGTGTTTAGAGATTCCGGAAAAACACAGGAAGATATTGCAAGGTTTAGAGATTTGAGAGCAAAGTTAAATCAAACAAAACCGTTTTAAGTGATAAGGAATAAAAAAAATGACTGAAGTTATTTCAGTCATTTTTTTACTCGAATAAAACTTTCGACTATTTGTTTTCTGCCAATTTTTTAATAGCAAGAGTAAGTCTGGATTTTTTTCTTGCAGCGGTATTTTTATGCAAAATACCTTTAACAACAGCTTTATCACATAATTGATAAACTTTTGATAATGCAGAATTTAATGCATCTTTATCTTCGCTTGAAGCTAAGCTTAAAGCTTTCTTCATAGCAGTTTTGATAGATGATTTGAATGCTACATTTCTTTGTCTGTTTGCTTCTGCAACTAATACTCTTTTTTTAGCAGATTTA
>DESZ01000005.1 GCA_002361485.1 Cyanobacteria bacterium UBA3301 | reverse complement strand
CCCGCACTGCTATGAATGCAAATGTAGAAAAGCTATAATGTTCATCTGATGAAAGTATAATTGACATAAAAAACGTAAATATACATTTATTATTTGGTGAGAGACGGCAAGCTCTCACCATTTTTCTTAAATAAAGATAAAAATTATTAATATTACCAAGTTGCCAAGTACAAAAAATAAATTATAATATTAATGTATAGGTAGAATTATGTTTAAAAAATTAGCTCAACAGATTAAAGCAATTAATGAAAACAGTTCTTACTTACCGGTAAGTAAGCCGTTTAATGCTCAAAAATACGATGCAAATAAAAGCTTTTTAGACAGATTATCAAAGCATGCACTAGAAGAATACGAAAAGAAAATGACTATAAAAAAGTTTACAAAATTAACATTATCAGATCCTGAGGATTTTTCTCATAATGATATCGTTGATAAGTTATTTAGAAGCGGCAATGCAGTTGATATAGCCTCAAATTCAAACATCAAATCACTTTCTGCGAACCCTAAAATTTTAAAAGATTTAGGATTATAATTCAGCTCTCTATATTAGTTTGCATTTTTTAGATGTATATTCATTTTTTATCAATAATATTATAAGAAATTAATATTATTGAAACTAAAAATCTTTTTGTGTATAATCAAAATATAGAAGAGATAGGAGTAAAAAATGTTCGAACGTTTTACGGAAAAAGCAATTAAAGTCATAATGCTCGCTCAGGAAGAAGCTCGAAGATTAGGTCATAATTTTGTAGGAACCGAACAAGTTTTATTGGGCTTAATCGGAGAGGGAGCAGGTATAGCAGCTAAAACGCTAAAATCTATGGGCGTAAATCTTAAAGATGCACGTGCCGAAGTTGAGAAAATAATCGGCAGAGGCTCTGGTTTTGTGGCTGTTGAAATCCCTTTCACCCCGCGGGCAAAAAGAGTATTAGAGCTATCATGGGATGAAGCCAGACAGTTAGGTCATAACTATATTGGAACAGAACACTTACTTCTCGGTTTAATACGAGAAGGCGAAGGAGTTGCTGCAAGAGTTCTTGAAAATCTCGGGGTTGACTTAAACAAAGTAAGAAGTAATGTTATAAAAATGTTAGGAGAATCAAAACCTTCAGCTTCCGGTTCATCATCTTCATCAAGTTCTTCATCTTCATCAAGTTCATCTTCAACCGGCAAAAATAAAACTCCAAGTTTAGATGAGTTTGGCAGAGATTTAACATTAGCCGCTCAAGAATTAAGACTTGACCCTGTTGTCGGCAGAGAAAAAGAAATTGAACGTGTTATTCAAATTTTAGCAAGAAGAACTAAAAACAATCCTGTATTGTTAGGAGAGCCAGGGGTTGGTAAAACTGCAGTAGCGGAAGGCTTAGCGATAAGAATCGTTAATGCCGAAGTTCCTGATATATTGGACGGTAAAAAAATTATTCAGTTAGATATGGGTTTATTGGTTGCAGGAACTAAGTACCGCGGCGAATTTGAAGAACGTCTAAAAAAGATTATGGACGAAATTCGTCAAGCTGGAAATATTATTCTTGTAATTGATGAAATGCACACCTTAATCGGTGCAGGTGCTGCAGAAGGAGCAATTGATGCGGCAAACATTCTAAAACCTGCACTATCAAGAGGCGAAATTCAAGTTATCGGTGCAACTACCTCTGATGAATATCGCCGCTATATCGAAAAAGATTCAGCTTTAGAAAGACGTTTCCAACCGGTAATCATTGATGAACCGACTGTAGATGAGTCAATAGAAATTATTCGCGGATTAAAAGAAAAATATGAAGAACATCATCAATTAAACATATCTGATGATGCAATAGTAGCAGCTGTAAAATTGTCAAGCAAATATATTAATGACAGATTTTTACCTGATAAAGCTATTGACGTAATTGATGAAGCAAGTTCAAAAGTAAGATTAAAAGCTTCTAAAATGTGTCCTGAAGCAAAAGAACTTGAAAAGGATTTAAAAGATCTTATAAAACAAAAAGAAGAAGCTATCAGAAATCAAGAGTTTGAAACAGCATCTCAATTGCGCGACGATGAAGCTGATTTAAAAGACAAAATTCGTGAAGTAACCGCCGAATGGAGAGAGAAAAACGAAGTTGACAAAGCTACCGTTACAGCAGAAGATGTTGCTCAAGTAATTGCTATGATGACAGGTGTTCCTGTTACAAAGCTGACTGAAGGCGAAAGCGAAAGACTTATGCGTCTTGAAGATACTTTGCACGAAAGGGTTATAGGTCAACACGATGCAATTGTTGCAATATCAAAAGCGATAAGACGTGCAAGAGTTGGATTAAAAGCCCCTAACAGACCGATAGGAAGTTTCATCTTCTGCGGGCCGACAGGTGTCGGTAAAACTGAACTTGCAAAAGCTTTAGCTGAAGCTATGTTTGGTTCTGAAGATAATATGATAAGAGTTGATATGTCAGAATTCATGGAAAAACATTCAACTGCAAAACTTATCGGTTCCCCTCCCGGATATGTCGGATATGATGATGGCGGTCATATGACAGAATTAGTTCGCAAAAAGCCTTATTCTGTTGTATTGTTTGATGAAATAGAAAAAGCTCATCCGGATGTATTTAACATTATGCTTCAAATACTTGATGATGGTCGTATTACTGATTCAAAAGGCAGACATATCAGCTTTAAAAATACTGTAATAATCATGACATCTAACGTAGGTGCCAGCATGATTGCAAATAAATCAAAATTAGGATTTTCAACAGCTGAAGATGAGTCAAAAGACAAATATGAACATCTTAAAGATACTGTTGCAGAAGAAATGAAGAAAGCATTCAGACCTGAATTTCTTAACCGTATTGATGAAACAATTGTCTTTGCTCATTTGTCTAAACCGGAAATCAGACAAATTGTTGATTTAATGCTTAAAGATTTATTAAAACGTTTGGCTGAAAAAGAATTAAATATTGAAGTAACAGATGAAGTTAAAGACCATTTAGCTGAAAACGGATATTCAGAAGCATATGGTGCAAGACCATTAAGACGTTTAATTCAGCGCAAATTGGAAGACAGCTTGGCTGAAGAAATACTTTCAGGTAAATATAGCCACGGTGATACAATAAGAGTCACCTTAGTTGACGGCAAAATTTCTTTTGAAAAGGCAGCCAAAAAACGTTCCGTAAAAAAAGAAAAAACAATTGAAATAGTTGAAGAAAATTCAACTGAAGAATTGGCAACAAAGGGCGAATAGTTCGCCCTTTGTTTTCTTAACAAATCTTAATAATTCTGCATTTAAATAGCAAAAAAAATTTTTACGTTTTTAATAAATAAAAATTAGTTCTAGTGGTAAAGTGGGGTAAATATTATGCGAGTAGATTCTGTACATGGATACGGGTATAGAGGATTTAGAAATTCTACAATAAATACATCTGCAGTAAAGCAGAAATACATTCCCCCAAAAATTCAAATTTTAACGTTTACGGGTAATAATATGTGGCAAATTGCTTCACTTACGCCTGAAAACAACGGACTCGGACTTCCTGAAGCTTCAAAAGGAGGAGAAGGTGCTGTCGGATTTGAATTGCCAGAGAGTTTAAATAAATATGAGAAGGTCGAAGGTAAAAACGTTGATACAAGAAGTTTTATGCCAATTTGGAACTATAATAACGCAAGAGGCGGACACAAATTTTTACTGCATAAAGGCATAAAAACAGAAAATTTAGACGATGTTATTGAAGATAAATATTTTTACAGCGCAATGCCGGGTCAAACAAAAGAGGATGTCGCAAAAATTTTGAATATGTCACCTGAAGATATAGATTATGTCATTCAGAGCAAACCAAATGCAGGAAAATCAAAATATTGTATCATAGAACCAACCGAAGTAAAAGGAATTATAAAAGGTGCTTCCAGCTCTGAATTTGGTGCAACCGAAGAAATTCCTTATCAATTAATGAAAATTTCTGAAACTAACCCGAAATATAATAAATTAAAAAACGGGAAAAACTATTTTATATATACAACTGAACTTGCAAGAACTTCTCAGCCATATTCTTATGATGCATTCGGAAACGGCTCTTTTGATGCTGAAATAATTAATTCTCGCGGGATGAAAGCTCTTGCCGAAATAATTTTAAACAAAATGGATACTGAAGAATTTGGCCACTACAAACCGGGTACCGTATTGTGCCATGACAGACCTTCTTCTACTTTTATGCTTCATGTTGCAAATATGTCTGCGCAAGGTAACACAAATGCAAACGGCTTAAAAATACATAAAATTGAGCATAATCCCGGCAGGAATTATCAGGGAGTAACGGGCAATCCGTTTCAAATGTTTTCTGTTGTTGCAAAAGAGGGAGATGAAGTTATACTAAAAACTCATCCTCAAAGCGAAATTTTAAGAAAAGCATTTATACACGGTATAGACTCAGATAAACTTACGGAAGCTGAAAGAATTACTGCCAAAAATATAATAGAACCATACGTTGCACCATTTAAAGACGGTGCCGGGACTTACAACGTAACCAAGATACCAATAATAGGCGCAAAACTCAATAGCGAAAACATGTCATTAGGTTCAGTTTCTCATCAATTTGATAAAGAAATGCAAAGCGAAGAAACACCTGATGCCGCAAAATTTTTAACATCGGACTATGCATCAATTAAAACAAAATCCGTACTTAACGGTTCTACTCCTGCAAACTTGAGGCTAGATGACCCGAATGCGGATTTTGGCCGCGGTAACAACGGCTTGTCAACTCACAAATCCGGCTTTACGACATTTAAGTATAACGGAGAAAATATAGATGAAATTATAGCAGCAAGGGAAAAAAATGCTGTATGGTTTACAGATTTAATATACAAAGAATATCAAAAGGGACAAGATGCTCTAAACAAATTATTCTTTAACGAATCTCAAATTAAAGAAGGTCAAAAAGTTATTGGTTATCTTAAACCAATGGAAAAAGGCGATAAACTCGTAATGGGTTGGGGAAGACCTGATGAGCAAAAAGGTTTTAATATAACTTTAGGAGGATTTAAAAAATTCTTGGAAAGAAAGGATATACCTCTTGAAGCTAAACAAAAGTTCAGAGTAATAATCGGAGCAGGGAAATGGTTTGAAGGAGCAAAAGACTATAAATCAATCGTCAGAATTATTGATGAAATAAATCAACTTGATAATGGCGCATATAAAGGCCTCGTTGCATATGTTGACGGATTTTTCCCGAACAGACTTGTTGGATGTGCGCAATACGGTTTATTTACGTCACGCCGTGAAATGTGCGGAATAACCCCATTAGAATGTAAAGCTGCAGGAGTTCCGTACGGAGCAACAGCAACAGGCGGCCCTGTCGATTATACAAATCCGTCAAACGGTTATTTAACAAAAGAAGTAGTCGAAGGACGTCCTGAAAGATACGGACTAACATGGGCAAATACTGCAGATGAAATAGATGATGCAAGATGTAATCGTCAAGCAGAACAAGTCGCAGAAATATTTGAAAAAATGTATGACGACCACACAAATAATCCTGAAAAATATACTGCTATGTGCAAGAAAAATATTGAAGAAAAAATAGATTGGCATGAAAACAGCGAATATAATCATGGCAAGACTGCGAATAAAAAATATTTGGAAGACATTGGCGAAACACATAAAGGTTATGAAGCCCGCAACAAAAAGACTCTAAAAGAACTCCAAGGCAAATTCGGCAAGGCAATAGAGCCGCTTGAGACATTAAGACAACAAATTAAATTTAAACCTGCCAAAGTTATTTTAGGAGCATTAATAGTCACATTGACACTCGGCTCAGGCGCATATCTATATATGATACACAGAAAGCATAAACTTCAAAAGCAACAACAGCAAAAACCGCTTGATAAAGTTGCGTAATTGCAGACAAACAATTTTATACAAAATAAAAATATTCGTGTTATAATTTTTATGCCGTGCTCCACGGGGTGTTGCGAACTCTTGACCCGAAGCCGATGCGGGGTGCAGAGCCTGTTGTGAGGGGCTTGTGAGCGCGTATAAATTTAATATGATTGTTGATAGCGTTTTTTATAATGGCGTAAAATTCCGAACCGTGTCAGGGGGGAAACTCAGCAGCACTAAGGAAAGCTTTACGGGTGTTATATCAAGCGAAGTAGAAAATATTACTTGAGTATGCGTTTATAATTTTCGATAGACAGTGGCACGGTTTTTAAATTTAACCGTATGGGGATTATCAATATTTTTTTATAACTTATCCTTTATTCAAAAAGGAGAAAATATTATGACCGAAAAATTAGAATTATACAGATGCACAATATGCGGTAACATAGTACAAATAATGCATTCAGGTGACGGTGAACTTGTTTGCTGCGAAAAGCCTATGGAAAAATTGATTCCTCAGAAAGATGACACTGATAAACATGAAAAACATGTTCCGATATTTACCGATTTTAATGAAATCCAAGTCGGCACCGAATTACATCCGATGACGGAAGAACATCATATTGAATTTATACAATGTGTTTCGCCCGATAAAAAACATGTAGAAATAAAATTTTTAGAAAAACTCGAAGAACCCAAAATGAAATTATGCGGAAACTTTGAACATAATTGCGCTCTTGAATACTGCAATATCCATGGGTTGTGGGAGGGCAAAAGATAATAAATATAAATAATGAATATTAACAATTTTTCATAATTTTATTATCTTGGTAGCAAATTTTATTTTCATAGTTTTTAAATCATGAGAATATAGCATGGTATATCTTAAAAAAAAGTAACAAAATATGTATTTAAAATATGCTCTTGCTAAAATGGATATACAATCGGATTTACTATACGAAAGGGATAAAATTATGAAAAAAGAAAGCAACGGTAGAAAAAGAATTTTGTCTGCGATGCTTACTACTCTGTTTATGGCACAACAAACAATGCTATTGTCAGTTGGTGCAACAGAAATAACCGGAGTTAACGGTACAAACGGAGTATACAATATCAACCCTACAAGCATCATGAAAAATAGTGACGGCTCTTTTACAGATGTCGGATACAGAAAATATAAAGACTTTGTACTAAGCAAAGATGATGTTGCAAATTTAATATTTAAATACGGCAAAAATAATATCGAAACATTTGTCAATATGGTAGATAATAGAATCCAAGTTGACGGCTTAGTAAATTCAATGAGAGATAACAACTTCTACAACGGAAAAGCTATATTTGTTTCCCCTAACGGAATGGTTGTAGGAGCATCAGGCATATTGAACGTTGGTTCCCTGGGGGTATACACACCGACAAAAAGCGTATATGATGACTATTTAAGTAATCCGAGAGCAGACTTAGGAACATTGGTTACATCCAACGGCGGAGCAACCGTAAATATTGCGGGTAAAGTTATGGCAGCTCAAGATATCGATATCAGAGCAGGCAAAGTAGAAGTTCCGGGGAAAATGATTGCAGGAACAGGCAATAATGCTGTTGCAAACGGACGTGCAAGAGCTGAAGAAATATTTAACAGTATAGTAAACACTGAGGATATGAAAACTTATTCGACAGGAAAACACGGTAACATTACCATTAACTCTTCTGTCGGAACTGATATTTCAGGATTCGCAAAAGATTACGGAATCGGAAATGTAACAATTAATAATACAGGTGCAAACGGAATAAATATTTCGGGAACTACCAAAACTAACGGCGGAAATATAATTTATACAAATACTAACGGCGGAATAACAGTTACAGGTTCGGCACAATCATCCGGAAATGTTTCAATGACAAATACCGGCGCAAACGGGGTATTGCTTGCTTCAAGCGGACGAATTAACGCTAACAATGACACTTTTATTAGCAATACATCTTCAAAAGGCGTTCAAATTCAAGGACTTGTCAATTCAGGCAAAAATGTTGATGTTACATCAAACGGCGGGGACATCGTTATCGGTGATAATTCTTCAAATGATAATTACATAAAAGCCGGTAATAACATCGCATTAACTGCAAATAACGCAAATATTTTCAACTATGGAGTAAATAAAACATTATTGAATGCCGGCGGCGACCTTACAATGAAAGCAATAAACGGTCAAATCGGCAAAAAAGTCGGCGACAATTGTACAAACGGATACTGCACCGGTATTTCTAACGCATCCACAACAAGAGATTTTACAAAATCAATTAATGGAAATATCAAAGGTAAAGTAAACGCTTTAACTACTGGTAACGATAAACTTATTAATTATGCAGCAATTGATTCTGATATGAACATTGATTCAATTAAAGCTGACGGCAGAGTTATTCTTACGGTTGATGACTCAGGACATGCTTGGGGAGGTCAAAACACACCTTCAAAGAATTCAGGCAAACGCTATGATATGAAAAATGTTGCTTCAAATAAAAATAATGCGAATGTTGAAGGATACGGAATTTCAATGATAGCTAACGGAAATATCGGAAGCAAAGCAAACCCTATAACTTTCAACCAAACAAAACCCGGAACACTAAAATCAGTAAAAAATTCCATAGCAAATATGGACGGCTACGGAATGGATGTTCTGGCGAATGAAGATATATATATTAAAGGGTTAGATGATAAATATACAACAAACAATATTTGCTCAATGATTTCAAGAGAAGGAAATATTGGTGCTGAATTTTCAGGCAATACATATATTGATGAAATCACTGCAGAAAAAGATATTGATATCGTAACCAGAGGCAAATCTTTAGAAGTAAATCATTTAGGAACAGTACCAAGAACACCTGTTGATTACTTCGGTCCAAGAACAAACGGAGAAGCTGACGGCGGTTATATGGGACCTGAAAGAAAAGAATCACTTCCAAACAATGTAACTCTTAAAGCTCTTGATATAAATAAAAAAATAAGACCAAACGGCGTAACTGTCGATGGCGGTTACTACGGATATGCTGATTCAACAGTCAGAGTGCACGATGCTTTATTAGATAACGGAACTCTTGATATTACTGCTGACAACATATATGCAAACGGAATTTATGCAAACTTTGGCAAAGACGGATTTACAAAAGTTGCAGACGCATCAACAGACAAAGTTCGTGGAGCAAGCCAAACCCCGACAGGGCATGCGGTAAGACCTGAAGATGTTGAAGGAATCGGACACAATAAATATGAAAGAAATTATTATTATCATCCGGGCGACGGAGACAATCACGACACAAATGTTGATGATGACGATAACATTGTAGATGCAACACCGTTAGAACTTGACGAGCCTGATGATGAACCGACTCCGAAACCGGACGAACCATCACCAAAACCTGCCGATACTGATACTGACACAGATACTGATATAGATACAGATACTGATACGGATACTGACATTGATTCAGATACCGATATTGATATGGATACCGATACAGATACCGATTTAGATACAGACACTGACTTAGATACAGATACTGATATTGATACAGATACTGACTTAGACACAGATACCGATACGGATACCGATGATGATTGGTTTGCGGATACAGATACAGACACAGACTATGATACCGATACTGACGTTGATACCGATATTGATACCGATACTGACTTAGACACAGACAATGACAACATGGATACCGACACGGATACCGATATTGATACCGATATCGACATGGATACAGATAATGACATTGACACAGACTTAGACACAGATACCGATATTGATACCGATACAGATTTAGATACAGATACCGATACAGATACTGATTTGGACACGGATTCTGATATCCCTGACGTTGATGGCAGAGAAACATATATTCAAAGAAAAGATATTGATAACGCAATCGACACTATCGACAAAAGACAATTTATGAGATTTAATGTTTCTCAAACTACAAATCCGGTATTGATGGAACGCTCAGGAAACGGTGTAGAAAGACTTCTTGATGTATCAAGAGGCGGCATCGCAGTAACTCATAACGGCAATTTAAAGGTCGGAGATGTAATTCCTGTTCACTTAAGCTACGGCGGACTTGATATTAACGCTCAAGCCAAAGTTGTTTCCTCAACTTCAGCAGGCAGAGCAGGAGCAGAGTTTGTCAATATTGACCAAGCTGTTGCTAACCAATTATTATACTTGAATATGATGCTTGAAAAAGCAAACGGAATAAATAGAATCTCAAGCATATACTAATAAATAGTATAACTAATATAAAACAAAAGGCGTATTAAAAAATACGTCTTTTGTTTTTGAACAAACAGGCAATTTAATATTTAAATATTTCCTTTACATTATTTCTGAAAGGAGAAAGAAATGATAGGAGAAAATGTAAAGGAAATATTAAATGAACAAATTAATAAAGAGTTTTATTCCGCATATTTATATCTTGCGATGTCTGGTTATTTGTCTGAGATTGGGCTGTATGGTTTTTCTAGGTGGGCTGAAATTCAGGCTCGAGAAGAAATTGATCATGGTATGATAGTTTTTGAATATTTAATCAGGCAAAATTCAAGAACAGAATTGAAAGGCGTTGAAACACCAAAATTAAAATTTGGAAGTCCCCAAGAAATCTTTGAACAAATATATGAACACGAAAAAACAATAACTGAATCAATAAATAATATTGCAAAATTAACAGAAAATGAATGCGATTTGGCAACAAGAAAATTTATCGATTGGTATTTGGATGAACAAATAGAAGAAGAAGATAACATTCACAGAATACTAAAAAAGATGAAAAACTTTGGCACTGAAAAAGCCTCACTATACCTTATCGACAAAGAACTCGGCGAAAGAAAATACAGTGCGCATTTTCCGACAAACAGTTAAATATATTGCGAATTTGTAAACAATTTGTCTGAAACTGCATAATACACTATGATATAAATATGAGTTTAGGGAAAATATTATACGTTGACGATGACAAATTGTTGACTTCGACTTTTTCGACATTAATGAAAGTTGAAGGATATAATGACGTACAGGTATTTAATAATCCGCTAGAGGCAATTGAATATTTAAAAATAGAAACTCCCGATTTGATTATTTCCGATTTCTTAATGCCGGAAATGAACGGTCTGGAGTTTTTACGTGAAGCGAAAAAACTTTATCCCGAAACAAGTATGATATTATTAACAGCATACGCTGATAAAGAAAACGCGATAAAAACGATAAATGAAATCGGAGTTTATAAATACATCGAAAAACCTTGGGATAATGATGATTTATTGATGAATATTAAAAACGGGATAGAAAGAAGCCATTTGCTTGCCGATTTACGCGATAAAATAGAGCAGCTTGAAATTGCACAGGCAGAATTAAAAAAATATTCTCAAAACTTAGAAGAACTTGTAAAAGAACGTACAAGAGAATTAGTTTTAGCAAATGACAAATTATCGGGGATAATCAATTACTGCGCTGACGGTATTATTATCATTGACAAGAAAGGCGTTATAGAACAGGTAAATCCAGCTTGTGAAAATATGACGGGGCTATCTGAATTTACAATGCGCGGAATGACAATACAGGAGATTGCCTATACAGACAATCCTGCAATGAATAAAGCTCCGAAATCCGATGTACAATCGTCAATTTTAGGCTTAGCTGAAGAGAAATCAGAATTCATATTAAGAGATTTATATATAAGGAACTCATTAAGCGGTGAATATATACCTGCTGAAATAAATTTTGCATCCTTATCTGACGGAGAGCGTTTTGTAGGTGTAATAAGAAACTTTACAGCACAAAAGGAAGCCGAAAGATTGAGGGATGACTTTATAGCAACGTTAACTCATGATTTGAGAACCCCATTATTAGCTGCAATTCAAACTTTAAATTTCTTTTTAGACGGTTCTTTGGGTAATATTGAAGATAAACAAAAAGTTTTATTAGCGACTATGCTAAAAAGCAATGAAGATTTATTAGGCTTAGTTAATGCGCTGTTGGAAGTTTACAGATTTGAAAGCGGTAAATTAAATCTTTGTAAAACGCCTTTTGATGTAAATGATTTAATTAAGCAGTGTTATACCGAATTAACACCGCTTGCGCAAAAGAAGGATATTACCGTAAACATTCATGCCCAATTGGACGATGAATGTTTGATAGATGCCGATAGAGCAGAAATAAAAAGGGTAATAATGAACTTATGCGGTAATGCAATAAATTATACCGACAAAAACGGAACCATAGATATTTATCCGAAGCTTCAAAACGGAGATTTTATATTTTCCGTATCGGATAACGGAAACGGAATACCGAAAGAAGATATCCCGAATTTGTTTAAACGCTTTTCTCAAGGAACAAGCAAAAAGCGTTCTACAGGGACTGGATTAGGTTTATATTTATCAAGACAAATAATAGAAGCGCACGGCGGTAAGATTTGGGTTGAAAGTAAAGTAAACAAAGGCAGTGAATTTACGTTTTTATTAGCTGATGTAGCAGCAATATCAAGGGTGAATTAGTATGAAGAATATAAAAGTTACAATAGTTGAAGATCACGAAATGACAAGAATGGGGTTATCATTCGTATTGTCAAACAACGGTGTGGAAGTTATAGGAACAAGTGCTGACGGTCAAGAAGGTGTAGAACAAGCGCTTAATTTAAGACCGAATTTAGTAATCATGGACATCGGAGTCCCAACAATTGATGGAATAGAAGCAACGCGAAAGATTAAGAATTCTAATCCTGATATTAAAGTTCTTATGAATACATCCCGCGACGGAGATGATGATATATTAGATTCATTTGCCGCCGGAGCTGACGGTTATATTACAAAAGGCGCAACTCCGGAACAAACAATTACTGCAGTGAAAGCTGTAAGCGAAGGGGTAGGTTGGCTTGATCCGGCAATTGCAAGAGTTGTTTTATCAAATATTAGAAAAACTTCTGATTCGGATATTCAATCGAGCGGAATTAATTATAAAAAAGGCAAAAATCTTTACGGTTTGACTGAAAGAGAAATGGAAGTTTTGGCTCTGCTTGTCGAAGGATTAAATAATCCTCAAATTGCAAAAAAACTTGTCATAACAATAGCAACAACAAAGACTCACGTACATAATATATTGCAAAAACTGTACGTCGGTACTCGCGCAAAGGCTGTTGCCACAGCAATGAAAGATGGTCTTGTTTAAATTAGACTTTATAAAATACATTATTAAATAAACGATATGAAAAAGTTACTATTAACATTATTGGTTATATCAATCGGCACAGTATCATACGGTGCTAAATTTTCTAATCCTTTTGGCAAGAAAGATTTCAAATCGCAAGAAATTAAATATCAATATGAAGTTCAAAAAGAGGATTTGCAGTATAATCGTGACCACAGATTGATTAACCGTAAACCGACAGGTTATATGACTGTTGAAGAGTACGAAAAAGCGTCCGAATATAAAGAAAAAGCAAAATTAGAATTTGACGTACCTAAAATTGAAACCCCTTCTGATTTTAAATATATTCCAAAGCCTATATATAAAATAGTTAAATATAATGATCCTCCGGGGAAGACTGAACTTTCCTTAGGCAGAAGATTATTTTTAAAACGGCAGATTAATGCTCAAGGTGTTGTATCGCCTGACTTTACTAAGCTTGTATATCCTGCAATTTATTATTATAACGATTCAGGTTCTACGGCAGCAGATATGTTTGTAATACCGCTGAATGAAGGTGACACAAATCTGACAAAAATACTTAAAGCCAATGTCGCAAAGCGTGATCCGAACCCGATTTTATCAACAGAAAAGGCTATTGATAACTATGCCGCCTTCAGAAGCTTAACACCTGTTGATTTTTCTTCAGACGGTACAAAAGTTTTAGCCAAAGAAAAAATAGGTTCAAGCGAAGATGGTATATGGGAAACAAGAATACATACATATGATTTTAATAACAAAACAAGCTATGATTTAAATTCTCTAAGAGAAGCTATCGAATACTATTGGAGAAATAAAGGATTACATCTGGCCGGAAAACGTTGGGATATTTATCCATTAGGCTTTGATGCCTCAAACAATGTCGTCGTACAAGCCTACGGATATACAGGTAATCAACCGGTATTCTTGGGAATATGGAGCATTGACTCCTACGGCAATTCTTCAAAACTTGTTTCTCTTGATAAAAATTATTCCCCGTCAATTAGCGCTAACGGTTATAAGATAGTACAAGACGGAGTTGAAACATATCAAACCGTACAGATGCAAGAAAAACTTGATAAAATTCAAGATAAAATTATCGAGAAACAGAAAAAAGCCGAAGACAAAAAAGAAATTAAACAAATCAAAGAAGATTACAAATATGAATTAAAAGAACTTCACGCAAACTTCAAAGACGAATACAGAGACAATAAAAAACTCCAAACTTTTGCAGGGTCAACAGAAGGAACGGATTTAGAAGATACTTATAAAAATTATCAACAAACACAATTACAAAAAGACATTCAAAAGACACAAAAGCAAATTGATAAAACTCAAAAGCAAATCGATAAACTTGATGAAAAAATTCAAAAAATTACAGACGAGACTCAAAATATTATAAATAACACAATAAATCCTCAGCCTCAAACAACTAGCGAACAAGAAAGTTCTGAAGAAGAGATTGATGACTATGATTTATTGGAAGGCGAGAATGAAGAACAACAAAATAGTGACTAATTAATTAAAATTGACTCATCGTATGATGATATAAGCTTTATTTTTTGCTTATGAGTAAGTTTATGCTTAATACGATATTCCTCTTTTAAAGCTTCTGATTTTGTTGAAAATTCTTTTGAATAAACGACTCGCACAGGTTTAAAGGCTTTGGTATATTTTGCACCTTTCCCCATATAATGCTCAATAAAACGCTTTTCTACATTATCGGTATATCCGCAATAAAAAGTATTGCCTTCGGTTAATATCATATAAACAAAATGAGATTTATTCATAATACATGATTTTATCATATTAGCAAGATTACTTGATAATTCTTAAAAAATTGTTATAATAGCATTATATGAAGAGAACAAATTTATTACTACTGATATTTATAACACTTATTGCTTTATTTTCAATAAACAAAGCTAAAACTGCGGAGGTCTCGAGCATACAGCTTGACATGCGCACATATAGCGGGATAGATATTCCGGCGGGAGTAGTCATCCCGGTATTAAACATGCAAGAGATTTCAACTGAGACCTGTCCTGAAGGTTATAAGACAAAGTTTGTATCAACGAATGACTTATATATAGAAGATACAAAAGTTATACCTGAAAATTCGGAATTTTACGGATACATCGAAAAAATTAACGAACCGATAGTCGGTACAAACGCATCAATGCGAATAAAAATAACAAAAATTATTCTTCCTGACGGGTACGAAATGCCGGTCAAAGCATACGTTTATACTTCAAATGACAATTTGATAGGAGGAGAACTAACCCCACCTTCCGAATGGACTAAAATGCCGCATTATCAAGACAAATTTCAAAAAATCGCGTGGAATTACCGCGGACCAACACTGCAAATAAGACCCGGAGGCCCGCGTTCTATGGGTGTACATACAAAAATTAATGCAGGTGAAAGAGAATTAATAATACTCATTGCACCTTTAAATATTACTCATACCGTAGAGGACTAGCTCTTAATAAATTGACAAAATTTATTACCGTTATACAATATTATCAGTAGGGTTATACAGACTTAGGGAGAAAATACATGCGTAAATTAGCAGCAGTATCATTATTAATTATCAGTTCCTTAGTAATAGGAACAATACAACCTGCCTATACGCAAGCTCAAAAGACTGCTGATGCAATAACCCTCAAAGAGCGTATTGTTTCAGTACCAGCAGGATATTCCTTTAATGCATATTTTATGACTCCTGTAAATTCTGCTACTGCATATACAGGGCAAGAAATAACTCTTGCATTAGGCTCTGATTTATATTACAGAGAACAGCTGATTGCAACTGCAGGAAGCGCAATTACAGGAACAGTTATCGAAGTTTTTAAAGCAAAGCACGGAACACTTAACGGCAAATTAACACTTAGATTTACTCATATACTGACTCCTGACGGAACAGATATTCCAATCTCAGCAGTTATTAAAACTACCGATAATTCCGGCGTACTGGTCGGAGATAAAGACAAAGATATAATGAAAAATACGGAAGTTTTAAGTGTTTCTAGTAAAACAATACAATCCGTAACCTCAATAAATACAATAAATCAAGGCGGATTTCCTTATATGAATTCGGTAGGTAACGGAGGCGGATTACTAAAATCTGTTTGGGATAAAGGGACAGATGTGGATATACCCGTAAATACACAAATTGAACTTATTTTAACACAACCTATTACGGTTAATCCTAATATACAAAATAATCAGTAAATTAGGGAATAATCATAATAAAAATTTTGAATAAAATATAAAACAAGAAGAGTACATTATTAGGAAACAAGATGTCATTATTAGGGAAATATATACAAGAAACAAGAGAGCAAGAAAATAAAAAACAATCTCAAAAGAATTATACAATGCCTGCTGTAACAAAAAAGACACAGGATGGTTCAATATCGTTAAAAAAGGGTATTATAATATCAACCATTCTTCACCCGTCAGTTATGGCAATATTGTGGTTGATAATTACGGTATTGGCACTATTCGGAATACACTTGGTATTATTTGATAAACCAAAACCTAAAGTTAACGATATTGAGTTTGTATTGGTAGATAAAGAAGAAACACCATTAAACAAGAATACGCGATATCGTGCTGACAGGAATTCAAGAACCGGTGGTATTAATAATCCAAAACTTCCTGTATCAATGCCGTCCCAAGCACCATCAAGACCATCGGCCAAACCTGCAGGGGGCGGTTCTGCACCAAAAACTCCGGCAAAAACTTTAGCTCAAAGAGTTGCTCAAGCGGTATCACCGCAAAAATCACAACCACATAAGGCTCAAACTACTACTCAAAAAAATGTTACGCCTTCTCCGTCTGTAACAGAAGCAATACCAAAACCGCAAGCTGCAAAACCGCAACCACCTACGGCAAAACCGTCGGTTCGTCCGCCTGCAACTCCAAAAGCGGTACAAAAACCTTCCGGAACACCATTTAAAGTCCCTGTACCTTCAGGCGGAACAACAACGGGACAATATGCAACAGGTCCGATTAGCGGCTCAGGAACATCAAAAAGCGGAGGGTCTTCGGGTTCAGGTAATTACTCGCCTAATCCTTCTCTTGCACCAATCGGTAACGGTTCAGGCACAGGTTCTAAAACTGCAAAAGGAACAGGCTCAGGTTCCGGAACAGGCACCGGCTCCGGACACGGAGGGTCTGGCTCCGGCGGCGGTAATCCGGGAGGCGGAGGCGGCCGCCCCGGTATAGATGCCATAAAAGAACCTGATTTTGGCCCATACATGAGAGAATTACAACGCAGAATTAAAATGAATTGGGATCCGCCAAAAGGTAACGAAAGTAAGCGTGTTGTTCTTTTATTCAAAATCGCAAAAGACGGAAGATTATTATCTTGCAGTGTGTTCAAATCTTCAGGCCTACAAAATGCCGATTCTGCGGCATTAAATGCGGTAAAACTCGCAGCACCGTTTAGACCGCTGCCGCCTGAATACAAAGGACAAAACATAGATATTCAATTTACGTTTGACTATAACGTATTTGGAGCGACAAAATACTAATAATAATACAAGAAAGAGGATAAAATTATGGAATTACTAATCGAATCAATTAAAATGGACTGGCCGGTATTATTGCCGATATTAATCTGTTCAATACTTGTTGTAGGGGTTGTTATCAGCAAATGGTCATTCTACAAAAGAAACCAGAGAGATATCGCAGTTTATATGCGCGAACTTGACAGAGCATTAAATAATAATGACTTAAGGGCTGCTCAAGATACAGCAATGAATTGCGGCGGTGTTATCGGAGAAGTTATTGAAGAAGCTGTCAGAATATTTTCGGAGCAAAAAAAGGGGTTTTCACGTTCTTTTGATATATCTTCAACTCTTGCAACAAGAAAACTTGAATCACATTTAACAATTCTTGGTACTATTGGTGGTGTTGCACCATTCTTAGGGTTGTTCGGTACGGTTGTTCGTATTCTTTTAACATTTAATATTTTGGCAGATGCCGGAAACCAAGCTGCAACTGTTGCATCAGGTATCGGTTCTGCGTTGATTGCAACGGCTTTTGGTTTAGGTGTTGCTATTGTTGCTGTAATATTTTTCAACTTGTTCCAATCTGTTGTTAAACACTTTGAAAACGACTTCAATTTAATTAAATTGCTATTCTTAAATTACGTTGATTCGGAAGGTCCGGCACAACAGCAAACAAAATATTCATCAGCATCATCAAGAGTTAACATATAGTAGGTGTAAAAATGGCATTTGGCGGTGATAAACAAGGCAAAATTTTTTCAGAAATAAACATCACACCTTTAACAGATATATTTTTGGTTCTGTTAATTATAATGATGGTAGTTGCTCCGTCGTTTCAATCAAATGATACGGCAGTAGAAGTTCCGGAAATCAATAACGGAATAAATATTGAAGAAGCTAAAATTACTGTATCTGTTACGAAAGACGGTGCAATGTACTTAAACGGCGCACCTATTGATGCTGCAACTTTGACAGATAAACTTATTGCAGCAAAAGTTCCTGAAGTTGAGAATCAAGAAGTCGTTGTAAAGGCAGATAAAAATATTAAAAGTGAAAAAATTATGGATATTATGGATGCTGCACAAAATGCAGAATACAAAAAGCTTATTATAGCCGGAGAACCGTTAAATAAAAAAGAACAAAGAGAGCTTAAGGAAAATGCTCAAAGACAACCGGTTGAAATTCCCGCGGAGGACGAATAATGAGAAAAACGTTTAACGAAATAAATATAACACCATTAACAGATATATTTCTTGTTTTGCTTATTATAATGATGGTAGTTGCTCCGCTGTTAGACCAACAAGGTATAAGTTTGAGCGTGCCTGAAAATGTAGAAGCTGAAAAAATAGAAAAAGAACCGCTTATTCTTACTGTTTATGTATCTGCGGCAGACAAATACTTTATTAATAATGAAGAGGTTGCTCCTGATATGCTTGGAACGATTTTAGCTCAGGAAATAAAAAACTACCCTGACGGAATGCTCATAAAAACAGACAGTGACTCTACACACGGCGCATTGGTAAAGCTGATGGATAAAGCCAGATATGCAGGAGTTAAAGCCATTTCGATTGATAAGATTTAGTTATTTATTCTTATAAAAAAAAGAACGAACCTAAAATGGTTCGTTCTTTTTTTATTAAATCCTAAACTTTTCTTTTTCTTGCAGCTTCAGATTTATGTTTTCTTTTTACACTTGGCTTTTCATATCTTTCGCGTTTTTTCACTTCAGAAAGAATACCTGCTTTTTGTATTTTCTTTTTGAAACGTCTTAAAGCGCTTTCAATTGATTCGTTTTCGCCAACTTTAACTTCTGCCATTTTATATTTTCACCACCTTAAATAGCTTATTGTACCTGAATACTATACAACAAACCAAAATAAAATTCAAGAGCGCCATTTAATTTGAATTTAACTCTTAAAATAATCACAAATAAGCTTTTCGCCGCGACGGGGTAAAAGGTGTTTTATACGATTTACCAAAGTATTATTGCGCAAATCATCCAGTTGTTTCTTTAATATAGCTTTTTCTACTAACACTTTATTGTATAAATCTGAACAAACATCACTTTTATCGATATGTTCTCTTAATTTCGCAAGTTGAATTTCCTTTTCACGAATAGATGCAATTAGTTTATCTTTCACTTTTTAATAGACCTTTCCTTTCACATGTAAAGGATATACTGTTTATTCAAATTTAAAATCAACTTTTTAGGTGATTTTAACTTACACGCTCAATAAATCATACTCATAGCCTAGTTTTAACGCTTTAAGGTTTAAAGGTATTAAATTCTTGCGATGCTCAGGGATAACGTTATTTAAGGCCTTTTCGAGAGTTTCAAGCGATATTAATTTACTTACTCTTGATAAAACTCCAAGCGCTAAAATGTTTGACATTTTTATATTTCCAAGCTTTTCATGAGCTAATTTTGTTATAGGAACAAAGATATAATTAATATCCTCACGAGTTCTTTTTATGGCAGCTAACGATGAATTAACAATAATAGAGCCGCCCTTTTTGACCCAAGAGATATATTTATCAAAAGAGGCTTGATTTAAAACGGTTACAATGTCAGCACTGTTTTTTTGAACAGAACTTACTTCTTCATCTGCCATTGCAATTGAACATTTAACTGTTCCACCTCGCATTTCCGCACCGTAAGACGGATACCAAGTAACATTTTTATTATCTATCATAAAGCCGTTAGCCAGCACTTCACCTGCTAACAAAACTCCTTGACCGCCAAATCCTGCAATTATAAAGTCTTTTTCCATAATTATTTCCTTTTTATATTACTCATTTACTGTTATATCTTTATAAACACCCGGTTTAAATACAGGCATCATCTCATTACGAACTCTTTCATGAGCCTGTTGAGGAGTCATTCTCCAGTTTGTAGGACAAGAAGAAAGAATTTCAACGAATCCAAAACCCAAGCCTTTCAGTTGAACTTCAAAGGCTTTTTTTATAGCCTGTTTTGCTTTTCTTATATTTGCCACAGTATCCAATGATACCCTTGCACTATATGCTGTACCGTCACAAAGCGCAATATGTTCTGCTATTTTAATCGGATACCCGTAATATTCAATATTTCTGCCAGTTGGCGAGGTTGTTGTTTTTTGACCTAATAATGTAGTTGGACCGAGTTGACCGCCTGTCATGCCATAAGTCGTATTATTTATGCAGATAGAAGAAATTTTTTCGCCCCTTAATGCGGCATGCATGCTCTCTGCCAAACCGATAGAAGCAAAATCACCATCACCTTGGTATGTAAAAACAAACTTATCAGGTCTTGCTCTTTTAATGCCTGTTGCTTCAGCCAAAGCTCTGCCATGAGGGGCTTCTAATGCATCTACATTCAAGAAATCATATATTGTAACAGAACAGCCGATTGAACAAGCAGCTATAGTATTCTCTCTTACCCCCAGTTCATCAAGACATTCTGCAACAAGTCTTACAGCAACACCATGGTCGCAACCCGGACAGAATGTAAATTTCGCATCTTTTTTTATTGAATCAGGAATTTTAAATACAGCCATTATAACAACACCTCCGTTTTCTGAGCTATTTCTTCAGGAGAAGGTGGTGCGCCGACTCCTCTGTTTATAAATTCGACAGGACAATTACCGTTTACTGCGAGTTTTACGTCATACAACATTTGCCCCATATTTACCTCGACAACAATAACTTTTTTAACTTTTCCCGACAATTCTTGAATACGATTTGTCGGGAACGGGAATAAAGTTATCGGTCTTAAGAAGCCTGCTTTTATACCTTTTTGTCTTAACAGTTTTGCTGCAGTTTTTACATTACGAGCAGTAGAACCGAAACTTACAAACAATACATCCGCATCATCAGCGCCTATTTCTTCCCACTCTGTCTCGTTTTCTTCAATTGTTTTATATTTTGCAAACAATTTATCAAGGAATACACATTGAGGCTCCTCTAACGGTGCATAAGAACGAATTATTCTTGCATCTCTATTCTTGGCACCTGACAATGCCCAAGCAGAATTATCAACCTCAGGGTAAGGATAAGGTTTAAACTCAACAGGTTCCATCATTTGCCCCAGCAAGCCATCTGCCAACAATATTGTAGGATTTTTATACTTATGAGCCAAATAAAAAGCTTTATACGTTAAATCCGCACATTCTTGAACTGTTGACGGCGCAAGGACTATTATTCTGTAATCTCCGTTTCCTCCGCCTCTTGTTGCTTGAGTATAATCACCCTGAGAAGGATATATATTACCTAACCCAGGTCCTCCGCGCATTACACTTACCAATACAATCGGCAACTCATCGGAACACGCATAAGATAATGCTTCCTGCATTAGCGAAACAGCACAAGAAGACGATGAAGACATAGCTTTTACACCTGTTGAGCATGCTCCTAATGTCATGTTTATAGCTGCAAGCTCACTTTCTGCTGAAACATAACCTCTGCCAAGTTCTTGCATTTTTCCGCTCATAAATTCTCCGATTTCACTTTGAGGTGTTATCGGATACCCGAAATAACATTGACATCCGGCGATGACTGCAGCATTTGCTATTGCATAATTCCCTTTCATCAAAACTTTTTTATTTTCTATAACAGTAGTCATTATTTTCCCTCTACAACTAATCTTTTATAACTTCAACAATTGCTAAATCAGGACATCTTGTAGCGCACATTGCACAACCTAAACATTTGTTCTCTTCATCACAAAATTCAACAATATTATTTCCCAACGAATTCGTTTTAGCTTCACTGACCTTAATCAACTTCATCGGGCATTCGTTTATGCATAAATAACATGCCTTGCATTTGTTGTCATCAATAACAATATGACTCATACTATCCCTTCCTTAATAACACTATACAATATTATTTTAGCACCAATACCTTTTTAAAAGACATTTAAAAATTTTTATGCTTAACATTTGTAATAAATATTATTAAATAATTTTACTAAAACCGCGACTCCTGATAAAATTAGCATGTAGGGATATTTTTATTAAGGATTGGGATAGACATGGCTCAAAATGAAGAACAAATTATTGATATATTGCTAGAATTAAAAAGAAGCAGTGATTCAAATGCTCAAAGCTTTGACAGCTTATTAAGCAGAATAAATGCAAAATTAGACTTTACTGACAACAAACCGTCAATTGACCTTCTGCGCACTTATATCAAAGAATTAACCACTTCTGTTGAAGATAAATACAATACGACTCAAAATAAGTTCTCCGACATAGAAAAAGCTCTACGAGCAGTCTATACACTCCAAGGAGACCAAATAAAGAATTCCGAAATTCAAGAATTATTTGATGTTTTCAGCAAAAATGTAAATAATTTTTCCGTTGAAGCAAAACAAAATAAAGCTGTTTTAACAGGAATAGAAAATAAAATATCTGATTTAATCAACAATAAAACAGACAAAGAAGATATCCTCAGAACAATTTCCCTATTAAGAAAAGATTTTGAAAACGTTAATAATGTCTATAAACATACTATTGATGACGTTAATTCCAATTTAAAAACAATAATTTCAGGCTTAATAAAACTTGACCCCCTAAAAACAAACGAAGCTGTTAAAAGTCAAATAGACATTATGTTTAACGCAATTAACGGTATCGTCATGCAGTTACAAAATTTTGACAAAAAACAAATTGCTCTTGAACGTATTTTAGCTCAGCTTGCGACAGGCGAAGATTTAAAAATCACCAAAGGCATAATTGATGAAATTATAGAAAAGACTTCCAACGTTGAAAATACGGTTAATAATCTTGCAAATAAAACTGACATTCAAGAATTAAAAGATGACACCGAAGAATTAAATAAAAAAGTTTTGACAAAAGAAGACATAGCAGATCTTGTTCAACAGACTGAAGATATGCTAAATAACACTCAAGACATCAAAAATGCATTAGGACAAATGACAAATGACATTGAGCAGAAACCAGATGCTGAAATAATTGAAAACTCACTGAAATCTATATACAAGAAAATGGAAAATCTTACGGAAAATATTTCCGCTGCAAATGTTAAAGGTGATGTCTTTGACGTAACTACGCGTTTAACGTCAATAAAAGATGAATTGTATACAATCAAGAATATTGTAACGGATTTAAATGAAAATATAAATTCAAAAGTTATAGATGCAATAGAAAATATACCTTCAGAAGATAATATACAGGAGCTAAAAGACAACATTTCCGAAATGTTAAAACAAATTCCTTCGAAAGAAGATATTGATACTGTATTATCTGATAACAATAATGTCTTGAAGGAATTAGTAACAAAAACAGCATATATTGCGGAAAATATCGGGTCAATTCCTGCCGTCATAGAAAAAGTTGAAGCAATTAAAGAAAGTCAGCAGGACTTATCGGAAGATATCGCAACAAGTTTGTCAAAATTAAATTTTGAAAAAGAATTTTCATGTATATATGACAAAACCAATTCTATTGAAAATTGGTTAGAAAAATCAAACATTAAAGAAAATTCGGAAAAAATGGTTCGTCAGATGGAAAAACACACCGAACAATCCGATATGACTGTTTTAAATACTCAAATTGAAGGTATTGTAAAGAATTTGGAAGATTTATCCCAAAGCCGCGATATTGGGAAAGTCGGGAACAACATTACAGACATTGGCAGTAAAATAGACGTTCTTACTAAGTTGGTAAAAAATATGCAAAAAGACGACAGTGTAAATTTAGTATCGCGCTTGGCTGATATTGAATCTAAAGTATCACACATTGCATCCGTTGAGGACTTTAGCTCTTTTGTAAACGAAATAAGACGATGCATTGTTCAACTCGGTTCAGGACATGACGATGTCGGGAACAACCTGTCAGATATTAAACACAACCAAAGCAATATAAATGAAAGATTAAGTAATCTCGATTTTTCAGAAGTAACAGATTTCCTTGAAGATAAATTTAATGATTTGGGAAATAATATTGCCTCAATCTTAAAAGCTAATGAAGAACTAAAGAAAACATCCGACCAAATTGATGAAGGTATGGGAGATCTTACCTCATATATTAAATCTAATCTGCCTGTTGATACTAAATTCTTAGAAGATCAAATGACAGAAATTAAAAATATTATTGAAAACAAAGTTGTTGAAAATTACAAAGAAAGAAATAAATCTGAAGATAATACAACATTAGGTACAATAGAACAATATACAAAAGAAATCCGCGAAATTTTGGATAACCAGCCCTGCGTTTCTGTAAAAGAAGAATTGGCAGAAAAAATTACCAATATAGAAACTCACATATTAAACTGCAAAGAATTTAATGAAAATGCATTTCTTCAGGTACTAAACAAAATCGACGAATTCGAAGATACAACACGCAATAGTATTTCTGATGATAATAATTTGAATTCATATATGGATGAATTATATGAACTAAAAGATCAGGTTATGGAGTTGGGTCAGGAATTAAAAGAATCAGAATACAGAAAGCAGCAAATTGAAGATGCAAAAGCTGATGAAAGAATTTCAGCTATAAATGATTTTGTTTCAGAGAAAATTGAAGAATTAAGTAAAAATTTTGAAGCTTTGACAGGAGAATCCGGAAATAAACTTCAAGATAAATTCAGTTATAATGCAAGTTTGTTAGAAGCTAAAACTGCCGAAATAATAAAATTTATAGAAGAAGCAAAAACTTCAGCTCAAGATCATACAGAATTCGTTTCCACATTGGAAGATACTTCAGCAAAACTTGCCGATTTCAAACAGGAATTAGCACTCATTTCAACTGATGTGACATCAGCAGTAAACCAACAAGCTGAGAAACTCGTTGAAGAATTTGCTCCGATTAAAGAAATTTTATTAAATAACGCAACAAATGCTGATTTATCAGAAATTAAAGCTCAATTGGCTGAATTACATGATGAATTAATTTCAGAAGATGAATTAAGCGGGGACACAGATAAATTAAACAGTTTATACACAAAAGTTAAAGAAAAATTAACCGAATCAGAAAATAATTTGAAAGACTTTATTTTAAGCGATACGGACTCTATTATTCTGAAACTTGACAGTATGAAAGAATTGGTTGAAAAATCAATCAGCGGTTTTGCGCCTGTTACTGCTGCCGAAATTAGACAAAATAATGATTTTGAAGAATACATAAAAGAAATTAACGATTTTAAAGCTGAATACGGTTCCAAAATGGATAATGTCCTTGAACTTGTAAATGCTGCCGGACTTGAGCACCAAAATATTGCAAGTTTAATTCAAGACGGAATAGACAAACAACAAAGCTTTACTGATTCAATAAATAATGCTCTGGCAAAACATGGCGACGTTACGGAATTGGTTGAAGAAAACACTAAAGTCCAACAAAATATTGAAAAACTCGTTAATGATAATTTTACTGCGCAACAAGAACTTACAGATATTATTAAGGAAAGAATTGACACACAAGGAGATGTCGCTTCACTTATAAAAGAAGGAAATTCTGTTCAACAAAATATTGAAAAACTCGTTAATGATAATCTTACTGCGCAACAAGAACTTACGGATATCATCAAGGAAAGAATTGACACACAAGGAGATGTCGCTTCACTTGTTAAGGAAACGAACTCGACAAGTCAAAATATTGAAAAACTCGTTCAAGATAACCTTGATGCTCAACAAGATTTATCAAAATTAATAAATGACAAATTTGATAAACAATCGGCAATTTCTGAAATTATTCAAGACAATTCACAAAAAACGATAGAAATTGAAGAGCTAGTTAAAAATACAATTGAAAAGCAAGACAGTATTAATTTCCAATTAACAGACGAATTTAGTACACAAGTAGAAAAGCTTGACCAAAATCACGAAGAATTAAAATCATTATTGACTGTTGCTCTTAATCATGATGATATTGTCGTTGCAATTGAAGGTTTACGCGAAGCTTTCGGAGAAAAGTTATTAAAGCTCCACGAACTGTCAAATTCAATGAATGACAATATTAATAATAATTCAATTACCAATGATATAAATAATATTATTGATGACTTGAAAGACACATTCGCAAGATATTCGGTAAAAATAGATAAATTATCAATGAAAAATACAGATATTGAATCTGTCTTAGAAACCATCAGCAATAAAATTGATGATTTACTTATGGTATCATCTAAAGCTTTTGATGACAGCAAAGAAAATGATTCTGAGCCTGATTTTGATTTTATGCAAGCGTTTGATTTATTACAAAACGATATAAGCGAGTTACGCAATACAATTAAAAAATCTGTATCTGTAACTCCGATTCCAACAAACAATGATGAAAAATATGATGAAGATGCTCTTGCAAAATTGAGTGCAAAAGTTGATGTTGTTATGCAATCTTTGGACTCAAACGATACAATGCTTGATTCGTTCGGCTATAGATTAGAAGAACTTATAAACTCACTAGAAGCTAATAATGGCAATTCATCTAAAGATATTGATAAAATACTAAATAATACCAATAAAGGCTGGTTGTCAGACATAAAAAATTATTTGGATGATTCCAATATTAATTCAATGCTAAAAGCAATTAACGAGAAATTGGATATTATTGCAACATCTGATGACAGCGAATTGTTGGAAGATATTTCATATACGTTAAATGATGTCGATAACAATATATTACCGGCGGTTCAAAATTTATCCGAATCAGACAAGAAAATAACTTCTATGCTGGAAGTTTTAAATGAAAGAATTAATAATGTATTTAGTTCTGATAATTCCGATAAAAATACCAATATTAACGACATAAAAAAATTAATTCTTGAGCAAAAAGATTATATTAGTAAACTTGAACCAAGTCAGGGAATTGAGGCATTCAAGAAATGCCTTGACGAATTATCCGGAGAAATCAATGAATTGAGTTCAAATGCAAACACAGGCAATGAACAATTAAAGAATTCTTTGCATGATATGAAAGATTCTATAATGGCTGCGGTTGTAACAATATTTGAGCAAGTTTCATTTGTTGAAGAATCCGAAGATATTAAAGATTTTGTGGAAGAAAGAACAAATGAAATAAACGAAAAAATTGAAAATATTACAAAACAAATCGAACAAATAAGTGTTTCGGACGAAGTTTCAGACAAAATAGAATCTTTAACAAAACAATTAAAGCAATTAACTTCAGAAGAAGAAAACTCTTACACATATTCAATGCAAGATATTGAAACAGATTTATCTAAATTAAGACTTGCATTAAAAGAAATTCAAGAAGGCACATCTTCAGACAAAAATTTAACTGACGAATTATCACAAATAACTTCTAAGATAAAAGAAGTTGCTATTTCTGTTGATTCAATGAGTCAGGATGAAATTAAAGAACTTCGCTCTGAAATTTCATCATTAAAAGAACAAACTCAGTTTTTAATCGCAACATCCGACAAGTCATATAATGCACTAAATAGCGGACTTGATGATTTCGGAGAAATTATTCAGGACAATTTAACAAACAAAGTAGATACAGTAGCAAAAATGCTTGAAAAATCAGAAGCTTCCGATAATGTTATAAAACAGGCGCTTATTTATATGGGAGAATGGATTGATTCAACAAGCGTAAGCATTAACAAAATTCAAGAAAATTCAGAAGGCATTGAAGCTATGAGAAAAGCTTTTGACTTTAAAAAACTTGAAAAAAGTTTTGCGAAATTAGACGATATTGAAGAACAATTTGCACAGCAAGATGAACGTATTGACAGACTTGAAAGAAACCTTGACAAAATATTATCTGCGATAGAGAATTTGGAAGACACCGGTATTAATAGAAAGATAGATAAAATAGAAAAACAAATATCTAAGTTAAGTACTAATATAGAAAAGTTGACATCTTATGTTGATGACTAATTTAGCGAAAGAATTAAATAAGGCATTTTCAAAGGAAAACGTATTGTTAACCCCCGAAGAACGATACGTGTATTCCTTTGATGCATCTGAAACGAGAAAAGTTTCTTCTTTGGCGGATGCAGTGGTGTTTCCAAAAAGCATAGAGGAAGTAGTCGAAGCTGTAAAAATTGCAAACAAAACTAACACCCCGATTATTTGCAGAGGTGCGGGGACAAATACTGTTGGTGCGTGCGTTCCTGTTAACGGTGGAATCGTATTAAACTTTTCTTTTATGAATAAAATTCTCGAAATTAACCCTCAAAATATGACAGCCAGAGTTCAGCCCGGTGTTGTTATCGGAGATTTGCAAAAACAGGCAGAGGAAGTCGGATTATTTTATCCGCCTGACCCGTCGAATTTGAAGGTATCAACAATCGGCGGCAGTATAGCCCAAAATTCGGCAGGCGCAAGATGCTTTAAGTACGGAGCAACAAAAGATTATATTCTGGATATGCTGGTTGTAATGAGTAACGGAGAAGTAATAAGAACAGGATCTAACACGATAAAAAATGCTGCAGGATATAATCTCGGTTCATTATTTATAGGTTCCGAAGGCACTTTAGGGATTGTTGTAGAAGCTACCGTTAAGCTTATTCCGCGACCTCAGGCAAGACAAGTAATTATGGCATACTTTAATGAGATTGAAAGTGCTGTTGCGTCTGTAAATGATATAATTTCTCAAAAATTATTTCCATCCACCATCGATTTTATGGATAAAAACGCCTTGCAAACCGTAGAAAAATTTTATCCGACAGGACTGCTTTGCGATAAAGACTCGGCATTAATCATTGAAATTGACGGGGATAAATCATATTTGGAAACACAGCGCCAACTAATTTGTGATATATTAAAATCACATAATTGCGCACAACTACAATATTCTTCTTCAGAAAAAGAAACCGAAAATCTTTGGGCAGCAAGACGCTCTTCAATGGCTGCGTGTGCAAAATTGAAACCAAATGTTACAACAGATGACATAATAGTCCCAAGACAAAATTTATCAAAACTTGTTTACGGAATACAATCAATATGTTCGCGTCATAATCTGACAGCTTGCCTTGTCGGGCATGTAGGAGACGGCAGTATTCACCCGCAAATTCCTATTGATATGAATAATGACAATGAATATCGTCAATATAAACTTGCTAAATCTGAAATATATCAATTGGCAATCGATTTAGGCGGAACAATTTCTGGAGAGCACGGAATCGGACTGGAGAAAAAAGATTATTTACCAAGAGTTGTTGAAAAAGGCACTTTGGATTATATGCGTACAATTAAAAAAGTGTTCGACCCTAAAAATATATTAAATCCTTATAAAATTTTTTAACGAAGCGTTGCATCGTTTGTAACTTCAGCATTTCTAATTTTTAATTCTGCTTCTTTTGAACAGATATCAAGATTTTCTGCCAGCAAGCTTTTTATATATCCTACAATACCTTCGGGCTTTACTGGAATTCCTTCGCTTGTAATTGTTATATTTTCTTCCCCATCATGCTTTTTAAAGAAGGAGACAAAGCCTTTATCGGCAAATTCAGAACTCATTATCGAACCTGCTGTTGTCGTTGTTTCTTTTCCGCTTCTTGTAAAAATAACAGGTTCACCTATCTGCATTGCCGTTAGATTTTTAAATTCTCCTTTTCCGTAAGAAAACCCTACAGGTACCACCATTACTTCTTTCTTTATTCCAAGAATTTTATTTATCATTTCGGCTATACCTGATTGAAACCTCTCTTCAAACGGTAAATCATTTCTTACAGCCAATTTTCCTTCAGGGAAAATAAATATATTACACTTATCCTTTATAAAATCTTTTATTAAAGGTAAAAAAGCTCTTGCATTAAACGCTTTATCCCCGCCTTTAACGCTGGCATCAATTCCGACAGCTCCAAAAGCCTCAAATGCTTTTCTTTTTGTAGGATTCATGGTTGTTAAAATATCCTGATTTAAGATAATTTTGGGCAATGGGAATTTGTCGCCTTTGCCTGCATATTGATAAGCTTCTGATAATAGCATATTCAAAACTGCCAGCATTGACGGATCTTGATGCTGATTTGAATGATTCATTATAAATATGGTAGATTTACCCTTTTGAGCAATTCTTTCCAGTATCTTATCTTCAATATTTACTTCTATATCTTTATTTGTTGCATAAAATCTGCTAATCAAATTTAATTGCGACAAATATCTCTCATTAGCTTCCGGAGTTATTTCTGAAATACTCTTTGTTAATTGCTTAATTTTTTTCCCTTCAAATAAATCCGAAAATTTATTACCAATAATTCTAAATCCGTATTCAACACTTCTGAAGGCTTTTTCCGAAAATGCATTCGAATTATAACCGGTAAATGATGTATTTCCTTTTGCGGTGTTAGCAAAACGTTTTGAATTATAATTATAACTATTTATCGGGGTAACATACATAATAAACACTTCACCATTCTTAAATGTCATTTATAGTAAGAATGGTGAAGTATAAAATTTGCTAAATTTTGAATAAATATAAACTTTTATGAAGGAATATTCTTCTTAGGACCGTCTAATAATATTTTAGCTCCTGCTTTACCGTCTTTTAATAGAGTGGAGCCTATAATATTAGATAAATATCCAAGTCCTAACATAAAGGAAGAATCTGAACTTGCCAGTTCATTTCCGGCGCTTGCACGTTTGTCATACAAAGAATCATAAGTTCTATAAGTTATACTTTCCACAAAATCAGCACTTGATTTTGGAGAATGTTCTATGATGGAATCATAGACAGATTCAGGATATAAAAGATTTGGATAATGAGCTGATTGATCTAAAGCTGAAGCTGCTGAAGCTGCATACCCACCCATACCTGAAGCAGTTGAGCTTACACCGGAAGAAGCAATTCCTGAAGCTTCAAGTGTAGCCTTTGTATTTTCTGACTCTAAAGTTTTTATATTTCTTGCAGATATTGCTTTATTTAGTTCATCAATAGCATCTGAATGCATTGTTATACAATCTGATACACAATTATTCGCACATACTGAATCAACAGGAAGTGCCGTTGTTTCAACAACAGTACTCGACAACGAAGCTGAACCGTGAGTTCCGATTTTTGTTGTATCTGCTATATCTTTTGTCAAATTTTGCAAACCGACCTTATTAACTTTTATCCTTGCTTGAAAATTCGGACAATTATTTATTCCATATATTTGCATATTGTAAACCTTTCGTATTATGAAGGAATATTTTTATTTCCTTTTTGAAGCAGTTTATCTGCTTTTTCTAACAATTTGTATGCTGATGCTCCTGACCCAAACATTCCTGAATATACGGCGGTATCAACAGCATATTCAAGAATATTTGCAGGTTTTGGCATATCTAATCCTGCGGAATATATTACGGAAGATGCTGCTCCCGATGAAGTCGCACCTGATGCCATCAATCCTGCTTTTACCTTGTTTTTATCAATTTTAATTCTTGCTTGAAAATTTGGGGTATTGTAATTTATACTTGAAATCTGCATTATGACTCCTTTCATCTTTTCTAAATAGAAAACACCTAAAAAATTTTTTTGCTAATATATTTACAATACTTAATGACATCCTTTACAGTTAGTACAATTACAATTTTTATTGCCATTATCTGCGAAGATAGAACTATAATCAACAAATCTGTCTTCCAATATATTTTCAATAACCATTTTTGACAACTTATATTTAGCTTTTAATATTTCCGTCCTAAATTCATCTAAATGCATACCCGCGGACAAAAATACAGGATACTGAGCAACAATTCCAAAATTAGAACTAATAGTAACTCCGCTTATTTTTACACCAAATGAAAAAGCATTTTCGACTGAATTACATTCAGGGAAAGAAGGTAATAATGATTCATGAACAATTAATATATTATCGGCAAGTTCACCCCTATAATCATCATAAAAAATTAAATCATAATCATTTTTATCAATATCTGATGAAAATTCGGATACATCAACATTACGACTCAAAAAGTATAAAACCAATTGCCGCGAAATATTACTGCTTTGAATTGCTAATTTTTTCATAATTAAATATTACAACAAAAGCAAATTATTTTTTGTTCATGTATTAGGAATATAAAAAGGAGAAAAAATGAAAATATATTCAAATAATAACATCAATTTTCAGGCAAAACTAATCAATGCGGATAATCGGGTTCAAAAATATGTTAAATCAGCATTTGTAACAAATCCTCGCGACACCATTAATACATTGGAAACCTACCGCAACATACACCCAAATGAAGTTACAATATTGAGTCTTACGGAAAAAGGCGGGAAAAATTATATGTTCGTAAAAAACGGGGCGACAGGTAAAATAATAAAAAGAGAGATTAAAGACGCAACCTCAGTACAATCCGAAGATAAATATGCCTTTATAGATTTACTAAAACAGGTAATTTCAGACAAAAAATTTTGGATAAAAAAATAAAAAAAGGAAGGTTTCGACCTTCCTTTTTTATTATAGATATTGTTATTATTTACATAAAGCAAGCAATATCCCCGCGGCAACGGCTGAGCCTATAACGCCAGATACGTTAGGTCCCATAGCATGCATCAATAAATAGTTTTGAGAATTATATTCCAAACCTACTTTATTTGATACTCTTGCAGCCATCGGAACGGCAGATACACCCGCAGAACCAATTAACGGATTAATAAGTTTTGGCTCACGTTTTCCGATTTTTGCCGCAACGATTTCACAGCAGTTCATAAGTTTTGCCATCAAAACACCTGCTCCCGTTGCAAATGAGAATGCAATTATACCCAAACCTAAAATATATAAGGTTTGAATTGTTAAAAACTGTTCTGCTGAAAGTTTTGACCCTACAGTTAAACCTAAAAATATTGTAATAATATTTATTAAAGCATTTTGCATAGTGTCAGACAATCTTTCAACGCAGCCGCATTCTTTACATAAATTACCAAAAGTGAATGCCCCGACTAACGGACACGCTGAAGGTAATAAAATAATACACATAAATAGTATTATTAATGGGAATACGATTTTTTCACGTTTTGAAACAGGTCTTAATTGTTCCATTTGTATAACACGTTCTTCTTTTGTTGTAAATAATTTCATAATAGGCGGTTGAATAACAGGAACTAATGCCATATATGAATATGCGGCAACAGCAATTGCCCCTAACAATTCAGGCGCAAGCTTTGAAGTTACGAATATTGATGTAGGGCCGTCCGCACCACCAATAATACCTATTGCTCCTGCTTGCGGTAATGTAAATCCGCAAATACACAATGCTAACAACAGCGCACCAAAGATACCAAATTGAGCAGCTCCGCCCAATAGTGCCATTTTAGGGTTTGCAATTAGCGGACCGAAATCAGTCATTGCACCAACACCCATAAAGATTATTAACGGGAATATTCCTTTGTGAATACCTGCTTCAAAAATAATGCCTAAAAATCCTGTTGGACCGGCAATTGCATCAGCAGGATCCAAAAACGGAATATTTGATAAAATTCCGCCGAATGCAATCGGAACCAATAACAACGGTTCGTATTGCTTTTTTATCCCAAGCCATAACAAAAATAAGCAAATCAATAACATTATCGGATGCCCGAATTGATGTAAAAATTGCTCTACAGAATTTGTTATAGCAGGGTCAGGCTTTGCCATCATGTTATACAATCCGGTATTTTGCCATAGATTTATTAAACCTTCCGTAATATCCATTCTATGCCCCCTAACCGATTGTTACCAATACTTGTCCGTTTTGGACTTTATTACCGACTTCTATTTCAACGGATTTAACAGTACCCGATACAGGAGATTTAATTTCTGTTTCCATTTTCATAGCTTCTACAACAGCAATAACATCACCTTCCGAAATTGTATCGCCTTCTGATACCAAAACTTTTAACACATTCCCCGGTAAAGCCGCCTTTACAGGTGTTCCTTCACCATCGACATTAGCCTTAGCTTCAATACCTTCTTTTACGCTAAAGTCAAATAATTTACCGTTAACTGTTGCTTTATCACCTTCTAATGCTACTGCATATTTTTTACCATTGACGGTAACAGTGTAGCCGTTTGTATCATTACCTGCAGCTTTTGGCTCGGATTTAGCTTCATTTTTACGAACACCGATTGTACCTTTACCTTGCAGGAATAAGATACCTTTTTCTTTACAAGCTGCTGAAATAAACAAGTTCTCATCATTTACTTCCAAACCTGCTTCTTCCAAACGTTTTTTAGCAACTTCAAGACCTTTATTCGGGTCTTTATCGTTCAAATCAACAACGGTTTCTGTTGTAGGCTCTAAACCTAACTGTTCATGAGCGATTTTTACAACTTCACTGTCAGGTTCGCAAGGAGTTTTACCAAAATACCCCAAAACCATTTTGCCGTAACCTTCCGCAATCTTCTTCCATTTGCCGAACATTACATTATTAAACGCCTGTTGGAAATAGAATTGTGAAACAGGGGTAACAGATGTTCCAAAACCGCCTTTTTCAACAACTTCTTTCATTGCTGCAACGACTTCAGGATATTTATCCATCAAATTGTTATCACGAAGCATTTGTGTATTTGCTGTTAAAGCACCTCCCGGTAACGGAGATTGAATAATCATAGGGTTAGTAGACATTGCTTCAGGAGGTAAGAAATAATCTTTCATACATTCTTTAAAGATTTCTTCCGTTTCCAAAATCTTTTCAACATCGATACCCAAATCGTACTCGGTTCCTTTTAATGCGTGCCACATAGAAACGATATCAGGTTGAGCAGTTCCGCCTGAAACAGGTTTCATAGACAAGTCTATACAATTTGCTCCGCCTTCTAATGCTGCTAAATATGCTGCTAAACCAGTACCTGCAGTTTCGTGTGAATGGAAACGAATATCCGCTTCAGCACCTAATATTTCTCTTGTTCTTTTTACTGTTTCAAATACTTTGCGAGGAGCTGAAGTTCCTGATGCATCTTTAAATGCCAATGAATCAAATTCAATTCCTGCATCCAATATTGAACGTAAAACTCTTTCGTAGAAATCTACATCGTGAGCCCCTTGGCATCCGATAGGCAATTCCATCATTGTGATTGTAACTTCGTGTCTTAAACCGTGTTTTTTGATACATTGACTTGAATATAATAAGTTATTAACATCATTTAACGCATCAAAGTTACGAACGGTTGTAACTCCGTGTTTTGCAAACATTTTTGCGTGTAAATCAATTACGTCACGAGGTTGAGAATCCAAACCTACAACATTAACCCCTCTTGATAGAGATTGAAGATTAATATCAGGGCCGACTGCAGCTCTTATTTTATCCATTGTTTCAAAAGCGTTTTCATTACAGTAGAAAATCGGTGATTGAAATCTTGCACCGCCTGCAACTTCAAAATGTTTTAAACCTGCTTTTACCGCAGATTGCAAAGCAGGAATAAAATCATCTACGAAAACCCTTGCTCCGTAAACAGATTGAAATCCGTCTCTAAAAGACGTATCCATTACTTTAATCAGTTTTTTACTCATATATTTGTCCTTTCGTTTATAATACAAAATGTCAAGAGAACAAGAGGGAAGGAAGTCAAGTTGCAAAAAGATTAATATTAAAACTATATGCTTGACGTCTAGCCACCTTGTCTTCTGTTAGCTTCTTTTTGCCATTATTGCCGCAATAGCTACTGCGATTGCTTCATCAACGTTTGAAGCAACTTTTTTGGCAGTTGATGCAACTTCGTCAACTGCTTCCGGAAATATTTTGTTTAGCCACAAAACAACCTTTGACATAATCCCCATAAGGAATATCAATATACAAAGGAATGCTAATACAAAACCCATACCCAAAGCCAATAAGGCGAGTCCGTTTCCTAAATTACTCATAATATATCTCCCATGTTTAATACTAATTCTTTATCATCACTTGTTTGCAAAAGTAATTCGCCACTTGAATTTACACCTTTCGCGAAACCTGATTTTATGTTGTTTAAAAGATGAACATTGATATCTCTGTTCAAAAAGCAATTTCTGTTTACATATTCATCCATTATATATTCAAAACCAATATTCAAAAATTTATCATAACCTTCAAAAAATGCCCCCAAGAAATCAGACAAAAAAACATCCATATCAACAGGTTTGCCTATTTCAATATTTAAACCAGTTGCAATCCTGTCAGGTATATTATTCACATCATCCTGCTTTGCATTCAAATTTACCCCTATACCTAAAATGATACCTTTTAAAACTCCGCCTTCAATTACGGACTCAGATAATATCCCGGATATTTTTCTTTTGCCGTCAACCAATACATCGTTTGGCCATTTTATTTTTGCAGCAACTCCATACTTTTCAAAAATACGGCACAAAACAACACATGCATATTGAGTAATATTTGAATATAAATTTTTATAATTATCTCCGGGCTTTAAAACTATTGAAAAGAAAAGATTACCCGCGCCCAAATCAACCCAAGTGCGATTTAAACGCCCACGCCCATGAGTTTGACGCAGAGCATGCACAACTGTTCTGTCATTCAGGGTATCAATATGCTCTTTTGCATAACTATTAGTGGATTTCGTCTCCTCTAATCTTATTATCATAAAATCCTTCTAATCAACATTACTTAATTATGTCTATTATACTACAAAAATAAACATAATTAATTAAAATTTGATTAGATAGATTAAAATGGTCTTACATGTTTAAACTTTTTTGGAAAACGGGCAATCATATCATTCAAGTTTTCAACACAAAGAATCAAATCCTTTTCTAATTCTTCAGCTGTGCCGAATGAACGCATTTCAATCGAATCTTTCCATATACCGTTTTTTAAACGTTGTTCTTTTGATACAAATTCATCTTCGGTCAACGTTAAAATTCTGCGAACATTTGGTGTAAGCTGGAATTTATATTCGGATACAACAGGAGAAAACCTTTTAACTACCTGCATATCGTTCATATTTAAAACTTTTCTGAATGTTTTGGCACTTGTTGTAGGGTCCAATAAAATTTTAGCTACTTCCATTGACATATAAAATCTCCTTTTTTCTTTTTTAAAAAAGGAGATTTTATTTTTTGCCATATTATTACAAAATATTAAAATTATTTTAGTGAATCAATTAATTCATTTATTGCCTTCTCTTGAATTTCGATTTCTGCAATTCTATCTTTTGTTTGATTAACAAGTTCAACAGGGGCATTAGCAACAAACTTCGGATTGTTAATTCTGCCTTCTAATGATTTTCTTTCTGTTGAAAGTTTTGCTATTTTCTTTTCCTGTCTTGCAATTTCTTCATTAAAATCAATAAGATTTTCCAAAGGAATAATGATTTTTGAAGCTGAAACTACAGCACTTGCGCTTTTCTTCGGTGCAGGTGCATCAACAGATGCATAAGAGATGTTTTCAACACGAGCCATACGTTTAATATAGCTTTCAATTTCTTTGAAAATATTTTTTTCTTCCTCTGCCGCTCTTATTTCAATATCAAAATTTACGCTCATCGGAATATTGAAACTTTGTCTGACGTTTCTTAATGAAGAAATTGTTTCAAACACCAATTCCATCTCTTTGGCTTCTTTTGAGAATACTAATTTTTCATCAAATTTCGGATAAGAAGCAAGCATAATTGCTTTAAATTCTGATTCTTTCGGAATAAGCTGCCATACGCGTTCAGTAATATGAGGCATAATAGGATGTAATAATCTTAAAGACATATCAAGTACATATCTTAAAACTCTTTGAGTATTGAGTTTCAAACTATCATCCTGTAATTGTATTTTAGCAATTTCAACATACCAATCGCAATATGAATTCCAGAAGAAATCATATAAAATATGCGCCGTTTCGCCTATTCTGTAATTTTCAATATCTTCATTAACTTCTTTTGCTACCGAATTTAATTTGTCTAAAATCCATTTATCTGCGATAGTTAATTTTGAAAAATCGATATCATTATTATCAACACCGTCTAAATTCATTAAAACGAACCGTGAAGCATTCCAAATTTTATTTGCAAAATTCCTGCCGTATTCAAAACGCTCGTCGCTGATTTTAATATCCTGACCGCCATAAGTACAAAGTGATGTCATTGTAAATCTTAAAGCATCGCACCCGTATTTATCTATTATTTCAACAGGATCAATGGTATTGCCTTTTGATTTGGACATTTTTTGACCTTTTTCATCACGAATCAAGCCATGAATATAAACCGTTGAAAATGGAGCTTTGCCCGTAAATTCCAACCCCATGGTAATCATTCTTGCAACCCAGAAGAAAATAATATCAAATCCTGTTACAAGGGTTGTTGTCGGATAGAATTTTTTGAAATCTTCACTATCGGTATTTGGCCAGCCCATAGTGGAGAACGGCCATAACCCTGAAGAAAACCAAGTGTCCAATACATCAGTTTCTTGTTCCCAAACAGACGGATCAGGATTTTCCTTTGCCACAATCATTTCCCCTGTCTGTTTGTTGTGATATGCGGGTATCTGGTGCCCCCACCACAATTGACGGGAAATACACCAATCTCTTATGTTTTCCATCCAGCCTAAATAGTTCTTTTCCCAGCGTTCAGGGATAAATTTTATTCTGCCGTCTTTAACAGCTTTTATGGCTTCTTCTGCCAAAGGCTTCATTTTTACAAACCATTGTTCGGATAATAACGGCTCAATCGTTGTTCCGCAACGTTGGCATTTTCCGACATTATGCTCGTGGTCTTTTATTCTTAATAAAAAGTTTTGGTACTGTAAATCACCGACAATGGCTTTACGTGCTTCATATCTGTCCATTCCGTGATATTTCTGCGGAACTTCACCGCAAGCAATCATTTTGCCTTCTTCGTCAATTATCCAAAGCGGTTTTAAGCCATGACGTTTGCCTACTTCATAATCGTTAGGATCGTGGGCAGGTGTAATTTTAACCGCACCTGTACCAAAATTCCTGTCTACATATTCATCTGCAATAATAGGAATTTCACGTCCTGTTAAAGGAACCATTACAGTTTTACCAATCAGTTCCGAATATTTATGATCTTCAGGGTGAACTGCAATTGCGACATCACCAAAAATTGTTTCAGGTCTTGTCGTTGCAACAATTATTGCTCCTGATTCATTTTTTAAAGGATAAGAAATTTCCCACAAATGTCCTTGTTCTGTTGCATATTCTGTTTCAACATCTGAAATAGCACTGCGGCATCTCGGACACCAGTTTACTATGTATTTTCCTTTATATATCAAACCTTTTTCGTATAATCTTACAAAAACTTCTTTAACTGCATCCGAACAGCCTTCATCAAAAGTAAATCTTTCTCTTGTTCTGTCAAAAGATGCACCAAGGCGTTTACATTGGTCTAAAATTCTTGATTTATGTGCATTCGCCCATTCCCAAGTTTTTTCCAAAAACTTCTCACGCCCCAAATCATAACGAGACAGACCTTGAGTTCTTAACTGTTTTTCAACGACATTTTGGGTTGCAATCCCTGCATGATCCGTACCCGGAACCCAAAGAGTTTCATATCCGCTCATTCTGTGATATCTGACTAAAATGTCCTGTAAAGTTTCATCTAACGCATGACCCATGTGCAAAACACCCGTAACATTCGGTGGCGGAATTACAATGGAATAATGCGGTTTTGAACTTTTTGCATCTGCTACAAAAAACTTGTTATCTTCCCAAAATTTATAAATATTTTCTTCTGTTTCTTTTGCATTATAAACGGTAGGTAAATCTTCTATAATAGTACTTGTCATAAATTATCCTCTTTTTACATCGTATACTAAAAGAATACCACAAAAAAATTATGAGTAAATTGTTTAATAATAATTGAAATGATAAAACAAATATGTTATAATTAATCTATACATATATTCGGAGTAAGAGATGGGAATTATAAGGAACAAAAAAGGGTTCACATTAGCTGAAGTAATGATAGTATTATTGGTACTTACAATATTATTTGCTGCAATGGCTCCAATAATTACAAAAAAACGAACTTCAACAAAAGATGAGGACTATTGGAATTGGGCTTCCCGCGATTTCTCAAAACCTATGAATGCGCAGAAATCTAATACTGACGGTTCTATATTTTTTGGTACAACTCCGATTAATTCAGATGCAATAACAAATATATTTAGTCCAAATTCAAAAGTAATAATTCGTTCAGGCACTGTTGCCAATAATGAAATACAGCGTCAAATACAGTTACATTATAATAAAACGGCAGCAGGTACAATTATTGCCGATAATACAAATTTGCTACTGGGCTACAGATATTGGTTCTTAGGACAAAATGTCAAATATTCGGATTTACAATATCCGAAGAACAATTTGGCAATCGGCTATGGAGCTTTGGAAAATTTAGGACAAGCTGAAACGAATATTCATGACAATACAGCAATTGGATATGAAGCATTATTATTTGCAAATGGAAACGGAAATACTGCGGTAGGAAGTAATGCCGGAAGATACAATCTTGGCTCCGAGAATGTGTTTATCGGTTCTGGCGCAGATGCTTCTGGTCATGTCAACAGGAATACTCTTATAGGGTATAACTCTAAATCAAACGCATCAAACAATACATTCATAGGAGTTGATTCCGGTAATGAAAAAGCTACGGCTTATAATACGGCTGTCGGGGGCAATACATTAAAGAAACTATCTTATGGAAACTATAATATTGCTGTTGGATATGGAGCGTTAGAGAAACTTGAGTCTGGCTCAAATAATGTTGCCCTCGGTTATAATGCCTGTTCGAATCTAAAAAATGGTTCCAATAAAACATGTATAGGTTCTAACTCCGGTCCAATTAATGGCAGATATGAAGACAATTTTTACAGAACTTTTATCGGCAATGCTCACGACAGCTCCGCTTATGGTGGAGATGCAGTATTAGAAATACACAATATGGGCGACCATAGAAGATCCAAACTTGCAAACAACCCTAACATCCAATCAGATACAACAACTGTTGTTAACGGAAATTTGGTTGTAAAAGGTACTACATATTTTACTGTAGGAAATTATTTATATCCGTTTACTATTAGCGGAAATAATTTTTTAGTAAATAACCTCAGCTCACCATGCGCAACTAACCAATTATCATATAGTTTTGGATGTAGTAGTATAAACCTCTCTAGTGACAGAAGACTAAAATACATAGGATCAAGATTTAACGGCGGTTTAGATGAAATAAATAAACTTCAGGTTTATAATTACACATATAAAAAAGACCCTAAAAAAGAACCGCATACGGGCGTAATTGCTCAACAGTTACAAAAAGTATTTCCATCAGCAGTTTCAAAAGACGAAGACGGATATTTGCGCATACGCTGGGATGAAATGTTTTATGCCTGTATAAATGCAATCAAAACGTTAAATCAGCGTGTAGCCTCTTTAGTTAAACGTACTTTAACTTTAGAAAATGAAATTACTAAGCTTGAAAAAGAAAACTCAAAATTAAAAGCTGAAGTTGAAAATATTTCCTCAAGAGTCAAAAAATTAAAAGCGCAAAAATCACGCTAATTAATATATTTAACAAAACTTCGTAATATTCCTTAATTTATTTGATAAATTAACTTCTTTGCATTACACTATCTAAAAGTAATGTGCCGGGTCGGAATTAAAAACCTTACCGGCAG
>DESZ01000003.1 GCA_002361485.1 Cyanobacteria bacterium UBA3301 | reverse complement strand
TAATACTCTTTTTTTAGCAGATTTAATATTTGCCATTTTGTTTTACCTTTCCTTTGTCTTGTGTGCAATTAATGACTTTGCACGTACTCAAATTGAGGATGTGAGTATTTATATTAAAACCAAAAAAAAAGTTTTTTGCAAGTAATATTTTCTGTAATATAATAACAAAAGAAAGGAAATCTTATGAATTTTGACTTATCAAAACTTCAAACAAATATAATTGCTATCGTAATTAATGTAATTATATTGATAGCTTTGTTTAAGTTAATCAATGTCGTTGATAAAAAGATAATTGATAAAATAAAGAGCCAAGAATCAAATTCTCCGTTATTAAGGTTTATTCCTGTAATAATGAAATTATTAAAGGTCATACTTGTCTTTCTTGCAATAACGGGAATATTACAAACTCAAGGGTATTCAATATCATCAATAATTGCAGGTTTCGGAATCGGAGGTTTGGCTGTCGGTATGGCTGCGAAAGATACTTTAGCAAATATCTTTGGCAGTATTTCAATTTTATCCGATCATGTATATAGAATTGGTGATTATGTAAAGGTGAACGGGGTTGAAGGCTACGTTGAAGATGTAACCATTCGTTCAACCAAAATAAGAGATTTGGATAATTTTTTAACAACCGTGCCGAACAATGTTGTTGCAAACGCAGTAGTAATAAACGTATCCAAAGCGTATAAAAGATTGTTGAAAGTAACTTTCGGCGTTACATATTCTACTGATAATGACTCAATAAAAAGGGCAAAGGAAATATTAAAAGAGGTTGCAACAAATCACAAAGATATTTTGAAAAATTTCACCATTGCAATTCATGATATGGGTGAAAGCTCAATTAATATTCGTTTTATGGGGTATATAAATACGGGCTCTTATTTCAAATTTTTAAGAGTTCGCGGAGAATTTTTAGAACAGGTAATAGCAGGTTTTAGAGCGGCAAATATTGATTTTGCTTTTCCATCCCGTTCAATATATATAGAAAGTGATAATTCAAAAATTGAAAATTAAGATTATTGCACTCGGGAAAATTAAAGAAAAATTTTTAAAATCCGGTATAGACGAATTTTTAAAGCGTCTGACACCTTATGCACAAATTTCTGTAGTTGAAATTAACCCGATAGAAATTAAAGATGAAAATTTGACGGATAAAATCTTACTTCAAGAGGGTGAGAAAATATTATCATATATAAAACCGACTGATTACCTTATAACGCTTGAAATTAAAGGGAAAGAATTTTCAAGTGAGGAGTTTGCCAAGCATATAGAAGATTTAACAAATATGGGTACTCAAGAAATAGTATTTGTAATAGGTTCTTCCTGCGGGATAGGTAAAAACGTTTCAGCTCGTGCAAATTTAAAAATGAGTATGTCAAGGATGACTTTTTTGCACGAATTTGCACGCTTAATACTTGTAGAGCAAATATATAGGGCTTTCAAAATTATAAAGGGAGAAACTTATCATAAGTAGCATTATGATTCATTAATTTCTTTTACCAGTTCTTTAATATGCTGCTTTATAGCAGGTGTAATAATTAAATCAGGCTCTGACATAGCGAAATCATCAAGAGTTGTTATTGCTCTTTTTTTGTTTCCTAATTGTTCTTCCAAAATTCCTGCCATAACTTTTGCAAGGGGATTATTATTTGATTCAGAACGGGCAATAGCAAGTTGTTTTTGAGCTTGTCCCAGTTGTTTGTAGCATTTTGCAAGGTTGACGTAATAATCAAGGTTTAAACTGTATTGGGTAACGGCATTTTTAAAACAGTCTAATGCCAAGTCAGGATAACCGATTATTAAATATGTTTTACCTAAGTTGTTAAAATATACGGCAGTGGATTGTGCTTTCGGGTTAAGTGAAATCGCCATTTTGAACTCTTGAATTGCCGCATAATAGCATTTTTCTTCAAGATACATAACCCCTTTATTATTGTGATCATAAGCATTTTTTTCAGGGTCAATTACATAGGTTACAATAGTCCCCGGCTTTGCAAAAGCAGGAATGCTCAACAATAATAACAGTAATATCGAAAGAAATTTCTTCATACTAATATTATTGTAATGATATAAAAATATTTATCAATAAAAATCAGTAAAAATACATCAATGCGTGTATTTAATATTTCAAAAATGTACAATTATTTTGTACATCCAATTTTAAATTATTTGTTCATTTTTTCTTTTTGTCTTGAAGCAAAAAGAAAAAACGAACCAAAAAAGAAAAACTCGCTAATTCACAGCAATGCCATAAGGCATTGCACAAGACCGCTTAACGCGGTAAAATGTGTTTTTGCCTAAAATAGGCAAAAATCTTTCAGCGCGGCTAAAACAACGCCGCGCGTTTGTAAAATCCGGCGCTGCATGCGAACCGTTTTTAGGTTCGCTAAAAGATTTTGTCCGATAGGACAAAACGTACGGGTAATTCTGTTCAATATTATTGCGCGGAGCGATGCCTTTCGGCATCGCTATTGCAAGCGTGTTTTTCTTTTCGGTTCACTTTTCTTTTTTCGTCGCAATAAAAAAGAAAAGTGAACAATAAATTTGAAAAGCATGCATAAATTAAACGTACAATTATTTTGTGCGTTTTACACTTTCATTTCTTTTTCAAAACCGAATAATGAACTTACGGATTCATCATCATGGATACGAGCGATTGCTTGTGCTAATAACGGTGCAACGGAAATTTGTTTGATATTAGATGGCATTTTGCTCATATCTAAAGGAATTGTATTTGTTACGATACATTCGGTTATCGGCGCAGAACCCAAACGCTCTATCGCAGGGCCTGAAAATACAGGGTGCGTTGCTCCTACATAGATATCTTTTGCACCGCGTGATTTTAATAATTTTGCAGCTTCGCAAATAGTGCCTGCAGTATCAATAATATCATCAAACATCAAACATACTTTACCTTCGACATCTCCGATTACGTTTGTTGCGATGGCTTCATTATGTTTGTCGCGGCGTTTATCAATAATTGCAATCGGGCAATCAAGACGTTTTGCAAAGTATCTTGTGCGGTTAGCACCGCCCATATCAGGAGATACGGCAACCATTTCTTCAGGATTTATATTTAAACTTTTTATATAATTTGTAAGTATCGGAGCGGCAAAGATATGGTCAACCAGAATGTTAAAGAAACCTTGAATTTGTCCTGTGTGTAAATCCATAGCCAAAACTCTGTTAGCGCCTGCTGTTGTTAATAAATCCGCAACAAGTTTTGCTGTTATGGCTTCTCTGCCTGATGTTTTTCTATCTTGTCTTGCATAACCATAGTACGGTATAACTGCGGTTATTGATTTTGCGCTTGCGCGTTTAAATGCATCAATAATAATTAAAAGCTCCATTAAGTTTTCGTTTACGGGATTGCATACGGGCTGAATAATAAATACATCATCCCCTCTTACACTTTCTTTAACCTGTACATAAATTTCGCCGTCAGCAAAATTTTTAACAATCATAGGCCCTACCGTTGTGCCGAGTTCATTTGCAATTTCCTGAGCTAAGGCAGGATTTGAACGCCCTGCAAACAATTTGATATCATGATTAGGGCTGATTGCTCTTTCCAATTCCGCATAAGTCTTTTCTTCAATTGAAACCATTTAATTAAAATCCTTTCCGATTACATACCGCATGGGTAATTATAAAACTTATATGAGCTAACCTCAACAATTTTTTAAGTTTTGTAATACAAAAACTCCTGAATATAAAATTTTGCGCATAATTTTAAGGAACGGGGTCATATCCTCCGGGATTTCCGGGATGACAACGGCAAATCCTCTTTATTCCGAGCCATAAACCCTTAAATAATCCATACTTAATGATAGCTTGCTTCATATACTCTGAACACGTCGGAGTAAATCTGCAAACTGGCGGAGTGAATTTCGAAAACCATTGATATATTTTTATAAAAAATAACACTATTTGTTTCATAATCAAAATAATACAATAAAAATTATCCGTAGTTTTAAAGTAATATAAATTACATTTAAATTTCTATCTTCTGTGTATTAATTATCGCCTTCCGAATTTGTTTCAGATGTCGTGTCACTTGGTGTTTGCGTCGTAGTTTGCGCAGCAGTCGATGCTGAAGATTGAGATGATGCTGGCGCAGATGATGCTGCCGGCGTTTGTGTAGTAGTTGAGCTCGATGTTGCCGGCGAACTTGATGTGGGAGCCGATTTCTGCTCTGTTTTTACTTCTGTCTTGGTTGTTGTGCTTTGTTCTGTTGTTGTCGTTTTATTTGCAGGAGTAGTTTCAATTTTTTTCTGCGAATTGATTGCTGCGTTTTTCAACAGATTACCTAAATTGGTTGCTGTTTGTTTTGCATTATTTTTTGCATTTTCAAGTTCAGTTTTAGTTTGTTGAATGGATTTTTTCGCATTTTCAACTTCTTGTTTTTTCGCATTTACAATATTAGTAACATTTGTTTTCACGTTTTCTGCTTTTGTTTGCGCATCTTTTATTGTATTTTCGATATTTTTTTCGACTGCTTCTTTTGCATTTTTTAAATCATCTTTTATATTCATTTGAGTCGTATCGCATTTTGAAAGCCATTTAAAACTTTTTACCGAAGATGATTTTTCAACAGGACCGTTAAATATGACTTTAAAATCCTTGTAAGACTTACTTCCGTTTGTTAATGGCGGAATAAGTTCTGTCTTTTCCGTTTCGGGATTTGATGTTAATAATTTTAAGTATTGTGCCGTAGCCGGTCCAAAATTAGGAATATATGATAATAACTTTTCTGCTGACAATTGTCCGATAGGCCCTAAATATGAAACAATTTTCGAATCTAATCTGCCTAAAATATTAAGATGTGCCGTATTTGGTAAAATATAATATGTTCCTGTTACATAATATGACATCAAAGGACCTTCTACTTTTACGGGTGATAAGCTTGCGTTTCCGTTTGATAAATGGAGTTTCCCGGATATAGTTTTAAACTTATCGGTTTCTTGCAGAGCTGAAAGGGTCGTCATTTGCGAAAGTGCAGATTTTAGCAATGAATTGGATGTGAGATTCTGAGCTCTTACTACATTTTCAAGTTTACCAATACTTACAAATCTGCCGTTATCAATGTTGAAATTGATATCCCCTTTCATTGTGTTGATAATTTCTTTATCCGTAACTCCATGTGCGCTCAATTTTGTATCAAAATTAAGCGTTCCTGTCAATGCTCTTGGTATTTTGACAGCTCCATAAACAGCATCCATTGAATTTAAACCTTTTCCTGTTAAGTCAACAACCATAGCAAATTTTGGAATGTTGTATGAAATTTTTCCGCTTACTTTGCCTGAAAAGGCGTCTGCCGTTATTTTATCCAAATAGAAATCCGTAAAATTATTTAGCGAGAAATCTGAAGAAAGATTTGTCCCGACTATTCCGTCAAAATGCATTCTTTGCGCCGTTGCGTGTCCGCCAATGCCGCTGCCGTTAAGGTGAGCAACAAGATTAGTTATAGCAAAATTCATATCCTTAATCGATAAATCCGCGATATTTACTTTCCCTTTTAATTTCGGAGTCAAAGGCTCGCCCGTAATCGCGACTTCTCCGTTTGCCGTAATATTTGAATTTTTCATACCCCAAATAGTAAATGATACATCTTTTGGAATTGAAACATTTATGTTTAATTTAGGAGATGAAAGATTGTTTATTCCGCCGCCAAAAGTAGCTATTTGATTTGTATTTGCAAAAACTCCGGAATTTGATAATTTGATATTATTGTTTGCAATTTTCATTTCCGCGTGAACTTTTGTGTTTTTATTTTTTAATAAATTTACATCTGCAAATTGGATATAATTTTGCGGTGTTGCATCCAAATCGAATACGACATGTTGTTCTTTTTGATTGCCTGTTGCTGTTAATTTTATCGGCATAGAACCGATATGCGGAAACATCCAATGCATTTCTTTTGGAATAAATGCCATGACATCTTTGGCCGATAAATTGCCTTGGGCTTTGATATTCATATTCAATTTCTCTGTCAAATAATCCTTAACCGAGCCTGTTACATCAACCCTTGAATTATTGATTAAAACATAAGAATTTTTTATATTAATATCCTTTGTATCGGCAATAACTTTTGCTTTTGGAGCGGAAATAGATGCCTGTAGATTTTTGATTGCTAATGAATTTATATCAATATCACCGCTCATATCGTCTTGTGATAATAGTAATTTGACCAGCGCATTTGATAATAAAACCCTGAAGCCTGTCGGCTTGTTATAGATATCAATACTGTCAGCATTTACAGTAACATCTGGTTTTATTTCGTTCAATTTCCCTTTAATTAATGCATTTACTGATATTGTACCGTTATTTATGTTATTTTCTTTTAAGATTGAAATTTGTCCCAAGGCACCTAATAAACCTTTTACAGGCAATTTATTTGCCGTCAATTTTAAATTCGCAACCGCATCCTGTGAGATTGTTCCGTTTAAATTTAAAGGTTGATTGTATATTGAAAATCCTGCTTTTTTTATGTTGATATTATTGTCTTTGCAATCAATATCGGCACTGATATTATCAACAACAATATTATATAAACCGTAAACCAATTTTGACGGCGCAATTTTCAAGTAGCCGTTTGAAGTTACGGTTTTTAAATCGGTTTTTATATTGAAATTTGCATCAAATTGACCTGTTGCAGTAATCGTTTCCAAATCTTTTTTACCGATTGTTTGAGCAACGCTGTCGGCTAATCTGATAATATTATTAAATTTTGCATTTGATTTTAAGACTAAATCAATATTTTTGTTATTTCCTGAAGTGATTGAACCTGTCAATACTGTTTTCTCGTCTTTTTCATTTGAAGTAAAAAATTCCGATTCGAAATCTGTTTTCTCACCTTTAAAAATCATTTTCAAAAAGCTGTCAGGTAATTGTTTTCCGCCTACAGCAATACTCAGACCGTTTACTTCTATATAACCCTTTTGAACAGGCGCTTTTACCGTGCCTGATGTTTGAATATTTGCGCTAATGTCAGCCTTTAAGTGATTTTTATTAATGGTTTTAAATGCATCTATTATTGTAAAAGGGGTTGAAGTCGGGTTAGCTTTTGTCGGCATATTTTGAGGTGCAACCGTTATTTCGCCATTATCTTCAACCGTTATATCTTTTGGAAAAACCAAATCATCCAACTGTAAATTAGGCATGATTTTATTAAAAATTTTAATGTCGTAATTTGAAACAATTCTATCTTCAAAAGTAATCTTACCGTTTGTAGAGATTTTGATTTTTTTATCCAAAATAAAATCGGTAATTTTAAAACTTTGACCCGTAATCGAATATTCTTTTTTGTCTTGAGCATCGATAAATGCCAGCTTATAATTATCGATTATAATGTTTGGCAATTTATTTGAAAGTTTTAAACCAAACGGCAAAGATTTCATAGGTTCTGAAGGTTCTTCACTTTTGGGGATGTAGTCCAAAATCTCGCAGGTGCCGTCTTTTTTGATGACTATATTTGCTGATAAATTGTCAGCGCTGATTTTGCCTAATTGAACTTTTTTAAAAATTAATGCAATTAAAGATATATCAGCATTAACGTTCTTTGCATCAATAATTTTTATATTACTATTCGGAGCAGAGAGTGAAAAATCTTTAATTTTCAAGCCGGCATCAAATTTGTATGAAGTAGTAAACCCTATCCCATCTAAATTCGCTTCTAAGCCCGTTGTATCTTTAATAATTTTTTCAATATCATCATTATATGAATTTGCAATTGGCGAAATTATATAAGGCAATACAAGAAATAATCCGTATAAGCCGATTAATAGTCCGCCAAAAATTATTGCGAGTTTTTTAATATTTAATTTCATATCCCCGTCTCCTATGTTTTATACCAATAATTTTAGCATAAAATTTGTCAAATAATCAGTAATCTTGATAATATTATGTATTAATTTTACCCGACTATCTACTCCAAATGAACGAGATTTGCGAAATAATATTAAAGACCAAAAATTTACGTCCGACATGACATGTAAATATCAGATTATTGGAGCTCGAAATGTCAGAACAACTACTAATGCCTATGATTGGCGCAGCAAACGAGATAAATAGCCAAAAGGCAAAAGATTATTTGGAAAAAGCCAGATTAGCACATGAAAAATATCTTCTCGGAAATAGTAATATAGATTTACAGGAAGCTATTGATTGCTATATTGATGCGGTTAAATATGATCCGACAATATCGGAAACATACTATCGTTTGGCATCTTTAATGTGGGAACAAGGTCAAATAAGTTTAAATAGCGCGATAGAACAATGTCAAACCGCAATATCGGTTGCTCCGACAAATACCAATGCTCATTTATATACGGGCTATTTCATGCAGCTGGCTCAAGACTATAAAGGTGCAGAAAAAGAATTTAAATCCGCAATAAAATTGAGCGGAATAAATTCGGGACGTTCAAGAATGATTATGTCCCAATCACTATTGAATAAAATCAATACTCAAAAAGTGAATTTTGCTGATTATATGAAGTTTATTTATTACTTCTTATCAGGAAGTGTTATGCTTGCGTGGGATACTACAACCATAAAAATGTTTTACAAAAACATGTCAAAAGACATGACAGTTTTTTCATATAACACTGTCGGAAGATTTATGGAAGAATTTAAAATGTATTCTTCTGCCCAAAAAATCTATCAAAGAGCCGTTGAAAAAACGCACAATAAAGAACTGTTCTACACAAAGTTAGGAGATTTATCTTATAAGTCAAACAATATTGAAGCGACTGCGGAAAATTACAGAAAAGTTCTCGAACTAAATCCGCTTAATCGTTCGGTTTTAGTTAAATTAGCAACTGTATTACAAAATTATTTCCCTGAACATACAGACGAAGCTATTGATTGTTATGAAAAACTTTTGGAATTCGATATTGATACGGCGCAAATATATTATGAACTCGGACATTTGTATATGCAAAAAGAAGATAAATTAAATTCTGTGAGTGCATTCAAACTTGCCCTTGAAAGAGAACCTGAAAACCCGTTCTATAACAATTCATTAGGCTATGCTTACGCAAAAGCGGAATTATATGACGATGCAATAGAACATTATCAAAAAGCTATTGCGCTAAATCCCGATTCGGAATGGACATCTATTGTATGCCAAGCATTGGGAGCGATTTATGCAGGTTCTAAAGGCAATATTGAAGCTGCAATTTCAACGTATCAAGCAGGTATTATTTTAGATCCGAAGAATTATGATTTATATATTGCGTTAGGGGATATTTACATGGCAGATTATGATTTGGATAAAGCAATTCATTCATACTGTGATGCGGTTACACTTAATCCCGAAGAAGAACGCGGATATTCTAAATTGGGTATTGCGCTTTGGGAAAAAGATTATTTGGAAGAAGCCCTTGTTGCATATCATAAAGCGGTAGAAATAAATCCCGAAAATGCCTTTTCTCAAAACAATTTAGGTATATTATACCTTGACGGATTGATGAATGCCGAAGAAGCTTTGGAATACTTTGAAACAGCAATAAGTTTAAATCCTAATTACACTCTTGCTTATTTTAACGCAGGCAGAGCAAGCCAGGAAATGGGATTTACAAATGATGCGGCTCATTATTATCAAATGGCGATTGACTTAAATCGTTTGACTGACGAGCTTGATGAAGAAGACATCCAAACAAGATTACACAGTCTTTTCGAAATTTAGAAATCTTTTCTTTAATTCAATAATTTTATTATAAGAAAAATCTATTTTTTCTTGTAATTCGTAATCATTTTGGGCAATTTTTAATATATCTTCTATCACCTGTATTGTTTTACGATTGCTATTACGATAGATAAACATATTAAGTCCTGCTTTTATTCCCATAACGCATGCTTCAACTTCTCCAAAGTCAGAAACCCCTTTCATTACCATATCATCTGAAATGATAACCCCGTTAAATCCCAGATTATTTCTCAAGTAAGAAATGGCATTTTTGCTAAGCGAAGTCGGAATTTTTTTATCCTCAAAACATTTACAATGCAAATGTGCAGCCATTATCACAGGTATCCCGTTCTCTATAGCCGAAGCGAATGGCCTTATATGCGTTTTTTCCATATCATTAAGATTTAAGTCTATTTCAGGTAAAGTCAAATGCGAATCTGCGTTAGCGTCGCCATGACCGGGGAAATGCTTTGCACAAGGAATAACCCCATTATTTATATAAGTTTCTGATACGATTTTTTCAGCTTCAATAACTTCATCCGGATTTGACGAAAATGCTCGCTCTCCGATTATCGGGTTAGCAGGGTTTGTATTAACATCTATACAGGGAGCGAAATTCAAATTTATACCGTAAGATGTTAATTCTTTTGCAATAGTTTCAGTTTGCCCTTTTAAATATTCCAAACCTTTTTCATAAGCAAATTTTGCGGATAAATATTTTTTACCGCCATGAATATTCTCGGTTCTTTCGACACGTCCCCCTTCTTGGTCAATTGATAAAAACGGCGGGATAAGACTCTCCGCTTTTATTTTTGAAGTTAATTCTTTTATCTGTTCGACAGACTGAATATCTTTTGTGAAAAAAATTACGCCTCCAAGTCCGTACTCTAAAGCTTGACGGTAATTTTCACCTTCAAGCCCCAAGATAAACATTTGGTATAATTTTGTTTTCAAATCCATTACTAAAACCCCGTGACGGTTTTATCCGTAAATTAAACCAAAGACTTCAAGTAAATCTAACAATTTACCCGTTTTTATTACTTCCTGAATTTTTGAATGTATTGATTCAATTCCGTTAGAGTCAGGTATTTTTATGCCTTCCGGAAGAATAATATCATTTGTTGTTTTTGTGCTTACAAAATTTTTATTTTCTACTAAAAATTCCTTATAAAGTTCTAAAATTTTTATGTGTGTCGGATTTATATTGTAATTGGAATTTAAATAATATTTTGAATCTTTTTGCAATTGGTCAAAATATTTTATTGAAAAATCCGCTTCTTCTACTGTTTCTTCTTTATTAAAGATATCGCCCAAACAAGGGTTTCCTTCAATTTTCAAATCTCCTAAAGACTTTATATAAACCGCCCATAACAAACTGCCCAAACAAAATCCGACATTGTTGTCCGTCATTCTAATTATTTGCGGATATGACATTTTGAATTTAATTTTGCGCTGCCCGAAATTTTTAAATGAATTGATTTCTGAATAGATATAATTCAAGCTTAATGATAAAATCGTAGTATGCTGTGCAAATCCGGGATCAAATAATACGTTTTTTTCTGTTGTTTCAGTAACCATAACAAAATAATCTCCTCTTTTTACTGATTTTAGCACAATATGCGGCGCAGAACAAGACAAAAAAAACGACCCTTTTATGAGTCGTTTTTTTTTGGAGATTAACCTCTGATTTTTAACTTTTTAATCAAATCTCTGTATTCGTCAAGATTTTTAGATTTTACATAAGATAACAATTTCTTTCTTTTACCTACCATCATCAAAAGACCTCTTTTTGTAGCGAAATCTTTTTTATTTGATTTAAGGTGTTCTGTTAATTGCGCAATTTTTGTAGTCATCATTGCAATTTGAACTGCAGAAGAACCTGTATCTTTTTCGTTCTTACCAAACTTCTTGGCGAATTCCTGTTTGTTTTCTAAGTTAATTGACATATTATCTTTCCTTTTCTTGTTGAGTGATTATTGGCGTAAGCACTCTACAAGCTCATATTATTATGCTAAAAATAAAAAATCAAGGGGCATTGCAAATTTTTGTTAATATTATCAATGTGTTTCAGAGTGAATTTATTTTCTTAAAAATCAGCTAAAAACAGGATAACCTGTGTGATTATTTTTTGCTAAAATTGGCAAAGAAGGCGGTATTTATGATGAATATACGAGAAAAACTTGAACAAAGAGAATTAAATAATTTGAGCGAATATGCAACAAAAGTTGTAAATTCAGCCGGAAGAAAGATTCCGGAGGAAAAAAGTGATTTGCGTACGGATTTTCAACGTGACAGGGACAGAATTTTGCATTCAAAGGCTTTCAGACGTTTAAAACATAAGACTCAAGTATTTTTATCCCCGTTTGATGATCATTTTAGGACACGATTGACTCACACGCTTGAGGTCTCTCAGATAGCAAGGACAATTGCACGTGCGCTTGATTTGAATGAGGATCTGACAGAAGCAATATCATTAGGGCATGATTTGGGACATACTCCTTTCGGGCATTGCGGGGAAGGTGTATTAAACGAATTGGTTGAAGGCGGGTTCCATCATAATATCCAAAGTGTTCGTGTGGTAGAAGTGTTGGAAAAATTAAACCTTTGCCAGGAGACAATAGAAGGTATAAGAACTCATACATGGGGCTTTGAACCGACAACTCCGGAAGGCAAGGTTGTTCAGCTCGCGGATAAAATTGCTTACATAAATCATGATATTGAGGATTCAATTCGTGCCGGTGTTATTTCGGAACAGGATTTACCAAAAGATTGTATAGATTATTTCTCGCCGATTCAGAGTAAAAGATTGAGTAAAATGATTCACGAAATTGTGAATAATTCAATCGGAAAAGCCGAAATCTCTATGAGCGAAGAAGGGTGGGCATATACAACAAAATTGCGTAAATGGATGTTTGAAAATGTATATAACGAATCTTCACCTGCTAAATTGGAAGAAGAAAAAGCAAAACATGTAATACGCGAACTTTTTAACTACTATTGCAGAACATTGGAAGGAAAATGTCCTCAAGAAAATATCGTAAGGGTGGTTACAGACTACATTTCCGGCATGACAGACAGATATGCCGTTGAAAGATATAAAGATTTGTTCATCCCGACAGGTTTAAAATGCGATGCAAGGGATGATAATTTATTTAAGTTAGCGCATGAAACGGAATAAATTTAAATTTTATATTTCCCGCGTTCAAAACAAAATATATTTATGACTGAAAATATCATTACAATAATAAGTAATATTACGGCCATAGCGCTTGCATAGCCTAAATCCAGCGTTTCAAAAGCTTTTTCATAGATATAATAGACAATTGTTTTAGTTGAATTAAGCGGACCGCCTTTTGTCATAACATATATTTCAGCAAATATTTTCATTGCGGAAATTGAACTTATGGTTGTAACAAGTGCGATTGTAGGCATCAGATGGGGAACAGTTACTGTTAAATGTTTTTGCCAAAAATTTGCTCCGTCAATATCGCATGCTTCGTACAATTCTTTTGGAACACTCATTAATGATGCCAGATATATCATCATATAATACCCGATACCCTTCCAAACGGTTACTATAATTACTGAATAAATCGCGTATTTCGGGTCTGTCAGCCAGCCGAGTTTTTGTAAATGTAATAATTGCATAAAGTAATTTAAAATTCCGTCTTGCGCATATAACCATTTAAAGGCAATGGCTGCAACAACGATTGATACGATGACAGGCAAATATATTAGTATTTTATATAAAGTTAAAGCCCTGATTTTTTGATTTATAAGAATTGCCAAAAATAATGGAAAAATCGCTAATATAGGAACTGCTACAACAAGATAAATCAATGTATTTAGCATAACTTTATAAAATACAGGATTTTTAAAAATTTCTATATAATTCTGCAAACCCGCAAAATCAGGATGATAGATACTGTCGGAATAATTGAAAAAACTTAAACCGATAGTTTGAAAAAACGGAACAAAAAAGAACACCAGCAAAACTATTCCTGCAGGTAATAAAAATAAATACGGCGCACATTTTTTGTAGTATTTAAACATAGTAAAATTTTCCCATCTTAATATTTGTTGTCAATATTTCTTGATATTATTGTTTATGCGCATTGTTCTATTTGCTCAATAATTTTTTCAACGCCGTTAAATTTAGCCATATTATGCGCATTATTTTGAATTTTATTCAAATATTCCGAATTATCAGTCAATGATTTTATTAATTCTAACAATTTTTGTGCATTTGTTTCTGCATCTTCCAAATATATTCCCGCGCCGTTTTCTACCATATATTTTGCATTTTTTCTCTGGTGGTCAGCTGCCGCATATGGGTAAGGGATAAATATTGTTGCAATTGAACTTGCGCACAATTCCGAAATACTTAAAGAACCGGCACGAGATACTGCAATATCGCTGGCTTTTAGTACTTCTGTCATATTGTCAAAGTATGGACGAAGAATAATATTTTTATTTTGCTCCCAATCCGGATAAATGCTTTTTAATGCATTTATTACTTCATCATAATTCCTTTTTCCTGTCTGAAAAATAACTTGTAAATCCATATCTTGGGATAATTTTTTTAATATTTGAACAGCCGCTTCATTTATTTTTTTGGCCCCTTGTGAACCGCCCATAACACATAGTGTCAATTTATTTTCCAATCCTAAAGCCTGTCTTGCCGAATCCTTTGTCAGTATTGAAAACTGTTCTCTTATCGGGTTGCCGTTTACGTGGCAATTTTTGTTATTTAATTTACCTTTTTCTGTATCAAAAGCTACTGAAATACTTTTCGCAAATGGTGCAAGTTGTCTTGTCACAAGTCCGGGGTTTGCATCACAATCGTGCATAACAAAAGGTACTTTCATTGTCATAGCCGCAAATAATATAGGTGCAGATACATAACCGCCCGTTCCGAAAATTACGTCAGGTTTGTATTTTTTTATATAGCCTAAACATTTTAGCCAGCCGATAAACATTTGGCATGCCCATTTTATCAGTTCAAAACAAGCTTTCCTCGGCATACCCGAACTCATTACGGGCAAAAAAGTATAATTTTTTTCTTTTACAATATTAGCTTCTAAATTATTAGGGTTTCCTACGTAATAAATTTTTTCTGTATCTTCTCTTTTCAAAAGTCCGTCAGCAACAGCAACTGCAGGATATATATGTCCGCCCGTTCCTCCGCCTGTTATAAAATATGTTTTTTTATTCATTTTCTGTCCTTGTACGTTTAATTCTTTGCTTTGATATATTTAATAAAATTCCGATCATGGATAAAAATACAATAATGGATGTTCCGCCATAACTTATAAACGGTAATGTAACACCTGTTACAGGCAAGAGCGAACTCGCAACAGACATATTTAAAAATGCCTGAAATCCGAAAATAAATGTTATACCAATTGCAAGCAATTTGCCGTACATATCAGGACAACGTTTAGCTATTACCATACCTCTGTGAACAAGCGCCGCAAATAAACCTATTATAAAAAAACAGCCCAACAATCCAAATTCTTCTGCTATTATTGAAAAAATAAAGTCTGTGTGGCATTCCGGCAAATATGCCAGTTTTTGAATAGAACCGCCATAACCGGTTCCGCTAAATCCTCCGGACGCAAAAGCAATTAGTGACTGAATGATATTATAGCCCTTACCTTGAGCATCGCTTCCGGGATTTAGCCAAATCGTAATTCTGTCCATCTGATATCCGTGTAATAATTTTGGGATAAGAGAAATTATTCCGACACCGACAATTCCGCCTGTTATTCCTAATAACAGCATAGGCCCGCCGGCAGCTAAATATAATGCTAAACCCGTCATCATTAAAATTATTACCATACTTAAATTCGGTTGTTTAAAGACCAAAAATAACACTATAAGTAACGGGAAAAATACTTTTGTCCAAACTTTACCGTCAGCTAAATTTACCCTATCTTTAAATGCGGAGGCAAGCAGCATGCAAAACAGAGGTTTTGCAAATTCTGACGGCTGCAATTGCATAAATCCTAAATTCATCCATCTGCGTGCGCCGTTTATTTCCAGACCCATCGGAGTAAATTTTACTATGCACAGTAAAATTATGACAAGCCACAAAAATTTATAATTAAACCTTTCAAGTTTTTTATAGTCAAATCCGGCAAGTTTTGCCATACAAAAGAAACCTACACCGGCAAAAAGAACTTGTTTAATAAGAAATGATAAAAGACTTACTCCTTCACGTGAACATTTTGGGGCTGTTGCTGAAAATATCGCAAGAAAACCAATTATAACCAAAAAAGTTACAATAATAATCAAAGGCTTATCGGGTGCAGAAAGAACTGTATCTGATTTTGCACCTCTTTGATTCGATTTTATTTTCTCGTTTTGTCTTTGGAGTGATTTATACTCGCGATAGGACATGTTCTCTAAATACCTCTCCTCTGTGTTCGTAACTGTTAAACATATCAAAACTTGCACAAGCAGGTGATAATAATATTACATCAGGCTTTAACGAAATACCTTTGTCTGTTGCACCTTCTAATGTTTGTTCTTTTATAATGTTTGAGAAACCGTTATTGCGAAGTTCTTTTTCAAATCTTTCAGTTGCTTCTCCTATTAGAATAACTGTTGATATATGTTTATTTACAGATTGACAGAACTCTGTTAAATCAGTATTCTTATCTCTGCCGCCTGCAATCAATACAACATTTTGGTTGTTAAATGAATTTATCGCAACAATTGAAGCTTCCGGATTAGTTGCCTTTGAATCGTTATAAAAAGTTATACCGTCTTTTTGCGCAATTTTTTCCAACCTGTGAGCAGGAGCCTTAAATTCCATAATCGCATTTTTTATTGTTTCATTGTCGATACCCGTTAATTTTGCACAAATAATTGAGCACATAATATTTTGATAATTATGCTCACCAATCAACGGACAATCGGAAATCTTTATGATTTCTTCCGCTTTTCCATCCTGCTTGAATATAATTGAGCCGTTTTCTTCGTAGCAGCAATTTTCTCCGAGATTTTGCGCAAACATAAATAATTTGCCCTTAACTTCTTTTGAAAATTCCAAAAGCTTTGGGTCTTTGGCATTTAAAACACAATATTTTGCGGTTTGAGGTTCTCTAAAAACTCTTGCTTTTGCATTGAAATAATTTTCCAAACCGTTATGCCAATCTATATGATCCGGAGTAAAATTAGTCCAAACTGCGATATATGGTTTTAGTGAGGTACTCATATCAAGCTGGAATGAACTTGCTTCACAAACAAAATAATCTAAATTTTCATCAGCCATGGAGCAAGGCGGAGTGCCAATGTTTCCGCAAGCCTTTGTTCTTAATTTTTTTGATAAAATATGTTCCGTTAGAGAAGTGGTAGTTGTTTTACCGTTAGTTCCCGTAATTATTATAAACGGGATATCACATTCTCGATAAGCCAACTCTAATTCCGAAATAACAGGAATTTGTTCTGCTCTGACTTTTCTTATTATATCGCTTCTTGGCGAAATACCCGGGCTTGTAACCGCAAAATCTGATTTTTTAATAAAAGCCTCCGAATGACCGCCATACTCAACATGGACTCCTAAATCCTCCAAAGCCTTTGCTCTATCCGACTGTTCTTTTGTTGTAATATCGGCAGATTCGGTTAAATATACATCCGCGCCGTGCTTTTTGGCAAATTTTGCAGCTGCAATTCCGCTTTTAGATAAACCTAAAACTAAAACTTTTTTACCCCTTACACTCATTATATAATCCCCTTTGCAACCAATTCATATAACAATACCGCTATTGCGGAAAACACAAATGACACAATAGCAAACACCGTAACAACCTTCTTTTCGCTCCAACCCAGCAGCTCAAAATGATGATGTATCGGTGCCATCTTAAAAACTCTTTTACCGGTAGTTTTAAAGCTCGTTACCTGAATAATGACCGATAATGTTTCAATTACAAAAACTGCACCGAAGAATATTAATAAAAATTCAAATTTCCCTAAAACTGCAATTGTACCTAACAAACCTCCGATTGCTAAAGAGCCGGTATCTCCCATAAATACTTGGGCTTTTGGTTTGTTGTATTCTAAAAATCCTGCTAAAGCGCCTGCTACTGATGCAGAAATTATTGCCAAGTCTGTTTCACCCAACAATAATGCTATAATAGCAGCCGCTATAAATGAAGAAACACCGCAGCCTGCAGCCAGACCGTCTAAACCGTCCGTTAAATTATACGCATTTGATGCCCCCGTGATTACAAATACTGCAAAGAACGGATAAAACCATCCTAAATTTATCATATACCCGCAAATTTCAAATGTGCAGGCTGCAGGATTATCTATTAATAAAACAATTGTCGGTAATAGTGCTATTGCAATTTGCCTGAAAAGTTTTCCCCTTGGTGTCAAACCGTCATTACCTTTACCTTTAATTTTTATATAATCATCCTGAAACCCTGCAAGCGTGTAAAATCCAAGTGTTATTATCGCAATAAGTGCGGTGGATGTCATCTTTTGCGCTAAGGATAAGGCAATAACCGAAGCAATAATAATTGCTGAAACGATAAACACTCCGCCTGTTGTCGGGGTTCCTTGCTTTTGGGCATGTGACTCAGGGGCTAATTCTTTTATATATTGCCCTATCATCTTCTTTTTAAGCATTTCTATATATGGAACTCCGAATAATGAGCATAAAATCAGTCCCAAGAGAAACGCAACAGCCGTCATTATCATAATTTATTTATCCCCTTATATTGTTTAATATTTCTTCAAACTTCATTGACCGAGAAGCCTTCAAAAATATTGTATTACTCTTATTCAAATTTTCAACAATGTAACAAGAAACATCTTGTATGTTATCGAAATATTTCACTTTCAGACCCTTGTTTTCTAAAGGCTTACCTATGCTTTTTGCTAATTTGCCTACAAGTAAATACATTGCTTGTTTATTAAGCGAAGCTAAAAATTCACCCACTTGCAAATGGTATTTTTCTTCATCATCACCGAGTTCGCCCATATCGCCCAAAACAACAACAGGTTCTTTATATAATTCGACAAATGTTTTTACGGATGCTTTCATTGATTCGGGATTTGCGTTGTAACTGTCATTTATAAATTTAAATCCCTTAATTTCTTCAACTTCCCATCGCTTTTCAATCGGACGATAAGATTCTAAACCTTTAGCTATTAATTTCTCATCCATTCCGAGTTTCAAGCCTAATTCTATTGCGGATAACGAATTTTCAATGTTATATTCACCTTCAACATTTAATTCGTAAATATGATTTTTGTACTTAAATTTCGAATATGAAGGAGCTTTGTCTAAGATTTCGACGTCCTTTATTGAATAAAAAATCTTTTCTCCGTTAAAATTGAGATGCTTTTTAATAATATCCTGATTTAACGAAATGAATGTTCCGTCTTTTTTCAAGCCTTTGGCAATTTCACATTTTGCTTTTGCTATATTATCTAATGAACCCAATCTGCCAATGTGCGCACTTCCGCAATTAGTTATTATTGCAAAATCAGGCTCTAAAGGTATGGAAATTTCTTCAATTTCACCTAAGCCGCGCATACCCATCTCGACAATTAATGCTTGAGTATCATGATTCATACCCAATACGGTTTGGCAAAATCCGATTTCATTATTGTGATTTGAAAATGTCTTTTGAGTATTATATTTTTCTTTTAAAACAGAGTAAACGAGTTCCTTTGTTGTCGTTTTTCCTGCAGAACCCGTTATACCGACAGTAATAGGATTAATTTTTTTTCTGTAATAATTTGCAATATCAATGTAAGCTTGTTTTGTATCTTTAACTTTTAATACAAATTTTGCCCCGTCATAAATATTATCAGTTGTTGTAAAATAAGCATCTGCGCCCGCTTCAACAGCTTTATCAATAAATTTTTCCCCGTCAAAAGTTTCCCCTTTTAACGGTAAATAAATATCCCCATTTTTTATTGTTCGGGTATCAGTTGATATTGTATAACGGCAATTTTCGCTGTTATTTTTTAATACCTCTGCTCCCGTAGCTTTTATCAATTCTTCTTTTTCAAACATCATAGTATTATTTTACCCCAAATACGATATCTGCGCATAAATTTAAGAAATATTACATTACAATAATTATATAAATTTGTTTGTTTATGATAGTATTTTTATATACACAAACGAAAAGGAAGTTATTATGGCAGAAATTCAAGAAATAGCAAAAGAAAGCGGGTCATCACAAGACAGAATCCGCCAAATAAGAGTTGAAAAAGCAAACAATTTAAGGGAAAGAGGACTAAATCCTTATCCGTATAAATATGAAAAAACAATTATGGCGCAAGATTTGCAAAATAAATATACAGAATTGCCTGTCGGAGAAGAAACCCAAGATTCATACAAAGTCGCAGGACGTGTTATGGCTGTTCGTAACAGCGGAATGTTTATTGATTTGGTTGACGCATCAGGAAAAATTCAAGTATTTTCTCACAAAGAAAATTTGGATGAAGAAAATTTAAAAACATTAAAAACAGTTGATATAGGTGATATCGTCGGTTTTGAAGGTACGGTTCGCAGAACCCCGAGAGGTGAACTTACAATCAAATCAACTTCATTGGAAATTCTTTCAAAATCACTATTACCGTTGCCTGAAAAATTTCATGGCTTGACCGATGTTGAGACAAAATATCGTCAAAGATATGTAGATATGATTACAAACGAAGATGTTCGCAAAACTTTCCAAAAAAGGAGCTTAATAATTCAAAAAATCAGAGAATTTTTAATTTCAAAGGGCTTTATGGAAGTTGAAACCCCGATGCTTCACCCTCAAGCGGGCGGAGCTAATGCAAAACCGTTCATTACGCATCATAATACCTTGGATATGGATATGTATTTAAGAATTGCCCCTGAGTTATATTTAAAAAGGTTGATGGTAGGCGGTGTCAGCGAAAAAATCTTTGAAATAAACCGTTCATTCAGAAATGAAGGTATTGATACTCGTCATAATCCGGAATTTACAATGATTGAACTTTATCAAGCATATGTCGATTATTACGATATGATGGATTTGATAGAAGAACTTGTTGCTTATGTTGCCCAAGAAGTTTTGGGTACAACAAAAATCAAATACGGAGAAAATGAAATCGATCTAACTCCGCCTTGGGACAGAAAAACAATGCTTGGTGCGGTTGAAGAAGCAACAGGAATTGATTTTAATAAAATTGAAACCTTTGAAGAAGCTGTTAAAACTGCTCAGACATTACATATTGATACAGATGAATGTAGTAATTGGGGACAAGTAGTAGAAAAAGTATTTGAAGAAAAAGTTGAACCGACTTTAATTCAACCGATTCACATATACGATTATCCGAGAGATATATCACCGTTGGCAAAGGTCCATCGCGACAATCCGAGATTGACGGAAAGATTTGAAACAAGGATTAACGGTTGGGAAATAGATAATGCATTTTCTGAATTAACAGATCCTATTGACCAAAGAGCAAGATTCGAAGCGCAGATGCAAGCAAAGGCTCAAGGCGATGATGAAGCTATGCCAATTGACGAAGACTATATTTGTGCATTAGAGCATGGTGTTCCTCCGATGGGCGGTTTAGGAATGGGCATTGACAGGTTGGTAATGCTGTTGACTGATTCTCCGTCTATTCGTGATGTCATAGCTTTCCCGACATTAAAGAAAAAAGATTAGTTATAAATAATATTTAAGACAACCCGATATTACAAAAAGTATTCGGGTTGTTTTTTATTTCTATTTTGAATATAATTTTGTTATGATGAATAAGAGAATTAAATTAAGGGATTTTGAGATTGGCGGGGATGTTTTAACGATTCTTGCCGGTCCGTGTGCTATTGAAAGCCAAGAAATTTTAGATCAAACAGCTGCAGGTTTAAAACGCATTACTCAAGAATTGGGTATAAATTTCGTGTTCAAATCTTCGTTTGATAAGGCAAATCGTTCTTCGTTGACTTCTTTTAGAGGCCCGGGGTTGGAAAAAGGTTTGGAGATGCTTCAAGCTGTAAAAGAGAAGTACGATGTTCCTATTGTAACTGATATTCATGAACCTGATCAGGCGGAAGCTGTTGCACAGGTCGCTGATATTATTCAAATACCCGCATTTTTATGTCGTCAAACGGATTTGCTTGTGGCTGCAGGAAAAACAGGTAAAATTATTAATATTAAAAAAGGTCAATTTTTAGCTCCCGAACAGATGAGTACTTTAATAAAGAAAGTTGAAGATTCGGGGAATAAAAATATTTTAGTAACCGATAGGGGTACGTCTTTCGGGTACAATAATTTGGTTGTTGATTATCGCGGAATATCTATTATGAAAGAGTTTGGGTATCCTGTTGTATTTGATGCAACTCATAGCGTTCAACTGCCTGGGGCAAACGGAACTTGCTCTGGCGGTGACAGACGGTTTGTCGCGCCTTTAGCAAAGGCTGCAATGGCAGCAGGTGCGGATGTGTTATTTTTTGAAGTTCATCCTGAACCTGATAAAGCCTTGTGTGACGGAGCTAATATGATTGCTCTTGATAAGGCAAAAGAATTATTCTCAATTTGCCAAAGAATATTTGAACTTGTCAGGGATTTTAACTAAAAATGATTATTAAAACATATGTTAAAGGCCCTATTGGCGCCAATAATTACTTGTTGATTGATGAACCAGAAAAAGATGCAGTTATGATTGATTGCTCTGCATCTGATGATAGTTTTATTAATGAAATCAGAGCTTTGGGAATAAACTTAAAGGCTATTCTTTTAACTCATGGGCATTTTGATCATATTATGGGATGTGATAAATTTCATGAAGAATTTGGAGTTCCTATATATGTGGGCAAAGAAGATGAAGAACAAATTATTCACGCTCCTGAAATGACCGAGATGCTTGGAGGGATAAGAATTCCTGATGTAACATCCGTTAAAAATTATGTGTCTGAAGGAGATATTTTTAAACTTGGCGATACTGAACTGAAAGCAATTTCCACTCCGGGGCATACAAAAGGCGGAATGTGCTATTTGACTAATGACGGCAAGTTATTCAGCGGGGATACATTATTTTATACAAGTGTCGGCAGAACTGATTTTATGGGCGGAAGTTGGCAGGAAATTGTACATAGTGTCAAAGATAAATTATTTAATTTGCCTGATGATACAAAGGTTTTCCCAGGACACGGACCTCAAACCACAATAGGTTTTGAAAAAAATCATAACGAAATTTTATAATTGTTGTATAATATATTTTATAATGAGTATAAAAATAAGGTTTTTGAGTATGAATAAAAGTCTTTTTGGCTTTATAAGAAATATATTTTCTTATGAGTTTCGATTTAATTGTGACAGGGCAACGTACATTGTCACTATTTTGGGTATAAAAATAAAACATGTTGTAGACAAGCCTTTATTGAATAAAGGGATATGCAAAAAAATGGGAATAAAAACTCTCGTATTTGTCAGGGGGGACGGCATCGGAGATTTTATTTTTAACAGACCGTATTTAAAATATATAAAGCAAAGTGAGAAATACAAAAATTATAAAATAATTTTGGCAGGTACACCCCAAATAGTTGCAATAGCAAAAAAGTTCGACAAGCAATATATTGACAGTTACATTCAGCTTGATTTTACATATAAAGAAATAGAGGAAAAAATAAAGAGTATTAAAAATTTTTACGCAGATATTTTAATAAACCCTATTGATGCTAAATTTAATAGCGCGGTTGAAACCTTTGCAAAAAATATAAAAGCCGGACAAAAAATAGGACATTACGGGTTTTTCTCGCGTTTTGACATGATAAAAGACAAAGAGAGAATGGAGAATATTTTGTCAAAGTATACTGAAGTGATTGATAGTGGTGAAAATTTGATGCATGTAAGTGAAAGATGCAAAATTTTCTTTGAATTATTACTTGGGGAAAATTTACCTTTACCTCTGCTATTGAAGGATATTCCAAATGTTGATATAGATGTTAAGTCTGATTATATCGTAATTTCACCATTTTCTCGTAGCAAAATACGTACATATTCAAAAGAAAATTTTGTTGCCATAATTGATTACATAACAGGCGAACTTAAAATTCCTGTTATGATAATAGGGTCAAATTCAGAGCGGAAAAAGGCGCAAGCAATAAAAGGAATGTGTAAATACCCTGAAATGGTATATAACAAAGCCGGCATATCATTAAATGAAGTTATATTGTATTTAAGGATGGCAAAAATGCTGGTTGCAAACGAAACAGGAACGGTTCATATTGCTCAAAATTATAGAGTTAAAACGGTTTGTATATCAAACGGGTCTTATATGCATACTTGGCAGCCTTATCCGCAAAAAGAATCGTGTGTAGAGTATGTATACCCTGAGAATATTGAGGAATATATAGAAGAAAATAATTTAGACGGACAATTGTTAGAATATGATATTAATGTGATACCGCCGAAAGCAGTTATTGATAAGATAAATAATGTAATGAGTGGCTTGGATTCCGCTTTAGCCTGTTGTTAATATTATCTTCTTCTTGCAAGAATTGATTGAACTTCTTTTTCTGCTTGGTCAGCGTGTGCTAATGCCATATCTGCCGGACTCGTGTCAGGACCTGAAGTCTGAACTCCGACTGATGACGGAATATAGGTTCTTAAAGGTTCTTGTTGTGTGTTCCCGTTTTGTTGAGTTGTAACTGTTGTATTGTTTGTTATATTTACGGTTTGATTTTGGTTATTCGGGTTGCTGCCGTTTATTCCGTTTGGATTTTGCGCATTTTGTAAGTTAGAATTGTTATTTTGGTTTAAATTTTGCGTATTTTGTCCGTTTGATTGATTGTTTGCATAATCAGGGTCGTTTGGAAGAATTTGGTCAAAACGTTTTGTCTGTGGGTTGTAACGATATTGCGGTACGGATTGTTGATATTGTCCTTGTTGATTGTTATGAGGCGGATATTGACCGTTTAAGGTCTGTTTTACCAAGTTTGAATCCGGATATCCTGCCACATCCGCTTGAGTTACACCTTGTTGCGGATTTGTTTGTTGAGAAGGGTCTTGTGCTTCTTCTGTTTCTTCTTCCTCATCAAGTACCGAATGGGTCGGTCGGCCAAATATTGCGTGAACTGCTTTTGTTGCACCTTTAACCAAGAATGGAGTAGCTACGAACATTGCAAGCCAAATTCTTAACGGTACGCCGACTAAATTTGAATTTGCCATTTTGCGTAATGCGTTCATAAATTTATTACCTGAGCGATAATATGTTGCGTGTTCATTTCCGCAGTTAATCAAAAGAGCAGCTTTTTGAAGAATTTTTTGGAAGAAATTAAGATTTTCAGTTCCTAATAATTTATTAACATCCTTCAATGCCTCTTTTGCTTCTTTTTTAGTCGCAAAAGCTCCGGCTTTTCTTAATAAGTTATGGTCTTTTAATGCTGCACGATATGCTTCTCTACCTGCATTATCAGTACCGAGGTATTTAAATCCGCCGAATTTATGGATGCCGAGAACTCCTAATGTACCGCCTACGAAATACATAAAGTCGTTTACAAACCTTTCGATAAATGTTTTTCCGTGTTCGCCTTTCGGAGCTTTGATTGTATGATAAACCATATCAGCAAAGATTGTTGCCTGAATGAAAGGAGCTAATTTACCGCCTGAGAAACGGTTTGTTGTGCCTTCCAAAAACCATCCTAAAGATTTTGGCAAAGCTCTGCCGATTCGGGTTGCATTACCTTTTCCAAATGCTGCTGTACCCTTGTTATAATATTCGGATAAGGTTACTCTTCTGCCTGCAAAATGCGATTTTATTTTGCCCCACCATGAATTATCATATTTATTTATGTTTATTTCAACGTCACCATTTTTAGTGGCATCTTTTAGCATTTTCAAAAATGATTCTTTTTCATCAATAATATGATTAAGTCTGTGTTCTAATTGGGCAAAATCGGTGCATCCGTATCTTTTTGTGACTTTCCAATTTTTTGCCATATCTTGCATCTCAGCTAATGATTTGCCTTGATATTGTGCAGGATTGAAGCCCATTTTTTCCAGTTGTTTTTCTTGAAGAGCAAGAGCTTTTTCTTCAAAAGTTTTACCTTTTAGAGATTGTTCAAAGGCTTTTACTTCGTCCTTTGTCATGCCGTGTTCTGTTAAACGGTTGAAATCATTAACCTTTTTCCACGGTAAAAACATAAACAATTTTGTCGGTTTAGCTGATATTGGTTTCAAATCTTGTTCAATGATGTTTCTGGCATCCATTGACCAGTACCCCGGTAATCCGTAGAAAGGCATTTTTGCAAATTGCCATTCAGGCATTGTTGAATGATTTTTTAAAGAATAAGCAATTCTGCTTTTTGCGGAACGGCGAGTCATAAAATCATCAAATTTTTGGAATGCTCCTTCAATAAATCTTCCGACTTTGGTTTCTTTTGCAAATTTATCCCCTGCAGTTCCCAATCTACCTAAAATTGTTTTTTCGTATTCACCTTCGCATAATGGTCCAAAATGGTCCATTGCCTGCCCGATACCGTATCCAATACCTGCCGTTAAGCCAAGCGTTGTCAGAGGGTCGGCATCTTGAGAAGCTTTTGCACGATTAACATAAGTCCCGCCGCCTGCTTGTTGTATAACTTCGGAGCCATCTGTTCCCTGCATTGCGGGTGTTATGTTTTGGGCAAAATTTAATTGCTGTTGATTACGCAAATTTGCTAAATTATATTGATTTACACTTTGATTTGACATTATACTACCTTATTTACCTACATGAATATAAAAACATTTTTTGCGCAAAAGTTGCTTAAATATTACAAAAATTTTTTATTTGTAAAGTTATGTAACAAAAAATACCAACTGTGAAATATATAAAATTTTATATACTTTATATATATACAGAAGAGAGATTACAAGAGAGGCTTTAAAAATGGCACTAAAGAATATGAAAAAAATCAATTCTAAATTGCAAGACATTTACAAAGACCAGGTTACGACAACAGTTGCAACTCAACCAGAGCCATTTGTTGATCGCTCGGAATTATTGTTAGAGCAGATGAATTTTATAGCAACATATAATAAACAGTTATTACATATAGCATAAAGGTTTACATTTATTTTTTTAACTCCAATTTAATTTTTCCCCTACAAATTTTTTCCCTGATTTCGTCAAGAAATCAGGTTTTTATTATGTTTTTTAGTCGACTAAAAAACATGTTTTGTATATAATTTTTTTATGAATAATGTTTTAAGCAGAATAAAGGGGACTGTTATTGTGTCTGTTCAGGCTATGCCGTCTGAACCTTTGTATGATGAAAAATGTATGGCTGCAATGATGAAAAGTGTTTTAAACGGCGGAGCCGGTGCATTAAGAGTTGCGGGTGTTCGTGATATAAAAAATGCGAAAAAATTATCAAATGTTCCTGTTATAGGTATTACAAAGCCAAATAAAATTCCTTCAAATTATAAAGAAATTGTATATATAACTCCGACAGTTCAGGATGTTATAGATATAATAAATGCAGGAGCTGATATTGTGGCTTTTGATGGGACTCAAAGACCGCGTCCGAATAATGAAAAGATTAAAGATTTAATAAAATATATTCATATAAATAAAAAGCTTGCGATGGCAGATATCAGTACAGTTGAGGAAGGTATAAAAGCTCAAGAAGCAGGTGCGGATATTTTATCAACAACGCTTGCTGGGTATACTATGGAATCAATTAATTCGCCATCAAAGGAGCCTGATTTTAAATTGTTAAAAGAACTTGTTGAAAAAACAAATACTCCCGTCATTTTGGAAGGTAGAATATGGGAACCTCAACAGGTCGACAGGGCATTTGAAGCGGGTGCGCATGCTGTTGTTATAGGTTCAGCCATAACAAGACCGCAATTGATTACTAAAAGATTTGTGTTTAGAGGAGGAAAGGAATGAGAGTGTACCCGATAAAATTAATGTCACAATGGGACAAGGCTAACAATTTGTTGGATATAATGCAGAATAATAAGCCTAAAAAAGTATATAAACATCCATATATAAATTCCGGAAATGCTGAAACTATAGTTAAAAATGCAATAAAAAGCACATCAAAATTTACAAAGAATGGACAGGGGCAGCTCAGATATAGTTTTGATGTTCCCAAAGTCGTAGATGCAGTGTTTATACGCCAAAAATTTGATAAAATAGTTACAATTTTAAAAACAGGTAGATACTAATGAAAAAAGCTTTAGCAATAGATGTTGGCGGTACGAAAATATATTCTGCCGTAATAAATGAAAACGGAGAAATAGTTTCTGAAATAGAAAAAAATCCGACACCTGAGACTTTTGAAGAGATTAAATCTCTTTTTGAGTTAATCATAAAGAAGCATGAAAGAGAAATTGATGTTGTCGCATTTTCGACATGCGGGGCTGTCAATAACCAAAATGACGGGATTTTGGGTTCTACCGGAAATATAGCAAAAGATTATCCGAAAATGCCTTTTAAATCTTTATCATCAAAACCTGTATTTGTAGAGAATGATGCAAATTGTGCTGCGTGGGCAGAGCATATAATTGGTGCATCAAAAGGTTGTGCTAATTCCGTTATGTTGACTCTTGGCACGGGTGTTGGCGGTGGAATTATAGTAAATAATAAATTATTAAAAGGCAAAAATGGAGCAGCAGGCGAAATGCATTTTAAAATGTATTGTGACAAACGCAGAAAATGCACTTGCGGAGCTTGGGATTGTTTTGAAATTTACGCATCGGGAAAAGGTTTAAAAATTACTGCAGAAGAAATTTCAAAGAATCCGAATGTTACTACTTATGATGTGATTGAAGGTGTAAAATCTAATGATGAATTGATGATTAAAATATTTAATCGTTGGCAGGATGATATAACGGCCGGAATTGTCGGATTGGCCAATATTTTTGATCCGGACTGTTTCGTATTATCCGGTTCGATGGCAGCATTTGTCGATGCGAATAAAATAGAACAAAATGTTAATAATCAAATAGTAACTACTCCTACCAAAGTCTTTAAAGCAAAAGCAGGAAATTATTCCGGAATGATAGGTGCAGCTCTTTTGGCATTGCAGCTCGGAGATTAACAATGGGAAAATCAAAATCAAGAATATTCAGAAAAGGGATTAATGACAAAATACCAACAATAAGCAGAGAAGAAGCAATTCATCAAGCCTCAGCAGCTTTGAACGAAGGTGATATGAAAAATGCAAAAAGATTAATTGCTATCTTCGGTTTGACTGCAGAAGAACTTTTGGAAGATGGCGCAAGTTACGAAGTCGTAAAATCAATAAAAAATGTATTCAATAATGACTAAATTTTTAAATAATATAAATTTTTGGTATAAAAATGCAAGACCGTATTCTGTGCCTATAACTTTTTTGAGTTGGTTATGTGCATATACGTATTCTCTGACACAAGGCGGGAACTTTATCTACGGACTGATTGCTCTTGTCGGTATTTCGCTTGTACATTTGTCAACAAATCTTGCGGATGATTATTTTGATTATAAACGGCTTACAAAAGATGAAAAGTATCTAAAGTCTGTGAAAGATATTAAGTGCAAATACTTGAAAACAGGGCAGGCAACGATCGATGATTTAAGAAATGTAATAATAATATTGCTGTTCATTTCATCTATTGCAGGCGGAATATTATTTTTGACTTCGGGATGGTATGTATTTCTTTTTGCTGTTATAGCGCTGATTATTGCTTTGTCATATTCAGCTTTGTCTTCGCGCGGTTTTGGAGATGTCGCGGTAATACTTGCATACGGACCATTAATGTTTGAAGGGGTTTATTATGTGATGACATCAAATTTGTCGCTTGATATTTTAATTTTATCACTCGGATGTGCAATGATTGTTAATACAATATTATATGCCCATATGCTTATGGATTATGATGAAGATGTTATTTCCGGCAAAACAACACTTTGTACTAAATTAAAAACCAAAAATAATGCGTTGAATTTTTTGTTGTTATTCTATTTCACCGGATATATAATACTGACTTGCATGGCTGTTAAAACCGAAAATTATTTCTATTTGCTCCCAATTATTACAGCTATTTTTGTGAACGATTTATATAAAAAAATGCAAACATATCCGCAAAAAGATATAAATATAATTTTTATAAAATATCCTTTCATAAATGCGAATTCATTGCTTGCCAATAAAAATGCGCCTTTTTTGCTAAGATTTATATATACAAGAAATATTGCAGTTTATTACATGCTCTTGGTGTGTCTTGCAATAATATGCGGCTTGGTTTGTAAACAAATGTAAACAAAGTTCACATCCTAAAACTCAGTAAAATCAGCTGTTTTAAAATTTAGTATATACTTTTTACATAAAAAATAGCACTTTTTAGAATGCGAAATTGTTTATTAATATATAAGAGACGGATATATCAGAAAAGGAGAATATAATGGCGAGAGTATTGATTTCAATGCCTGAAGAATTTTTGAACAGAATTGATCAGGTAGCAACGGGTGAAAATCGTTCGAGAAGTGAATTGATTAGAGAAGCGTTAAGAACTTATATTTATAAACAAAGAATAAAAGAATCAACAGGTGCGTTACAAAACGCAAACTTGTTGGAAACGTTGTTGGGATAATAATACAGAGCAGGAAAAGGCGAAAGATTTGGGAAACATATTATAAAAGCCCTCGAGTAATCGGGGGCTTTTATTTAATAAAAAATTGAAACAGAAATCGGTAAAAATCTGATTTATGCGTATAATTGTTCAAGTTGTCCGAGTTTTGTGTTTATTTCGCTCATCAAGTTTACATTTTCACTTTTGCGAGCGCAAGCTAATGCTTTCTTAAGCAATTTATGCGCTTTTTCAATATTATTAAATTCAACCATTATATCTGCAGCGGCAACATAATTCTGTGCGGCTTTAACCGGAGATTTACCATCTGTATAATCTTTTACAGCTGATGAATACAATTTTAATGCCTTTTCAGGCTCATCAAACTTTACGTGTGCTTTTGCGGTGTTAGAAGCCACAAATCCTTTCAGATTGTTGTTATCTGTTTGTTCTGCAACATCATTTGCTATATCATAATAATTAAAAGCTTCTTTGTCGTACATATCGGTATAAATATTGCCTACTTTTGTTAATGATGCGGATTGAGCAGGAAGATTATCAGCTTCGCCGGCATGGGATACTGCACTCATATAGTGCGCAATGGCAGGAGTGATTTGGTTTACATCATCATAAATTTGTGCCATTGAGTAATATGCTTTAGCTTTTACGTTCTCATCCGTTGTTAATTTTATTGAATGTCTGTAACTTTTCAGAGCTTGCGGGAAATAATTATGGTCATCATAAATTTTGCCGACTTCGTAGTATATTTTTCCTGAAGTTTCGGTATCGTCAAGCTCGTTAGCTCTATTTAATGCTTTTTCAAAAGATTTAATTGCTTTTTCTGGATCTTGAGCGTATGCATATTTCTTGGCCTGTATAAATAAGTGTTTAAGTTCTTTATCTTGCGGTATTCTTAAAGAATTTCCGGCAACGGCAATAGGAATAACGTTATTATTTTCGATGGTGGAAACGATTTCTTCGTCACTTGATGTTTCTTGCCTTTCTTCGCTTCTTTTGGTTGCACTTGTGCTTCCGTCAGGAAATTTTACCAAAAATCTTTCATTAATATCGTTTTCGTCATATTTGAAATTTATTTTTTGCAAAAATAATGTATCGACCCAGTTTTGAACGACTTTAGAGTCTTTGTTAAGGGTTTTTGAGATGTGTTCATCCAATAATGATGCTGCGGAATTGAGATTTGTTCTTATTATTTTTGCATTTGGAGACGGTTTACGAACTTGTTTTTCTATAAGCGAAATATATCCGTTTACTTCTTCCGTAACATCTTCAGGTGTACCGATGGCGATTGCGGTATTTTTAAAATCTTTTAAGATTTGAGCAATGTTAATTTGCGGATTGATTGTTTGCGGGGTTTGCGGTTGCGCATTTTGGATATATGATGTTGCTGTATTTTGTGTTGTTCTTATATTTTGCGGTGCGTTTATATTAACGCTGCTATATGCGTTAGGAACAAATTTTTGTTCATAAGCAGGGGTGTATGTCGGTCTTTTTTGTTCAACATATTGCAGACCTTTGCTTTTTGTGTTTTGACCGTTATCTTCTCTTTGCGCATCCGAAGTTGTAGAACGTTGCTCATCTTCGCGCCTTTTGACACGGCTTCTTGTGTCTTGGCTTACATAAGGTCTTTGAAATATATTGCTTAAACTTAACGCCATATCCTTTTACTACCCGTCTGATATATTATTATACACTCTACTTGTACCATATTTTAGGGAAAATGTAGTCAGTCTTTGGATTGATATTTCCCATTTTTTGTTTAAGGATAAGTCGTAAAAAGTCAACTTTAACTATCTCAATAATTCATTGACAAGAATATGATTTATGTACAGAATAGATATAGGGGGCTAAGTATTAAACAGATTAAGCCAAGGGGATATAAAAATGGTTAAAGAAACATATTTACATGAACAACATATTGCTTTAGGTGCAAAGATGGTTGATTTTGCAGGCTGGCATATGCCTGTTCAATATACATCAATTATAGAGGAACATAATACCGTTCGTGAAAATGTCGGTATTTTTGACGTCTCTCATATGGGAGAAGTGTTTATTACAGGTAAAGATTCTACGGAATTTTTGGATAAAATTGTCCCACAGAATATCTCTAAATTAAAATACGAGAAGGCTGTTTATTGTCAATTGACAAAGGAAGATGGCGGTTTAATTGATGATCTTATTATATATAAATTGGGAATAGAGAGTTATTTGATTATATGTAACGCTTCAAGAGTTGATGAGGATATAAATTGGTTTGCAAAGAATAAAAAAGGTTTTGATGTAAACATAGATAATCAATCACATAATTATTCGCTTTTGGCAATTCAAGGGCCGAAAGCTATTACATTAATGCGTAAGATGGGTTATGATATAACCGAACAAAAATCTTTTACCATAAAGCCTGCTAAAATAGAAGGTTTGAAATTGCTTGTTGCAAGAACAGGTTACACGGGAGAAGACGGATTTGAGCTTCTTGTAGAAAATGAGCATGTTGAATTTTTATGGAACAGAGTTTTGGAACGTGGAAAAGAGTTTGGAATAAAACCAATCGGACTCGGTGCAAGAGATACTTTGCGTCTTGAAGCCGGTTTACATTTGTACGGCAACGATTTGGATGAAACAACAACACCTGTCGAAGCGGATTTGATTTGGTCAATTCCTCAGGATAAAGAGTGCGATTACAACGGTAAAGAAGTTATAATGGAACAAATATCCAAAGGGGTTGAGCGCAGACTTATCGGTTTTGTTATGGAAGACAGAAATATTGCGCGTCACGGTTACGATATTTATTATAATGAAGAAAAAATCGGACAGGTTACAAGCGGATGTGTTTCCCCGACGACAGGTAAAAATATCGGTTTAGGGTATGTAAAAAATCTTTCGGAAATATGCAATGGCGCAATCATACAAATTATGATAAGAGATAAATTGCATAACGCAAAGGTTGTAAAAAGACCGTTTATATTAAAAAGGAATAGAGTATAGATTAATTAAGGAGTATAAAAATGAATAAAGATGATATGTTATGTTCAAAATCACACGAATACATTGTAAAAGATGGTGATAAGTATGTAATCGGCTTAACCGACTATGCGGTTGAACAATTGGGAGATATCGTATTTTTGGAATTGCCTGAAGTAGGCAGCGAGTTTTCAAAAGGCGAAACTTTTGCAAATATAGAATCTGTAAAGGCTGCTTCCGAAATATATATGCCAATATCGGGGAAAATTGCTGAAATCCATGAAGAATTGATTGACGCCCCTGAAAAACTTAATGAAGATTGGTTTGAAGGAGGATGGCTTGTAAAAATCGAAGCTAACGATGCAGAAGCAGATTCTCAAGATTTAATGTCTTATAATGATTACAAAGTGGAAGTGGAATAGATATGAAGAACTTTTTAGTACATAATGATGAAACAATAAAACAAATGTGCGAAACCGTCGGAATTCGCAATGTAGAAGATTTATTTAAGCAGATTCCCGAAAGTATCAGGATGAAATCACTTGATTTGCCTGAAGGATTGAGTGAGTTAGAAACTCAACGCAAGGTAAAAAAACTCGCTAAAGAAAATAAGTCTGAATACGTGAATTTTATGGGTGGAGGAATTTATAACAAATTCGTTCCGGCATGTATTGGTCAGGTTGCAAACAGATTTGAATTTAATACGGCTTATACACCGTATCAGCCTGAAATTTCGCAAGGTACATTACAGGTTATGTACGAATTCCAGACAATGATTTGCCGATTAACAGGCATGGATATTTCAAACGCTACGGTTTATGACGGAGGAACAGCATGCGCAGAAGCTATTTTAATGGCTTGCAGAATTGCAAAAAAATATAAGGTCTGTGTTTTAAATTCTTTAAATCCGGAATATAAAAAAGTTATTGAAACGTATACTTATTCACAAAATATTGAAGTGGATTGGGAGGATGAAGTTCCTGCGCAAGCCTCGGATTATGCTTGTGTTTTGGTGCAAACCCCCGATTATTACGGTGAGATAATTGAACCTAAAAAATCTGATGATTGTTTGCTTGTCGTTTGTGTTGATGTTTCGACATTATCAATACTAAAACCGCCGTCTGAATATGGCGCGGATATTGTTGTAGGTGACATTCAAACTCTGGGTATACCGATGAATTTCGGCGGGCCGAGTGCAGGATTTGTGGCTTGCAAAGAGAAATTTATGCGCCAATTACCTGGCAGATTAGCCGGCAGAACTGTTGATAAGGATGGTAAACAGGCGTTTTGTCTTACTATTCAGACTCGCGAACAGCATATTAAACGTGAGAAAGCAACAAGTAACATTTGTTCTAATCAAGCGTTAGTTGGACTTTGTGCAACTCTTTATTTGTCTGTTATGGGCGAAGAAGGTTTTTATCAGGCAGGCGCACTTTCTGCTTCCAATGCTCACAAGCTTGCCGATAAGCTTACTCAAAAAGGTTATAAAGTTTTGAATAAAAATTTCTTTAACGAATTTGTTGTAAATGTTGGGAATTCGGCTGATTTCTTGAGTAAACTTGATAAAAACGGAATTTTGGGCGGAATAAAATTGGATGAGAACAGAATTCTTGTTGCCGCAACAGAAATGATAACGGATGAAGATATTGAAGCTTATATTAGTGCCGTATAATATATTTATTTTTTGTTCTGTTTAGGATATAATCAGATTGCGTTAATTACATTTTTGAAAGGTTATTTTAAATGAATAAAAGTCAGTCAACGGGTATGTATGTAATTTTGGCTATAATTGTTGTTGTATTTATTTCAACAATTTTTATGACAGGTCCATCAACTAATACTTCGGAAATTTCATATTCTAATTTTTTGCAAAGATTAAACAATAATGAGTTTTCTAAAATAGAAAAGTATGACGATATGTTGATTGCAATACCGAAAGACCAGCCAAAACCTGCAAAATCGAAGGTTCAGGATGGATTAAATACCAATTCACCGTTTTTAATTCCTGACGGGCAAAATGTGCAGACTCCTTTATTCCAATACAAGGTGCAAATTCCCGTAAATGATGAAACTTTAATAGAAAAATTAAATAATTCGGGCGCAGATATTACGGTAAAAAAAGCTCCGGAATCAAATCAACTTTTAGGCAATATCGGAACATTTTTAATTGTTCTATTTGCAATAATCTCTTTAGGTTTAATGTTAAAAGCAATTCAATCGGGCGGCGCGCAGGCAATGTCGTTTGGCAAAAGTAAAGCAAAAATGCTTTTAGATTCAAAAGTTAAAACAACATTCAAAGATGTTGCAGGGATTGATGAGGAGAAAAAAGAACTTGAAGAAATCGTCGACTTCTTGAAAAACGGCGAAAAATATATGAAGTTGGGCGCAAAGATTCCTAAAGGAGTGTTGCTTGTCGGACCTCCCGGGACAGGTAAAACCTTGATGGCAAAAGCTGTAGCAGGTGAAGCTAATGTACCGTTCTTCTCAATATCAGGTTCTGACTTTGTTGAAATGTTTGTCGGTGTCGGCGCAAGTCGTGTTCGTGATTTGTTTGAACAGGCTAAAAAACATCAACCTTGTATAATATTTATTGATGAAATAGATGCCGTCGGACGTCAACGCGGAGCAGGACTTGGCGGCGGTCACGATGAAAGAGAACAAACTTTGAACCAATTGTTGGTTGAAATGGATGGGTTTGATGCTAACACTAATATTATCGTTATTGCGGCAACGAACAGACCTGATATTTTAGACAATGCCCTTTTAAGACCGGGAAGATTTGACAGACAGATTTATATAAATGCTCCTGACGTTAAGGGCAGAGAACAGATTTTAGAAGTTCATGCAAAGAATAAAAAGTTAGATTCCGATGTTGATTTAAAAGTTTTAGCAAAAAGAACTCCTGGTTTTACGGGTGCAGATTTGCAGAATTTATTGAATGAATCGGCACTGTTAGCGGCTCGTAACGGTAAAGATAAAATTTCTATGGATGATGTTGATTCTTCTATTGACCGTGTAATTGCAGGTGTTGAAAAGAAAAGCAAAGTAATGACCGATAAAGATAAAGAATTAACTTCATATCACGAAGTCGGACACGCATTGATAGATAAATTGTTGCCTGATGCAAATGAACTTCACAAGGTTTCCATAATCCCTCGCGGAATGGCATTGGGAGTTACCTGGACAAGGCCGAAAGATGAAAGCGTTCATGTAAGCAAAGCCAAATTGTTAGCTAAAATCGCGGTATCTTTAGGCGGACGCGCCGCAGAAGAAATTGTATACGGCAAAAATGAAATATCAACAGGTGCTTCTCAAGATTTAATCAATGTAACGGATATGGCACGTAAAATGGTTACTGCGTGGGGTATGTCAGAAAAATTAGGCCCTATGGCTTACGGTAAAAATCGCGAGAATGTATTTATGGGCAGAGACTTCGGACATCAAAGAGATTATTCTGAACAAGTAGCATACGAAATTGACGAAGAAATTAAATCAATTGTTGATGAACGCTATGAATTAGCTAAAAAACTCTTAACCGAAAATCGTGATATGTTGGAAGCTATTTCTAAAGAACTTTTAGACAAAGAAACGATTGACGAAAAAGAATTTGAAGAAATCATGGAACGCGTAAAAAACAGCCGCGGTTTGTCATAAAAAAATAGCAGGATAGAATTATGAAAAAGAATATAATTATAATATTCCTTTTATTTACAATGTTACCTGCTTTTGCATCAGATTGGGTTCAAATCAGCGAAAAAGATTATATGGATTTATCAAGTATAAATGAATATAATACCATTGGACTATATGCTGATGATGTCTTGTATTCTGTATGGATAAAAAATTTGAATGACAAAAGTGAATTTTGGACAAATTTGGAAAAAATGCTAAATAAAAAGTTGTGGTATTCTATGTCACAACATGTAGTAAATTGCTCAAGAAGGGAAATTGCAACTAAACATTCGGCTTTATATGATACAAAAAATACTAGTATTTATGATAAGGAACTATATTTGGAGTGGGGGAGCGTAGTCCCGGATACTAATGGAGAATATTTATATTCATTAGTTTGCAGCACAAATCAGGCTTCAAATCAGCAAAATGACTAAAAGATTGGTATAATTTGAGAGATAAGTAGAAAAATAATGGTACGAAAATTATGGTGAGTAATATAAGGGTTGCAACGAAATCTAAATTGGTTGCTTGTCAGCTTGAAGCCGACTCGTATTTTAGTTGTTATAGTCTGCAAAATATTGATTGTGATATTTTAGCGCTTAAATTTGATGAGGATATTGAAAAATCAAAAGAAATTTTAAAAAATATTTTACCTCAAATTAGGAAACCTTTAATGATTTGCGGATGCGGAAAAGATGATGTCGATTGTATTCTTTTGCCTGAATTGATAAAGGTTTTAGATAGAGAATGTATAATTTCTTATGTAACCGAAAAAAACTATAAAGATATAATACCGTCTGTAATTTCGGGCGGTCATTATGCGGTTCTAAAAACTCCTATTGACATAAATCTTGCAAAAGAATTAAACATATTATGTATGAAACTGGGCTTATCATCAGAAAAAATAATAATGAATACAGATATCGGAGCATTAGGTTACGGTTATGAATACGGTTACAGCATAATGGAAAAAGTTATTCAAGAAGCTCAAAAAGGGGATTCTTATTTGGATATGCCGTTAATTTCGGAAGCTGCTTTAGAAGTTGTAAAAACAAAAGAATACAAAACAGGTTCTGATGAAGCAAGAGTAAAGCTTGAAATTTGTGCATCGTCAGGCGCCATAGCTGCAGGTGCAAATATTGTTGTAATGAATAGTGCACAGGGCGTAAAAACAGTTAAGGAGTTAATTTAATGGAATTATCAGGATTGCAAATTTTTAAATATACTCCTGCGGCTAAAAAACTTCAGCACACAAATTGTAAAGATTGCGGTTGTCCGACCTGTATGATTTTTTCAATGAAGCTTGCAAAACAGCAAATAGAAATTAACAAATGCCCTTATTTAGATAAGGAATTAAAAGATTTGTATTTGCAAAATATCAGGCAGGCGCAAAAAACTATTGAAATAAACGGTTTAAAAATCGGCGGAGAAAATGTTTTATACCGCCACGAAAAAACATTTAACAACCCGACAGCTCTGGCGGTTGTTGTTGATTGTTCAATTTACGATTATAAAAGCAAAATTAAAGAAATTTGCGATTTTGAATTGAAATGGGCTAATGAAGTCTTTAAAGTTGATTTAATTATTTTAAAAAATTTAAAAGATAATTCCCTGTTGGCGAATATGTCGGGGGGGGAATTGAAACCGATATTTATAACTTTCGAAGAATTTAGTACTCTTGGCTTAAATATTATTGAAGAACAAGATTTTAAAACAACAAAAGACAAACTTATTGAAACTCGTCGCGGGGCTATTTTGGAAAAAGATGAAAACTATAGCGCACCGACTTGCGTTGTTATGAGAAATGATGATGAATATAGTCTGTGTGCAAGGGCAAGCTATTATTTGTGCAAATATGCGAATATGATAGTCTTTCAAGCGTTTGATAAAAATACTTTATTAAGTCTTATAATGCTTCGTCAAAATATTTATACAGACCCTAATAAGACACTGCAAGTTGATTCGGGGTTGTACGAATTTAATAACCCTGACAAGACATCCATAATATTTTTGACAACAAACTTTGCTCTGACATATTATGCGGTGGCATCAGAACTCGAATCGTTACCTGTTCCGTCGTATTTAATTGTCGTTCCGGCGCAAGGAATGAGTGTTTTGACAGCCTGGTCCGCAGAAACATTTAACCCTGAAGTTGTAAAACAAACATTAGAAAAACTTGATATAAAAAATAAAATAGATACTCGCAAAATAATTATCCCCGGTCTTTTAGGTGAAATGGCAGAAGAATTGCAGCAATATTGTTCCGATTTTGAATTCATCAAAGGAACAAACGAGGCTTCCGATATTTCAAAATTCGTAGAAAATTTACTTAAAAAGTAAAACGACAATTTCGCCCGCATTTAATGTAATATTTATTTTCCCAGATTTAACAGCAGGCATTACGGAAATTTTAGCAGGAATAATATTAGAGCCTTTTATGTAATTAGGGATTTTTATTGTTGCTTTTTCAATTCCGTGAAAATTTAAATTTCCGATAGTCAAAACCTTTTGTTTATTATAATCAAAGCAGTATGCAAAAACATTTGAATTTTTTATTTTTATCGGGGTAAAAGTTCCATTATTTAAAACAGGTAAAATTCTTTGTTTCAAATCGTTTGCCATTACAAATTCGTGTTTGAGATTTTGGTATTTTCCTTCGGGTTTGCGAGATAAATTAAATATATCTATTTTACCTCTGTGTGTAAAATAAATATCATCATCTGTGTTAGTCGTTTTAGTGTGGTGATTGCTCATTTTGTAGGTGTAATCGTCTCCCGTTTGAAATCCGTCAACAAAATATGAATTAACAGGCAACGTTGCATTGAGCCAAATCATCATATTACTGAGAGCTTCCCCTTTTAAAATTATCGGGCTGACTTCATCATGAGTTGTAAAGCTTCCAATAACGCTTTTTGCTTGAGAAAATTTTTTTGTTTCGCCAAGAGTGAATGCAATTTGATTATATAAATCTTTTGCCTCTTTCCAATCTTTTAAGTCAAAAAATGAACCGTAATATCCGTCAAATCCTGCATCTAACAATTTGTAATACGGAGTAAATACAGCATAAGGCGATATTGCATCGTGCCAATTTTCGGAAGATTCGGCAAGCCACATAAATTCGGGGTCTTTTTTTCTTGAATATTCAATTAATTCTTTCCAAAACAGTGCCGTTTTTGAATGTGCAACATCTGCTCTTATTCCGTCAACTCCGAGTGAAATCATATATTTTACGAAACTTTTGTATAAAGAATATACGTTCGTATCGACTTTTTCTTCAGTACCTGTTGCAAGTAATCTTACATCCGTCCAATCAGATGGTAAAACAGGCTCTCCGTTTGTATTTTGTACGAATAAATCAGGTCTCTGCAGAAATAAATCATAAGAGCCGCAGGCAGGAACATCTACAATAACTCGAATATTGCGTTTATGAGCTTCTTCAATAAATTTTTTAGCTTGCTGTTCAAGCGTTAAATCTGAATTTTTATCATACATATCCGGATTTAATGATGAAAAATCCGCTGTTGAATATAGGCTTCCCGCAGTTCCAAGAGCTTTTAATTTCCCTGTCGGAGTAATCGGCAGGACATGTAAGGTATTTACTCCTAAACGTTTCAATTCGTCAAGTCTTTCAATAGCGTTTAAAAAAGTTCCGCGAATTTCCCCTTTATCTTCCTGAATGAACCCGTCGCCATCAATATCTTTTGAATTCATTGAGCGAATGTTGACTTCCATAATGACTGTTTCATTATTCAAAAATTTTGTACGCAGGTCGTTTTTCCATACAACATTATCATCCGCATAAACAGCAGATGATAATATTAATGATATGAAAATCAATAAGATTTTTTTCATTTAATCACGCTTTACTTTTCAATCGGAATTATTAAAACCTGTCCGATACTGATATGATCAAGATTTGTTAAATTGTTTGCTTTCATTATGGCTTCTGCTCTTTCAGGAGTATATGCCCCATAATATTTTTTTATAATGCCTTCAACGGTATCACCGTCTTGGATAGTATATTTTTTAGTTTGAGCATAATCATATGTTGCGGTATCGGTATTTTCCGTTTCGGAAGTTTGGTTTTGAACTTCTGTTTCTTCATTTACGGTTGTTTGTTCTTGGTTTTGAATTTCGCTTATATCTTCGCTCATTTGAACACTTTCAACCGATTTTGAAGAATTTCCGAAATTGATTAAAATTTGCTTTGAATTAACTATATTGCCTGTTTTGTTGGCAGAATAAACCAAAAAAGTTGAAACGATTAGGAAAGCTGCGAATAAGCCTAATAAAAACCCGCCGACGATTTGCATCCAAGGGGAATTCGTATTAAACTGTGCGCTTTTGAAGGTCTGCCATAATAAATCTATTTCTTGCGATTTAGTATTACGCGGTTCAGGTTTTGGTGTTGCTTCCGGTCTTAAATATTCGTTCGGAGCATCATTTTCTTCATTTTCTATATGTGCGTAATCGACAAATTCTTCTCCTGAAAGCTGTTCAATCACATTCATAGATTCTTTTGAAAGTGCCGATCTTCTTATCGTAGAACTTTTCATCTTATAAATACCTCACTACCCAATTCATTGTATACTAATACAGTAACACGAAAAAAGCCATTGTTCAAGCTTTATACCAAACTTTTTACAAATGAGCAATATAATTTATCCTATACGCGATATAATAAGTCGTAAAAGATTTTTCGCAAATTCACTAACTGGTACTTGGTATTCTAATTCGGAAAATTGCGGGTCTATAATTGATATTGTGCCGTTTTCTTTATCATATGATTTGACATGTCTTGCATGTCCTGTGTTTTTGCCTGTTCCAAACCCTTCATTAATTATATATTTGGGATTGTTTGCATATTCTTCAAGTATATTTTGAACTTGTTCGCGATTTTTATCGTTAATATAAATTTGATTTGTTGTGGCTTTATAATTTATCACGGGTTGAAATTCTCGCATGACATCTGCCGGTTGTCCGCCGCGAATTCTCCTGTTAAGAAATTCCAAATCGGTTGTCTGCTGCGGATTTTGGGAAATTGATATTTTGTCGCCTTTTCTGAAGGCAGAACGTGAATATGCCTGTTCTATCATTTGGATGTGTTTTGCACCATCCGTTGTAAAACCGCTTATCATATCAGTAGATATTTCCCCTTTCGGGAATTTTATTACACCGCCATATTCTTTGTATGCGGGTATTGTTACAAAAATATCGTCCCCTTTTTGTTCAAAAAGTTTATAATACGCCCCTCTTGTTTTCGGATTTTCATATAAACTGTTTAGCGGGGCGATAAAATAACAATTATCAATTGCCTGATGAGTTGAAAACCTGTCAACTAACGGGAATAACTCATTAAATTTTTCTTCTGTCATATTCCAAGGCTCAAGTTTACCGTTGTTATTAATATACATTTTGCCTTGTACAGAAATAACATCCCCGCTTTGCGTCTTTTTTATAATATCTTTCGTTGTTTCAAAGTATTTAATAAGGCTTTCACCTTTTGAAAGTTTTTGCGCATCTTCGATTATTTCTCTGCGGAATTTTGTTAAATTTTGATGCCCGAATGATGACAAAATCCTTGGATTAATTTTACCTTGAGATGCTAAATCTATAATATGATTATCTTCAAGATATTTATACAATTCAGGATTATCAATCTTTAACTTTGCTATTCTTCCTGCGTGATACTCCCCTTCCGCTGTATTTCCAAAGATTTTTGATAAACGCATATATGTTTCATTATAAATAGTATCAATTTGTCCCCAATTTTTAGGGTCTTTAAATATTTTATTATTACTTAAATAAATTTTCGTTTGGATTTCAGATGTGATTTTCCAATCCTTTGGTATTATGTGCTTTGCATAATCTATATTGTGTGTTGATATATTTTCAGACAAATCAAATAATATACTTGCTCCGTCTTTTTGTTTAGATATATTTTCAAATGCTTCTTTGGCAAAAGTGACATCTCCGTTGGTGTAATGTATCAGATTGTTGAAATTCTTCAAACTCCAAGGGCTCGGGTTCGCTTCTTCAAATTTTAAAAAATATTCAAATAATTCATCAGTAACGCACAAATTCCCTGCTTTATTTTCAAACATTTCAATATATTGTTTCATCATATACGGATTTAGATTTTTTAATTTTAAGACTCTTTCAACAATTTCTTTAGGCGCATTCAAGGCATAATCCAAATTTGATAAATTATTATAATTAAAATAATCTCCTGGCGGGAATTTGGATAATAATCTATTTACTAATTCAGGGTTTTCTGCCCTTTCAAAAGCGGTTAAATATCTTTCAAGATACTGCGGATTTCTTTTAATATCGGCTTTTGCAAAATTTATGTATTCGGTAATAAAATTTGTATTTATTCCTTGTTTATTTAACCTGTCTTGAGCTGTTTTTGTTATATTTTCAAAAAGTTTATCTATATAATTTTCTTCTAAAAATTCTTGAGTTTTAGCTTTTGCAATATATGAAGGATTCAATTTCCCTTGTGCTATTTCCTGTATAGTTTTCGAGGCTTGCAGTTTTTGATAATTTTGCGGGGCTAACATTTTGCATGCAGACATATCAAAAATAAATTTCATTGCATCTTGTTTTGATGTCCAAAACATATTTTTAAAAGCTGCGTGTACGGCATTTCTATTAGCACTATATGTGCATATATTTTTAGGGGAACATAGTATCATTTTTGCAAGTTTTTCATTTGGACAGTATAAAAGGACTTCATTTATAAATGAATCGTAATTTTCAAGCAAAACTTTTGCTTTTTCTTCGGTTTTAATTTGCAATTTTATTTGTTCGTAAAGATTTTTACGGTATTTTTCGATTGCTTCAGTTGTTTCTTTTGAGTAACTGCGAGCACAGGCATCCTTTGGTAATTTTTCAATAACTTCTGATGTCGTGCGAAAATCAGGCAAGAGCTTTGATATTGCTTTTGGCAAAGTTTTATCAACAGATGTTTTTCCGGCTTTTAGCACGGCTTTTGCCGCGTTTAGTCCTATTTTTTCTATGCCCATTATTATCCCCTATGTATATATAAAGTATTTTTTGGGTAAAAAATTGCTATTAGCTTAATCTTTTAATCCTGGGTCGGAATATGAACCCGTAATAAATTTATTAAATAAGTATTGCGCTTTTGGTAATGCTATTGCAAGCAGTGCACTGCTTATCAGTATATTTGAAATGATGTTGAAGCTTTTAACATATTTTGCTTTTTGTGCAAATCTAGTAATGTTTTTAGAACTTTTTGCAGAATTTACAAAGCTTTCAAATTCTTTTTTAAATTTTACCAAATCTTTTATATCAACATATTTTAGAGGATCTCTTACCCCGTTTTCAAGGTATGAAATTTTTCCGTTTGATTGTGCAAATTTGCAAAACAGACTCTCAGGTTTTGTATCAATAAATTCAAATAAGTCCTTTGGGCTATCAGATTTCGGAAGTTCTGTTTTGTTATCCTTTATTGCTTGTATAAATTCTTTGTTCTCCATAATTAATGGGTCTAAATTCACATTTATATTAAATAATTTATTTGCGGTCTTATCTAAAAATTTTGCAATATAAGCAGGTGCAACAAAGTTTAAAAACATTGAGCCAAGCATCCTGAATGCATTTACCGATGCTTCCTCCTTGTTTCTTGATGTTGTAACGCGTCCGATTGTCAGTCCGCCGTCTGTAATTGCCATTTTGTCTACGGTTTTGAAATTAGCTATTGAAGAAATCCAATTGCCGCCAAAACTTATATCATTATTTTTTCTTTGACCGAAAGTAGTGATATCTGTTTGCGCAATTTTATAGTCAACGGAATTTTCTTTAGCTCTTTTACATTTGATATTTCTTGTTAATGCAAAATTTAATTTTGGCAGAACAAATCCCATCAAGGCTATCGGGATAAGCGTTGCAGCCCCGAATTTCATTGCAGTAAGGCTTTCAAAAGCTTTTTTGTTATTTTTGATGTTTTCTAATTGTTTCACCGCTTTAGGTGCTAAGTCTTTAAACTTTTCGATATTTTTGTTTATTCCTTGAAATTCATCTTCTTTAAATAATTTGATATTAAAATTCGGATTGTAGCCTTTTTTCTTAATAAATTTATTTGCAAAATATTCAACCAGCGGAATACCGCCAAGCCAGATTGCGGATGTTGCGTATTCGTCTATAAATTTTTCACGGGTTGCATCTTTTGCTTTTACCTTTGATTCTTTCAAATTTTCTTTGCGGGTAATATATATTTTTGAAGGGACTTCTATCCCGCAATCTCTCAATAGTAACGGATAAATGCTTCGGTTATTACCTATTGCCGATATTATATTTGTTATTGTCATTATTATTTCCTTTCAATTCAACTAAAAAACAACTTCTTCGCTTTTATCCTGAAGAAGTTGTTTATAAAGAATTGAAATTATATTTTTACAAGCGCACCATCAATCCTTACAACCTCTTCAGGTTGATATGATGATTATGATGATGTTTTTGTAAATTGATTGTCATAATAATTTTTCCTTACTTTTCTTTCTATATTAAATCATAAAAATATTTTTTTTGCCATACTATAAATATTTTTTAAGGTTTTCTATTTTTTCCTTATCCGTCACTGAAAGCAAAATGGTTTTTTCTTTTGAAGTTTCGCCTTTAATAATAGAAATTGAGGTCTTTGGAATTTTGAATGTTTTCGATAAAAATTCAATTAATGCTTTATTTGCTTTTCCGTCAATCGGCTGTGCGGTAATTTTGATTTTTAATTCCGTGTCTGTTTTTATTATTTCGTTTTTCTTTGCGTTTGGGGATATTTTTATTGTTGCAATAAGACCATTATTTGTTTCTTTAATCATTATTACCCCAAATATTTTTGCAATGTTTCTCTGTTAAATACTTCAACGCTGTTTTTAGAATGTATAAATACCATTAAGCTTATAATTGATTTTAAAGTGTCAAAATCTGAAAATGCCATCTTTTGACGTAAATCATCCATGTTATTGGCTAAAAATTCCATTATAATCGTTTTATCCGAATATACAAGGCTTGAGAAATAGTCAAATGATGCTTTTGACTTTATTCCTTCCAAATAGATTATATTTGGATTTTGGAATTCAATGAATCTGACAGCTTTATCCATGTTAAATCCGACGTTTTCATTAAATTCACACTGATTAACTCCTTGTAATTCGTATTTTGCGATGCTTTCAAGGGTCATAATATTTTTAGCACCGTTTTTTGCGGCCTCTTGAAGTAATGAATATATAACATGGGTCTTTCCGCTTAATGAAGAACCGCAGACAAGAATTATTCCGGGTTTATCTAAACTGCTGCGAATTTGCGACAAATCGGTTTTGGATGTAATAATTTTATCTAAAGCTTTTGGCGGTTTATATATTTTTAAGAATATACGTTCTCCCATAATCGTCGGGAATGTTGAAACACTCGATATAACAATGATGTTGTCAACCTTGAAACATAATTTGCCAAGCTGTGGAACTTCTGATACTGAAGGATCCAACTCGGAAAGGGTTTTTAATTTGGCGACAAATGAGGAAACCAAGACTGACGGAATAAATCCTTTATTGTACAGCTCGCCGTTTGTTTTGAAATTAACTCCCAAACCTTCATCTTCCCCTTGAAATATGACTTCATGTATGTCTTCAAGAATTGCTTGTTTTAATATTGCTCGAATAATTTTTTGGATATGATTATCACTTAAATCTTCTTTATGAAGTTCTTCTTCCCAATTGTAACCGACATTCATTTCTGTTGAAATATTGCCGACAGCAACATCTATTTTATAGGAGTCATCAATTTTTTTTAGAATACTGTCTTCATTTGCCAGAACCGGTTCAATCTCGCATTCTGCAGTTTCCATTATCTTATCAATGGCAAAAAGGTTACGCGGGTCTGACATTGCGACGGTCAAGGTGTTTTCTATTTTGAATAGTGGTATTATTTTATATCTGCGAGCATCTGAATATGTAATATATTTAAGGCAGTTTTCATCCAATTGATAATCTTCAAGGTTAACAAAAGGTGTGTGTAATTTTGATTCTAAAAATTTAATAAGTTGCGGTTCGGTTAAAAACCCCGAATCTATCAAGGCTTGCCCGATATTAATATTGCGGGCATCTGCAATCTCCTGAGCTTGTTCTACAACTTCATACTGAACAAGTCCTTCTCTTACTAAATCATATTTTAATGTTTCTAAAGTCTTATTTGTTAATGCTGTCATTATTTTATATTCGCTTTATCTAAATATTTATTAACTGTTTGCAAAACTTCGTCCAAATCAAACGGTTTTGTTATGTATTCATCAGCGCCTGTTTCTTCGCCGATAAGTTTATCTTCTTCTTGGGAGCGGGCTGTAACCATTAAAATCGGAATGTCTTTATACTTTGAATCAAATTTTAATAAACGGCTTATTTTATACCCGTTTATTCTTGGCATCATAACATCTAAGATTATTAAATCGGGCATAAGCTCTTTTGCTAATTTGAGCCCGTCTTCCCCGTTATAAGCACAATAACAGGTATAGTCGTTGCCTTCCAATACAAATTTAAGACTTTCAACAATATCTTGCTCATCGTCAACAATAAGAATTTTTTTCATAACATCCCCTAATTACAATTTATGATAACAATATAACATATATTTTATTCAAGTGGCAAGTATATGTATAAAAAATCAGGGTGTAAATTTTTACACCCTGATTTTTTTTTAGTTGTTATTACTTATTGCAAGTGCAAATTTCTCCGCATTCACAACCTTCACCGCAATGGCATTCAAAGAATTTTTTAGCATCTTCCATTTTAACTTTAATACGTCCGTCAACTGCAATACCTTCCCCTGTTTTTTCTGAAATTAACAATGGGTTGATATCAAGTTCTGTAATAAAGCTGAAATCAGATACCAATTGAGATAATCTCAAAATTGTTTCTTCGATTTGATCCATTTGAGCAGGAGTTGTTCCTCTTGCGCCTTCCAACAATTTGTATGCTTTTACGGATTTAATCATTTCTTTAGCATCAACATCAGTTAAAGGTGCAATTCTAAAGGTTACGTCTTTCATAACTTCAATAAATACACCGCCCAAACCGAACATCATCATATGTCCGTATTGAGGATCTGTTGCAACACCGCAAACCATTTCACGATTACCTTTAACCATTTCTTGAATGATTACACCTTCCAAACCGTCAAGCAAGCCTTTTGCTTCCAATTTAGAGATAAGGTCTTGGTATTCGCTTCTTAATTGTTCTGCGGATTGGATGTTTACTCTGACACCGCCAACGTCTGTTTTGTGAGATGTTGTTTTAGAAGTCATCTTCATAACAACAGGGTATCCGATTGAATCTGCAATAGATACAGCTTGGTCTTCAGTAGTTGCAAAACCTGATTTACAAACTCTGATACCGTAAGCATCCAATACATCAATTGATTCTCTTGTTGTTAATTGTTCTCTGCCTTCTCTTAATGATTGAGCAATAATTTCAGCAGCTTTTGATTTGTCAACCGAGTATGATGGGATTTTACCTTCAGGTCTTTCAATCCACAATCTTTGTTGATTTAATCTGTGTAAACCTTCTGCTGCTTCTTCGGCATACATAAAGAACGGAATGTTAACATCCATATCTGATAATGCTGTGAAGAATTCAGATTTAGTCATAAATACACCGATAACAGGTTTTTGAGGATTTTTAGCCTTAATTTCCATCAAAGCTTTTGCTACATCAATATCTTTCAAACCTAAGAACGGTAAGTAAATACAAATAATCATATCAACGTTTTCATCAGCGATAACTGTTTCTAATGTTTGCTTGTAGTGTTCGATTGGCGCTGATGCTATCATATCGATTGGGTTTTTAACAGATGCTGCTGACGGTAAGAAACTTCTTAATTTATCCTTTGTAGCATCAGAAATTTTAGCAATTTGCATACCGTATTCGCAAACGGCGTCTGTAGCCATGATACCAGGGCCGCCTGAATTTGTGATAATTGCTACTCTGTCACCTTTTGGAATAGGGCAGTTTGCAAAAACTTTAGCTGTTGAGAATAAATTCTTTAATGAATATTCTCTTATAACACCTGATTGGTTTAACAACGCGTTAGCGGCTTTATCTGCGCCTGCTAAAGAGCCTGTGTGAGAAGATGCTGCAGAAGCACCTGCTGCTGAACGTCCTGCTTTTAATGCCAAAATAGGTTTTTTCTTGGAAATTCTTGAAGCTAATTTTCTGAAATTAGCAGGGTTTTGAATTGATTCCATATACAATAAGATTTGTTCAACGTCAGGTTCATTTTCCCAGTATTCCAAAGCTGTTTCAGCATTAACATCGGCTTGGTTACCGATTGAAATAAATTGAGCAAAACCTAAATTTAAGTCTTTTAAAATATTTAAAATTCCGCCGCCTAAAGCTCCTGATTGAGAAACGAACCCGATATGTCCGCGTTCAGGTAAACTTTCTGCGAAACAGCCGTCCATTGAAATTTCAGGTAATGTGTTAACAACGCCCAAGCAGTTTGGACCAACACATCTCATACCGTATTCTTGAACTTTTGCTAATAAAGCTTTTTCTGCTGCGGCACCTTCTGCACCTGTTTCTTTAAAGCCGGCAGTAATTATACAAAGTCCTTTAATACCCTTTTGGTGGCATTGATCAATTGTATCCAAAACGAATTTAGCATTAACTACGATAATTGCTAAATCGATATCACCGGGAACTTCCAATACTGAAGTATAAGCTTGTAAACCTTCAATAATACCGCCTTTTGGATTAATAGGATAAATTTGTCCTTTAAACTTGTATTCTTGAAGTCTTTTCATGATGTCAGAACCGATTGTGTGTTCTTTTGTAGAAGCACCAACAACCGCAATTGACTTTGGTTTCATAATTTTGTCTAAATTTGCTGTCATGTCTTTTATCCTTTCTTATTTTATAATTTTATTATATTACAAAAATATATTACTTTGTCTTTGTAATTAAAGCTTTATATTGTTTTATGGCAGTACTTACCGCTTCTGAGAATGATGATTTCATAAGAGTTTCATACACATATACAACGCTTTTTGGCTGAATATTTGAATCAGGTGCTATTTCAAACCATTTTGGGTCTTCTGGGTTTCTTGAGACAACAAGGTCAAAATCTTCTCTTTCGAGTTTTCTTATCGCATCTTGTACTTGTCTTTTACCGACCAAATTTGAAAGATATTTTTCAGCATTAGCGCCGGATACACTCGTAATATACTTGTTTACATATTTTAGATTCCCATTAAAGTTTTGATTTGAGATAGCTTGTGTTTTCATTTCTTTTCCTTCTTTGTTATTAGTATCCGTTTGGAATCCATTCTCTGACTCTAAACTTTGCACCCAAATCGGCTGCAATTTTTTCACATTTTTCAAGGTTTATATGGCGTCCTTTATATCCTTCAACCACACTTGCAACAACATCTATTCCTTCATCGGAACAAGCTTTTATGAAATTTTTTACTTCTTCATAAGCGTTGTCAAATACGGGTTGAGAAAGTTCGTCATACTCTTTTGAATTTTCACCGTTTAAGCTTACCGAAAATTCATCAATTAAACCTTTTAATTCCGGTACAACATTGCGTTTATATACATAGTTTGCGTGTCCGTTAGTGTTGACTCGAATTTTAGTTTGCGGATATTTTTCTTTAATATATCGGGCAACTTCTTTTAAAATATCTAATTTCAGCATAGGCTCGCCGTATCCGCAGAAAATAATCTCGGAGGTTTGGATGTATAGAAGATTGGAAGATTGGCTTTTTATTGTTTTTAACTGTTCTATAACATCCTTTGCCGTAAAATCTTCACTATCAAGCCATAATTCCTGACCTTTTACGTTAGACTTGTCTTTTCTTAAACAAAATATACAATCGTTTGTACATTTGTTAGTCAAATTTATATAAATTTTTCCGTCTAATTTGTAAACTAAAATATTAGCCATATCACACATATCCTTCGATACTGATATTATGATACAGACAAATATTAATTGCAAACAGTTAGGATATTTCTCGAATCATTTCCTGTGCTTCTTCGCAATCAGGGAAAGTATCGACTATTTTGTCAAGATATTCCAATGCCTTATCTTTATCACCTAATTTGTGGTAACTTTTTGCCGCGTTTAACAACACATTCACATTTAGCGGAGTTTTTTCAAGCATATTTTCAAAAATCGTTATAGCTTGATTGTAATCACCTAATTCAAAATAACAAAGTCCCAACAAATTTTGTACATCAGGCATTTTTTCCATTTCATAAGCTTTAATAAGCATTGTTTTTGATTTCTCAAAATCTTCTGCCAAGAAATAAATTCTGCCTGCAATATAAAACAAAAACGGCGACGGTTGAACATGTTCTAAGGCGTGTTCTATTTGTCCCACTGCTGTATCGATTTCTTTAAGATGGGTTTTATTTAATGCCGAAAAAGCAAGCGCTTGAGCACTGTGAGGATTTAATTCCAAAGCTCTTTGATAATATTCATCGGCTTTTTTGAAGTCTGAAGTTGCATGGCAATAATTTGCATATTCAAGTACAATTTTGTAATCGTCAGGAGCATAATTATACGCATCCTCAAATTCAGTTTTTGCATAATCAAACAAGCGTTTATTCAAATATATTACCCCTAGATCTTTATGAGCAGGCGCAAAATCAGGCTTTAGTTTGGTAACTTTTTTAAGCATCTGTTCTGCTCTGTCGGTATCGCCTGTTTTTACGCATAATAGTGCCAATTCATAATATGGCATAAAAGATGTAACCCCTTGACGAACGATTCTTTCATAGATTTCTTTTGCATTTGCAACCTGACCGATTGCCATATATATTGTTGCAAGTTTTTTCATTACTTCAATTGATTTAGGCTTCAATACAATAAGCTGATTTAAAATAGATATAGCAGATTCGTATTCACCCAAAGCTTGCAAACAACATGCAAGGTTGTATTTGTATGTTGTTTTTTGCGGATATGCAGCAGATAAATATTTATAATGTTCTGTTGCCCCCTTAATATCTCCGCATCTGACTTCTGAAATTGCCCAAGCAATAATATAGCTGTCATCTTCAGGCTCTTTTTCATGTGCCTTGGCAAAATATTCGCAAGCCTCTTTATGATTTTCCTGCATCTGAAGAATTGATGCTATATTGAAATATGCCAAAGAATCATTGTCATCCAATTCAATAGATTTTTTATATGTCTCTAAAGCCTTATCAAGTTTGCCTGTTGTCAAATATGCCGTACCTAAATTGTTGTATAATTGAACATTATCAGGACTTAATTCGATGGCTTTTTCTATATATTTTATACTTTCTTCAAAATTTTGTGCAGCCATGCAGGCGGTGCCTGCAATATAATAAAACGCATAATCATCATCCTGTGAATATTTAAGCCCTTGTTCTACGTATTCCATCGCCTTTTGCGGTTCGTCAGATTTAATGTGAACAATTGCCATACTTTTATATACATCAACATATTCAGGGCGCAATTTTATGACAGTATTATAAGCGTGTTTAGCTTCAACAAGCTCGCCTAAATTATCATAACAGCATCCTAAATAATACCAGCAAATTGCATCATCCTGCAAATATTTGATAATATCTTCCAAGATAACTTTTGCTTCCTGAAAATGCTCTAAATTCACTTCACACAAAGCTAAAAGCTTTTTTGCATCAATATCTTTTTCATCTTTTTCCAGTATTTTTTGGATTAATTCCAAAGACTTTGCGTATTCTCCGCTCTCAATAAGCGCATATATTTTATCAATCTCTTTTTCTTTCATAATAACCCTATTATACCACAGGAATTTTTTAAAATTATTTTATTCGGCATTTCATACCGAATTTTATTATTTTATTCGTTAAATCTTGCGGTAATATCGACAAAAATTGAGCAAATTTTGCATCTCTACCAATGGTATATGTACTTTTGGGATTTTTCAAGCTGTCAATTTTTTTTATTAATTGTGCGACTTCTTCTGTGCAAAGTCCTTTGTTTGTATTTTTTAGCGCATTATTTTTTATGAATTCAAGCTCTTTTTTATATTCTTCACATCCTTCTAAAAATTCTAAATTAGACTGAACGGATTTTTTCCAAATTGGAGTTTTTATTACTCCGGGTTTTACGGAAATGACTTTTATATTTTTGTGATTTTCTATTGAAAAAGCGTTAAAAAAGATATCTAAAGCTCTTTTTGAAGCACAGTACGGACTGATAAACGGGAAATGCCCGTAACTTGATTCGGAACTTATATTTATAATTCTTCCGCCATTTAATGTTTCGACAAGATTTTGAGTAAATAAAATGTGAGAAAATGTATTTACTTCAAATTGTTCTCTTAATCTGCCGACATTAATTTTTTCTATCGGTCCTGCAACAACATTCCCTGCAACATTTATCAAGGTATCTATTTTATTTGTTTTAGTTTTGATAAAGTTAGAAGCTTCAATAATTGAGGTTTCATTCATCATATCAATATAAAAATATACGATATTTTTAAGTGAATTTTGAGGAAGTTTTTGGGCGTTTCTATACCCTGCAAAAACGAGATTTTCGCCATTTTGTGAGAAGGTTTTAACCAATTCTTCCCCGATGCCTGATGTTGAACCTGTTATTACATAAATTTTACGCATATTGCCCTTTTATTTTACGACTTTATTAAGCCCGTGCGGTTTGTCGACATTACGGCGGAGTTTTAGTGCAATTTCTAAAGCCAGCATCTGTATAACAACTAACAAGCCAAAAGTTTTTATTAATGGCTTTTGGCAATCAATATCCAAATTGTACGCTGTTTTAACTTGATTGGTACGATTTCCGATAACGCATATCGCAGGGTTATAATTTTCTTTTATTTTGTTTAAATTATTTATCGCAGTATTTGTTAAATCTTTATTTGAAATATACATAAGTGCACCGCGGTGATTGTTCAAAATTGCGACATGTCCATGCATAAATTCCCCTAAAATATATGATGAAGTATTTATATAAGACGTTTCTTTAATTTTTAGGGAAGCTTCTTTTGCCAGTGCATAACTTATTCCGTCTGCGGTTATTACAATACTTTTATGTTTTGATAAAAATTTTGCAACATGTTTTATTTTTGATTGAAGTCCGTATGCCTGAATAATAACGGATGGTATATCGTTTAAATCCCGTATGATATCTGATACTTCGATATTTTTATTTTGTGCAAATTTTAAAACCAAAATAGTTGAACATAACAATTGAGAAGTCAGCGATTTGGTTGCCGCTATACTCTGTTCAATTCCTGCATGGCAGGCAATTTTATAATCGGCAGCATTCCAAATTGTAGAATTCTCTTTATTTGTTATGCACAGGGTCTTTACGCCTGCTGATTTTGCGATTTCTAATGCTTTGTTTGTATCTGTTGTTTCACCCGATTGAGTAATAAAAATATATAACAAATCCTGAGCATCGGCTATTTTGGTTTTTAACAAAAATTCGCTTGAATAAACTGCACTCGCTTCAATATGCGCAACTGAACCGAATAAATCTGCGGCAAATCTTGCGCAATGATAGGATGAACCGCTTGCTACTATTATTACACGGTTTATATTTTCGGGAATTTCTATATTGATATTTTTATTATCCCAAATATAAGCATCCAAAATATCTTGAACAATTTTGTTTTGTTCAAATATTTCTTTTTCCATTGATGTTTTTTTGCGTTTAAAAAATAACATTATCCGCCTTAAAATAACAAGTTTGTTCGGTTTATTACACAAATTCCGAGCAAAATTATCCTTCTAAAAATTCTCTGACAAATTTGTTAACTGTTTGAGGGTTAGCTCTGCCTTTGGTTTCTTTCATTACCTGTCCGACAAAGAAGCCTAACAAGTTTGTTTTACCGTTTCTGTATGCTTCGACCTGTTGAGGGTTAGCTTCAACAATTTTTTGAACGATTTCTTTGATTGCACCTTCATCAGAAATTTGGCTTAAACCTTTTTTCTCAACAATTTCAGAAGCTTTTGCTCCATTGGTAATCATATCTTCTACAAGAATTTGTTTACCGATGTTATTTGAAATAGTTCCTTTTTCAATCATATTGATTAACTCTGCTAGATTTTCAGGAGTTAATTTGGTTTCCGTAATTTCAACGTGATTTTCTTTTAAATACGCCGAAATTTCACCCATCATAAAATTAACCGCTGTTTTAGGGTTTGCGCCAAGCTCGATAACTTTATCAAAGAATAGTGCTAATGGCATTTGTTCAACAAGAATACGAGCATCATATTCGCTTAATCCCAAACTTTGGTATCTTTCACGTTTTTGGGCAGGAAGTTCAGGCATGGTTGCTCGAATTTTTTCAACCCATTCTCTTGAAATTTCTAACGGCATTAAATCAGGTTCTGGGAAATAACGATAGTCGTTTGCATCTTCTTTACTTCTCATGGATTTCGTTTCGCGGGTATCATCATTCCAAAGTCTTGTTTCCTGAACAACTTCGCCACCTTCTTCAACAATTTCTATTTGTCTGTCGATTTCGTATTCCAAGGCTCTTTCCAATGCGGAGAAAGAATTGATGTTTTTGATTTCTGCTCTTGTGCCGAACTCTTTTGAACCTTTAGGCATAATTGAAATGTTAGCATCACATCTCATCGAGCCTTCTTCCAAATTGCCGTCACAAACTCCTGCATATCGAACAATATCACGAAGTTCTTCCATATATGCTCTTGCTTCTTGAGGGCTTCTCATATCAGGTTCGGATACTATTTCCAACAACGGTGTGCCCGCTCTGTTTAAATCGACTAAAGAATACAAAGATCCGGCCAATCCGTTTGCACCGGCATGAACAAGTTTCCCTGCATCTTCTTCCAGATGTGCGCGGGTAATTCCTATTCTTTTACCGTTTATATCGATATGCCCGTTTACGCATATAGGCTCGTCATATTGAGAAATCTGATAGCCTTTCGGTAAATCAGGATAAAAATATTGTTTTCTGTCAAATTTACAGCGTGAAGGAATTTCACAATTCAATGCCAAACCTGTCAAAATACCCATATTAACCACTTCTTTGTTCAATACAGGTAATACCCCCGGCATGCCTAAAGTAATCGGACTTGTTAAGCTGTTTGGTTCCTGTCCGAACTCGTTTTTGTCGGGCGCAAATATCTTTGAATTGGTCTTTAACTGTGCGTGGACTTCCAGACCTATGACTACTTCGTATTTATCTCTTAATTCTTGTTCTACCATTTTTCTCTCCTTGTCTATTGTTTTTATTCTAGCACAAAAAAGAAATGCGAGAAGTAAGTGAGTGTGAAATATATAACTTAGAGTAAAAGTCGGCGCATTCGCGCCGACTTTTACTCTAAAAACAATACTAATCATTTCTTAGAACCAAGGATAGTCGCTTTTTATCTTCCAGCCGTCAACTTCAATCAAACGTGCGCAGTGATAACGATCGGTTAGTTTTTTATGGCTGCAGTTTTCCAATAATTGGTCTCTGGTTAAAGTATGAGATAGTGTATAATAAGATGTCTGGAAACGTCCTGCTCCTGCATGATTTTTATTACCCGGTTCTATTGTAAAAAGGAATGTGCGTCTTCCGTCCACTCCATTGCCAATTAGTTCATCGCAAAATCTACGCTCTGCGCACCAGTAAAAATGCATTGCATTTTCTGTAGTGCCGGGGTTATTTATGGAAACATTAGCGGCTGAGCCGTCTAACATAGTTATTCTTATCGCAGGGTGTTGTCCTTCTTGTCCAAAACTTTCAATATTAGAAACAGTTAAATGTTTTCCGATATTATTGTTCCACCATGTTATAAATTGGGGCGTTGTAGTAACATTTTGAAAATATACATCTTTTGGTTCCATGTGTTCTTCTGCAAGCCATTGACCGACAGCTTGAGTCATATTTGAATAAAAAGCTTTTATTCTTGTTTCGGTAATATTTCTTTGATAATTCAGAACTAAAGTCGGTATAGTCATTGCGGCAATAACCCCGATGATACTTAATGTGATTAAAACTTCAGCTAAAGTAAATGCTTTCTTTTTTTTGTTATTTTTTAAAAACATTATTTTTCTCCTCTAAAAATATTATTTGTTAAAACCACGGATAGTCGCTTTTTATCTTCCAGCCGTCAACTTCAATCAAACGTGTGCAGCCATAGCGCCCGTTTGCAATAGAACCTCCGCAATCTTGCAGTAAAGCTTCTCTTGATTGTGCTTGTGTTGAAACCATTGATGTAATAAATCGTCCTTTATAGTTTTCTCCTTTATTAGGTAAATTTTCATTAGAATAATTCCCACTATGAAGTGTAAAAAGGAAAGCTCGTCTTCCGTCAACAGCATTTTCAAATCTTTCTGGGCAAAATCTTCGTTCGGCATACCAGAAAAAATGCATTGCTGCACTTTTATTGTTCGGATTGTTTATATATACATTAGCAGCCGAGCCGTCAAGCATGGTCAATCTAATAGCCGGAAAACTTCCGACTTTTGCTATTGCTTCAACATTTGAAACAGTTAAATGTTTCCCGATATTATTATTCCACCATGTTACAAAATTATCAGAGCTGCCCATATTTTGGAAATATACATCTTTTGGTTCCATGTGTTCTTCGGCAAGCCATTGCCCGACTGCTTGAGTCATATTGGAATAAAAAGCTTTCATTCTTGTTTCAGTAATATTTCTTTGGTAATTCAGGACTAAAGTCGGTATGGTCATAGCTGCAATAACCCCGATGATACTTAATGTGATTAAAACTTCAGCTAAAGTAAATGCTTTCTTTCTTTTGTTATTCTTATAAAACATAATATTCTCTCCTATTTGTTACTCATAATACCATGTTTTATTCTTGTGAGCAATTTGTAATAAAAAAACAGATGCCACCCGTTATTACGAATGACATCTGTTTTTATATCTTTTAAATCTCAAAAAACTATTTTACTAATTCTTTGAATTTTTTACCAGCTGAG
>DESZ01000017.1:2072-102839 GCA_002361485.1 Cyanobacteria bacterium UBA3301 | reverse complement strand
TTTAAACTAAAATTAATTTAAATTAAAAGGGGATAAAATGAGAATAGAGGCAAAGAATCTTATAAAAATATACGGAGACCGTCGAGTTGTTAATGACGTATCTTTTACAATGGAAAAAGGGGAAGTTGTCGGGCTTTTAGGGCCGAACGGTGCAGGAAAAACGACAACATTTTATATGATAGTCGGTTTGGTAAAACCAAACGGCGGTAATGTATTTCTTGAAGATAAAAATATAACAACATTGCCGATGCATATGAGAGCCAGAGCGGGTATCGGTTATTTACCGCAAGAACCTTCGAGTTTCAGAAGTTTATCGGTTGAAGATAATATAAGACTTGTTCTTCAGATGAATGATAAATTAACACAAGACGAAAAACGCCGTAAATTAGAAGAATTATTATCCGAATTCGGGATTTTAAAACTTCGTTCAGAAGCTGCCATTTCTTTATCCGGAGGAGAAAGACGCCGTGTAGAACTTGCAAGAGCATTAGCGGCAAGTCCTGATTTTATATTGCTCGACGAGCCGTTTACCGGCATTGACCCTATCGCAATCGGAGAAATTAAAGAAAATATTAGAAAATTATCAATAGAAAAAGGATTAGGAGTTCTGATAACAGACCACAACCCGAAAGCTACATTGTCAATTACAGACAGAGCTTATGTAATTTTTGACGGAAAAATAAAAATTCAAGGCAGAAGTGTTGATGTTGCAAACGACCCTGTTGCAAAAGAATTTTATTTAGGAAAGGACTTTACTTTATAATGAGTTTAAAATTTCCTAAAATTTCCATATATGACAGATATATTTTTAAACAGGTAGCAATGGCAACATTAGTTGCAATATTGTTATTTACAATCGTTTGGATTGCGCCTGAAATTCTTTTAAATACGATAAAAAGAGCTTTAGCCGGTGAATATGGTATGAAGACTGCTATTTTATTGTTATTCTATGAATTGCCAAAGATTTTAGATAAAGCAATTCCTGTCGGATTATTATTAGGGACTTTATTTACTTTTGATAAATTGAGTAAAGATTCTGAAATGACGATATTTAGAGCTGTCGGGATGTCGTTTCAAAGAATAGTTGCACCAATAATAGTATTGAGTATTTTATTTTCAACATTTTGTTTTATGTTAGAAGACAGTTGGACTCCTTTTGCGGAAAACAAATTGCGTGCGATAAGAGGGGAAGTTCAAACGGCTCAATATATTTACACACAAAAGGATAAAGAAACGGGCCATCCTTTACTGGCTGTTGTTGTATCAAAAGCTGTCGGAAAAAATGTAAGCGGAGTTTTAGTTTTAGATTTTGCAAGTAATGTTTATCAAGATGTTCATCAATTGTCAAATATATATTCTGCCAAAAGAGGGTATATAGAAAATGATAAATGGGTGCTGGAAGATATAGAAAATTATAAAATTTCTAATGACGGTATTTATTTTGATATTGAGCACCTTAATAAATTAAGTATTTTAAACGGTCAAGATGCGATGAATGCTTACATTTTGATGAATTATTCAACAATGAAAGAAAGAGATATTTCAACGACGAAATTAAAAAAATATATTAAACTGTTAAAAAAAGAAAATCTTTCTGAAGAATACAGTTATATGTATAATAAATTACTGCAGCGCTATTTACATCCTTTGGTTTGTGTTTTATTGGCGATATTAGGTTGTTTATTAGGTTTTAGCAAACCTCGTGAACAAAAATTCTTAGGTTTTATAATAGGCATAGGTTGTGTATTTTTATACTATATAACATTACCGTTTTTTGATATGCTGGCGGAAAAAGAAATTTTATCTCCGTATTTAACCGCAGTATTTCCTGTGTTAGCATTTTGTGCCGCAATTTATGCGTTTTATAAAATTAAGGATTTATAATATGAAAAATTTAATAAAAGTATTTGTTGTTTTTCTATTATTTTTTGTTTCGGCGAATATTGTTTTTGCAAATGATATAAAAATAAAAAAAGACAACGGAATATATCATATAATTTTAAAGGGTGAAAAAATAAAGAAACAGATAAAATTTGTATCAAGTGAAACCCTAATTACAAATAAAGAAGCGCATACAAGAGCTCGTTCACGTTTAACTGTTAATGCGGGATTTTTTGACCCCAAAAACAGCCAGACAATATCTTATATAGTAAATGACAGGGTAACAATAGAAGATCCGCGATTTAACCCGTCATTAACAAATAGTTCGTTTTTCAGAAAAAATATGTCAAAAATCCTTAACAGAAGTGAATTTCGTATTATGCAATGCGGAAACAATTTTCAATATGCAATAACAGAACATAATGCAAAAGTTCCTTTTGAATGTTCAATAGTAACTTCCGCTCAAGGCGGGCCATTAATATTGCCAAAATTGCAATTGGAAGAAGAAGCTTTTATAGTAAAAGATAGTGAGGGAAAAGTAATAAGAGAATCCGCATCTGTTTTACATAAAACATCACGCACAATTATCGGATTAAAAGGAAATGATGAGTGCCATATTCTTGTAATAACCGATGAAAACCCTATGGATATGTATGAAGTACAAAAGCTTTGTCAAGATTTGGGTTTGGATAGAGCGATGGGTTTTGACGGCGGTAGTTCAACATCTTTAAACTATAAAAACACTATAGATGTAATATCAATAAAAGGTGATGGTGCGGGCAGAATGTTAAAATCATTTATGCTTGTATATTAATTTGTAACAAAATCTTAAATTATTAAAGTTTTTATAGATTTATGCCGAATATACATTTGTTAGCAGATAGAAAAACATCTTGCAAAATATTATACGAGGAGCTTTATGGTTGAAAATATACAGGATAATTCGTTTGATATCCCTGACGATTTGTTGGACAATATTCAACAAAATATTGAACATATAATAAGAACATTTGATGTTCCTGAGGAAAACAAACTCGAAGTAATAAAACAAATTAACTTCATGTATTCAAGAACAAAATATTTATCAATGACTGATGAATTAACAAAACTTCCCAACAGACGCAATTTTGATACTGATTTTAATAAAGAATTTTTAAGAGCGCAACGATATAAAAATCCTTTAACTCTTGTAATGTTTGATATAGATTTCTTTAAAAAAGTAAATGATACTTACGGGCACCAATGCGGCGATTATGTATTGAAAGAGGTTTCAAAAGCTGCGCTGCAGACTTTCCGCAAGACAGATACAGTATATCGAATCGGAGGGGAAGAATTTTGTGTTATTTTAACGGAAACAAATATAGAACAAGCAATTATACCTTTAGAAAGATTTAGAAAAACTGTCGAAACATTGAACTTAAATTATAATAACCAAGAGGTGCATATAACTGTAAGTATCGGAGCATGTGAATATTGTGAAGAAATAAAAGATACAAAAGATTTTATATCAAAAACCGATAAAGCATTATATGAAGCAAAAAATACCGGCAGAAACAGAACAGTATTTGCAAAATAATTTCCTCGTAAGGGAGATGCATAGAGGATTGGATGCGTAGATGCATAGTCTGTTTCGGTTCATTTCCCCTCGCCCACAGCATTTTTGAGTGGGAGAGGAGTTGTTGTTTACGAACGATAGTGAGTATTACAACAACGGTGAGGGAAGATAGAAGGTTAGAGGTTTAGAGGAATAGATGCGTAGAAAACAGGAGGTTAGGCTATTTACAAAATTGTTCCAGCGAAATATTTTTTGCAACAAATGAATTGGAACAATTATTATTTTCTATTTTCTCTTTATTTATATTATGTCTCAAAAATTTATTCAAAACTTTAGGCAAACCAAAACCTATTAACAAAGTATTTGTCAATAACGAAACCCAATACAAGCTTGCACCGACAGATTTTGTCTTTTTCAAGATTTCAGGCGATAATTCTTTTGAATTTTCAAGTTTGCGGAAATTTTTCATACTCAGCCCGAATTTTTGTAAAAAGTTTAAATTTTTATTAGGTTTATTCATTATTTTTGTACCTAAAAATCTATCAGCCGTTCTTCCTAAAATATTGTTTATTAAAAAATCTCCGCCAAAAAACATTGTAAAAAGTCCAATATCTCTTAATGCTCTGTCCTTACGTTCATTCATATCACGTGAAGAAATCAATTTGGCAGGGAAACTTGATAATATCCAAATCGCCGCATAAATTGTTTTTGACATGTTTGTTCCTGATGCATAATCAAAGTTATGAGGGTTTTTGGCTATTTTTTTCAGGATAACATTTGTTTTAGGGGTAATTTTTGTATTCAAACCTTTTGTTACAGTTTTTGCAAACAATATCCCCGGAATCACCGAAAATGCGATATTCCACAAGAGTTTTTTATTTTTGGTCTTTTGTAATTCTTCTTTTGACTTTTTGGGATTTTCTTTTAGTTTAAACCCCGCAGAAAAATCCGTTCTTTTGGTTCTGTGTTCTGTAAATTCCGTCGCAATCCAAGGAATAGCAGACCACATAGCTCCTGTTGTGATAAAATCAGTCATCAGAACCTTTTCGTGTACCGATAATAAATCTTTTTTTAGTTTATCTGAATCATTATAACGATTGAATATTTCCTCAAATGCTTGCTGTGTTTCTGTTGTATTGTTTTTTTTATCAAAAATTTGCGCTGTTTCCGACAACCCTTTTTTCAAATCTGCATTTGGGGTTAAATATTCTTTTGGCACTTCAATAATACGTTTTGCAACCCCTTCTAATGATTTTGTAATCCCTTTATTCTTTAAAAAATGCTTGTTATATAAAGGAATTAAAAGTATCGGGGTTAAATATGATGCAACAAAATATATTCCGCCCATCAATGCACGTTCTTGAGCTTCGTATTTATTGTTAGACATCATACATTGAGGCGCGGTACTTCCGCCTAATGTTGTTATTCCGCGATTTATCAAGGTATGATCTTGAACATAAGCGGTTGTATTGTATATATTAAAACCTTTAAAGGGCAACTTATAAGATACTTTTTTACAATCCATAATCACATGAATAGTAACGCCCTGATAAATTTTAGTCAATAAGATTCTTAATTAAAAATCAAAACACCGACTAATGCGGTAATAATCAGAGCAATATTGTAGTGTAAAAATGTCGGAACACATGTATCCCAAATATGATTATGCTGACCGTCAGCATTTAAACCTGCAGTAGGCCCGAGAGTCGTATCAGATGCAGGGGAACCTGCATCTCCTAATGCCGCAGCAGCAGACAATACGATTATCATAGATGGAATACTAAATCCCAATTTTATAAAAATCGGAACATATAAAACCGCCAAAATCGGAATTGTACCAAAAGAAGTACCTATACCTATCGTGATAAACAAACCTATAACTAGCATCAAAAGCGTTGCCAAAACCTTGCTTGACATCATTAAAGGTGTAACAGAATTTACTAATGAATCTATTGCGCCCGTTGATTTCATAACCGCGGCAAAACCCGCAGCAACAAGCATTACAAATGCAACATAACCCATTAATCCGACACCTTCATTAATAAGTTTATCCATTTTGTCATGATCAATTGCTTTAAACCCAAAAATAACAGATAACCCGACTAATGCACCTAAAGGCAAAGAACCTGTCCACAATTGAACAACAAGAGTAAGTATTGCAGCACATAAGGTTATGTAATGGTTTTTATTAAGTTTTAAATCGGTAATTTGTTTTGTTTCAACTTCTACATCTTTATATTCTCGAGGTTTGACGTACGATATAAATACAGCAACCAAAAAACCTATAAACATGCCCAAACCTAAAACCCAAACGGACTTCCAAATTTGATTTTTGGCAATTTCAACCCCGTTTTGCAGCATATTATCGGCAATCAAGCCTTGAAAAATCAACCCAAATCCTGCAGGAATAACAATATACGGAGCTTTTAAACCAAAAGCCAACGCACAAGCAACAGAACGCCTGTCGATTTTTAATTTATTCATAATTGTTAATAACGGAGGAACTAAAATAGGTATAAACGCTATATGGACAGGTATCAAGTTTTGTGAAAGTATTGCAATTCCAGTTAAAATAAAAATCAGCAAGAATTTTTTAGATTGAATAGCATTAGAAATTTTTGTTGCCAAAATCGGTGCTAACCCCGTATGAGTCATTGAAGCTGCGAAAGCACCAAGCAAAATATAACTTAATGCGGTTTCTGAATTATCACCCATACCATGAATAAAAATATCCATCACTTCGGATAATCCTATATGTCCTGCCATCCCGCCGGCAACCGCTGAAATAATCAATGCCAGCAAAACATTTATTCTGCATAAACATAGTATACATAATAAAATAACAGCTATTACAATCGGATTTGTAATTAAAGAAATCATATTATAAAAAATACCACAAAAATTTGTGATAAAATAGATTAGAGGAAAATATGAGAGTTGCAGAATTAAAAAATAATACAATAATAACCGCAGAAAGAGAAAATGAAACTTTAAATAATCGCAAAGGAGCTTTGGTAAAAGTTTTAGGATGCGGTTTATGCGGTTCGGATATTGTCAAATTAAGACAACATCTGGTAAAAGACGGAACGGTTTTAGGGCATGAAATAGTCGCCCAAATAGTTGATATTGATTCCGAAACCTCATTTAAAAACGGAGATGTAATAGTAACTTCTCATCACATTCCTTGCGGAAAATGTGAATATTGTAAAAACGGAAATGTTTCAATGTGCCGTCATTTTAAAGAAACAAATATTAAACCCGGAGGGTTTAGCGAGCTTGTTTTTGTGTCTGATGAACATTTAAAAAATGTTGCATATTTAAAACCCGATAATTTAGCAAATGATGAAGCAGCTTTTTATGAACCTTTAGGGTGTTGTATTAGGGCAGTAAAACGCGCACAACTGAATAAAAATTCAACAGCATTGGTAATCGGTTTAGGCTCAATCGGAATACTTATGGCGCAAGCATTAAAAGCTTTTGGAATGAATGTTATAGGTTGTGATTTAATATCTTCAAGAGTCGAATTGTTAAAAAGTTTAGGTATAGAAGCCTTTAATGTTTCCGAAATGTGTGAAAGCATAAAAGCAGACGGTGTATTTATGACTTCAGGCTCTGATAAAGCAATACCGACAGCATTAAAATACGTTCGTGACGGCGGAAAAATTTTGGTATTTTCTTCTACAGCGCAAAATTTCGGATACGCCAATAACGAAATTTACTATCGCGAATTAACTGTTTTAGGCAGTTATTCACCATCACCTGCGGATTTAAAAGATTCTTTAGAATTGTTAAAAAATAAAGAAGTAAAAGTAAAAGGCTTATCAACCGTTTATCCTCTGGAAAGTTTGCAAAAAGCAATAAACGACACTTTGGATAATAAAATCCTAAAAGCATATATAAAAATCAATTAAATTTTTTAGAAAATAAAGCAAACAATTATCTTTACATAATTTAATCTATTTACACCATGTTAAACTAATTGTATTATGATATATGTTGGAGATATTCCCCGACTTGGAGGTAAATTTGACTGAAAGATTTTATATAAAAGGCGGAACACCTTTAAAAGGTGAAGTTTCAATAGGCGGTGCAAAGAATTCGGTATTAAAATTAATCGCTGCAGCTTTGCTTGTAAAGGGTGCAACAAAAATATATAATGTACCGGAATTGACAGACGTTGACATAATGTTAAAAGTTGTTGAACAATTAGGTGCAAAAATAGATTATAACAAAGAAGAAAAATCGGTTGTAATTGATGCAACAGAATTGACAAGTGTTACTGCTACTTACGAATTGGTCAGCAAAATGAGAGCATCTTTTGTTGTTTTGGGTGCATTATTTTCAAGATGTAAAGAAGCAAAAGTTGCTATGCCGGGCGGATGTGCAATAGGCGAAAGACGTGTAGATTTTCATATCAAGGGTCTTGAAGCTCTGGGCGCAAAAATTAAAATTGAAAATGGTTATGTAATAGCTAAAACCAATAAAATTGTTGGTTCTGAGATATATCTTGATATTCCGTCAGTTGGAGCAACGGAGAATATAATGCTTGCATCGGTATTGGCCGAAGGTTCAACGCGAATTCAAAACGCAGCGCAGGAACCGGAAATTATTGATTTAGCAAACTTTTTGAATACAATGGGTGCTGATGTAAACGGTGCAGGAACATCAGAAATTGTTATTAACGGTGTAAAACAAGAACAATTACACCCGATAGAATATACGACAATACCTGACAGAATAGAAGCCGGAACATATATGACCGCGATTATTGCGACTAAAGGTAAAGGTATAATAAGAAATATTTATCCCGCACATTTAACATTTTTCACTAATAAATTGCTAAAAATGGGTGCAAATATTAAATTGTTAGGCCCTACTTCAATGGAAGTAAGCTGTAAAAACAGATTGAATTCTATCAATTTTATAACCCAGCCTTATCCGGGATTTCCGACAGATTTACAATCAATGGCAATGGCGTTATTATCAACCTCAAACGGCGTAGGTATAATAACAGAAAGTCTTTATGAAAACAGATTTATGCAAGTTCCTGATTTAAACAGAATGGGAGCAGATATTCATCAAGACAGAAACCATGCGATTATAAAAGGAGTAAAAAAATTATCAGGAACAACTCTGACAGCAAGCGACTTAAGAGCCGGAGCATCATTGGTTGTGGCGGCTTTGATGGCAGAAGGTGAATCTGTTGTTGAAAAAATACATCATATAGATAGAGGATACGAAAATTTTGAAACTAAGTTAAGATTGCTAGGAGGGAAAATAGAAAGAAGAGATGAAATTCCCCAAACAAACCTAACGGAGGGTACACATAATGAGTCCTACTTATAAGCGCTGGTATGATCACGACCCGTTATTGCTGGAAGTAATTGATTTATTAAGAAATTACCAAACAGAATTAAAAGCGCAAGCAGAAATTTTCTTGAAAAAGATAGAAGAAAAGGTTTCAAAAGAAACAATAGACAAGTTTTATGCAATGGTAAAACCGGTTAATGCAAATAACAGATGGTACGATAAAGATCCGATAATTTCCAAAACCGTAGAAATATTGCGAATAGTACCACCTGAAGCACAAAGGATATGTGCTCAGAATTTTATAAAAACCCTGAAGGAAATGGGAATAGAATACGAAAGCCCGAATTTTAAAGGATAGAAAGATAGAATAAAATAAAAAAATATTTTGCATCTTGTCAGGTGCAAAATATTTTTTATGCCGAATTTTTGGGGAAATAAGGCGGTAGAGATTATTTGACGGATATTTTCTTAATTGAATCTTTTTCTTTTTCAAGTTTCGGAGCTTTGATATTAAGAACACCGTGTTCAAGTTTAGCTTCTACTTTATCTGCGTCAACTTCTTGCGGAAGGTAAACAGAACGTGCGAATTCGCCGTATTTGAATTCTGATTTTTTATAACCGTCTTTATTTTCTTTGTGTTCTTCAACTTTTTTAGCTTTTATTGTTAAATAATTTTTGTCTAAATCAATATCTAAATCTTCTTTTTTTACTCCCGGCAATTCCGCGCGAATTTCGTAATCATCTTTGTTGTCGTGAATTTCTACGGGCATTGAGTGGCAATCTGTGTCTTGACTGTAATCAGGATACATATCGTCAAAATGTCTGTTCAAAATAGAACTGATTTCATCATTAACTGATTTAATAAAATTGTCCGGTGTTTGTCTTACTAAAAATCTCATAATTTTTTCTCCTTTCAATTTCTATACTGTATCTCTTTACATTAATATTATTTCTCTGTTTTTCTAAAAACTTAGATTTTTTAACCAAAATTTAACAATTCAAATTATAGAATTTATATATAGAAATAATAATAGTCGCTAAATACGGATAAAAAGTGATTAAAAAACATATTAAAATAAGTAATAAAATAAAAAATGGGGATTAAATTTACTTGCGCGAAAAATTTTTCGTGTTAGTATAGATATAGCAAGCCCTGGTAGCTCAGCTGGATAGAGCAACCGCCTTCTAAGCGGTAGGTCATGCGTTCGAATCGCATCCAGGGTAAATAAAAAGAGGTTAGTTAATCTAACCTCTTTTTATTTACTTTGTGAGCATGTGAGGACAGTATTATGCGTTCGGAACGAGCGAGCCAAGTGCGAAGTGATTAATTGTATTATGTAAATTTTTGTAAATAATAGAAATTTTTACAATTATTATTTAAAGTTTTTTAGGAGAAATGCCGATATTTCATGTGCATGCATATGGATAAAGGGCATATTCAGTGAAAGTAAATTCTAAAAAAAGTAATTTTTTCTCAATTAATAGTGATATTCCGCCAATGGATATCACAGATGCTGATTTGCTTTCCAATTATAGTTCGAAGGTTATTGTATTGGCTGAAAAGTTAAAAGGTCAGCACGAGAAGGATAATAACTCAGGGACTCAACGTTTTTCTGATAAATATTATCTTGAATATGCAAAGAAATATATTGCCAATCTTGAGTATGCTCAAAATAATGCCAGATTAAGCCTTATGATGTCTGATATGAATAATACGGTTCCTGATCCGGAATGGAGCGAATTTTCATATGAAGAAATTATTGCAATGGCTGATAATGGTGTAAATGTTCCCAAAAATGTTTTAGGTTGGGCAAAATCGCAACAAGAATCTGATGTAACGGCTTATGTAATAGTTTCTGATAATGCGGAAAATGATGATAATTCTTCAACATCAGAAGTTTCAGGAGAAAATGATATTAATAAATTGCGTGCGCAGGCGCAAAGCTATATTACACGCTCAAATAAAGAGCAAAAGAAGGCTGTAGAAGAAGCAACAAAAATAGAACAATCTGTTAAAGAAGCTCAAGATCAAAAAACAAAATATGAAAATAAGGCTAAAAATGTACTTCAAAATGCAAAAAATACTGCTTCAGAAATAAAATCCATAGAACAAAAACAAAATTCAGGCACGCTTTCTCAAACTGAAATATCCCGTTATAATCAATTAAGACAACAAACAAGCTCCCAATCCTTTGAAAGTTTAGATTTGCAAAGAGAAGGTGCTATGTTAAACGATTTTCTTGATTCTATTGATACCTTTAATGAAACGCAAGAAAATGCAATAAAATTGTCTCAGGAAGCAAAAGATGCCGGTATCAACTTCGGAAAATTAGAAAAAGTATATAATGATAAAAATATTTCTCATGCCGTAAATAATTTTCAAACATCCTCAATCGGGACATTAGAAGATTTAATGGCAGGTATTTCTAATGGAGTAATTTCTGATATAACAATAATAAAAGCAAAAGATTTTGAAAAAATCGGAGAAGATGTAAAACAAGTAGTTCAAGCTGGTAATATGCCTGAAACTGCAAGTTTTGCAAAAATGCAAGCAGAGACTTCTCAACAAAAAGAAAACCAAAACACACCAATAACTGAAGCAACAAAAACATTAACTAAATCACATCCGACGGATATGCTTGTCGAAAGACCAAATGATGCATATGCAATTCATAACAAACAACAAAAAGAAGCAGCAAAATACGATAACAATGATGATATAAAAGATTTAGAAAATGTAAAAACTCAATCAGGTTACGGCCCTGATGTATCAGGAGTTGTGGAAACCGCTGGTATTGTGAATACAGCAGTAGGCGGTGTAGGTGCAGTAGCAGCTGCTGCATTAGTTAATTTCACAACAATGTCTGCAGTACTGATTCCGACCAATCTTAGCAATACTGCATTAACTCTTACTTCTATGGCAACTTTAGGCATAAATAATTCTAATGTTAAAAAGACAAAAGGAATTATGAATAAAAATATAAAAACGTTGAATGCAGAAATGAAAAATTTGGAAAAAGCTTCTTCTGATATGGAAAAAGCTCATGAAGCCAATATTGCATTAGGTGAATTATTATTTGCACAGGCAAAAGAACTTGAGCAAAAAACACAAGATTATATTATAGAATTTGCCACAAGAGCAGAAGAAAAAAGCCAAAAAGCCGAAAATGCCAATGAAGCTCAAAATATGTCTCCAAACACCGGTCAAGAGGAACTTCAAGACCCGTTTGCAGGTGAACGTACTGCTTTGTCAGGTCAAATGGATGCTCTTGCACAAAAAGATGCGGCAGTTTTTGATAAAGCAAAAACTCCGTTAAAGCGTGCAAATAAAGCAGAACAAAATGCTGCCAAATCCTCGTCATCATTATCAAATCAAAATCAAAAATTAGATGAGGCCAATAAAGTAAATAAACAACAATCCGTATTATCAATAGCTACAGGCGGGATATCGCTTGTTGTCGGCGCAATGGGATTGATTAAAGGCTTTAAGCAAATAGCCACAGGCAAAGGCGAAATTTTATCCGGAACACCAATGCTTGCAAGTCCTGACCCTGTTACAAAAGCTGCAGGCATGGCACTTATTGTCAAAGGCTCCATGAATGTTGCAAAAGGAACATTTGGTGTCGGAGTGTCGACGATGACTTTGATATCAGGCGGAGCTGCAGGCGTTGCCGGTGCAGGAGGTTTGATTTTGACAAACCAAATAAAAGGTAATGTCAAAGGTAATACAAATGAGGCAAAAACCGCAGGTAAAGAAATTTCACAACAACGTAAATTGTATTTGAGAATAAAGAAAGCAATGGCGCAATCTAAACAGTCAAAAGTATCTCAAATAGATGCACAAAGTCCTTCTATAGCGCAAGCTCAGGGTTCGTTATCATCTTCATCCTCTTCATCAAATACATCACCTTCTGTTCAAAATATTACTCAGCCAACCGAAGGAACTCAAACAAATTCACAATTAAAGGTATCAGCAGTACCTCAGCAAAATATATTACCTGTTTCTGTTCAAAAGAGCGCAGTACCTCAGGTACAAACAGCACTTCAATCTGAATTGCCTGTAAATACTGCAGTATCTGGAAATAAAGAAAATAAAGCAAATAATATTACTAATAATAATGTATTTATGAAACAAACGACAAATGCTTTATCTGATAAATCCGTTAAAAATAATAATGTTAATAATCAGGATAAAGCAACTCAAAAAACAAAAGAAAATACTTCTAAAAAAGACAAAACAAAACAAAACGGAAAAAAAGACTCAACAAATAAGACAAACACAAAATTATCAAATATAAAAACAAAATCAAACAAGAAAACTTCCAAAACGGATAATACTCAGCCAAAAGAAAAAGATGGTTTATTACTAAATAAACAACAAAAGACTGTTGAAAAATTACAACAGCCTGCTAAATCAAGTAATATTTTGCCAAATGTTAAGAATGAAGAAAAACAAAATAATTTAAAACAAATTTCCGAAGCAAAATCTGAAAAACAGATTAAAACAAAAGAAGAAACAACAAAGGCAAATGAAAAACTTTCATCTGACAGACGTCTTGAAAAAGCAGAAAAACAATCTGATGAAGAAAAAGTTTTATTAAAAGATAAAAATAAAAAAGCTGCAAATAACCTTAATCAGCCGGAAAACAAGGATGAAGATAAAAATTCCGTAAATCCTTCAAAGGTAAAAAATGTTGAAGTAAAACCAAAAGAGGAGCCAAAGAAACCGGAATTAAATCAAAATCCGCAAAAAGCTGCTCAAACGCAAGTTGTACCTATAAAAGATAATGATGGCAGAACGGTAAATCTTACAACCGACAAAATTCAACTACACTCAAATAAAAAAGTTGAAGAAACAAATTTAAAAGATGAAGAAAATTTAAAACAAACAAAAGAAGACCAAAATAAAAAAGAATTGGCAAAAGATATTAATGATACAAATACTGAGGCTTCAAAAGAAGTAATTATCAGCCAAATAGAATCTATAGTAAATAAAAATGACGGATTTGAAGGTAAAAATCCGACAGAAACAAATACAATTATTTCAAATCAAATTGATGCAATAACTTCACTAAAACAAAGATTTGCCTCAATAGATGCTCGAAGTGAAAATATCTCTGCATCCGCGACAGTTAATGCAAATCCAAAAGACAGGGTGCACACAGATGATAAAGCAGATAAAAAACTTGCCCGCTTTAATAATGACAGTATTATAGAATCAAAGAAAAAACGCAAAAAAGTAGTTGCTGTATCAGAAGCTTTTGGCGGAAGTACGAAACGTTAATATTAATATGTAACGAAATTTTATAATAATTATGTTTTGATGGCAATTTTTTCCCTGTTTCGTTTTTGCTATAATGACGAAGTAGGTAAATTATGCTTGAAACGATATCAAACAATTATGCAGATCAAAGCAGGTATTATTTAAATTCCCCTATCGGAGTTCCAAGTTCCGGTGCAAAACCCGTCCCTGTGACTTCCAAAAAGCTGTCTGTATCTGACAAATTGATTATATCAGGAGCATCAGCACTTGCGATGACTCCGATATTAGCGTTTCTTGCACACAGAAAAGGTTTTTCGCTTAATCCGAAAAATATAATAAAAACCCCTATTAAAGATTGGGCATTGTTTAAATATAAACCGAAAAATAAAGTGATAAAATTTGAAGAACCGCAAATTATATCACTTGCTTCCGCATCAGTATTAGGAGGTTTTGCAGGCGGAGTTTTGGTGGATGATAAATCAAATTTGAAAGCCAAAAAACGCGAAGTATTAAACCAACTATTAGGAAACGTTATTGTTCCGATATTATGTGTCGGTATGGGAGCAAGAGTTTATAACAAATTTGCGGATACTCTAATAAAATCAATGCCAAAGATTACCGATAAATCCAAAATTGCAAAATATATAAAACCTCAAACATTTAATACTATTAGTGAAGCTGTTCCGCCGAGTTTGGCAACATTGATATCACTTGGTATAGGTATTATTGCGGGCAACAGAGTTTCTAATTTAATAAACGAAAAACTTTATCACAAAAAAGTAGAACGCGGAGTAAGAGCAACAGATTTTGCGCCTCACGTTGATGATTTGTGCTTAGCAGCAACATTAGTGAATAAAAATTCAGGTTTTGGTTCTTTGGTAGGCAGAATTATTCCTCTTGCGTTACTTGTTCCGGGATATAAAACAGGTACTACTCAAGAAAAAGAAGTTCTTCAAGCTTAAAATAATTAACAAAAACCATAAGCTTATGCTATAATTTTTTTATTGGAGAGAATTTTAATATGAAAAAAACATTAATAAAATATCCTTATCTTACGCAAGATGTGGAAGTATATGAAAATGATAACGGTCATAAAATTGTTTTAGCTCACAAAGAAGGAAATATGGTAAGCGTATCTTCTTGGGTTAAAACGGGTTCAATAAATGAAGATGACAACAATAACGGAATTTCGCATTTTTTAGAGCATTTAATGTTCAAAGGAACTCATACGCACAAAGTCGGCGAGTTTGATAAAATTTTAGAATCAAAAGGTGCGGTTGTAAATGCTGCGACTTGGAAAGATTATACTTTTTATTATGTTACCTTACCTAAAGGTGAAAATAACAAATATTTTGATTTAGCACTCGATTTGCATGCTGATATGATGATGGACCCTGTTTTCCCATCAGAAGAACTCGGTGCACCGTTTGATATAAACGATTCAACCGTAACAGATAAACGTGAACGTCATGTTGTTATAGAAGAAATCAGAATGAGAAAAGATCAACCTTGGACTAAGGTTTATAATATTTGCAACTATAATATGTATTCTTCTCATCCGTATAAGCGTGATGTTATCGGAACACCTGAAATTATTTCACAAGTAACAAGAGAAGATATCGATAATTATTACAGAACCTTCTATACTCCGGAAAATGTAACAACTATTGTTGTTGGCGATTTCAACCATGAAGAAGTCTTGGAGAAAATAAAAGAAAAATTCACTTTTCCGAACAGAATAATTAAAGAAAAAAGAATAAATAATATTGATACTCCTATACAAGAAACAAAATATATTGAAACAAAAGCAAATGTTCAAACATCTTATGCGATGTTTGGTTGGTTAGGGCCAAAAGCAAGTGAATTAAAAGATTCTATTTGTCTTGATTTAATCAGTATAATTTTTGGTGATGGCTCAAGTTCAAGATTGCAACAAGATTTAATTGAAAAACTTCCCGATAAAATATTCAATATGATTGGAACGGAACATTATCAATTTAAAGACGGGAATAATTTCTTTATTCAAGCTAACTTTAAACCGGAAGCAAAAGAACAGGCGATTGAATTGTTGAAAAAAGAATTATCAGACCTGCTTGAAAATAAAATTACTCAAGAAGAACTTTTAAAATCCAAAAAACGTATCAAATCTCGCTTTGCCAATGAAGCTGAAACCGTATCGGAAATTGGTGAAAATATCGGATATTATGAAACAGTTTGCGGCGGATTAAAACTTATTGAGGAATATTTAAACGATTTAGAAAGTATAACTGTAGAAGATTTAGAAAATACTATTCGCAAATATTTATCTGTCAATAATGCAGTTATTTCAGTATTAATTCCGGAATAATATTTTATTCGGATAATATTTTTTGCAGTGTTTTTGCGGAATTTTGTAAATTTTTAATTTCGTTATCGTTTAACTGAAGCGGAACGTGTGTTTCTACTCCGTTTTTGCCGACGATGGCAGGCATGCTTAAACATATTCCGTCAATGCCGTATTGTCCGTGCATCATTGAAGATACGGGCAAAATGGATTTTTCATCGCGAATTATTGCTTCGCAAATTCGTTTGACAGACATCGCAATTCCGTAATATGTAGCTTTTTTACGTTCGATAATTTCATAGGCGCTATTTTTTACATCATCCGCAATTTTGCACATAGCTTCTTCATGATTGTAATGCCCGCGCATTTCACAAAAATCGTCCAATTTTATTCCCGAAACATTTGCGCATGACCAGGCTGCGATTTCACTATCTCCATGCTCTCCGATAATAAATGCATGTACGCTTCTTGAATCAACATCCAAGTGTTTGCCTAGTTCGTATTTTAATCTTGCGGTATCTAATACCGTACCGGACCCCAATACTCTGTTTTCAGGATAACCGCTTAATTTTAGAGTAACTGTAGTTAAAATATCAACAGGATTTGCGACAACAAGCAAAATTCCTTTAAAATCCCGCTTTGTTATTTCAGGAATGATGGATTGGAAAATAGAAATATTTTTCTTAACTAAATCAAGCCTTGTCTCGCCTTGTTTTTGATTTGCGCCTGCACTTATGATTATTAAAGATGCATCTTCAATATCATCATAATCACCTGCATAAATTTTCATAGGTTTTGCAAACGGGACACCATGGCTTATATCAAGCGCTTCACCTTCGGCTTTCATTTTGTCGCTGTCAATTAAAACCATTTCTGAAAATAATCCGCTTTGCATAAGACTGAATGCTGATGCCGAACCGACAAATCCGCATCCTATCATTACAACTTTTCGATAATTTAAGCAATGCTTACAATCCCGTTCCATAAATTACTCCTTTTTTTTACATTATAAATTATTTTTATAAAACTTTACATAATATTAAAGATTATTTATATAAATGCCGATAATACATTTATCTATAAGGGTAGAATTGTACAAGAAAGGTAAATCTATGAAAATTGACGGCGAAAACTTTGATTTTACGAAGAAAGCACAAGAAATTGCGAAAAGCGAAATTGTAGAAAATTCTGACAAAAGACAGGAAATTTTATTTAATATCTTTGATAAAAACAAAGATTCAAAATTATCACAAGATGAAATTACTGAGACTTTGAATATTTTTCAAGCATTGGATAAAGAGGATGAAACAACCAAAAAGAAAGATGAAGAATTGAGCGATGATGAAATTCTTGCCGCAATGAAAAAATTGGAAGAAACTAATCCTGAATTTAAAGAGGGTAAGTTTGAACTAAAAGAAGTAAAAGAAATGATGGTAAAATTTCTGAAATTAAATAAATCAAAAGCAGAAGCAGCAGATGCACCGTCAGAAGCGTCAAGTGCCGCTCCGACAGAAGCTTCGGCTTCTGATGAAGTAAAGCCGTCAGAAAATCCGAAAGATTACGTTGTTCCGGAAGGGCAAAGCTTTAAACAGCTTTTAGATAAAATTTTAGAGAAACAAGGAAAAACAGAACCTTCAGAAGAAGATTATAAAAAAGCAGAAGAACAATTCAGAAAAGATAACCCTGATATAGAAATTAGAGAACGCAGAGGAATAAAATATCTTCTTGTCGGTTCTCGCGTAAAAGTTCCCGTTGATTTTGGGGAAGAACTTTGCGACCCTGAAGTTGAAATTGAAAAATGGAAAGTTCGAGTAGGATTATCAAAAGCTAAACCTAAAACAAATACCCCTGCTCAAGCACCTCAACAAACAGAAACTACTCAACAACCGGCTTCGCAGCCCGCAAGAACTATAACAGAAGAACAAAAAACGCAAATAGAAGAAATGCGGAAATTAAATTATGATAATGTTGCAGAATTAAGAGCAAAATTGCAGCAATTTACTGATTTAGATACTTGTGCTGCGTTTTTGGAAACAAATAGTAAATTACATGTTGCACAAACGATAAATGCCGAAGACGGCGGAAAAGTGCTTGTATATGCAGATGAACAAGGCAATGAGGTTGGTTCCGTAAATTTAGATAAAGACGGGAAAGTCAGAAATGTCGGTATTGAACTTGCAAACGGCAGTATTTCAATTAATCCTGATGAAAACGGTAAAATTAAATTAGAATCCTGCGTAGGGATGGGCGAACAACAACCTCTGGATGTAAAGGATAAAACTTTTGATAGCCAACTTGAAGAATTGTTGAAAGAACATAATTATACAAAAGAAATAAAACGTAATGCCGATAATACTTCTACAGAGTTCTATACTTGTAAAGATGGCGATTTTACATACAATGTACAAGTTAACAAAGACAAAGACGGTAAAATAACATCCATTTCCGCACATAAAAGTAATAATAAATTAAATAATCATGAATTACGTTGCTTTGAAGATAAAGATAAAGACGGCAAAATAGATAAAGCATTTAAAAGACTTGATAAATTACTAGGTTAACAGTAAAAATTTTTATAGAAAATCCTTCACCTCCTGATGAAGGATTTTTTTATTCAACATATTTTACAAATTTGAAAAAATATTGTAAAATAATTTCGGTCGTTATAGTTATAGTAGAAATTAGGAGGAAAATTTAATGGAAAGTTTCAAAAAGTATCTGGTTGAATTTATCGGAACATTTTTCTTGGTATTTACAATCGGAGCAACGGCTGCATTTGGAGGTGAAGGAGTTATTGCACCTTTAGCAATCGGTTTTGCATTGATGGTAATGGTTTATGCCGGCGGATATATTTCAGGCGGTCATTATAACCCTGCTGTTTCATTAGCTGCTGCGGTTCGCGGAGCTTTGGAATGGAAACAATGGATACCTTATGCATTTTTCCAAATTTTAGGCGGTGTTGTTGCTGCTTTAGTAATCAATATGATTTCAGGCGGTTTAGACCCAATCCCTATGGGAACTTTCAAAATAGCAACAGTTATTTTAGCTGAATTTTTATTCACATTTGCTTTGTGCTATGTTGTATTGCTTACTGCAACCTCAACAAAAACCGAAGGCAATTCATATTATGGTTTGGCAATCGGTTCAACTGTAATGGTTGGAGCTTTTGCGGTAGGTTCAATATGCTTAGGTGCATTTAACCCTGCAGTTGCAGTTTCTACATTAGTTTTAGGTTCTGTATGCTGCTGCAAATTGGCTTGTGTTACTATTTGCGCAAACCTTGTTGCAGGATTAGTTGCAGGTTGTGTTTATAAATTCTTAAACAATGACTAGTTTTATTGTGTCGGGTTTCACCTGATCTAAAAACTAAAAAGCTGTGGTAATTTTTTACCGCAGCTTTTTTATCCCCAAGGTTTTATAAGAAATTTTATTGCTTTACCTTCAATATGTTGTTGCATTGCGTATTCAACTTTTTCTAAAGGCAGGGTATCTGTTATGAGTTTTTCAACTTCAATTTTGCCTGAAGATATAAGTTCAAGAGCTTTTCTGAAATATTCAGGTGTATGATGAAAAACGCTCATCATTTTAATATCGCCATAGTGCATTTTTGTAGTATCAAAGCAAACTTTTGAACCTGATTTACAACCGCCGAAGAAATGTACAGTACCGCCTTTACGAACACAAGAGAATATTTGTTCCCAAATTTCGGGCAATCCGACACATTCTATTGCAATATCCAGACCTTTGCCTTCATCTGAAAAATCTTTAAATATTTTTTCAGGGTTCGGGTATTTTTTCAAATCAATTATTTCATCAGCGTGTGCAAAATCTTCCGCCATTTTTAATTTCATTGGGTTTCTTCCTGCGACGATTACTCTTGCGCCCATAAGTTTTGCAACTCTGGCAAACATTAAGCCAATCGGACCTATTCCGATAATTCCGACACTTTGCCCTTCTTTTATACCTGTTCTGTATGCGCCGTGAACGACATTTGCTAAAGGTTCGCAAAAAGCAGCTTTATCAAAACTCAAATGCTCTGGCAAAATCAACATATTTTTTTTGACTATGCGGGCTGGAACTGTTATATATTGTGCATAAGCTCCATTTAATAAATCCAAATTTTCGCACAAATTGTATTCTTCTCTTCTGCAATAAAAACATTTTCCGCAAGGAGCTGAATTTGCAGCAACAATTCTATCGCCAACTTTAAAACCCTCAACGCCTTTGCCTAATTTATCTATTACTCCCGAAAATTCATGTCCGAATCCTGACGGGGTTTCTTTTATCAACACAGGATGACCGCGTCTGTATGTTTTTACATCAGTCCCGCAAGTCAGAGCAGACATGATTTTTACGACAACTTCACCATCTTGTGGCGGTTTTATCGGAACATCTTCGCATTTTATAACTTTTGGTTCGTAAAATTGAACAGATTTCATAAACCGATTATAACCCAAAAATTTATTAAATTTTAGGTAACATTTTAACAAAACGCTCAATGTTTTTATAATTTTACAAATCTTTACACCCTGAATTTATCCTACAAACAGATGTTTTTTTTCGTATTTGTTATGTTACGAAATGTTTTAAGGTTGAAATTCCTAAAAATATAATATATAATTACTATATATAACCATGGTTGAATTTAAAAGAGGATAAGTTCCGGAAATATGAATAACAAAAGACGCTCTAAGTCTTCAAAGAACTCATATGGTAATATAATGTCACGTGTTTTGCCGATGGCATTGTTTGTTGCGTGCCAAGCGTTTAACCCTTCGGCTTTTGCTGCGGAAACTCCTCAGCCGACACTTGATATTATGCATAACAGCGGAATAATGTTAACCTCAGCTTCTGACGTTTATCCTCAGAGTGAATTTACATTTACCGAAGTTACCCCTGCCGATCCCGATAATTTAGCGCCAAATGTTGTCAAGTATTACGACCCTAATAAGCTTGATAATGATGTTCATTATTATGAAATCGGTTTAAAAAATCCTGTATACGGTACGGGAACAAACGAAAAATATTACAAATGGGCGCGTGATGAAAAGGGTGTAAAACTTGTCACGACTGACAATCAATCAGAGAGTGTTTTAACCGTAAAATATGATGCTTCAACTTATGTTAAACCGATACTAAATGGTGCAGATGATGAAATAACGCTGGTAGATGAGATATATGTCGGGCAGGATATAAAGTCATCTATAGATAATAAGGGTGTAATAGAAGCGGTTGCTTCCAAGTTTTTTGGCAATGAAATGAGTGTTAACAATCAGGATACATTCAACTATTCTTCTGTATTGGCGGAAGCAGGAGCCAGAATAGGCAGTGTCAGTTCATCATTTATCGCAAACAATGTTGATGTAGATGCGCCTGCGACGACTTACGGAACTTTAATAAAAGTTTTAGGTTTGGGTGAAGTCGGAGAAATAAAATCCGAATTTCTCGGCAACGGTGTAAATACTAATACTGCATTATCAGGCGGTTTAATTCAAGTAAACGGAACTGTCGGTGATATACAGGCAGATTTTATAAGCAACCTGATACAATCCGAAAGTGCAAATATTGACGGTGGTTTAATAGGTAATGAAGGAACAATAACTTCATTACATGACAGCAGATTTTTGAATAACAGTACATATTCAGGTGCCGGAGCAATTCGAGGCGGTGCAATTTATAACGCAGATGGCGGGCATTTAAAGGTTTCTGACACGGTATTTACGGGCAACTCGGCAAGAACTGTTTCAGGAAGCGCTTTAGGCGGAGCTTTGTATGATGCGTTCAATGCGGTTGTTGAAAACAATTCGTTCTATGGCAACTATGCGACAGCGGGTTCAGGCGGGGTTGCGCATGGCGGTGCAATTTATACCAATTCAGGATTAACGGTTTCCGCAAATAACGGCAAAACTTCCGAATTTACCGGCAACTATGTTATAAATAACGGTGTAAAATCTAATGAAGCAATATATGTTGAAGGCAGAAATAAAACCTTAACTCTTAGTGCTACAGACAACGGTAAAATTATTATAAATGACAATATTGCCGGAGATTCAGGGTTTAAAACAACTTTTACCGGTGATTCTACAGGTAATATTTATATCTTTGGTGACATTATTGATTCTCGTATGAGTGCAAGTTCAACCAACATTAATTTAATGAACAGTGACATGAAAAATTATGATTGGTTGAGTTTGAGTTCGGATAATAGCGCAAAATTCGATATAGATATTAATTTTGGTAACAAAACTTCTGACACATTCACATTGGGTCAGGGCTCTGCCGGCGTTTTGGTAGTAGACAAGTTGAATTTAATTGGCGATTTGCCGACGGTTAGTACTGTTGTACAAGTATTGACTGCACCTGATGAAATTCAATTGATTGTAAGTGATGCATTAAAAGCTCAATATGCAAAAGAAACTCATGGCGAATATTATGACAAAGCTGAAGAAATAGATAAGTTAACCTATTGGGACAGAGATTACATGACAAAGACCCAAAAGGATGTAGTCTCGGAAGGATTGCGCGGAGCTGTATCAGCCAGCGGCAGAGCAACTCCTGACAGTATCGAATATTTTGTGGAAACCGAATATTCCGTATTATCTGAGAGAAAAACGGATGACACATTAAAACTTGTCAATCAAGCGGATATAGGTGACAGAACTTTTCAGGCAAGGCTGGAAACGGATGAATATGAAGTTGGCGCGGATTTGGGTTCGACTGCAACGGGAATATTGACTGTTCGCGGTAAATATAATGACGAAACCGAAAAATGGTCAAAAATTCATGCGGGCGAACATACTTTGTTTGAATTGGATAAAGACGGAACGGATTTAATATTGCGTGAAGTCGATATAACTTCAAACAAGGATGCCGAAGGTGCGATAGTCAAAGCGACGGCATCGGATACGAGTATAACCTTTACGGGTGCGACACCGATTGATGTTTCGGGTGTTGCGGGTTCAGACGGATTTGTCAATAACGGCACAATGAATATCGAGACCGAAGTAACGTCAAATGTAGGTATTACAGGTGACGGTACATTAAATGTCAAAAAGAATTTGACATTAAGTGATGATTCATCTGTTGTTCAAAATGTTGTAAACGTAACCGATAATTCGAGTTTGTTATTAACAGATGGCGCAATATTGCAAGGCGATGGCGGTATAAATATTGCAAGCGGTTCAACTTTACAAGTAACTGCGGCAGGTTTAAAAAGTGATGTATCAAACGCAGGTACCTTGAATTTAGGCTCAGGAACCTTAGTACATAACCTTAACGGTGCAGGAACAACCATTGTCAGAGGGGATGTTATTTTAGACCATGAATCTGGTTCAAAAATAAGTAACGTCATTTCAATGGCTGCAAATTCTTCTTTGACGGCAAATGCAAGTGATTTGTTGAATACTATTAATATTAGTGCAACTGAAGGTGCGGATTATCCGACGGTTACCTTAAACTTGACAGGCGGTACGGTTACAAAAGCTATTTCACAATCTATATATTCAAAGATTAATATACTTGGTGATGTTACCTATAATGCTACTGTATATGGACAAGTAAACATCAAGGACGGGGCAAAAGTTACCACAAATGCAAACAATTTGTATGCTACATCATCAGCTACATCTAAAACAACCGTTGAAGAAGGCGGGGAACTTCACATTACAGGGGGTGGTTCTACAAGTAATAAAGCGGCTCCGGGGCAGATTAACGGTAACGGTAATGTTTATATTGAGGGTAACACAAGTATAGGTAATACTATCACTGCCAAAAATCTTACTATTAACAGTGGTGTCAGATTAACATCCTATGGTGATTATATAAAGAGTCCGAATGTTATTAATAACGGTATTTTGCAATTAAACAACAGTAATTCGAATTTGACAGTTCCTGTAAGTGGTACAGGTTATTTGACAAATACGGGTACTGTTTATGTGCGAAACAATATCAATCAAAAAGTTTTGGTTACAACTGGTTCGTTCCGTACGGATGCAGCGTATTTAAACGGTGATATTGAAGTTAACGGCGGCGGTGCTCTTTTACTTAACTGGTGGACCGCAAACAGTCAATTAAAGCATGATATTACAACAAGCGGAATAACAAGCGGTTGGGTAGAAATTGTAAAACATTTGAATAACAATTATGTTAACCCTGAAACAGGCAAAGTGGGTGTCGATTTCTACATCCCAGTTAGCATTACCAGAGGACAAACATTTACAACAAATGCAGACCGTATACTTGGAACATATGTTAATACGCACGGATACGATACTGCTGCCATATTGCAGTTGACAGGCGGTACAATGAATGCCGCAGTTATAAGTGACGGTACATTACGTATTGCAACAGGTGCTGAAGTTACGGCAAACAAGTATGTTACGGCTGCTATTCAGGTTTATACCGATGCATTGTTAAAGATTGATGCTGATAATGTCAGAAATGATGTTACCTTATCTCAAAACGGTACAATTCGCTTGGGTGACGGTACAATCGCACGTACAATCAATGGTGCGACAGGGTTAACCGAGATTGCAGGCGATGTAACCTTATCGGGCAGACGTATTTATTCACCTGTAGATGTTTTGGATACGGGTACTTTCCATGCTCCGTTGGAATTTTTATTCAGTTCAATCAATAACGACGGCAATTTCTATACTCATGGCGATTTGGATAAAACAATCACGGGTACGGGTACAACTTATATCAATGACGCGATTTCTCTATCAGGTGACGGCGGTATTGCAACAACAGGAAAATTTAATTTAAATAACGGCAGTTTGTCTGCTGCAGGATACGGAACGGAGTATACTTTAGGTACGGCAAAGGGTACGGGTAATTTGTCATTAAATATTGATGCCGTAGCAAACAAATCACAATCCTTCCTGTTAAATGAAGATTCAGACGGTATATTCCGACTTACATCGGCATGGGTAAACCGCTCAAATCGTGTTGCGGGCGAAACAGATATTATCCAAATCTTAAAAGGCGGAACAGTCGGAGATACCGATTTTTCACGCTTGGTATTAGTTCCTCGAGAAGGGGAAGATAAACTCTACAGTTCATATCAGGACAAAGTTGATACGTATGATGATGTTGCCGCAGATACATATTATGATGCACAATTTGGTATGCATACGGATTATTATACCGTATATTCATCTGTTGTATTGGCAACAACGGATACGCCCGATGATAGTATTAAATGGACGGTAGATAGGATTGATTACGATGATTCCGTATATCATGGCGGTGATTTATTATCAATGTGGAACCAATATAATGCAGGTTCGACAGAAAAATTCTTCCGCTTCAGAACAGAAAATGATGTATACAAATCAACAGAAGTTCCGGGAACTCAAGCATCAGGCGTTGAAAATATCATCGGTGTTTCATCAGTTAATGATGAAACAGGCGAAGTTACCCGCTCCAAAATCAATATAGGTTATGATACAAAAATTGTTGACGGAGTTGAAGTCGAAACGGTTACTCACAGAGAAGGTATCAATGTAGGCTCAGGCTCTACGTTTAACATTTCAAATATTGAGTTTTTAAACGGTTACAAAAACATTTTAACAAGTGACGGCGGTAAGTTTGGTAATATCGACCCTGATACTCATGAAGCAACAGGCGGTATCGTAAATACAACTTTTGATAACGTTACGATTGATGAATCGGGTACGGATAACTTCAGCGCGTATCTAGTTAATCTCACGGGCGCAACAGTTTCGCAGATAAAAGATTCATCATTCAGTAATAATACTATCAAATATACAAACTCTGATACGGTATACTATAATCCGTCAATGACGGGTGCTGTGTTACATTTAGATAACACAAAGGTCGGGGATACTTATACTGTAGAAGTTCCGACGTATGATGAAGAAGGCAACCCTGTAACAGATGGTGAAGGCAATCCTGTTATGACGACAGAAACTCGCTACACAGGCGGTATTATTAATTCTGTTTTCAGCAATAATACATCTACCCTGACGGGTTCAAAGAGTAATGTATTGAATAATACTTCAGCGTTGAGATTAGATAATTCAGAAATCTCACAAATTGTTGGGTCTAAATTTAATAACAATTCAAATAAATTTACTGCTCAAACAACTCAAGGATATGGCATCGGGCTATATTCAAACAATTCAACCATTCATCAGATTTTAAATACCGAATTTATCGGTAATACTACTACATCAGGTTATCAGCCGCAAGGTATTGCCGCATTATTTACAGGCGGTACTGTTGTTGATTCGTTCAAAGATTCTGTTGTAAAAGATAATAAGGGAACCGGAGCTAATTATACTTTTGCAACGGTTCAGGTTTCAGGTTCTTCTTTAATTAAAGAAATCGATAATGTATTATTTGAAAATAACTATGCTGATTATGCAGGAGCTCTTTCTGTTTCAAATGGTAGTATAGGTACAATAAAAAATTCAACCTTTAAAGGTAATCATTCATACTATGATGGTGGCGCTTTGCGTGTTGCCAATCCTGCAACAGTTAATTTGATAACGGATACACTGTTTGAAGGCAATTATTCATCTAATCGTTCAGGTGGCGGTGCGATATCCCTTGTAACTAACAATTCAAAAATAACGACTATCCAAAACACCACGTTTAAAGGTAACCATGCCGCAGCTGTCGGAAATGTCGCTTGTGGTGGCGCTATTTATATGAATAATGGTGTTACCCTTTCAAATATCTTAGATTCTACATTTGAAGGTAACTATATAACTCAAACCAACGGATATAGTGTTTATGGCGGTGCTATAGGTAAAGCTTACGGTGTAATCTCAAATATTAAAGGTTCAGTCAATGATGACGGCTCAATAAATTATACATTATTTAAAGATAATTATGTATACCATGGTACTAATAATTCTCAATTTGCTCGAGGCGGTGCTATATATCAGGCTGGTGTCGGCAGTATAGGTAATATTCAATATGTAAAATTTGACGGTAACTATGCAAAGCATTCAGGCGGTAACCAACATATATACGGTGGTGCCATATTTAGCGGTTCACCGATAACTAAAATAGCCGACTCTATTTTTGAAAATAACTATGTTCAGCATACATCAACGGGTAATTATTATGCTTATGGTGGTGGTATTTTTATTGACAATACGAAGTTAGGAGAACTATCTAATACCACATTTAAAAATAACAAAGCTATAGCAAGTGGTGGTACTGCTATGGGCGGAGCATTATTCCTAAGTGGTGCAAGCGGAAGAATTACTACGTTTAAAAATAATTTATTTGAGAACAATTCAACCGTATCTACATCGGCTAATGCATATGGCGGAGCATTATATTTGAATACCAATACAGCAATAACAAACGGTATTGTCAATTCAAGATTTATAAATAACTCTGTTACAACAAATAGAACAGCTGCAGCAACTTCATCTTATGGCTGGGCATCAGGCGGTGCCATAAGAAGTTGCATAAATTTAAAAATTATTGCAACAGGTGAAAACGGATTGACTGAATTTACGGGCAACACGGCAACATATCAAGGTCAAACATTTAGTAGCGCAATTGATATGGTAACTCATAATACAACTCTTACTCTGCAAGCTGATACCGGCGGTCATATATTGATGAATGACAGAATTACCGGATTTGGATTTATTGAAGGCATAACAGATGTAAATCACTGGACGGACAGACGCTACAACGCCGTATTAACAGGTGATTATGATTCTAAGATTTCATTATTCGCAGATATTTTAGGCGGTGATGTTACTTCCAATACCGGTGTAAATATCACAACCGCAAATGATACACCGTACGATTATCATTTCAATTCTTGGACATCAACCAATGATGCAAAATGGACTATTGATGTGGATTTCAATAATGAAACTGCTGATAATTTCTCTATGAATGAAGCTTCATCGGGCAGAGTTTATATTGATTATTTGAATATTTTGGCTAACAAAGACGATTTTGCAACGGTTCAAGTCCTCAAAACAATTAACGACAATATCCAATTGGAATTGAATCCTGAACACATCAATATTGTAGAAGATGTTCGCGGTTCGTTGGGCGCTACGGTTTATAATGACGAAATTTATCACCAAACAGAAGGGTATGCGCTTGCTACTACCGATACTACTAACGACTCTATTACCCAGTTGGTTAATAAAGATTATGATACATTGCGTATTATCGGCGAATCAAGAAACAACGAAATCCGTAACTTTAACTTCCGCACGGATGATGAATACACTGTAACAGAAGATTTGACACCTCTATATTCGGGTGAATTTTCAATAAACGGTACAGAAGACGGCTCCGTAATCAATTCCGACGGTCATAAATTGTTTACCGTTAATAAACCGACAACATTTAATATTAATAACGTAAAAATTACGGGCACAGAAGACGTAATTGATGTAACAGACTCAACCGCAACAGTCAACCTCAATAACGCTTATATTGACGGTAATATCAATTCTGAAGATGTATTTACCCTGAATATTCAAGGCGATAAACGTACAACTATTACGGGTGATGTTTCCGGCGCAAATGCAAAATTAGCTTCAGGCGAACTTGTAATCGGCGCAACAACAATGAAAGATACTACTCGATTTGATGTTGACGGCGGTACTTTGAGAATGGATAATGATACCGTCGAAGATTATCAAATGTCTCGTCTGACTTCCGCTAATGCCGTTAAATACAATATTGATATGGATTTGAATGCCCAAAAAGCAGATAATATTACGGTATCAAATACTCGTTCATCAGGTACCGTAACGATTGATAATATTAACTTCTTAAACGGCTCAATCAATACAACAAATTTTGTAACACAGGTGTTGAAAGGTAATACGGATGAATTACAGCTTGCTCTGTCAGAAAACGTTCAAAGAGTCCGCTTATCAGATTTAACACGTAATGAAGCAGATGCGATAAGAGAAGTTACGGGATTTAATGACAAGTATTACAACCGAACAAGAGAAGGTATTTTGTGGGGTGATGCGTATCTTGCAACTACACAAAATACAAACGACAGTATCGGTTTGAATGTAACACAGGCTTGGAATGATTATACAACGATTGCAGGAGTGCTTGGTGATACCTTGACTCTTGTAAACCAATCCGATTTGGAAGAAAGAACTTTTGAATCTTATGATGCCGAAGATGTTTATGTCCTGACCGACGATTTGGGAACTACCAACGAAGGTATAATGAATATCAACGGTCTAATTAACGGTGATGAACAATCTACAATAGACTTGGCAAACCACGACGGGTTTGTTGTCGGCGAAAATACAACATTAAATATTAATAATACTCGTATAACGGGCGCAGGAAGCGATGATATTATTACCGTAACTGATTCGGATGCAAAAGTTACTATCGGCGGAGCAAATCTTGACGGTAATATTACAGGTACAGAACACTTTAATCTTGAATTGTCAGGTGTTGATACAACAACATTAAACGGAACGGTTAATAATGCCGATGTAAATTTAACAAAAGGCGGTTTGATATTTAATCCTAATACATTCGCTTCCGATAATACAAATCTTGTCACTGACGGCGGTTATATCTATATGAATAACGACGAAATTGAAGAATATACAATTTCTAATCTGACCGCAGGCGACAAAACAAAATATGCAATAGATATTGATTTATCAGAACGCGAAACCGATACTATCGTTGCTTATGGCGGTACGGGTATTATTCCGTTGGATGAATTCAATATTATAGGCAGAGTTCAAAATATAAGTATTGACGATGAATATGTTATTCAAATTCTAAAAACCGACAGTGACGATTTGCAATTGCAATTCTCTGAAACGGTTGCATCTCAATTAGACGGCGATTATCATTTGGGCGATAACCACATAATTCTTTCAACAGATGAAATTGATCCTCATACTATGTGGACTGATGAATATTTTCAAACCGAACAGGATTACGAAGTTTGGGGTCGTATGGCTTTAGGTACAACCGATACCGAAAATGACTCATTGAAACTTTATCGTATGCGTACGGTAACAGGCGAACAGCGCTATAAGTTAGGTGACACATTAAAATTGTTATCAAGAGCGGATATCGGTGACAGAGAATTTGTATTTGAAGATTCTTCTAATATTTATCATTTATCCGATAACTTGAATGAAGTTGCAACAGGAAAAATTGATGTTAAAGGTGTTGCAGGGCTTGATGGCGAAGGCAATCCTCAGGTTTCAACAATCAACATGCATAAATATTCGGGTTGGGAACTTGATAAAGATACCGAATTGAATATTTCTGATGTTAAGTTTACAAATTTAGCGTATAAGAATAATGCGTTATTAAAAGTTACAAATGCGGATGCGGTTGTAAATCTTGATAATGTTTCGATGGATACCACAAAGAGTTCATATGGTATTTCCAACGCAGGTACAATTAATGCAACCGACGGCGATGTATATTTGACAACAAGCGTAACCGGCACCGGAAGCTTTAACGTAACAGGTGCAAATACTGTAATCGCAGGCAATTCATCAATTATTCAAAGCGCAATCAATGTTACTGATGGTTCATTGACGATGACTGACGGTTCTGTCAGAGGTGCTTTGTCAATCGGTCAAAACGGAACAGCAACCGTAAATACTCAAGGTATTAATCAAACCGTAGCAAACGAAGGTACGTTGAATCTTAAAAAAGACGGAACATTAATCCAAAATGTAACAGGTAATGGTACAACAAACATAACCGCAAATATAGTAAATGGCGCAGATATAGAAAATGATGTTCATATCGCAGAAGGCGCAGAATTTTCAACGGCAAGAGAAAATGTCAGCGGTTCAATAGATAACGCAAGTAAATTGAATTTGTCAGGCACAATGTCTGATGTTATTACAGGTAACGGTGTAACAAAAGTTATTTCATCTTTGAATATGCATGACGGTTCCGGAATTGTCGGCACATTGAATGCAAATAACGGAAATATTTCAACTCAAGACGGAGTTATTGATGCTGATATCAATATCGGAACGTTAACAGGTGATGCGACATATTCTATTGATGTTCTTGCAGCAGGCACACAAAGTAGCGCAGATAAATTTATAGTTGGTAATACCTCATCAGGTAAGATATTATTAGACAGTGTCAATTTTGTAACGGGTTCTGTTTTGGATTCGACGTTTAAAGCTCAAATTGTTGATACAAATGGAACAGATGATGTTTATGTACAATTAAGCGACACGTTAAAAGAACAAAGATTCTTCGCAGGCAGAACCGCTCGTCCTGAAGAAGAAGAAGTTAACAGAATTACTGCTTATACAAGGCTTTATCACACTTTAGAACGTGGCGGCGATTTATACGGTAATTTGGTTGAATCTACAACATCTACAACAAATGATTCAATATCAATAGTCATAAAAGATGAATACACTGTTTGGGATGCAGATGACCAAAGAACTGAAACAGGTCTTTTAGGCGACACTTTGGCTTTGTGGAATCAATTAGATACAACCCAAGAAAAACAATTTACATTTGATGCTGCAGAAACATATAAGGTTGGTGAAAACTTTGCATCCGTAACCGGTGTTGGCGAAACTAAGGGTGATAAGGTCTCAGTTTTAGGTGTAACCGATGGTAATAATAAATCTACTATTGATTTAGATGGCAAGACAGGTTTTGAACTTAAAAATGCGACAGATTTCACATTATCTGACGTAAAATTAACGGGTAATCAAACAGCTTTAGTGACAGTTTCAAATGAAGCTGCAAAAGTAACATTGACAGATGCTTATATTGACGGAAATATCGTCGGTGAGGAGCATTTTGCAACAACAATAAACGGAACGGGTGTTACAACAATAAATGGTACCGTTACAAATACAGATGCGACATTAGCTTCAGGCACATTAAAAATCAATACAGATACTTTTGCTGATACTAATGATAGTTTAACAACAACAAGTAATGCGACGGTAGATTTAACAAACGGGGCAGCAGGTGATACTTATATAATTAATAAGTTAACTTCGAATAATTTAGCAAAATGGAATATTGATGTTGCAGTTAATAATGAACATGATTTCACAAATGATATAATCAATGCAGTTTCAGCCGATTCATCCGGTATTGTAAAAATAGATAATTTGAATATAACAGCAGGCGGATTTAATACAATTCCTGAAGATATGCGCGGCAAGACATTTATAATGCAGATATTAAAGGCGCAAAATAATAATATTCAGCTTGATTTGAGTGATTATGTAAAACAACAACAGCTTGGCAATACGGATTATTTATTGGCAGAAACATATTCCGGAGCAACAGAAGAAGCTGTTGCACAACATACTCAATTTGACAAAGATTACATGAGAACTCATACATATCTTGATACCTTTGGCAGATTGGGGCTTGCGACAAAAGATACAACCAATGATTCAATCGGTATAACAATAAATAGCAGTGCAAATCGATATGAGTATGAAAAGATTGATGACACGTTGTATTTGGTAAATACAGCACAAATAAATGAAAGAACCTTTGATTTTGTAACAAAAGACGATATTTATGTTGCAACAAAAGATTTAGGCACAACCGCAACAGGTGAATTTAGCGTAAACGGTGTATTTGCAGACGGTGTACGTTCAACAATCAACGGTACAGATGCAGAAAATACAAAACATAATTTATTCAAATTAGCAGATGAACAAACATTGAATTTGAATAATGTTAAGATAACAGGCGCAAATTCAGTAGCCGAATTAACGGATGAAGATGCAGTATTGAACTTGAAAAATGTTGAGATTTCGGGTAATACAAACGGCATTACTAATACATCAGGCAAGGTTAATTTAACCGGAACAAACGTAATTGCTAATAATATTACGGGTGCAGGTAATACCGAAGTTAAATTGGGTACTACCGAATTTAGCGGAAATACATCGATTACTCAAACAGCAATCAGCGTAACAGGCGGTCGTTTGACAATGGCTGATGGTTTGGTAAACGGTGCATTGAGTGTATCTGACGGTGCGTTTGCAACTGTAAATGTTGAAGGTATCGACCATGCTGTTGCAAATGAAGGTGATTTGACCTTCAAAAAAGACGGAACTTTGGCTTATGATGTAACAGGCGGTGGTACAACCAATATAAACGGCACAATAGTAAATGGTGCAAATATTGCAAATAATGTAAAAGTCTTAACAGGTGCAGAATTTACCACATCGCGTCAAGCGGTTGGCGGAACAATTGATAACGCAAACTTGTTGAATTTGTCAGGAACTTTATCTGATAGAATTACAGGCAACGGAATTACAAACGTAAATCAAGCTTTAAATATGTATGACGGAGCAGGAATTGTCGGAACATTGAATGCTAATAACGGTGTAATTTCTACTCAAGATACAAAGATTTCTAATTTCAATATAGGAACGTTAACAGGCAACGGTTCTTATGCAATTGATATTACATCAACAGGCAGCGCTGATAAATTTGTAGCCGGAGCTGATTCTTCAGGAAAAGTTGCAATAACGGGATTGAATTTCTTGGATAGTCAGAATTTGAATCCTAATTTCAAAGCGCAGGTAATAAATTCTGCAAGCAACGGCAATTTATACCTTGAATTGAGTGATGAAATTAAGGCACAAAAATATTTTGCAGGCCGTACATCAAGAGATGAAGAAGATACCGTAAACAGAATTACCGCGTATACGGAACTTTATAAGACATACGAACGCGGCGGTGATTTAAAAGGTACTTTAGTTGAAGCAACAACAAATACAACGAATGATTCAATCGCTTTGGAAGTAAAAGATGAATATACTGTTTGGGATACAACAAGAACACAAACAGGCTTGATGGGCGATACGTTAGCATTGTGGAATCAATTGGATACAAATGAAGTAAAACAATTTACGTTTGATACTGCCGCAACATACAAAGTCGGTGAAAACTATCCTTCAGTAACGGGGGTTGGCGAAACTAAAGGTACTGATGTATCAATTATTGGTGTAACGAATGGTGCTAATAAATCAACGGTTGATTTAAACTGTAAAACGGGCTTTGAATTAGCAAATGCAACGGAATTTACATTGGATAATGTAAAATTAACGGGTAATGAAACAGCATTAGTTAATGTATCTAATACGGGAGCAAAAATTAATATTAAAGACTCCTACGTTGACGGTAATATAACAGGCAGTGCAAAATATACTGTTGATATTAACGGAACAGCTACATCTACAATCAACGGAACGATAGCGAATGCTGATACGACATTAACATCCGGTACATTAAAGATAAATACGAATACATTTGCGGCAACGACAGATACTTTAACAACAACTGAAGATGCAACAGTCGATTTATCAGACAATCACGCAGGTGATGAATTTGTAATCAACAAATTAACATCCGATACTGATGCAAAATGGGTAATAGATGTTGATGTTACAAATAAACTTGCTGATAAGATTCAAACAACAAGTGCTGATTCTTCAGGTAAAGTATTATTAAATAATTTGAATATAACTTTAGGAAGTTTTGATGATATTCCTGAAGATATGCGCGGAAAAGAATTTATTGTACAAGTATTAAAGGCTCAAAACGGTGATATACAGCTTGATTTGAGTGATTATGTAAAGAGCCAATTGGGTGATAAGAATTACTTAATAGCTCGCGGTATAATAGATTCGGTTGACGAAGAAATAAAACAACATACCCAATTTGATTATGAATACAAACATACTGACACTTGGGGCGATGATTACGGTAAATTACGTCTGGCAACAAAAGATACAACAAATGATTCTATCGGAATTACTTTTGATCACAGACAAGCAACTGATATAGTATCAAAGCTTGATGACACATTGTATCTTGTTAATACCGCACAAATAGATGACAGAACCTTTGATTTTGTAACAAAAGATGATACTTATGTTGCAACAAAAGATTTAGGTACAACCGCAACAGGTGAATTTAGCGTAAACGGTGTATTTGCAGACGGTGTACGTTCGACAATCAACGGTACAGATTCAGAAAATACAAAACATAACTTATTCAAATTAGCAGATGAGCAAACATTGAATTTGAATAATGTTAAGATAACAGGCGCAAATTCAGTAGCCGAATTAACGGATGAAGATGCAGTATTGAACTTGAAAAATGTTGAGATTTCGGGTAATACAAACGGCATTACTAATACATCAGGCAAGGTTAATTTAACGGGAACAAACGTAATTGCTAATAATATTACGGGTTCAGGCGATACAAATCTTAAATCAGGTTCAACAACTAATAAAGCAACTATTGAACAGGGAACATTCACGATAGAAGATGCAGCGGCTCAATTAACAAATGAGGGTACAATAAAAGCCGAATTTGATAATACCATCGGCGCTGATGTAACAAACAAAAATTCAATAGTAGCAAACGGCGGTTCTAATGCGGGTGCAGTAACCGGTGCCGGAACTTTTGCAAATACTCAAGGCAATACTTTTGTTAATAACGGGACAATTACTCAAACGACAGTAACCAATGACGGCACCTGGACAAATAATAATGATATTATTGCATCAATTTCTAACAAATCAAACGGAGAAATGACTTCAAATGCGGATAATTTGAAGGGTGCGGTAACAAATGCAGGCCATGTAATATTAACAGGCGGAACAACTCAAAATAATTATGGCGGAGCTTCAACAGGTACTGTTGAGGTAACCGGTGATTTAACCGTTAATAAAACAATAAGCGGTAACGAATTGAAATTAACCGACGGAGTAACCCAATTAACAAAAGACGGCAGTATTAACGGTGCTAAACAGTTAACGGCAAACGGCGGTACATTATCTATAAAGGATGATTATATCGGCGAAAATCCTGTTGATTTAGGTAAAGTCGTATTAGATAAGAATTTAGATTTATATATTGATGCTGATTTTGCAACAGAAAAAGCCGATGTTATTTCCGCATCAAAAGGTGTTGTACAAGGAACAGATGCTCAAGATAATAAAAATCATATATTGATAAATAACATTAACATAATGTCTGATGCAATTGAAAAAATGTCAATGTATGTGGATGTAGTTGACGATACATTAAGAAATAAAGATTATGTGGCTTTAGGTTCAAATGTTGAAGCAACCGTTTTATACAGTAATCCTGAAAATGGCGGTAAAGACAGCTTCCTTGTTACTTATGATGACCAAAGAGGTCAATTATTAGCAGAATATTCAACATTACCTGTTGCTGTATCATCAGATACTAAACAAAAAGTTTATGCTATGAATGATGATGAAGAAGTCGGCGATTTAGGCGAATTACATGGTAACTCATTATCAATAAGCGGTAACGGTCATAAAGTAACGGGCGAAGGTGATTCCGAAGGAATAACTGTTAATAAAGACCAAACATTATCCGTAAATAATGTTGATGAATATAGCGGATTTGATACCGCAATAAATAATAACGGCGGAAGCGTTAATGTAAGAAACACCGACTTTACCGACAATACGACAGATATTGCGAATAATAAAGATTCTGACGGCAACGGCGGTAATTTGGTATTGGAAGGCGAAGACAATATTGACAGTATTAAAGGTGACGGTACAACCAAGATTTCTTCATATACAGACGGTACAACAACAGTTAATGCTGATGTAACAATTAACGACACATTAGAACAAGATAAAGTTCAAATTGATGCGAATAATGAATTAACCACAAAAGGTACAACCGAAGTCGGAACATTAGATAATGCAGGCACTTATAATAACGAAGGTGATGCAACAATATCTGATGCATTAAATAATACAGGTGCAATAAATAACGGCACGGAAGATTCAAATGCAACATTAACTCTAAACGGCGAAGATATGAATATCGGCGGAACTGTAAATAACGCTGACGGTTCCGAAATAACAATAGACGGTGACGGCACAACAACATTAAGTGCAAATACAACTAATAACGGTGATTTGAATATTGATTCCGATACAAATATTACAGGTAAAATCACGGGTACTTCAGGTACTACAACCGTTGGCAGTGATGCAAAAGTTAATGTATCCGAAAAAGTTGAACAAGATTCAATCGTAAATAATGGTGAATTAACATCAAAAGCTGATAATTTAATTGCAAACAGCGAAATAGATAATGAAGGCAAATTGAATTTAACAGGCGGAGAAAACAAAAATACTATTACAGGCGATGGTACAACAACATTTACTGGTAATTCCAAAAACAGCGGTGATATAACTCAAAAATCAGTAGTCAATGACGGAACTCTGGTAAATAATTCAAATATTAAGACAACAGACGGCTTAACAAATAATAGTGATGCTAAATTGACTAATAACGGAACTGTTGACGGTGATTTGATAAATAACGGTACAGCAATAAATAACGGTTCAATTAAAGGTGATGTAATCAACAACAATGGCGCGAATTTAACAAATAATTCAAAACTTGATACAAAACTTACCAATGACGGAAAAGTAACCAATAAAGGTGTGATAACCGCAGTTGTTGAAAACCTTTCAAATGGTGAAATAACAACAAAAATAGCAACGTTAACAAGTGATTCAATAAACAATGACGGAACAATCAAATATGTAGATAGCGGAGCAACTGTTGTTGACGTGAAAGGAAACGGCCGTGTCGAATTGCGTAATGAAAATAACGGAACCGTTGTATTAAATAACAATCTTGATAATAACACGTTAGCTTTGTATAATGGTACTTTGGTATTTGGTAATCAAAAAGAAGTAGCGGGATTTGAAGCAAACGGCGGTAATATCCATTCAGGAAACGGAAAAATAGATACAATCAATCTCGGCAATGTTACAATCAATAAGAAAACAGGATTAAAACTTGATTTCAGATTAGATGATGAATCATCCGATAAATTCTTAAATAACGGAGTAACGAATAACGGCGGTTCAATCAATGTAACGGGCGTAAATATAACAGGTAAAACAACAAAAGATTATATCAGAGTACATTTAGGCGATACAACGACATTAGGCAGAAAGAATGTAACTTCTGATACCTTCAAATTGCCGAGAATATTAACTCCAATCAGATACTTAGATGGTAATGTATCAGGCGGTTGGTTGACATACGCAGGAACAGGAAATCAATATAGAGATTTCAACCCTGCTGTTATGGCAAGTTCGGTAGCTCAACAAATCGGTGGATTTTTAACACAATCACAAACATTGCAAGATTCATTCTTCCACATGAACAGATATACAAAATATACAAGTTCACAAAGAATGGCTGCAGAAACAATTAACACTTATGCATTATCTGAAGGAGCTCCTGTATATCGTACATCTGCAATACCTGAAACCTCACAGGCAATGTGGACAAAACCTTATACAACATTTGAAAAAGTTAAATTAAAAGGCGGCCCTGGAGTATCGAATGTAGCATACGGTGCATTATATGGCGGTGATACCGATTTATACAACCTAAAACACGGATATAAAGGTGTTGTATCTGCATTTGTCGGATATAACGGAAACCATATGTCTTATGACGGCATAAGTATGAATCAACAGGGCGGAACATTGGGTGTAACCGGTACATTGTATAAAGGCAACTTCTTTACAGGTTTAACATTATCTGCAGGAGCGAGTGCAGCTGAAGCATATACAATGTATGGTAATGACAATTTTGCAATGTTAACCGCAGGTATCGCAAATAAAACCGGTTATAATTGGGAAATAAAGGGCGGTAAAGTAATAGTACAACCTTCATTATATACGGGTTATACATTTGTAAATACATTTGATTATACAAATGCGGCAGGTGTAAGAATAGATTCTGATCCTTTGAATACAATTCAATTAATACCCGGGGTAAAAGTTATCGGCAATACAAAAACAGGCTGGCAGCCATACGCCGGAATAGATATGGTATGGAATATTTACGCAGGCGGAAATCACGTAACTGCCTCTCAAACGGCTTTACCTCAATTATCTGTAAAACCATATGTACAATATGGAGTAGGTATTCAGAAGTCTTGGTCAGATAAGTTTACGGCGTTCTTCCAAACAATGTTAAGAAACGGCGGAAGAAACGGTATCGTATTGCAAGCAGGCTTTAGATGGAATATTGGTAAAGACCCTTCAAAAACAAAAGTTGAAAGAAATAAATCAAACCAAAATAAAAAAGTTATTAAATCTATAGATTCCGTATCTTCAAAACAAAATAATTCTAAAAATATATAAGATTATTTTATAGTGTTTTGTGTTGTATTGAATATTTTATATTTATGTTAAAATGTAATTAAACATATTGGAATTAAGGATTAAGAAATTGAAAAGAGTATTAACATACGGGACATTTGATGTCCTGCACTATGGGCATATAAATTTGTTAAGACGGGCAAAAGCCTTAGGGGATTACCTAATTGTAGCATTATCTTCAGATGAATTTAATGCGTTAAAAAATAAAAAATCATATTATTCCTATGAACAGCGAAAAATGATACTAGAAGCCTGTCGTTATGTGGATTTGGTTATTCCTGAAAACAATTGGGAACAAAAAATTTCTGATGTTCAGGAATATAAAATAGATGTGTTTGTAATGGGTGATGATTGGGAAGGTAAATTTGATTTTTTGAAAGATTATTGTGAAGTCGTATATTTACCTCGCACTCCTGATGTCTCCAGCACTCAAACAAAGGCATATTTGAAAAAATAACAATAAAGTTCCTTTTCTTGTTTGTGTTAAGATAAAAATACGAGATAAAGAGGAACTAAATATTATGAAAATGTCAAAAATGTTTGTACAGACAATGAGAGAATTTCCGTCTGATGCAGAAGTTATTTCACATAAAATGCTTGCAAGAGCAGGTTATATAAAAAAATTAACAAGCGGAGTCTATACATTTTTGCCTTTAATGTGGCGTGTACTGAAAAAAGTTGAAAATATAATCCGCGACGAGATGGATAAAGCAGGTGCACAAGAATTGTTGATGCCGTTTGTTCAGCCAAAAGAACTGTGGGAAGAATCAGGCAGATGGAATGCATACGGCGGTGAGTTGATGCGTTTAAAAGACCGTCATGGCAGAGAAATGTGTCTTGGACCTACGCACGAAGAAATTATTACATCGGTTGCTCGTGATGTTTTAAAATCATATAAACAATTACCTGTTAATCTGTATCAAATCCAATCAAAATTCAGGGACGAACGTCGTCCTCGTTTTGGCTTGTTAAGAGGGCGTGAATTTATAATGAAAGATGCTTATTCTTTCTCAACTTCACAGGAAGAACTTGAAAAAGAATACCAAAATATGTGGCAAGCTTATACAAATATATTCAATCGATGCGGTTTGCCGACAAAAGCGGTTCAATCGGATTCCGGCGCGATTGGCGGAAGTGTTTCGCATGAATTCATGGTTATAACAGATACCGAAGCCGGTGAAAATGACGTATTTTATTGTGATGATTGCGATTATGCCGCAAATTCAAATCATGCGGTTTCAAATTTGCCTGAAGCAAATGTTGTTGGTAATTGGCAGAATGCACAAATCATTGACACACCAAATACCGGTTCAATAGAAGATTTGGCTAAATTCTTAAATTGTCCTCAAACTGTAATTTGCAAAGCTTTAGTTTATATTGTTGATAAAGCTCCTGTTATTGCTTTAATAAGAGGTGATAAAGCGGTTGAAGAAACAAAATTGATGAACGCAGTAGGCGGAGTTGATATTAGAATTGCGACATCGGCTGAAATTGAAGATATAATGAAAGAAAACGGTTTTAGTGCTGTTGCAGGTTTTATCGGGCCAAAAGGTTTGAAAAAATACGGCGAATATGAGATTAAAATTATTGCCGATAAAACAGTAACGGAATTGAAAAATTTTGTAATCGGTATCAACCAAACTGATAAACACTTAGTTGGTGCAAATTGGGGTGTTGATGTGGAATTACCAAGTCAAATTGAAGATATAAGACTTGTTGAAGCCGGTGATTTTTGTCCTCAATGCGGAAAACCGCTAAAAGTAACTCGGGGGATAGAAGTCGGTAATATTTTCCAATTAGGGACTAAGTATTCTCAACCGATGAATGCGGTTTATCTTGATGCTAACGGTAAAACACAACCTTATATAATGGGATGCTATGGAATAGGTGTTACAAGAACGGCTGCAGCAGCGGTTGAAGCGCATCATGACGAATGGGGAATAAAATGGCCTATTTCAATTGCCCCGTATCATGTTGTTGTTGTTCCCGTGAGTACGCAGGATGCAGAACAAATGAATGTTGCAAATGAAATTTATGAAAAACTTTTATCTTCAGGCGTGGAAGTGGTTCTGGATGACAGAAACGAACGTCCGGGGGTTAAATTTAAAGATGCGGATTTAATCGGATTTCCGTTCAGAATTACTATAGGAAAAACAATCGCTGACGGAAAAGTCGAATTTGTAGAACGTTCAAACGGAGAAAAAACGGAAATGACTCCGCAAGATGCGATAGATAAAGTTCTTGATGCAGTTAATGCGGTAAAATAATATATTGCACATGATTAAAATTTTGTGCTAAAATTTCAGTGTATGGATTGGAAAAAATTATCAAAGAAAAAACGTTTATATTTTATAATTGCGGGTTCCATGGCAATGGTACTTTTGTGGGCGTTTTTAACGGCAAAAGTTATTACACATGATTTTAATCGCCAGCAGGTTGCAGCAAATAAAGACGAACAACAGGCAATTGTAAACGGAATAATTTTAACGGAAACAAAAAACGATACTAAATATTGGGAAATTTACGGCGAAAACGGTAAATGGAACAGTATCAACGGCGTTGCTCAATTAAATAATGTTTTGGCAAATTTTTATAAAGATAATGAAGTTTCAATGAGCCTTCAATCTTCAAAAGGCACTTATGATTCAAAGACAAAGGCAATAACATTATACAAAGACACGTTTATTGTTTTAAAAGACGGAATAACGTTAAATGCCGACAAATTAACATGGATTAATTCAAGTTCTCCTGTCATTGCGGAAGGACACATAAAAATTCAAAAAGCAAATCAACTGTTATCAACTGCTGATAAAATTATTATCAGTCCTAACTATGACAGTTTCAAAATAGAGGGTAATACGGTATCAAAAGTTTATGAGGATAAAAAATAGTATGAAAAAAGTTTTAATAACAATAGCATCAATTTTAGTGTTGGTTGGGATTGCGGTTCAAGCTTCCGATTTGATTATTGAATCAAAAACTCAAAATTATGCGGAAAAAGATAGTAAAATTAAATTCAACGGGGATGTAAAAGTTACTATTGATGATTTAAAAGTTGTCGGCGACAGCGCAGATGTTAATGTTGTTGATGGCGAAAAACTTGAAACCGCAACATTTTATGACAAGCCTTATGCTTTTGAAATAAAGAAAAATAAAAAAAGAGAAGTTAAAGCAAATATTTTGAAAGTATCTTTAATTTCAAAAATAATAAGAGCCGAAGGAGATACCCAATCGATAGTATTTGACGGAAAAACTCCTGTTGTTGTAATAAATGCGAACACTCAAGAATACAATACAAAAACGGGTGTAATGGTTGCAACAGGTGCAGTCACAATGCTTTATAAAGATATTGAAACTTTTTCCAACCAAGCAGAAATTACAACAGATAAAAACGGTGATTTGAAAAAACTTGTTCTAATCGGCAATGCGAGAGTAAAACAAGAGAAAAACGAATCTTTAGCTGATAAATTTATCTACGAAGCCTCAACAGGTAATCTAACAGCTTATGGTAATACTACTTCAAACGCTATAATGGATGACGGCGCGAAATTGGTACTAAAATCAAATTATCAGGAATATAATCAAAAACGTTCGGTATTCAACGCAAGCGGTAACGTAAGAATTTGGTATCAGGATTATTATGCGGCAGGTCCGAAAGTTTCGCTATATCCTGCAGCAGGTTCAACAAAACCTAACGAAGCGTATTTTATCGGTCGTTCAAGTATTACTCAAGGGGTCAGAACGATTTATGCGGATAAAATCAAGATGGTTATGAAGCCGAAAAGCTTTGATGCACAAGGTAATACCAGAACAGTTATTAAAAATATCGGCTCAGGCACGGATGATAATGTGTCTTTAGGATTGTAAGATTATGGAACAAATAGATAAAGCGATAGAATGTTTTAAAAAACAAGATTGGAACGGTGCGATTGATAATTTCACCGCCGTTTTAGAGCAAGATACCTCAAATGCGGAGGTTTATAACAATTTAGGTTTGTGCTATGCAAATTCAGGTGATGATGAAAAAGCTGAAAAAAATTATTTGAGAAGTATCGAATTGAATTCAAGAATCGCGCAAACTTATATAAATCTTGTTGATATTTATTATCGTCAAAAACGCTACGAAGAAGGAATAAATATTTTATCTTATGCAATAGAAAATTTGCCTGATGATTTGGTGTTTAGGCATTATCTGGCAAGATTTTATATGGAAGATGCCAAACGCGATTTGGCGATTGATGAGTTGGAATATATTTTGGATAAACAACCTGACAATTATGATGCATATTATGATTTAGGCAGAATATATTTTGATTTGGGCAATTACGATTCCGCTATCGAGAATTTTGAAAATGTTGTTGAATACAAAGAAGACAACGAATGGATTTATTATTATTTAGGGGAAGCTTATCAGGCAAATGATGAGATTGATAAAGCCCTATCAAGCTTTTTAAAATGCATAGCAAGGAATAATAAATTGGCGCTTGCTTATAAAAAAGCTGCAATTTTATATATGGCTCGCGGGGATAATGAGGATGCGGTTGAGTATTTTGAAGATTATTTGAATATGGACATCCCTGAAGAAGAAAAAGAAAATATTAAAAAAATTATAGAAAGGATTAAAAATCAATAGAAAAAGTATTTTTATTGATAATTAAATTGCACGAAGTGCTGAAATAATTTTCCATTTTCAATTATCAATTTTCAATTTGTGAATAATCTTATTATTAACTAACAAAAAGCGTGAATTATGAACTACAAATACTGGATAGCATTTTCATCAATAGAGCAAATTGACAGTCGGTTTATAAAAAGACTGTATGATTATTTTGGTGATATTGAACGCGCGTATAATTGTAATTTAAAAGAACTTGAAAATATTGACGGTTTGAGTGTAAAAAAGGCGCAGAATTTTATCGGATTGCGAGATAAGGTCGATGTTGATAAAGTTTTTGCAGATGTTGAGTCAAAAGGGATAAATTTTTTAACTTTGGAAGATGAAAATTACCCCAAGATGTTAAAAAACATTGAAGATCCTCCTGCAGTTTTGTATTATAAAGGCAAATTGTTTGATTGTAATTTGGATAAAACTCTTGCAGTTGTCGGATCAAGGAAGGCAAGTTCTAATTCAAGAGATAATTTAAGAAAAATAATTTCGGGTTTAAATAATACTGATATTTGTATTGTTTCGGGGTTGGCTTCCGGAATTGATACTGTTGCACATACTTCTGCCATTGAAAATAATTTAAAAACCATCGGTGTCATTGCAAGCGGATTTGACTATGTTTACCCGACACAGAATAAAACTTTGTACGAAAATATTGAAAACGGTTATGGTGCGGTTGTAACAGAATATTATCCGACATTTGAACCGATAAAATTCAGATTTCCTCAAAGAAACAGAATAGTTTCGGGGTTAAGTTACGGAACTTTGGTAGCCGAAGCCGGCATAAAAAGCGGAGCTTTGATAACGGCAAATTTGACATTAGAACAGGGCAGAGAATTGATGTGTATCCCCGGAGAAATTTCTAACCCGAATACCGAAGGAATTTATAAACTGTTGAAAAACGGCGCAACAATGGTAACAGAAAGTAACGACATTTTAGATGCTTTAGGATGGGAAATAAAAAAAGAAGTTCAAACTCAATTGACTTTGCCGACATTGACTCCTGATGAAGAAAAGATTTTTGAGAATTTAAGAATTGAAGAAAAAGGGGTTGATGAATTGCTTTCACTAACAGGCATGAGTTTGGATAATTTGTTGATGAATTTAACAACGATGGAATTAAAAGGTCTGATTAAACAAACAAATGGCGACAGATATAAGGCGGTATAAATTTTAATGTAGATATAAGTAAAATCAGTCCTCTCTCCCTTGGAGAGGGGGTAACCGAAATATAAAAGGATAATTATGATGACAAAAATCATTAACAGTATGATAAGTTTTGCATGGAGAAAGTAAAATGAATAAAATGAAATATATATACGGTTTAATTTTGATTTTATTGTTATATTTTTGTCTGCCTGTATTCTCAAAACCCGAAATTATTGTTGAAAAGAATGGTAATGTTACAAATTACAGACTTGCAAATGACCCGATAAAGCTGGCGCAAGATTATCAAGCATTATCAAAAGAAGAAAAAGAAAAATTTATTAAAGAAAAAGTGTTAGCAGCAGGTAATGCGCTTCCGATACATCTTATTGCGATGGCGGATGATATATATTTAAGTAAAAACGGCGAAGCCACAGCTGCAGTGTTTTTTTATTTGTTGGGAAGTTTAAGGGGCATGGAAGATTCAGCTTCTTGTGAAGATAAATCAGCATTTGCACAGGTTCAAATATATCCTTTGTTAGCACAGAATACTGTTCAATATATGGTTAATATGGATAGCAAGGATTTAGTAAATATTGCAAATAAAGTTGTAGAATGGGATGAAAAAAATACCCAAAGAGTAAGTCCTCAATGGGCTTGCTATCATGGGATGCAAGCATTTTATGATGATGATGTAAAAATAAAATCTGAAAATGAGCGCATAAAAATTCAAAAAGAAATAAGAGAATCTTTTATAAAATCCATTAACAAAATGGAAGAAGCAAAGCAGCAATATAAATAGCGAGACGGTGTATCAACCACGCCGTAATGTTTATGATATAATTAATTTATATTAATTTGTCCTCTCTTTTAAACGAGGTATTAAGAAGAATATTATGGCAACAAAAGAAAAATCATTAGTAATAGTCGAGTCACCGGCTAAATCGAAAACAATAAAGAAGATATTAGGCAACGATTTTCAAATCGAAGCAAGTTACGGGCATGTGCGCAATTTGCCGACTAAAGATTCCGCAACGGAAAATTTGGGGTTTGACGTAAATAATAATTTTGAACCGAAGTTTGAAATAATTCCGGGCAAACAACAGGTTGTGCGTAAATTAAATGATATGGCAAAAAAAGTTGACCGTATTTATCTTGCATCCGACCCCGACCGCGAAGGAGAAGCAATTGCATGGCATGTTCGTCAAATTTTAAAAGTGCCTGATGAAAAGATTTATCGCATTGTGTTTAACGAAATTACCCCAAAAGCCGTAAAATATTCCGTAGAAAATCCGCGCGGGATTGATATGGATATGGTTAAAGCACAACAAACAAGACAAATTTTAGATAAACTTGTAGGCTACAAATTATCGCCTGTTTTGTGGAAAGAGATGGGGAACCGTAATCTCTCGGCAGGCAGAGTTCAATCTGTTGCTTTGCGTATGATTTGCGAAAGGGAAGACGAGATAGAAGCTTTTAAACCGCAAGAATATTGGTCTATTCATACATTATTTGATAAAGACGGCAAGCAGTTTGAAGCGGAATTATCTAAAATTAAGGGTAAGTCCGTAGAAAAAACAATCAAAACCCAGGAAGAAGCTCAAAAAATTGTTGATTATTTAACAAATCCGAATAGTGAATTTGCAGTTGATAAAGTTAATAAAAGAACGGTAAAACGTAATCCGAGTGCGCCTTTTATCACTTCAACCATGCAGAGAGCCGCGAGTTCAAAGTTAGGGTTTGGTGTTTCCAAAACAATGCAGGTTGCTCAAAAACTTTATGAAGGGGTTGAAATTGACGGCGCTCCTGTCGGTTTGATTACTTATATGAGAACCGACTCTGTCCGTGTGTCTGATGATGCACAGAATATGGCACATGATTTTATCCTGCAAAATTACGGTGAAAAATATTATCCGCAAAAACCTAATATTTATGCAAAAGGAAAACAAAATGTTCAAGATGCGCACGAGGCAATTCGTCCCGCTTATCCTGAAAGAACGCCTGAAAGCATAAAAAAATATTTGGATAATGACCAATATAAATTGTATAAACTTATTTGGGAAAAATTTATGTCTTCTCAGATGGCACCTGCTGAAATTGCTAACAAATCAATAGAAATTACTTCAGGCGATTATACGCTAAAAGCAGGTACAAGTAAGGTTATGTTTGACGGATTTTTGACTCTTTATAATGACGACGATGAAGAAGAAGGTAAAGAAGCCGATGCAAAAATTCCTGATTTAGAAAAAGGCGATAAGGTTGCTTGTAAAAAGGTTGAACCAAAACAGCACTTTACTCAGCCGCCTCCAAGATACAATGAAGCTTCATTAGTTAAAGCCTTGGAAGAATACGGAATAGGCCGTCCGTCTACTTATGCAACAATTATAACGGTTATCCAAACAAGAAAATACGTTGAAAAGAAAAACAAAGCCCTGTTCCCAACCTTGTTAGGTCGTGCGGTTTCAAAGCAGCTTGTTGCTGAATTTGCAGATATTATGGATTATAAATTCACTGCAGGCATGGAAGCAAAATTGGATGAAATTGCTGACAAAAAAGTCGAATGGCTCAAGGTTTTGAATGATTTTTACGGTCCGTTTATGGAAGAAGTCAATAAAGTTATGCAAACAGCCCAAAGAGTAACCGTTAATGCAGGGGTTAAATGTCCTAATTGCGGTAAACCAATGGTATTAAGAACGAGTAAAAAAGGAACACAGTTTTTAGGATGTTCGGGCTATCCTGATTGTAAAACAGCTTTATCATTAAATGTTTTGCAGGAGTTAGACGGAACAGAAGATGAAGAAAGTTCCGAAAATCAACAGCAGGAAATATGTGAAGAAAAATGCCCTGTATGTGGGTCTGATATGAAATTTAAAATAGGGCCTTACGGCAAATATATGGAATGTACTTCTCCTGATTGCGGACATCGTAAACCATACAGAAAATCAACAGGAGTAACTTGTCCAAAATGCGGAAAAGGAACAATAGTTGAACGCAAATCAAAACGCGGAACGGTATTTTACGGATGTGATCAGTATCCTGAATGTGATTTTGTTTTATGGAATGAACCGACAGGGGAAAAATGTCCGAACTGCGGCAGTATGCTTGTTAAAAAGACCCTTAAAAACGGCGAAGTAATAACCTGTTCCTCAATAAAATGCGGATATAAAAAAGAGCAATAGTTTAATTTTTGTAAATTTTATCAGAAATTATTAAATAAATGGATTTGTTGTGCCGATATGTTATTTGTGTAATAACGTAGGATAAAATAATTATGACAAATTTTGAAATACAACGAGCGGATTGCATTTTGCGTCCGGTACAGAGCACTGACACAGAAGCTCCAAAAAGACCAAGCACGAGAACTATGTCTAAAAAAATAAACAGTATTATGTCAGAAGCAGAAGCTCGGCGTATTGAAACGGAAAAATTGGTTAATGAACCCGTTTCAACGAGAGTTGACAGAGCAAATATTGAAATGCAGGAGCAAACTGAGCGTGATATTACTGCAGCATTGGAGCGCCAAGGAAAAATTCCTCCTGCACGCGAAAGAATTCGCGCAAGTTTACAAAAAAGCATGAATAAAAATACATTCGATGTTACAACTAAATTTGAAGGTACTGCTGCAGATTTGGATTTAATTTTGAAAAATACAAAATTGAAAGGTTTAGGAAAGAATTTTCTTGCTGCTCAAGAAAAGTACGGAGTTAATGCCTTATTTATGATTGCCATAGCACAAAAAGAATCTACCTGGGGCAAATTTACACCCGAAAAAAATCCGTACAATTTCGCGGGTTTGGGGATAAAGAATATAAAAAGTTTTGCGGATTGCGTTGATAAATTGGCCAAAACACTGAGCGGAAAGAATTATCTTCAGGCTAAACCGCCAAAGAAAACTCCTTCAAAAATAGCCCCGACATATTGCCCGCCAAAAGCTGCAATTTGGAGTACTGATGTAACTACGTATATGAACAATTATCGGAAAAGGTTGTTAAGCGAAGTTTATACTGCTTAGTTATTTTAATTTCCAAGTTTCTTTTCTGAATAATACTAAGAAAGGAATAATTTCCAAACGTCCGATAAGCATATTAAAAATAAAAATAGCTTTGGTTACGGATTTTAATGTTGAATAATTCCCGTCAGCACCTATTACATGCCCTAAAGCAGGTCCAATATCGCCTAATGATGCAATGGCAGAGGTTGTTCCTATAACGATATCGCCTTCAATTGCAGTTAATAATAATGCGCTGATTCCAAAAATTATAAAAAAGATTAGTACAAAAAATATTGTTTGTTTAATAACAATCGGAGAAACGACAATATTATCTATTTTAATACTCATAACCGCATTAGGATGAAGGATTTTATACATTTCATTTTTTAAATATTTGAATATTATCATCCATCTTGTCATTTTTATACCGCCACCTGCTGAACCTGAACAGGAAGATAAAAACATTGTTATAAATAATATGAGTTTAGAATTAAAACTCCATAATTGATAATTCTCGCTGGAACTTCCTGTAGATGTTGAGATTGATAAAACTTGGTATGCTGCAGCCGAAAGAGAATGCAATATCGAAAAATGATTTTCAAAAAACAAAAATCCGCCTAAAATCAATGATAAAATAATAACAATTTTTGTATACAGCTTAAATTCTTCGCTTTTCCACAGGTATCTCAAATCCATCTTTGTAATAACTTTTGACTGAACAACAAAGCTGACTCCTGCAATAAACATAAATACAAAAATAATAGCCATTATTGCATTTGAATGGTATCCTCCGATACTTTCTGCATTTGGTGAAAATCCGCCGGCGGAAAGTGTTGACATCGCGTTACAAATACTATCAAAGATTGGCATACCGGCAAAAAACAGACATATCGCGCATAGTAATGTCAACATTGTATATACAAGCCAAAGTGCTGATGCAGTATTTTTTATTCTTGGTGTAAATTTTTCTTCAGTTGGCCCCGGAGATTCCGCGTAAAACATCTGTCTGCCTGCAACAGAGAATTGGGGCAATATCGCAACGAATAGGACGATAATTCCCATACCTCCGAGCCATTGTGTAAATGAACGCCAGAATAATAATGATTTTGGGATGTCAAAATCTGTTAAAATAGTTGCCCCCGTTGTCGTAATCCCTGAAACCGATTCAAACATTGAATCAATAAAGCTGAAACCTGAAAATAAAAACGGAATAGCTGCAATAAATCCGAATAATACCCAGGCTAATGATGCAACAACTAATGCTTCAGAGCGTTTAATATCGTTTAATTCATCTTCTTTTGATCTATTCTTGTCAGTTTTATATGCTATATCTCCTAATGCTAAAGCAATTATTCCTGCCGCAAAAAATGCCAGAGCGGAATTCCATTCATGAAAAATTAATGCAACTAATACAGGAACAAATGTTACTATTCCTATATCCATTAATATTAAACCTAAAGCATTTGCTACATAATTTATACGCATAAATTTTATACTACCTTAAAATATTCCTTTATTTTTGATGCACTTTCCGCTTTTGTGAATATAATCATAATATCATTCAACTTTAATTCCGTGTCTCCTTTTGGAATAATAACGTGGTTTCGTCTTTGTATTACTCCTATAATTGCAGGAGCAGGAAATTTCAGATCCATAATTCTTTTATTATTAAAATCTTCTTTAACGGTAATTTCCAAGACTTCCGCTTGACCCTGTTCCACAGTTGCCAGAATATCAACATCGGTTTCATCCAAATCGTTTCGTACTTCGTTTATTGCAGAAGTTTTTGGTGAAACGGCAATATCTATTCCTACTTTTTCAAATAACGGAATATTTAAAACTTTTGAAACTCTTGCGACGGCACGTTTTACACCTAGTTGTTTTACCAGTAATGATGTTAAAAGATTTTTTTCATCATTATTTGTAACCGATATCACAACATCGCAGCTTCCGATTTCTTCTTCGTCTAAAAGTTTTAAATCCGTTCCGTCACCATTTATAACTAATGTGGTATTCAAAACTTGAGATAAATATTCGCATCTGTCGTAGTCTTTTTCAATAATTTTTGATTTAATTTTCATTTCTTCCAGATTTTTTGCAAGCATTCTTCCGACAGTTCCTCCGCCGATAATAGCGATGGATTTAACCTGTTCCTTTTCGTGAAAAAATGTTCCGGCTAAAATATCCAATGAACGAGATGTGCCCATGAAAATTAATTTATCGTCCTCGTTAATTTCAGTTAAACCGTTTGGAATAAACAATAGGTCTCCGCGTTTTACTCCGACAATGACGGTATCTTTTGTGAAACCGCAATCTTTAACCATTTTCCCGACTAATTGAGATGTAGGTTTGACTTTATATTCAAGTAATCTTGCTTTACCGTCTGCAAAATTTTCTACATCAAGTGCGTGCGCAACGGTTACTATTCTGAAAAGTTCTTGAGTTAACAGAGCTTCAGGCCAAATTATGTTATCAATAAAGAAATCCCCGAGATAATTTCTTGTTTTGTCCTGTTCCATTGCATGGTGGTATTCTTCTTTTGAAACAAAACAGATTGTTTTGATTCCGCTGATTTTTTTTGCGGATAAACAGGCAACAATATTGGCTTCATCAAGTTCGGTGCAGGCAATAAATACATCAGAATTTAATATATCGGCATTTTTTAAAACATTTATATCTGTTGCGTTACCTTTGACAAAACTTATATCAAGTTTGTCAAATTCTTCGGAACGGTTTTCCTGTTTATCTATAACAGTAATATCATGGTCTTCAAAAAATTCTGTTGCAAGTAAACATCCTATTTCTGTTGCACCGTATATAACTATTTTCATAATTCACCTATTTTAATAATCCTAACAAGTTTAAAATAACCGCGAAAATCCATATAACAGGTTTTTCTATAAGTATAAGAACAATCATGGCAACCACGGGGGACAAATCAAACGGCCCTAATGGAGGAATAATTTTCCTAAATAAATCCAAATACAAATCAACTGATGCTCTTAACGGATTTAATATTTTTGAGTTCCAATCCAAATTAGGAATCCAAGTTAATAAACATCTTACACAAATCATTATCATATACACATAAAAGAATAATGATATTGCCTGAAGTATTTTTATACCTATCATAAATCTTTATCCTCCTGATTGTCTGATGAAGTTTCATCATCTTTATTTTTTATTTTTTCAAATTGTGCCATTTTTCTTATGAATTCTTCGGGACTTACCACAATTACTTTCGGCTCTTTTGAAGCATAATACTTATCGTACAATTTTACAAGCCCCATAGAAATTAGCGCCGTACATACCAAAACCGCCATAGGAGAAAATGAAACTCCAAACACCGGCGGAATTAAATAAAATCCGGCAAACTTAAATATATAATGAAACAACGGATAATTCGGATTTATATTCGGAACAAGCGATAATAAACAAGCTCCTACAACAAAATATAAATACAAATTTAATATTCTTATTATATATATTAAAAATTTTGCCATAATAACCTATATATCTTGAATATTTGTTGAATTTTTACATTCGCAGTTATTCAATTCGGACGGAATTTTTTCTATCATTTTGAATAATAGCGATTTCAAGTTTTCAACATTATTATTAAATACTTCTAATACCGCTTCGTGGGAAACAGGCGGAACATCTCCGACCAATCCCGCATCATAATCGGTTATAAGAGAAATATTTAACGGACACATATTCAATTCTTTAACCAAATATGCTTCAGGAAATGCGGTCATATTGATTACCTGCCAGCCTTGATTGGTAAAGAATGCCGATTCGGCTTTCGTAGAAAATCTCGGGCCGTTGATAACAACGACAGTACCGCCGTCGTGAACATTTATCCCGAGTTCACGAGCTGTAGAAACGGCAAGTTTTCTTAATTCAGGGCAGTATGTATCGGCAGGTGACGGATGTTGAACCACAGGACCTTCAAAGAATGTTGTTTTTCTGCCGTCTGTCCAATCTACAAATTGGTCGCATATTACGAAATCGCCCGGTTTAACTTCTTTTTGCAAACTTCCTGCAGCGCATGGTGAAATAACTCTTTTGCATCCCAAATGCTTCATTGCCCATACATTTGCTCTAAAGTTTACCAAATGCGGCGGTATAGAATGGTTTCTGCCATGTCTAGGCATAAATGCCACCCTGTGATTGCCGATTTTGCCTATAAAAACGCTGTCGCTCGGTTTGCCGTAAGGGGTATCAAGACTTACTTCTTCAATATCAGATAAAAAACTGTAAAATCCCGAACCACCGAATACACCTATATCGGCTTTATTTAATATTTCCATAATTACTCCTTATTATCCTCTTATAACAAAGTAATTTTACAATATAAATTTAAAATGTTCAACTTATGAAAAATGATATATTTAAATGATGATGATTGAGCTTATTTTTAATAAAATTTCACTTGTACAAGTATGAAAGGAGATTTATATGTCAGAAGAATTTATAAATACTTCAGGAAACGGTCAAGCGGCAGTTTTGCCTGAAGAATTAAAAGGATACAATTGGGGCGCATTGTTACTTGGTTGGATTTGGGGTATAGGCAATAAAACGTATATTACATTGTTATCGTTTTTAGTTGCATTTATACCGTTCATCGGCTGTTTGGCCGCTTTAGGTATGAATATCTGGTTTGGCTTTAAAGGTAATGAATGGGCTTGGCAAAATAAGCATTTTGAAAGCGTTGAACATTTCAAATCTAATCAAAAAAAATGGACTATTGCAGGTATAATTGTTACGATAGTATCAATAATTGTTTGGATATTTATTGCTATGATTATTGGTGCTGCTGCAGTATCAGGAGCTTTAGAATAGGAGATTAAAAATATGGAAGATAACAAACTTCAACCGAATACAAAATTTTTCTCATTTGAAGGATTTTTGGGGCGCAGAGATTATTTTTTGAATATGGTCTTTATATGTGCGATAAATGCGATTGTAACATTGCCTTATATGACATATTTGTATAATCACATTTCAACATTGGAAGATTGTTTCAATTTCAATAAATTATTTCTTGACGCACCTTTATTGATGCAAATGTGGATAATCTTGGGTGCGGTTGGAGTTTGTATTCTTTCGTTATCAAATATTTTTAGACGATTAAATGATATTTGCGGAGAAAAAAATACAGTTATACAAACTTTGTGTGCGGTAATTTCCGTTACGGGGTGTGCATATTTCTTATTGCCGTTGATTGTGAATTGTACGGTAGTATTTTTGGGATGTATAATGGGACTTATATTACTCTTTAAGCGAGGGAAGATAAGTTCTACCCTGCCTTACGATTTTACAAAAGAGTTTAATTGGGGTGCATTTTTGGGAACTTGGTTGTGGGGTTTATTTAATAAATCTTATATTCCGTTATGGCAATTATTGGTTCAGTTTACGCCCTTAAGTTTGTATTTCAAATTGTACTGCGGTTTGAAAGGAAACGAATGGGCATATACAAATAAAAAGTGTACTGATGTATCAGAGTTTAACAAATCACAAGAAAAACAAGCGATTATATTTTTGATAATATATTTGGTTGTAGTTCCTATTTTGTGGATATTATTTATCATAGGAATTGTTGTTCTTATTATAGCGATTATAGGAACATTAAGTGTTGACCGAACAAGTCAAGAATTTTCAAGTGATATCAAATCACCTTCTGCTATTGAACAAAAAGCAGATACTCCTGACAAATTTGAAAGTTCAATAGAAAAATTCTTTAACAGTCTTACAAACTTGTATTTTGAATCTCACGAGATAACGGAAGATGAAAATAAATTTTATGTATCATCAAAAGATTGGCAATCAAGTTCATTTAAAGAGAAGAAAAATATAATTGATATGGCTGCAAATGTTTCGGCGGATGAAAGACGAAAAGCGTTTAAATCGGAACATCCTAATGAATACAAATCTTTTTCAAAAATGGATGAATTGAACAAAACAAAGATATATAGTGCGGAAACAAAAGAGCTTTTGGGTGAATTTAGTATGGAACTTTCAGAAAATGCAACTCCGAAAGAAATTTTCAAATCCGTATTGACTTCATACAAATTCTATAATCCGAAAAGGGGTAAAAGTAATTCACATCGTAATCCAATGTAAGTAAGTCGGAGAGCGGTCTTTCCCCCGACTTGTGTAAAGCTTATTCAAATTCGATTATAACGATTTCGGGCGGACAATTGAAACGAATCGGCAGGATGCTTTCGCCAATACCTGTTGATACAATCATTTTCTGTCCGTTTTCTTCTATAAGACCTTTTGCATATTTATCGTGATAGCGTGAAGCCGTAAAAATAGGACCGATTAAAGGAATCCTGATTTGTCCGCCGTGCGTATGTCCTGCAAGTACTAAATCCACATTTTCCTCTATCAATGGAAAAATATCAGGAGTGTGTGAAATCAAAATAGTTGGAGCTTTGGTGTTATTTAAAGCTTTTTCAATATCGGGATTGCCTGTCATCATATCTTCAACTCCCGCAAGATAAACGGTTTTACCATTGATGTTCAGCTTCAGGTTTTCATTTTCAAGTACGCTAATTCCGTTTTGTTCAAGAGCTTTTGTAATTCGTGCATTGCCATACCAACCGTCATGATTGCCAAGTACGGTATAGATACCATATTTAGATTTCATTTTGCTTAATCCTTTTGCAATATCTTCAATTGGCATTGTCGAACGTTTTGTATGTCCTGAAACAAAATCTCCCGCAGAAAGAATAATATCAGGGTTTTGTTCGTTTACAAGTTTGACGATTCGTGCTAATTTTTTCCCCTGATGCGGACGGATATGTATATCGCTCGGGAAAGCGATTTTTATACCGTGCAATTCTTGATTTGGGATTGTATAGTGGGTAATAACAAGCCTGTTAGGTTCGATAAAAACACTATAAATTCCAAGAGCAAGAAATATTAAAATTAAAATAGTAAGTTTCATGTATTTAATCATTATCATATACCTCTCTTATCCATTTCCCGTATTTTGTATGGTAACTCCTGTTTCGGTATCCTGTTTGACACTCTTCATATGTTTTATTTGAATAATAATAGTATTTTGCGTTTCTTATATTAACGTTCAGTATATATTCATTATTAAATCAAATGTTATCATAAATGCGTGTCATGTCATGTTGAATTTTAATTTCATAAATTTTGTTAAAATGCATTATTACTTTTTCTATACTTCAAGATTATCAAGCCATTCATTAAATTCGTCATCATATTTGGCTTCAACTTCTTCAATGGTCGGGTCATAGTTAAACACTCTTTCGTATGCTTCTTCAAGGGTTTCTTTTTTAGGCTTTTTCATAATTTTTACCGCCTTTCTTTGCATTAAATCTACAATTATATTTTAATTTACTCTTGTGTCAGATACGGACGTATGAATTAAATCTTTTTTAAAGTTTTTTCTAAAGAGTTCAAGGTGTAATCGATGTCATCTTCGGTTATATCTCCGAGAGTGCCTGTTCTGAATATTTTGCCAGCCAATTCTGCCTGACCGCCCGCTAAAATTATATGAAAATCTTTTTTCATAATTTCTCGGACGGCTTCGGATTTTTCACTTTTTACCGCAACAACGGCAGAACTCGTTTCATTGTCTGAAGTCAAAGGCTCAAACCCCAAATCTTTTAGTTCGCAATACAGTTTCTGCGAATATTTTTTGCGTCTTGCAATTAAATTTTCTATTCCTTCTTCTTTAATTATTTTTAGTGCAGTATCAAGTCCTAAAATTAAACTTATCGCAGGTGTGCAGGGAACGGAATTATTTTCGACCGCATTTTGATAATAACCCCAATTGAAGTAGTATGAACGGTTTTGACAATTTTCATATAATCTCCAAGCTTTACCGTTTGCGCTCAAAAATCCTAACCCCGGCGGACAGCCAAGTCCTTTTTGTGATGCGGAAACCAAAACGTCAATCCCCCAATCATCCTGCATACATTCGCATGACCCGATGCTTGAAACTCCGTCAACAACGGAGATTGCATTATATTTTTTGATAACCGAGCAAATTTCTTTGACATTATTCAATGCACCTGTTGAGGTTTCGCAATGTGTTAGGGTTACTATCTTTGTATCTTTATTTTTTGATAAAAAATCTTCCGTCATTTCGGCTGTTATCGTTTTACCGTAAGGAACTTCTATCTTATGAACGTCGGCTTTACGGTTTTTCGCAATTTCGACCCAGCGATTTCCGAATACTCCGCAAACGAGTGACAGGACTTTATCATTCGGATTGATTAAATTTTCTAATGCTGCGCACATTGCGCCTGTTCCGCTTGACGGGAACATAAAGACATTATTTTTTGTTTGAAAAACATATTTAAGGTTTGAATAAACGCTTTCCAATATTGCACTAAATTCTTGACTCCTATGCGGGATAACAGGTTTTGAAAGGTCTTTTAAAACCCTGTCGTAAACCATTACGGGACCGGGAGTTAATAATAGCGGATTTTGTGCGGAATATTTTTTCATAGTTTTATTTAATCAGGATTTATTATATTTTTCAAGTTGTAAGAAAACATAAAAAATCATACAAATGCTTTATTATTATTTTCTTTTACTTTGATATAATTATTTTATGTTTGATTTAACATCGCCAACAATATATGTACCAACGATATTTGTCATAATAGTTGTAACTTTTGTTGCCATATTAACAAAAGATGCCAAAAAAAGTACGCATGAAAATACACGAGATTTACCGTATTTTTATGAAATATCGTTATCTGCAAATTATTTGCGCCAATGTATATTAAAAACAGGAAGATTTCAATATAGAAAAAATGTTAATCCTGAAATAAAATATGAAAATAAAATATACAATTCATTACGTCATGCAGGGGCTTTGTATGCTTTATATATGTATGAAAAAATGGGATTGGAAACAAAGTTTCATGATTCAAGAATATTGTCTTCAAAGTATTTCATAAACAGATATATAGAAAAAATAGATGATAAAAGGTATATAATAGTTTCCCGTCCGCAGGAGGAAGGCATAAAATTCCCGATAGCAAAAACCGGAGCCGCAGGGGTTGCATTATGCGCATTATGCAATTTATATAACGAAAAAGAAGTTGAATTACCTTTATTGAGGGGTTTGGGTGAATTTATATTATCAATGACAGACGAAGACGGCAAAGTATTTGCGTATTACAATATGCTTGAGGATAAAATAGACAAAGAAGCTGAAGCGATATATTATCCTGGCGAAGCAGCCTCGGGTTTATTATATTTATTTGAGATTGACCCTCAGCAAAAATGGCTTGATGCTGTAAAAAAAATAATAATGAATATAATACAAACAAGAAAAACATTAGAATTAGACATGCCGTTTGATCATTGGTCTGTTCTGGTAATAGAAAAACTTATCGAAAATAAACTTGTAACTCCGGAGGAAAAAAATGAGATGCAGGCTTATGCGGAACAAATGGCTATTCCTGCGTTGAGTAATCAGATAACAAATTCAAAAAACAGCTATTACGGAGCATTTAAGGATAATATCAGACCTTGCAGTTTGGGTACAATTATGGAAGGTTTGGCCTCTATTTATATGTGTACGGATAATAAACAAATGAAAGCTATAATTCTAAAAGGTTTATCCATGGGGAATTATTTCTTAAGCCGAGTTCAGGTAAAAACAGGAACTAACGCAGGCGGTTTGCCAAATTCTGCTAATTGGGTAAAACCCGGAGTTACGCCAAATGCAAGTGTTATAAGAATTGATAATGTTCAACATGTTGTTTTAGGCTGGCTAAAATTCCAACATATTTTAAAATTAACAAAAAGATATTAATGAACATAAGAAGTTCAGCGGGCAGGAAAGCAAGAAGGCAGGCTATAAACAGACTTACTTTTATTAAATACCCAATAAAAATAGCCGCTGATGACGGCCATAATAGTGTAGGAGAAAATAAAGAAAAAGAAAATGGTTTCTACATGTTATATTCCCATTTTTCCGGAAAAATAACATGAAAATATGATATCTTTACATAACTTAATGTTTTTATAAAAATAAAGATAAATATTTTAAAAAATACCAAAAAATGTTTTTGAATTAAGCTTCATCATTTTGTTGATAAGCTGATTGGTTTTTAATTTTTTGAACACGAAGCATTTCTTTTAGATCGTTTGTAATTTTTTCTTCTTCTTCGTCAAGAGCAGAATTTTTACGTTTATTTGAATTGATAACGTTAGCAACATTCATCATTGCAAGAGAGTTAAGTGTTGCTCTCAAAACGGCGCTTTGATCCATATATTTATTTGTTTGGATTTGGTCTTGTTCTTCTTCTTGCTGTTGTTGAGCGAAATATTCTCCCCCTTGTCCCATTTTATCATCAGACAATTTAGCTGCTGTTCCTGAGATATCTCCGCTTTTAAAATTGAATGCCCCGCCAATACCGAAATATCCGGCAGATCTGTTATCGACCATATATTTTACCTTCTGCTTTTTCCATCAATTCAAGATTGCATAGCAATACTCAAATCTCCGTGTTTATAAGTTCATTACCATATATTTTAAAATATACGACATGTTTCTAACTCATCTAAATGCATTATTTTGCTATTTTGTAAACAAAATTTTACAATTATCTTAATATTTAAACGGGTTTAAAACTGCTACCATTATAGCATATATGTTTGAAAAAAACAATAAAATATGGTATAATTAACCATGTAGATATTTATGAGGATAACAGGATGAAATTAAATAAAAGCGCTTTTACATTAGCTGAATTGCTTGTTGCATTGGCTGTAATTGGTATTTTAATTGCGATATTAATGCCTTTAATTATGAATATAATGCCAAACCAAAAGGTAGTGATGGCAAAACGCGCCCATTACACAATAGAAACGGCAGTAAGCAATTTATTAAACGATTCAGCCTGCTATCCTGACGAAGATGACAGAGTGGGACTGGCAAACGGATGGGGATATGCTGATTGCGATTTGTGGGGCGGTACTTCAAATCAAGGAACAATCACGACAGAAGGTGATGCCGGAACAAAATTTTTCACGTTATTTAGAGAGCAACTGCAATTAGATCCAAATAACCAAGGTAATCCGAATGATAACCCGATTAGATTTGCAACAAAAGACGGAATGAGTTGGGCTATTCAAAATAACAACGGAACCTTTTTGATAGCAGTGGATGTAAATGGTGATGAACGAGGCGGTGGTGCAGATGCGGGAAACAATGCCTTATTGGAATTAGCAGGTAATTGTCAAAGTGATTGTGACGTCGCAGCATTTCAGGTTGCATCAAATGGTGATGTTACTCCGCTGGGTAGTTGGACAACACAAGCCATTAACGTAAATAAAAAAATAAATAGTGACTAAATGATAGGTCAGGTATTAGCCTGACAAAATATTAGAAAATTGACAATAAAATAAAAAGCAGTCGGATAATCGCGCAAACCCTCACCCGAATTTCTGACTTTCGCAAATTGCTCAAGTTGAAATTCTACCCTCTCCCAAAGGGCGAGGGGAAAGGTAGGAATTGTGAGGAAAGTCCGTGCATCCAAGAACAGACATCCGGAGAAACTCCGGGCGGCGTGAGCCGGCGGATAGTGCCACAGAAATGAATGCTTTGGCAGGTGCTCGGTGCAGGTGTCGGTTCGCGATAGCGAAACGGGCAAGGTACGAGCATTATATGCCCGCCGTTGTGACTGAAGCGTGAGCGAAAGGAACGAAGCAATCTATGATTGCACAGGCGGGAAAATGATAAAGCTGCAGACTGCCGATGGATTGAAAAATCACAGGCGATGGTGCAACGGTGAGTTAAGAGCTTCACCAGCAAAGTCGGAAGGCTTTGGCTAGGTAAACCCATGTCGGATGCAAGGTTGAGTTCAAAGGTTTTAAGGGTTGTTCGCCTACTTTGAGAAAGAACCGCTAGAGATTAAGAGTAATCTTAATACCAGACAGATGATTATCTAAAACAGAACACGGCTTACGGACTGCTTTTTATTTTTTATAAGTTCAAACTGATTTTTCTCCCCACCTTCGGCGAGGGGGAATGAACCGAAACGATTTTCCATTAAATAAAATGCCTGCCCACGCAACTTCATGTCATTATGAACATTCGAAGAATGTGTAGTAATCTCATTGATACAATTTGGCAAATTGCAAGCTGACATATTATATCAATGGGATTGCCACGCCCTATTGGGCTCGCAATGACATGTCTGATGTCATCCCCCCCCTCGAGCAATGACGGGGTGCGTTTTATGCGACACTGTCAGCTGCAATTACCCTCCCCCTTGCAATTAAAATTTTTCCATGATATTCTATGTTTACAGTTCCGAACTGCCGAAAAAAGCTTTTCAAATATGTGAAAGCAGAATTAATTCGGTAAGCGGTGTAATAGTTAGAAATACTGCCTGATGAACTGCGGGTAAGTTTCACAAAAAGGAGAAAAAAATATGTCAATGACAGATCCGATAGCAGATATGCTAACAAGAATCAGAAACGGAGCTATGGCATCCCATGATTCAGTAGTTGTTCCTGCTTCAAAATTGAAAGTAGAACTTGCAAGAGTTTTCAAAGAAGAAGGTTACATTGCTGATTATGAAGTAAAAGAAGAAGGCAAATTCAAAGTGATTGTTATTTCTTTGAAATATGATTCAAACAACAAACCTGTTATCACAAAATTAGTAAGAGTTTCAAAACCGGGTTTAAAAACATACTCAAAAGCTAAAAACTTACAAAAAGTTTTAGGCGGTTTGGGTGTTGCTGTTGTATCAACAAGCAAAGGCTTAATGACAGACAGAAAAGCAAGAAAAGAAAACATCGGCGGCGAAGTTCTTTGCTATGTATATTAGAGCATAAGTAAAATCAAGTAGCCCACAAGATAAAGCGGGGCACAAAACATTATATGACCGCCGTTGTGACCGAAGCGTAAGCAAAAGGAACGAAGCAATCTATTATTGCACAGGCGGAAATCATTAAAAACAACAAGGGTTCAATTGGTAGAAAAGCCCGACAAAGTTATCACATATACCACGAAAGGAAAATAAAAATGTCAAGAATAGGTAAAAAACCGATAGAAGTACCTCAAGGTGTTGAGGTTAAAGTAGAAGGCCAAACAGTTACCGCAAAAGGACCTTTGGGAACTGAAACAGTTACGGTTCGTCCTGAAATCGCTGTAAAATTAGATAATGGCGTATTAACGTTAGAAAAAGTAGGCACTTCTCGTGAAACCGATGCATTATACGGTTTGTCAAGAACATTGGTTGCTAATGCAGTTACAGGTGTTAAAGACGGTTTCGTAAAGAAACTTGAAATTAACGGTGTAGGTTACAGAGCACAAATGCAAGGCAAAACATTAAATATGGCATTAGGATATTCACACCCTGTAAATATTGAACCGCCGGAAGGCATTACAATTACAGTTGAAAACAACACAAATATTACTGTAAAAGGCGCAAATAAACAAATGGTAGGCGATATTGCCGCTTTAATCAGATCAAAACGTCCGCCTGAAGTATACAAAGGAAAAGGTGTTAAATACGAAGGTGAATACATCAGACGTAAAGTTGGTAAAGCCGGTAAGAAATAGGCTTTAGCCGATGTGAAGCAACGGGTTGGCTTGTCGGATAACAAGACAAGCAGGTTGCGAAACATTATATAACCGCCGTTGTGACTGAAGCATAAGCGAAAGGAACGAAGCAATCTATGATTGTACAGGCGGAAAAGGTAACAAATTAAGCCCATATAAACTCTTGAAGTGGTTTTTCAAGCAGGTTTGGGTAAAATGAAAGGAAAGAAAAATGATTAAACAAAAAGCAAGAAAACCAATCGTTCAAAAACGACACAAATCAATCAGAGTAAAATTAGCAGGAACTTCTGAATTTCCAAGATTGGCTGTTTACAGAAGTACAAAACATATTTACGCACAATTAATAGATGATGATAACCATGTAACAATTGCATCAGCATCATCAAATGATAAAGACTTAAGAGAAAAAGTTCAACACGGCGGAAATATAGAAGCTGCAAAAGTTGTCGGTGAAGCAATAGCACAAAAAGCTAAAAAAGCCGGAATTGAATGTGTAGTATTTGATCGTGGCGGATTTTTATATCACGGCAGAGTTGCAGCATTAGCAGATGCGGCAAGAGAAGCCGGACTAAACTTCTAGAGTAGTACACATTTAATATAAAGGAAAATAATTATGGCAAAACATTGTGAAATATGCGGAAAAGCACCGAGAAAATCTGCAGACAGATCTTTCTCTAATAAACAAAATGTTCATACTCAAGAGCCTAATTTACAATCAGTAAAAGCTGTTGTAAACGGTTCTGTTAAAAGAATCAGAGTATGCACTTCTTGCATTAAAGCAGGAAAAGTTACTAAAGCTTAGTTTTTAAGTAATAAAATAAAATGCCGTGGCAAGTATGTCATGGCATTTTGTTTTTAGTTTATGTTAGTATTGGGTTATGCTTTTGACAGAATTAGAACAATTAGAACAAATAAAGCAAAAATGTTTAGTCTGCAATAAATGTCCGTTATGCAAGACAAAGACTAATACCGTTTTTTCGGGGGGTGTTCCCAATTCTAAATTAATGCTTATCGGAGAAGCTCCCGGGTATTATGAAGATATGAAGGGAGAACCTTTTGTCGGAAAAGCAGGTCAGCTTTTGGATAAAATTTTAGGTTGTGTCGGGTTTTCCCGTAATGAAAATATTTATATATGTAATACTCTGAAATGCCGTCCGCCTGAAAATCGTGATCCGTTACCAGAAGAAAAAGAAGCTTGTTGGGAATATTTAAAAGCACAGGTTGATATCCTAAAACCGCGTATAATATTATTATGCGGAAGAGTTGCCGTTCAATCTTTTATTGATACGAAATTAGGGATTACAAAAATAAGGGGGAAATGGTTTGAAGGTCCTCATTATTCAAAAATGATGCCGATTTTTCATCCGTCTTATCTCTTAAGAAATGATTCCAGAGAAAAAGGGTCACCCAAATGGCTAATGTGGCAAGATATTAAAGAAGTACGCAAGATTTATGACCAAATGGATTAGTAATTTAAAGAGCTTTTTGTAATAATAATAACGGCATCATATTTTGTAACATTTCTTCATGAATAAGTGTAAAAAATTTGTTTATTTACAAAAAATATAATAATATTATATTATTGGGAATGTTTTTATTAAGGGATATATGCAAATGACACAAACAGAATTAAAAGAGAGAACTTTGACACCGCAAGAAGTAAGAAATATTTTAAAAACAGATAATAAAGAAATTGTTGAATTATGTAAAAAAGCGGCTATCAGACCAAGGAAGAATGAAAAGGGGTATACTTACTTTTCTTATGATGAAGTAAAAAATTTAAGAAAAGTTCAGGAAAAAATGAATAACGGGATGTCAAATCCTATTTCAAAGGCTCCTGTTGCTGTTGAAACAACTTCTGCAGTATCACCTGCAATAAGAAGTATTTTGACGTCTTTGCAAGAATTAGAAGACAAACTGAGCGCAAAAATTTCAAAAGTTATTGACGAAAAACTTGAAGGAATGGATGATGTTGTAGTTGAGTTAATTCGTTGCAAAACTGATAACGAAACTTTAAAACAAAAAATTGTTGACTTGAACAAAGAAGTTTATCAATTGAAAAATGAATTAAATAGCTACAAACCTGTAGGCTTAGGATTTTATAAGAAAAAAGAAATTTATATTTGGGAATAATTTATTAATCTGCGAAGGTTATAAGTTGTGTAATTCCATTTAAAATGAAAAAATGAAAGTTAAAAATGGATAATTTTTTAGTATGTAGGGCGGGATACCTATCCCGCCAAAATTATATAAGGAAATAAAAATGGCTACAAAAGAAGCAGAAGCAGTGAATATATCTGAAGAAAGAAATAAAGCACTAAAACTTGCAATAGAAAAAATCGAAAAAGATTTCGGCAAGGGTTCAATCATGAAACTTGGCGATAAAGCAACAGTGAGCGTTGATGCAATTCCAACCGGCGCTTTATCTTTAGATGTTGCGTTGGGCATAGGCGGAGTTCCGCGCGGTCGTATTATAGAAGTCTACGGTCCGGAAAGTTCCGGTAAGACAACTTTGGCACAGCACATTGTTGCGGAATGTCAAAAAAAAGGCGGTATTGCTGCTTATGTTGATGCAGAGCATGCTCTTGACCCCGAATATGCAAGAAATTTAGGTGTTGACGTTGATAATTTACTTATTTCTCAACCTGATACAGGCGAACAAGCTCTGGATATTACTGAAGAATTGGTTCGTTCAGGGGCTGTTGATATTGTTGTTGTTGACTCTGTTGCCGCATTAGTTCCAAAAGCCGAAATAGAAGGCTCTATGGAGGATCAGCAAATGGGATTGCAAGCCCGTTTGATGTCGAAAGCACTGAGAAAATTGACAGGCATTATCGGGAAAACAAGTACAACAGTTATTTTTATTAACCAACTGCGTATGAAAATTGGTGTTATGTATGGAAATCCTGAAACAACAACAGGTGGTAATGCATTAAAATATTATGCATCAGTTCGTATGGAAATTCGTAAAACAGAAACACTAAAAGGCGATGACGGCGAAATCGGTATTCATGCAAGAGTGAGAGTTTTGAAAAATAAAGTTGCGCCTCCATTTAGAACTGCAGAATTTGATATTATTTTTGGGAAAGGTATTTCTAAAATAGGCAATATTCTTGATGTTGCAGTTAATTTGAATATTGTAAACAAAGCAGGTGCCTGGTTTAGTTATAATGAAGAAAAACTCGGTCAAGGACGTGAAAAAGCTAAAGAATATTTAGAACAAAATCCTGATATTTTAGCAAAAGTTGAAACAGAAGTTCGTGAAAAACTCGCACAACAATAGATTTTAAAAATAAAATTAAATAATAGACTGTTGAAGCCTGTTTGCTCGTGCTTCGTTAAGTATGTTTTTCAATTTCATTAAGGCTTGTGCATGTAATTGGCAAATTCTTGATTCTGACATATCTAAAGTTTCGCCGATTTCTTTCATTGTCATGTTTTCTTGATAATATAAAACCATTAAAACACGTTCTCTTTCCGGTAATCTCATAAGTGCCCTCTGCAAATCTGTTTTTACATCTTGTTCCTCTGCCATTTCGTGAGGATTAAGTTTTTGCGAATCTTCTATTGTATCAATAATTTCCATGCTATCATCAGAAGACCCGCGTCGTTCATATATAGAAGTGATAGTTACATCTTCCGAAAGCAGTTGAGTAATTTTAGCAGGTTCCATGTCCATATATTCTGCTATTTCTGCTGTTGTAGGCATTCTGCCGTACTTTTGTTTCAATTCCTCAATTGCCTGTTTTATTTCTTTGATTTTTTTTCTTACGCTTCTTGGTAAAAAGTCTTGTGAGCGGATTTTGTCTAATATTCCGCCGCGAATTCTTATTAAAGCATAAGTTTCAAATCTGGAATTTTTATGCGGGGAAAAGCGTTCAACGGCATTGATTAAACCTTCAACTCCATAACCCGCAATGTCTTCTATCGAAATTGATTCAGGCAAAGATACTTTTACACGACCGACTACATAGCGAACAAGATAGATATACTGAACAATCAATTTATCGCGTGTTTCTTTATCTTTTTTTACAAGATATTTTTCCCATAAATCATTGAGTTCATCTTCCGATAAACGTTTTATACTGCTATATGAAGAAAAATCGAAATCTTGTTCCATTAACCTGCCCAACTCTTTCCTTCTTACATTTCTATTCTATAATATAGTATTTTTTATACATCATTTAAAAAGAGGAAATGGGCGAAGGATTATTAAAGTTTTCTAATGCATGTAATGGAATTATTATATTAAAAATTTTCTTTATAACGATTAATTACATCGTTAGGTGAAATGTATTTGTCTGTTAATTGCCAAATATGAATACGATTAACCCAAAAATCCGCGCATAAAGGATTATTTTTTTCATATTCATCTGAGGTTAAAGTTTCTGCTGCATCAGGGACACTTGTAATATCATCCCAATCTGATGACATTTTTGTTACATTGTCATTTATATTATTATTTATTATTTTGAAAATTTTCATGACGTATATTCTTAAAACATTCATGGCGATTTAGGGTAAATTGTTGACCTGTTTTAAGATTTTTTATTGAAACTTGGTTATTTACAATCTCATCCTCGCCTAGTATAAGTGCATAATTTGCAACTTTTGAAGCTTTCTCCAATTGTTTGGTAAATTTTTTGTTTGTTAAATCAAGCTCTATATTTAAACCTTGTGAACGCAATTCTTGTGCTAACAAAAATGCTTCTTGAGTATTATTTGAAACAATATAACCATCAAGTTTTTGAGGTTCTTTTTCTTCTAATAATGATATTAATCTTTCCATGCCCATAGCAAAACCAATAGCAGGAGTAGGTTCTCCTCCTAGCTGTTCAACAAGATTATCATATCTTCCGCCGCCGCAAACAGCATTTTGTGAACCCAAATTGTTTGATTTAATTTCAAATACAGTTCTTGTGTAATAATCAAGTCCTCTGACAAGAAGCTTGTTCTCACTATATTTTACATTCATTTTATCAAGGTATGATTTCAATTCGCTATAATGCTCACGGCATTCGTCGCAAAGAAAATCAGACATAATAACTTCTTGAATTTCTTTTTTTGCATATATTTCCTGACATTCAGGAACTTTGCAATCAAGCAGCCTTAGCGGATTTTTGTCAAAACGGGTTTGGCAATCTTCGCATAAATCGTTTAAGTGTGGTTTTATGACAGATTTGAGTTTTTCTTTAAATTCCGTACGACATTTTGGACATCCTAAAGAATTTATTTCCACCGATAAATCGTCTAAGCCGATTGATTTTAAGAAATCTTCCGCCATTAAAATAACTTCAGCATCAGCAGAAGGTTGTTTGATACCAAACATTTCAACTCCGACTTGGTGAAATTGCCTTTGACGACCGGCTTGAGGCCTTTCGTAACGGAACATTGGACCTTCATACCATAATTTTACGGGTGCTGATAATCTTGACATGCCGTTTTCTATGTACGAACGTACAACGCCTGCTGTGTTTTCAGGACGTAAGGTAATAGAACGTTCACTTTTTTCAAAGGTATACATCTCTTTATTAACAATATCTGTTGTATCCCCTACTCCGCGAGAAAACAAATCTGTTGTTTCAATAATCGGGGTGCGTATTTCTTTAAAACCGTATCGAGAAAATATATCTTTTGCGTTTTTCTCTACAAAGTGCCACAACTCAATGTTTTGCGGCAATATATCCTTCGTGCCTTTTAATACTTTTATAATCTGTGCCATAGAAAAATTATATTATTTCAAAAGATGATGTCAAACAAAGATATTGGCAAAAAAAATTTTTTTCGGGTTTAAAGTATGTATGAAAATACAAAATAATATAACATTTGGACAAAAAATCCCGACAGAGCCTTTATTAAAGCGCGCATTGGATATTCATTCATATAATGATGCCAAAGAAGTATATTATGCTGTTCATACCAAATTTCCCGGTCATCAGGGATGTAACTATAAAGCGTTGGAAATTGTTGAACAAGCACAACAAAAAAATACGTTTTTTGATGACATAATAAAAAAATTAAAATCTATTTCAACAAAAGAAGAACAATTGAAAGAAATTAAAAATATTAAAAAAGAGTTAGGCGAAAATATAGATTTAATTCTCTAAAGAATAAATTATTCTTTTATGACTTCAATCGTTTCATAATCCGTTAAATATGGCATGTGTTCTTCAGTTATGAGTTCTCCCGGTAATAATATAGAAATCCCCGGAGGACATTCCGCAACAACTTCGCCTGACAATCTGCCTACTGCTCGTTCTTTCGGGATAATTTCTTTTGGTGAAAAATATGCTTCGCGCAAATTTTTCTTTATAATCGGCGTTAACATAGGCATATGTTTTTTGTTTTCAAGATAATAAATGTCTTTATAATCATGTTCATCAATTTTATGCAGACAATTTGCCAAATATTCAAAATCAGAGCGCTTATTGCCAATATTACTTAAAATCAAAACACCCGCATCACTTGCGCTTTCGACTTCTATGCCGAAATCAATCTCTAAAATTGATTCTAAACGTTTACCTGATAATCCGTCAGCTTTTATAAATATTTTGGTAACATCTGTCTTATATCCGAAATCGGATTTTAATTGATGAATATGTTCCATTTTATCTATTTCAGAGCGCAAATATTTTGCATTTTGTATTGCGCGGTTTAATTGTCTTTGACCTCTTGAACTCTGCAAATTTGCTCTTGAAGCATCTAGACTCCCTAAAAGCATCAAAGAAGGACTTGTTGTATGTAATAAAGTTAGTGAGCGTTCAACATCTTCTGCGTTAATCTTTGAATTTTTACTGATATGAAGCATTGAAGATTGGCTCATACTTCCGCCTGTTTTATGCAGAGAATGAACAACAATATCCGCTCCCAAATTTAAAGATGTTTCAGGCAATTTAGAATTGAAATTCCATAAACAGCCGTGCGCTTCATCAACAATCAAAGGTACATCATATTTTTTACAAATATCCGCAATCGCTTTAACATCAGATACGACCCCTTCATAGGTCGGATTTGTTATCCAAACAAGCGAAACATTATCATTTTCTTTTAAAAGTTTTTCAACATCTTCTGCTTTAATATTACCCCACAAACCCCAATCGCTGAATTTTTCAGGCAAAACCCACAACGGTTCCGCTCCTGATATAATTAAACCGGTTAATATAGAACGGTGACAATTTCGGTTTACAATAACTTTCTGTCCTTGTTTGGTTAAACCCATAGCGATAGCTAAATTCCCGATAGTAGAACCGTTTAATAAGAAAAATGTTTTTTTTGCGCCGAAAGCTTCCGCTGCTAATTCTTGAGCTTCTTTTATAGGACCTGTTGCAGGGTTTAATGTTCCCAGATTATCAAATTCATCTGTCGTATCGACTTTTAAAGCTTTTTTGCCGATAAGATTACGAAAATCGCTTAATGTTCCCAAACCTTTAGTATGTCCGGGGATATGAAACTGGTAAGTCGGATGGTCATAAGCCGTTTTTAATGCTTCTACTATAGGGGCATGTATTTCTGTTTTTTTGTTGTTCTTCAATTTATTTTGCATATCAACAGATATACTACAAAAAAACTATGAAATCCACAAAATAACATGATATAATTAAGAAATGAAAAGATTTATTAAACTGATACTAATTTCAGCTTTAATATTGTGCCCTAACTTATCTAAAGCCGAAAACGAATATATTACTCAAGAGCTTTTGAATACTCCGCAGGAAAACGAAGTAAATCTTGTGACAGATAATGTTAACACAGATACAGAACAAAATATTTCATCAAATACTGTTGATGATGATAATTTTTCAGACGGGGTTGAAGAAGAATTTGAGCTCTTTGAACAAATTGGCAAAAAACAAGAACCCTCAACAACGGAAGAATCATTATATACAAGACTGCTTAAAACCAATATAACAAGAACCGATGTTCCGTCATTTTTACTAAAAGATGAATTAACTCACGAATTTTCAAAAGGCCCGATAAAAGAGTTACAGCTTTTTGGAGGCTATAGAGGCTCTATAAGTGCAATATTAGCACCTCGTAAATATGCAACAAAATACGATAACCTGACAACGGAAGTTGGTTTCTTTGGGAAACTAAAAAATCCTAATTATGAGTTTAAATTAAGTTTTTTACCGGTTGTAAAAGAAGGGGTGAATTATTTTGACGCATTTTGGGGTGATGCGTATATTGCGTATAATAAAATCCCTCATCACAGAATACAAATCGGACGTTCGCGCGGACAAGTCGGAATTGAAGGCGGTACTTCAAGTTATACACTGCCATTTGTAAGCCGTTCGCAAATCGGACGAAATTTCGGCAACTTACGAACAACAGCCATAAAGGTTATCGGAAACTACAATTATGTCGATTACAGTTTAGCGTTCGGTTCGTCAGGCAGGTACTTTACAAGCGGAATGCCCGGCGCGGAATTCACAGGCTGGATAAATGTAAAGCCGTTCGGTTCAAAAGACGGCAAATTGGGTAAGTTAACCATTGGCGGCGGATTGAATTCAGGACATAATCGGTTTAATTATAACGTAGGAACGGTTTATATCGGTTACAAACACAAACAATTATGGACAAATTTTGAAGCCGCAATAGCTGACGGATACAATGGCGCCGCCGCGTTAAGTACCGCAAAAGCAGGTGGTTTTGCATACACTTTGGGCTGGAAAGTGAAACCATATCTTCAACTAATCGGCAGAGTCGATCAATTTGACCCTGACAGAAAGACTTCACATAATCGTAAAACAGAATATTCCGCAGGCATAAATTGGTTTATTAAAGGGCAGGCGATAAAACTTGTTATAAATTACGTCTTTTGTGAAAATCAAGGACAAAAAGACAGCCAAAGAATTATCCTCTTTACCCAGATTGTTCTGTAATTTATTTTGATATAATTAGGCAATCGTAGATTTTATCTATTTTTTCCTGCATTTCAGAAAATCTTGATTTCATATCTTCGTAACTGTTTATGGTTACAAATCGAGCTTCGATATCTCTTAAAATTTCGCGGTGTTTTCGCTCTAATTGTTCGGGGGTTACAACTATTCGTTGTTGTATCAGAAATACCATAACAACGATGATTACAGGGGAATAATAAAGTATTGTATCCATAAAATACTCCTTTCTTTTGTATAAATTTTGGAACAGATGTGCAGGTTGTTATTACAGAAGCACAGAGGCCAGGAAGGCAAGAGGGCAGGCTTTTTATTTAATGAAAAAGTGAAAGTGGAAAATTGAAAATTGTTTCGGTTTTTTATTCCCTCTACTAAAATCAGGAGAGGGCTGGGGTGAGGTTTTGTATTAGAGGCGTAGAGGAATAGTCAAGTAGGGTAGACTTCAGTCTACCGAGAATACTTTCCAATCTGGGTCGTTTGGATTGAAGTCGTATTATATTGACACAGATAAATATTTCTTATAATATGGAACTATTATTAAGTAAATAGTTTTAATATACACTATAATAAAATTATGAAAAATGTACTATTTAAACTATATTTTATATTCGTATTTATTTTACTAGCATATACAATGTTGGTATCCTTTAGTTTTGCTCTGGTTTTTTTGGCTTTTTTAAGCATGCCACAAAAAGAAGATGCCGTTTTTATTATTCTTATTGCACTAATGATTATGTTTATTATTTCTCTTGCAAAATTATACATTGATTTCAAGACGGTAAAGGGAGCTATTAAACTAATACATAAGGAAATATTTACAAAACGTGATATTATTTTTAGTACTATTTCTATAATAACATCTTTATATTTTATATATATAAATTATAATAAATTGTTTTTACATTATTGGAAATTATTTAAATCAATTTGACAAAATTACATTACCTTAATAATATTGAAATATTATTAAGATAAATATACAGAACTATGATATAATGAAATTATGAAAAAAATATTTTTAATATTATATATTATTATAATCTCTGTCATTTCTTTACAACTTTTATTATTCGACATTTTTTTCGGATTTGCTGCATTGATGAGCTTCCTGAAAGGTCCTTGGGATGACGATTTTATTATTGGCTTTACCATATTATTAATCGCTTTTATTATATATTTTGTTGTATTGTATATAAATATAAAATCAATTAAAAGATCCTTGAAATTGGTTAAAAATCAACCAATTTCAAGGAGTGATATTGTATATATAGTATTATCAATACTCACATCTACATTATTAATTGTCCACCCCTAAAATAGGGGCTACAATACAATATCAAGAATAACAATGACATAATAAGGCATCAAATATCCTTGTTCCTGTAAATTACGAGCCATTTCTATTATTAAAAATTCTCCTTTATTAAAATCATAAGTATCAACAATATATGCTCGGAAATGACCATTTGTATCTATATGCGCATCAAGAATATCGACCTTTTTTAAGGAGGCATATAAATCAAAAGTTTGTTTGCCAAATTCCATTGAACTATCTAAATGTTTTCTTTCTTTGTATAGCTCTTGTGAATGTCGTCTAATAAAATCATTTAATATATTTTTCACTGCATTTTTTGTATTCTTTTAATTCCGTTGAAAAATCTTCAACGTTTGTATTGCATAATTTTTTCCTTTCTTTGTTCAAAAAATAACCCGTAACACATATCGTTACGGGTTTTAAATATAAATTTTATTATTTTTTAGCGTGAACGGTAATAACCTCTTACTTCCGTTCCGTCAGAACGCGTGTAAGGGTGTACATAAACAACTCCGCCACCTGATATTGATTCACGCTGCAAGTCGCTATTGGAAGGCATTGTTCCATTAAATGCTTTTAGTTGCGCATCAATTTCTTTTTTGTGTTTGGCAAATTCATCACTTGACATCGAACCAACTTCCTCGCGTGTGTATATGTGGTTACTGCCTGTCAGTGGATTTGTGTAACCGAATAAACCTGAATCCTGTTTAGATTGGAGTTCAGGTAATTGAATTCCCAACATCTTTGCAAGTTGTTCCGTATCAATATCTGCAGCAAAACCAAGAGGCTTGCCATCATTTTGCACTCCGCCAATTCCTTTTGTCGGAGTAAAAGGCAAGTCGGTTTCTTGTATTCTTTTTATACCATTAACAAAATTCTCTGTTACACCTGTATATTTTCTTTTATCATTTGGATTTGTTATGAGTTGCCCGTTACGCATTCTGTCCATAACTTTACTTGCAATAATATCATCTCGTTGTTGTTGAGATAATTTCATAAAATTATCTCCGTATTCTTTTTGAATTTCCCGTGCAATCTCACGACCTTGATGATTATTCCAAGAGTCCATGTTCCATTCTCCCTGTGGATTGTGAGGGGTTTGGTATTCATGACCAATATCAAAAAGAGTACTCCAGCCAGCTCCATATTTAATATACATTTCAGCACTGCCAAATGTGTGCTTGAATGCATCTGCTTCTACATTCCAAAATTCATGTCCTTTTCTTGGATTTGTTTCAAATCCAAATTTCTTTTGATAATATCCTGTTTTTTGAACTAATTTGTCATTAAATTCTTTTTGTAATTCTTTGCTCTTATAAAAATTATAAGCATCTTTATTTTGTCGTAAAAAATTTGACATCTTTTTCTCCTTTTCTTTTTAATTCCTTTGTAATACAATTGCCGTATGAATTTCCTTGAATATAAAAAATATTTTTTTATAAATTTATCTGCTTTATGGAGTTTTATTGTTATATATTCTATGATAGTTTATAGTAATACAGATTGTCTTCCACCTGCACCAAACGAGTTTATATCGTGTGGCTTTAGTGAATTTATTGATATGGCTTTGAGTATAATAATTTTATTGTGGTTATTTGTTTTTACTATTTTAGAAATTGTGATTAGAAAATATCTAATCGAAAAAAGATTCCCTAATTTAAAATTGGACCTTAAAATTAAAATACCAAAGTTTATTGCAGCTATTTATAATTTAATATTTTCTATTGGATTTTTATCGGCTAGTTTTTTATTTTTTGTTGCTATTATACTTTTATTCATAGCAATGATTATATGGATATTCAACTTCTTTTAATTACAATGTCCGGCATCAATCATAGCATATTCTTCCATTTGATATTTACCCAAATAACCTTGTGGATTCCTTGCACGGTAGTTCCCGCTTGATTCGCGCTGTCCCAGCATTTCAAAATATCCTGTTGAATTGTTCATAAAATCAAATTTTCGCATATTAAATTTTCCTTTCCAATAAAAAAATAAGGCACTTGTGCCTTATTTAATGTAATAACTGTTAAAATTGTATTTGCCGATAATTATTTATTGTCGATATGGCAAAAGCGACATTTTGTATTGTAGTACTTGAACTACTATTCTAAAATATCATAATACATCACCTCCTATGTTTTGGTTAATCATAATCATAGTACGTATTATTATATTTTAAATAACGAGTATTTCCGTCAGGACAATGAACCTCTATGACATGAAACCCTTTTACTTTCTTTTTTAATATTATAAAGTCATTCCAAGGCCAAAAAGCTGTTAAAGACAAATCCCTATATTTATTCCCGTATTTTTTTAATATAAATAAACTATAACCTGTTGAACCTGCAACATACTCACGGCCAAAAACAACACCAATAATTTCGTTTATACCGTCATCATCTAAATCGACCTTATATGCCAATACATTATCAGGCTGATTATTTGCAGCTACGTTGTTTTCAAGCATTTCCTGCATAGCAAATTCGTACAAAATTTTATTAGCATCTTTTTCACCCGCTTTGAAATAAATTGTTTTATAAACGGTAGGATGTCCGTAATTGCGCACAACTTCACCATATGCAATCTCAAAAGGCGTTAATAAAGTTATTAAAAGTATTAAAAGTTTTTTCATAAATTACTCCTATATTTATTATCACTATTATTATACACTTATATAATAAATAATACTTAATAATATTTCAATTTTATAATATTTTTCACAAAACTATCGGCCAATAGAAATCCACAAGATAGCTTGCGGCATCAAACGGATGAGATAAAAACTTTAACTCTTTTGATTGTTTTATTTGGGTGTAGGTCGGGACATCTATCTTTGATGTGCCTTCTATATAGCGCAAATTGTAGATGTTATACAAAAGCTTTTCACATTTTGGCGAAATATATAACCCTATCTCGCCCGCCGCGTTTTTTACTTTCGCATTAAAAGCCGCCACTCTGTTTTTTATCGGCGGATTGAACGCTTTTATTTTTATTTCAACATCATAACCAAAACTCTGCATTTTGCGTTTTATGATTACATAATTTGTATATTCGCTTGTACAACTGCGATTATCACCTGATGCATCTCCGTTTATTATTATTTTGCCTTTATGTTTCGGGTATCTGCGATAAAATTCATCACAAGCTTTCGCGGTTGTAGTATTTTCCATTACTATTTCATCAAAATAAAAAACCTTATCATCTGTTTTGTGAGCCAAAACCCAAGCCATCGGGTCAACGTTAAAATCACAACTTATATGCAAATCAAAATCATCATGGTAGCTTATTTTGTGAACATTTTTATCGGAAAAATCCTTCACAACAAGATTATCCGCATAATCCCCGACCTGACCTAAAACAAACATATTGTAATATTTTTCGTCATACAATTGTTTCAATTCATCACAAAACCCTTTTGGCAGATAAATATTTTGGGTGGAAGGCGCACAAATCAAACGATAATTGACGGGAGGATTTACATAAAAAGTTTTATATATCCACCCCTGTTGAATTTCGGGATTTGTATGCCCAAAAATTCTGTAAACAAACTTACCCCAATTATGATACGGTTTTTGTCTTAAACGTGCCAACAACATTTTGAAAGTATCATAAGGAATATCAGACATTTCTTCGATTTCGACAAACCCTAAATTTAAAGATTTTAGTTTATTCGGTTCATCAAAATGCCTGAATAGAATTTCCGAACCGTTTTTAAAAATAAGTTTTTGCTCTGTTGATGACCATTTATAATCAATTCCTTGTTTGAATTTCATATTATCTAAATGTTCAAAATAAGATTGCAGGGTGGTATCACGCACAAGCGTATAGGTTTGCGCTCCGACTAAACCCTTTATTTTGGGGTATTTTAGGGCAAGCAAAATCCCTAACAAAGACCCTGCAAATGTTTTTCCCGAACCGTATCCGCCTTGATATACCGCAACATCAAGTGTATATTCATGCGGAATTTCCAAAAACTTTCTTTGTGCATCTAACAGTTTGTATTGCATAATTCCTCCTTTGTTCAAAAAATAACCCGTAACACATATCGTTACGGGTTTTAAATATAAATTTTATTGTTTTTTTTAACGCGAACGGTAATAACCTCTTACTTCCGTTCCGTCAAAACGGGTATAAGAATTTACATAAACGACACCGCCGCCAAGCCGAGCAGAGGCAGGTACGTAGTACCAGACCGACAATTATGTAAAAATGAATATTTTTACTAATTGGAGGCGTTGCCGTTTAATGCGAGGCGCAGTAGTGTGTATATGTGGTTAATACCTGTCAGTGGATTTGTATAACCAAATAATCCTGATTGCTGTGATTGATTTGCAGCCTGATCAGTTGGAATACCTAAAGGTTGCCTTAAACTCTCAGGAATTGCCATTGGAATCATATCCCAAGGATTATCAGGTTGTTGATTTATAGGATTAATCATTAAATCATTTAAATCAGGAAGGTTGTTTTGTTGGTAATCGTTATATTGAATGCTTAATTCAAACGGAACATTCTGATTATAATTTAAAGGTTCTTTTTCAATTGATTCACTTTTAGAGGTATTATCATTAGTTTTTGAATCTTTTATTCCTGTAACATTTGAGACATCATATCCTTCAAATTTTTTCATATAACTTTCAACACTTGTACCAAAAGCATCCTTTGGAATATTTTTGCCATCACTTTGTAAATATTCTTTTACTGCCCCAGGACCTTTTAGGTGAGCTGCAGCTAATAAGCCCGATTGCGTTATTTTGACTCCATTAATTTCTTTACCAATATATTTATCAGCTCCAATAGCTTTTAATTGATTCCATTGAGCCTGCTTGAATGCTTTTTGTGCATTTTCTTGTGCCTGTTTGTTTTTTAGAAAATCTTGAACACTATATATACCATCTTTGCCTGTAAATTGACCAGACCAATCATTATTGTATTTCCCAGAAGGCTTTTTATAATAGCCAGCATCTATCATTGCAGCTTCACCCATTTGATATTTACCAACATAACCATATTTATTTACAGAAGAATAATTGCCTCCTGATTCTTTAGCACCTAAATCATTATAAAAATCATTCAATGTTTTTGTCATAAAATTGTCCTTTCGATTTTATCACTAATTCAGGTATTTAATATTTTAAATACCCTTATACTATTTATATTTTTAAACGGCTATTATTCTTTTATACCTGTTATTTCAGATACATCATATCTTGAGAAATTTTTTAAATTTTCTTCAAATAATTTAATTTGCTCAATATTTTTATAATTAGATTTATCAAATTTGGCAGTAAAATTTTTAAAGTTATAAGCACTTGAACCTGAAAAACTTATATCTCTGTAACTATACGTTTTATTATTTAGCACATAAAATTTATTTAATGGTTCAAAATTTAAACAATAAGTAATATTCTGGTAAGTATTGCCTTTTTCTTCAAGAATAAATAAAGAATATCCCGCTGTTCCCCAATAATATGTTGAAAAAACAACACCAATAATTTCTTTTTTACCGTCACCGTTCAAATCGGTTTCAAAAGCACTTACTGTTTTTTGGGTTATATTTGCAAAATCTTGTGCTTCTTTTGGAGTTTTATTTAATTCTTTCAAGACAAATTTATATAATATTTTACTTGCTTTGGTTTGAGATTGTTTAGAAAAATCGTATTCAATAGTTCCGTCAGGATGTGTAATCGGCTTGTTTTTTGTTACAGGACAACCCAAAACAGGACAAGTTATAAATAAAAATATAAAAAATAAAATCCATATTTTTTTCATGCACTTATTTTACAAAATTAAATTCAATTTTTCAAACTTTTTACATCGCTATTTCCTCCTGTGTTTTGTCCGGTGTAAATTACGTTTTTATCTCTTAATGCAGGTCAGGCTTTTAGTATGTATTTTAATAAAAAGCGCAGAATAGATTTATCCTGCGCATAAAAATTCGTAATATAAAAAATGGTTTAGCGCGAGCGGTAATAACCTCTTACTTCCGTTCCGTCAGAACGCGTGTAAGGGTGTACATAGACAACTCCACCGCCAAGCCGAGCAGAGGCAGGTGCGTAGTACCAGACCGACAATTATGTAAAAATGAATATTTTTACTAATTGGAGGCGTTGCCGTTTAATGCGAGGCGCAATTTTATTGCTTCTCGCGCTAAATCGCCATTCGTGGGCATAGTTCCGTTAAACGATTTTAATTGTGCATCAATTTCTTTTTCGTGTTTTGAAAATTCATCTGATGACATCGAACCAACTTCCTCTCTTGTATATATATGATTACTGCCAGTTAATGGATTGGTGTAACCAACTAAATCTGACTGTTGCTGATTTATCGGTGCTGCTTGACCAGTTGTTTTTCCTGATAAATCCGCTGTATTATTAAATACTTTTTCAAAAAATCCGTTAAATTTTCTGCTATCGCCAGGATTTGTAATTAACTGACCATCTTTCATTTTTTGCATAATTTTTTCGGCAATAATATCATCCTGCTGTTTTTTAGATAACTTTATAAAGTTTTTACCATATTTTTTTTGTATTTCTTTTGCAATTTCTCTTCCCTTACTATTATTCCATGAGTCCATATTCCATTCACCTTGAGGATTATTAGGAGTTTCATTTTCATGATATATACCAATTGCTAAACTCGGGATTTGACCAAGATTTAACGCCATATCAGCCCCCATAAAAGCATGTTTAAATGCATCTCCTTCAACATTCCATAATTCGTGCCCTTGCCTTGGGTTTAATTCAAATCCATATTTTTTTTGATATTCCATTGTTTTTCTTAAAATTTCGTCATTATAGATTTTTCTTGCAAAATTAATTCTATCTTGTGTAGATAGTTGATTGCTATTATTTTGTTTATTCATAAATTTTACCTCTTTGGGTTTGTATATTTATGTGTTATACTTCTCATATGAAAATTAAAGATATACTCATAAATAGTGATAAGTTACGATTTTTTGTGTTTCCAAATGTATTAATATTATATGTTTATTTGCAAATAATATTTTTATTTATATATTTGCAGATTAGTAAAACATCACTACATTTGTCTCAAGCAGACATAGCAATCGAAAACATGTTCGATTTCGGCATTGTATTTATGTCAGTAATAATTTCTTTGTTTATGATATGTTTTTGTTTTATTATGACATTTGTAGAATATATACTAAGAAAAAAAATAAATTTTAAAATAATGAATTTTAAAAAATATCCAAACATTTTCAATAAAATACATAAATTGCTTTTTTATTTCGGGCTAGTCATAATTTTTACATATATATCATTTTTGTTTTATAGATTTATTTTTACATAGCTATTTCCTCCTGTGTTTTATCTGTTGTGAATTACGTTTTTATCTCTTAATGCAGGTCAGGCTTTTAGTCTGTATTTTAATAAAAAGCGCAGAATAGGTTTATTCTGCGCAAAATGCGAGTATGTTTTATATGAGGTGTATTATTTTTGGGGTTGTTCTTCTGCTGATTTTAAAAAATTATTTGAGTTTTCAATACCGTATTGCTCCAATGCAAATTTGAAACATTCAAGCCAATTGATACGTTCTGATACTTCACCAATCTGTAAAAACGATTGCAATACATCAAATAATTCTTTAATCTTTGATTTGCGCTCAAAAGTCGCTTTTCTGTCTCCATAACGATATACATAATCAGAATTTCTGATTTCGTCATCAATTTCTACAAAAATCTTTTTACCTCTGTCATTAACCAAAATATTTTCCCTGCCAATTTTGAAATTTGAAATCAATTCAGCGGTTTTTTCCACCATCGGAACAATGACTTTACGGTTAATTGATTCAAGAATCATGTTCAATCTCGCTTCCTGACCGTTTACGGAATAGTTTATTTCAGTCGCGGTTCTTTCTTGTGATTGAATATTTCCTGCCATGTTTTTGAATATTCCTGTTGCGCTTTCTGTTGTAGTTTTGAAAAAGCTCAAAAAATCCCAACCCGTCATTGCTTTATCAAAACTTAAAGGAGTCGGAACAGATGTCATTAATGATGAATCGTATTCGATAACTTTCCCCGGACTTACATCCTGCGAACCTTTGAAACATCCTTTTGGCGCCAGATAAGGAGGATTCATCATCAGAGCAAGGGCATCTAATTGTTTATTCAAGATGGTTGAAGATATGTTGTTTAATATTAAAGCTACTCTTAACGGTGAAATCCCCCTGCCTGTCGTCGGATTTTCAATAATATTTGCATGTATAAACGGATTGATTACAAAAGGATTGTCTTCAAAGCGAATTATTGCACTTCTGCCGGCAACAGAAATAAGCTGATTTTTCAATATTTCGCCTGTCGGAAGTTCAATATCTCCCCAATATTCAAGGACTTCTATTTTGGGAATAGAGTAATTATCCTTTTGCTTGTTTTTATTTGCCACCACTCCTTTCAATAATTCCAGTTTTTCTTGATTTAATTTGTTATTAGACGGATTTGATTTAATCTCATCAAATGTTTGATACGTACGGTAAATCTTCGGGCATGAATCCCAATTATCCGCACCGTTTGAATCAAATACAAAATCTTCGTAATTTATAAATCTTATTTTTGCATTGTCATAAATAACTTTATCTTCAACTTTAAAAGCAGCATCTGTTTCGTTTTCAAGTTGTTCTTTTAAAGTTAATGCACGTCTTATTTGTTTTGTTTTTGTTTCCCAACCGACAAAAAGTGTAACTTCGCCTGTTTCGACAACAGAATCTATAATCTTTTCCATTTCGTCGCCGATTTTCATTTGTTCAAAAGTATTTACAAGCATTGCTTTTTGTTTGTTTGCAAATTTTTGAGATTCGAACGAACTGCCTGAAACATCAAACATAGCTTCAGGATGTGAGTATAAATTTTGTACCAAATGGGATTTTAAGGTTTGCGCTAATTCATAGATTTCAGGCAGTTGAATTTTGCAATTCCAATCATTTACACCCGGTACATTTGTGTTGTAAATGGCATAAGAAATCATTCTGTTGTCTGCGCGCTGTGTACTGCGCGTATCGTTATAGTAATCATATTTTGCAATAATATTATTCATTAAAGTTTGCTCATTGTAATAATTATGAGCTTTTGTTGTTAATGTATCTTGTGTCATAATTTATCCTCCGTAGTAGTATTTCCTGTATAGTGAATATATTTCTATATCTTGCGGTTTCCTTGCGCGTATGGTTTCTTTTGGTAACGTGGCTTCGTGTTCAAATCCTGAATATTTCAATAATGTCTTTATTCTGAAATTATCAGGAAAAATCTGTGATTTAATTTTGTATAACCCAAATTCGTCAAAACATTTCTTTAAAAAAATTTTTGCACTATATTTTGTAAAATCACCCCAAGCACAACGGTCAAAACATGTCGTTAATTCTGCACTAAAATTAACCACCCCGTCTCCTACAAAATTATCTAATCCGACAAATCCCATAAATTTGCCATAATAGTCTGTGATAATCCAAAAATACGGGTAAAAAGATTTGATAAAATCATTGATATTGTTTGGCGCGAAATCGTCTTGCAAGTATTTTTTATATTTTGAATAACAATTTTCGACTTCAAAGATATAGCGCAAAATAAAAAGATTGGAGTTTGAAGAAGAAAAAATATTTATGAATTTACACATGATTTAAACTTGTAAAATTTTATATAATTGTCACCATTTACAAAATAATCGACTTGTCCGTCAAGCAGCTTTTCTCTTTGCGTATTTGAATCAATAAAACCTTCCGCCTGAATACCATTAATATATGATTTGGTCTTACTGGTTTTGTTTATAACCAAGTAAATTGTGGTCTTACCAAAACGCATATTTCGCGGAACGGATTTGTAATCTGTAATTGTTTTGGGAGAAGAACTAGTGTTTTCAATGATTTTACAAAATTCGGCTTTTGTTTTTTCGTGGAGAAGTTTTTCATATTTTTCATCATTGAGTAAAATTTGCTCTGTTTCTTTATTTTTCATTTTTGAACCTTTCTTTAAATTTTTTTGTCATCTAAATTTGATATTGTAATAATTTTTGCTTCTTTATATTCCGGTTCTTCCTCTTCGGGAGAAGAAAAACCGAGATATTTGCATAAACTCTCTAAAGCTTTCAGACCGGCTGAAGAATCTCTCAATTTTTTCTTTCCCGTATAATTACCTTCTTTGTCGGTTATGTCTTCTTCTTGCAGGGAAAATTCCGCAATTTGAAGCAATTTTTGAATTACATAACCTTTTTGTACATTGAGGGTATCTATTTGGTGTTTTAGTTGGTTTTTTATTTCGTTAATTATAAAATCTTTGCTTAACAGCTGGTCTGAAAGGGTTTTAAGGTTTTTTGATTTATAACCCGCAGTTTTTGCTGAAGTTTCACCGTTAAGAGTTCTGATATACTCTGATACAAAGAGTTTTTGTTGTGTTGTTAATTGTTTCATGTCGTTACATTTCTTATCATAATTTGTATTTTTACTAGTTAGGTAGTATAATGAACATGCTATTTATATTTCGGCTAGTGTAAATCTTAACAGGGGGGAATTTAAAAACAACTCCTGTTTTTTTTGTCTTATTCACGCAAAAGCCTTATTGACGGTGCTTCATTTGAGTCAATGCATGTTTTGGATTTTAAATTTGCAAGTGCGGTATTATACATGCTCATCCAATAATTAAATCTGATATAAGAAGGGTTGGCTTTCACTCTCAAACAAGTTCCGTAAACCAGCAGCTGCTCTGCAAAAGGCATAGGAATAACCGTTTTATCTGTTTCTTGAGAGAAATCTTCTTTTTCATTACCGTCTTTGTCTTGAGTACACATTTTGGTATAGTAAATTATATCTGCACTTCGAGTTTTATTGCTTGGTGTAAACAATAATTTGTCATTGCATATTGAATATGTATCGGAATTTGCTCTACCTGTTAAAAATAAATCAATATTGTCCGAATATTTATATTTTTTCTTATCCGCAATTAAATATAATATTCTTCCGTGTATCGGATTTGCAACTTCTACTGTGTTTTTGGGGATGTCCAATTTTGTTTTGCGAAGTAAAAAATTCCAGTTTTCAATATTACAAATTTCTTTATTAACTATATTTAAAACGGTCATAATCTTCTTATGGTCGTTTTTTATCAATTCTGACATCGTATTTATCTGTTTGTAATTCAATTCAAGTAGACATTTATTTATAAGTTCTAAGTAGTTCATTGAGTTCTCCTTTGTTTGAGTTCGGGCAAAAGGGGAGAAAACCTCACCCCTTAAACCCAAACAATATTTGCATAAAAACTATTTGATAAATCCTTGGCGGACTTGTTCCATTATCAATTTTTCATTTTTTGCAAATTCATCACCGGACATTTTGCCGATTTCCTCACGCGTGAAAATCCTGTTATTATTGCTGTCAGTTGTTGCATTTTGTGCATAAGATGTCAATTTGCTTTTTGCAGCCGAGTTTTCGTCATTTAATGATTTTTCGTGTGCGGATTTTTTCAAATAGCTGTCTATTGCAGAAGCTTCTAATTTTTCTACAAGTTTTGCTATTTTGGAAATTTCATCTTTGTCCACATCTAAATTTTTGAGGTAATCTAACACATCACCGCGTCCGTCTTTGTCAAAAAATCCCGGATTTTCTTGTGAGAATAACTCTAAAGGATTTTGCGGAATTTGTTCTTCAACAGGCTGAACAGCACTTTGTTCCAATGGTATGCTTTGCTTGCACAAGTTAAGTTTTCTTTGTGTATCAGCTAAATTGTTCATAAAGTATTGTCCTTGTTGTTGTGTAATAACGCCTTGCTGCATAAGCATCTGCAACCTTTGAATATCGGCATTCAAAACCTGTTCAAGTTGTTGAATTACATCAACATAATTTATCTGCGGAGTCACGGCTTGGGGTGAAATTCCGCTTAAAGATTGATTTAACATTTTAATTTTCTCCTTTTTCATTTGACAAAGAATTCAAATACGAAACGGAGGCTTCTACGGCATCATCGATGAGCCATGACAACAATATCGCGACAAGCTTTTTCCCGAAACCGGAAAAAGGCAAACGTTCTGTTACATAATTTATCGCCATTTCTTTTTTTTGTTGACCGCATCCTGAGCCGAGAAGTTCTTCAGAGTGTAATACTGCTTCTTTTGCCAATTTATTAATAATTTCTCTTAATTTTAATTTCATATATTTTTCCTCATTTTTTTGGGGTGAAAATGTACTCTTTTTAAGCTGTTTAAAAAGAGTACATTCTGCATTTATGGAATTAAGGAGCTTGTGTAGCTTCTTCTGACGGCTCCGATGCAATTGTTGTATCTGCCGTAACAATCATTTTTGCTAGAGCTTTAGGTTGAACGGTTTTTGCACCATACAAATATAAGCCCCTAACCAAATCAGAGAACGAATCTTTATCTCTTAAACTTTCGATTTTCGCTAATTGAGAAGCAAATGTAATGGCATCGTTTGTTCCGGCTAATACGTAATATTTATCATCAACTTCTGTTAAATTAGTGCTTACTAATACGTCCATGCCTGCTATTCTGCCTATGGAACCTTCTCTTAATGTTTTATCAGCAACATTATGTGCTGAAATAAATTCCGGGCTTTGCAGCAAGTAAGCTTCAATATTCGGATTTATTACAACCCAAGGTTTAACCCCTGCATAAACTGCATTTGAATTTTTTAGTGCCAATGATAATTCTACAAAATATTTATAAATAGTTGATTTGTCTAAAGTAACAGGACTGTCTTCAGAACCTACCGTATTAGACTGTGTGACATTTGTATGCATTGCAAGCAAATATGAGTCTTGTACTTCTTCTATAGCTCTTTTTGCATTAGCTAAATGCGCTTCCATAATATCCATATTTGATTGAGCTTTTGCAACATCATCAATTTTGAAGGCAAAGAATTTTCTTTGATTAATTTCTAATGTTTGAGAAGACGGGGTAAGAGCTTCATAAGTGATATCATCTGATGTTAGTGTTGATACGGATACTTCGGCTGGGGTAATAATTTTTACTTTATCGCCCTGTTGTTTGATATCTCCTTCCCAATTTTTGTTAACGCATTGCATCATAACGCAATTTTTGCTCAACATTTGTTCAAGTTTTTGACTCCAAATTTGAGGAATAAAATCGGAGTAAGTTGTTGAAAATTCTGTCATTTTGACTTTTTCCTTTCTTTTTCAAAATGTATATACTATAAAATGTCCGGTAATCTTGTTAAATTTTTAGTCGTCATTATAAATCTCACGAAATTGAAGCCCGATTATTGCACAATTTTCAGATATATCACTTCCTTGTACGCAAAGCTGCACGCTGTAACAGCTTCCGTATATTTCGGCTTTTTCCAAAACATCAGATGTTATTGACCATACGGGAGCGTCGTGATTTTCTGTTGACCATTGATATGTAATTGTATCCGGACTTTCATCGTCAGCCCATACAAGTTGGTTAGGGGTTATAGAGTAAATAGCTTCTCTGTCATCTTCGTAGTGAGAATCGTAATCTTTATATACGGAAAATTTGAAATTATTATTATATTCATCATCCAATATAAAATAGAATTCATCAATAATTTTTTTGTGATGAATATCGCTCAATGCTAAAAATGGAGATTTCCACAAAAATTTTATAGCTTCACCATTAAAAGTTGAACCAAAATCTTCCAAATATATTTTTCCTTCGTCATCTGCAGTTAATATGTTTGATTTAAAATTTGCGGCGCAAATCGTGTGCTGGGGCAATACTCTTTTATACCAGGAGTAATTAACATAATCATTTATCCATATTGTATTCATATAATTTGATTCGGAATACGGGAAAAAATACCACATTTGATGTTTTTGAGGATAATGAAGTGCAAAACTTTTTGACAAATTGGTGATACTGAATTTTTCAAATTCGTCTTTTATGTTGCGCGAGATTTCAGAGCCTAAGCGTATTTGGTTCAGTTCTCCAACTTGTTCAAGTGCAAAGATTCCATTGCTTAAAAAATATTGCTTGTTATCAACATTTAAGATGGTGTTTCTGTTTGTTGCGCCTTTATCTGCAAAAAGTGTTATTGCAAAATCTTCAGGGTTTGAACCTGACAGTAAATATACACGTTCTTTTTTATAAATTGCAAGATAATCTTTATAAGTATTCATTGCGATAATATCCGCAGTATCAGTATGAAAATCATTGATATACCCTGCATCATCCTGTGTCGTAAAATCATTGTAAGTACCCAACGCGGAATAATATATGGTAGAACCTTTTGCGCACCAAACACGTCCTTTATATATTGCGATTGTATCGGGATATACTGTTTGTCCTTCCAAATCCGTCAGGTTGCAATCTTCAATATCAAAGGTTTCATTATCTTTTAAATAAAACATTTTATCGGATTCCGATGCAATCAGCATCCCGCGCATAAAATTTACAAATTGAATATTTGTGCCCGCGAGAGTTTTTTCTAAAAGAGTTAATTGTCCGCTTGCATCGTTATAGACATATATTTTCCCGCTTTCTGTCGTTATTACAAGCTTATATCTTCCCTCTGATTCCATTTCTTTCATGCCGGTTATTTTTTCGGAAACAGGCAATTCTATAAATAGTTGATTTCCTTTTTGTTTGACAATGCCTTTGTTATTAAGGATTTCGATATTTTCCGCATCTGTCCAATATAAAAGTTTTGTATTAGCGCCAAGTTCTGTTTTTGTTGAAGATTGATTTATCCCTCCGGATAAATTAAAATAATTGATTTCCATAGAATTAACCTCCGAAATTTTTAACTTTATACCATCTGATTTTTGTACGAATAAAACTTCCGACATCCTCTTTGCTAATCCACGGATACGGCGGAAGATAAACAATATCTATTTTGCCAAAACTTGTCGATTTTGGATTTGCCTGACCAAATTCGTAGTGTGTCATTACATTTGACGGACAAACTTTTATAGAATATTTTTTGCATAATTTTGCACAAAAATTCATACAAGATTCAAACTGTGTTTTTGTAATCGGGAATCCGCCCGCATCTTTTGAATTTTTAAATCCGTACATTCCACACATACACACACCTATTGAACCCGTATTCCCGCCGCCGGTGTGCTGTGCGTATTTGCCGTCTGTACAATCAAGATTATCTTCGGGTAAATAGTCCCCTGTGTGGATATTACCTTCTTTATCAACTAAGTAGTGATAGTATTTTTTTTCAAAAGATGTCGGGTAGTACCTTCCGGCGCTCCAATGTAAAATAATTCTTTTCAAATTTTTATACTCCTTGTCGGTCTCCATTTCGGATGAAGATCTTTGTATATGTATACCGCGTGCGCTCTGCTTCGAGCGTTTAATTTTTTGTAAATTGATTCTGTGTGAGTTTGGATGGTTTTTATCGAATTTTTTAATTTTACAGCCATTTCCTTATCTGAATAGCCGCGCGCAATTAGAGCTAACACATCCTTTTCCTTGGGTGATAACTTCATTAAACTTCCTTCTGACTCTTATTCCTTTTATATCTTATATTAAGCTTTTTACAGATTGTTTAATAATATTTCCACATAATAAAATGAGGGGAGCAAAATAGCACTGCTCCCCTTAAATGAGCTTGGATAGAGTAAATAAAAAAGGGGGTTCAGATTATATAAGGGAATTTATTTTTTACCTATTTTCAAGTTTGAAATATTTGTATAGCATCTTTTCTTAACTCCGTATTCGTTGTAATAAAGATAGAATTTTCCTTTTTTGCATTTTGAGTAATCCTTGTTTTCAATTTCGTACAATATTTTATTTCTTATGATTTTAAGAAAACTTTTTGCAGATTTATTTTTGTACCTGAAACTTGTGAGAATGTTATCAATATCTATTCTTGTTATTTGAAGAATCATGTTTCCGCATTGCGGGCATTTGGGCAAATAGTCCAAAATGCATTCAACATAACCTTGCAACGGAACCAAAACAAAACTTCTTGTCTTGCGTAAACCGCCGCAACAATGAATATATCCCATAGATAGAGTCTCCCGTTCTATCAGGCCGGCAAACGGCTTTTACCATCAAAAGATTTTTATCTTTAAAGGCTTTTGTTGCCTTCGGGCGTGAACCTTAACCGATTACAAATTTAGTATATATGATTTTAAATTTTTGAAAAGTCAGGAATTCTCCCTAGGGAATTTTCCCGATAATGAGTCGGCGTTATTTATTATTATATTTGCTTTTTGATGATGTAAAAAATTGCATTATCTTGAAATTATTTTTATAAAAAATCTAATAAACATAAATAATATTATCGGAAGTTTTATTATTCTTCACTCAATGTCTACTTTTCTTTTTGATATCGATGCAAAAAGAAAAGTAGACGGAAAAGAAAAACACTCTATTTCCGGCAATGCCTGTCGGCATCGCAGCAGGTGCTGACGCACCGCACTTCGTGCCGTTTTGTCCTAACAGACAAAATCTCTTAGCGAACCTAAAAGACGGTTCGCCTAATGCGTAATATTTTACAAACGCGCGGCGTAGTTTTAGCCGCGCTGAGAGATTTTTGCCTGAATAGGCAAAAACAAATATTACCGCGTAAGCGGTCTAATACTGCCTTCGGCAGTATTGGAATCTGCGAAGTTTTCTTTTCTTTGGTTTATTTCTTTTCTTTTGCTTCGCAAACAAAAGAAAAGAAATAAACTACAAATAATATTATTTATTTAAATTTTTCTAAAATTTTAACAACTTGCCAAATATTACAGACCATTTAAAATATAAGTATGGGGAATATATTACTTGTATCTGAAGATAATAATGTTATAGAAAAGTACAAAAAACTTTTTGATAACAAATACCATACATTCGGAAACTGCTGTACCGAGACAACACTGTTTGATAAAATAGAAACAGATCCTGCAGATGTGTTTATTTTTGATGCGAATGTTTCGTTCCAGAATCTTACTCTAATTTTAAAAAAAGTAAAATCTATCCTTGAAAATGCTATCATTTTTTTATTGACAGATGATGTAGAAATTGATGAAGAAATATCTAAATCAGTTAATTCATATATTTTAAAATCATATAGTGATAAATTGATATATTTGACGGTAAATTCCGCATTAAAAACAAAAGAAAATATTGACAGATTATCTGTTCGCAACAGCGATATGGCTGAGAGTTTGTATAGATTAAATGTTTTGTATAATACGAGTTCTCAATTTGCAGGAACACTTGATATAAAAGAATTATTATCCTATATGAACGAAGGTTTGGACAGATCCTTAAGTTTTGATTTAAATTACATATTATCTTTCGGTTTTGAAAATGAACCGATACTTATTATTAATTCTTTATATGATGTATCCGAGGAATTGATAGAAGCGTTGAAAGTTCGTGCTGTTTCAAATTATAAATCAATTTTTGAAAACAGGAATATACCTTATGAAACAGATGAGAAAAATTTAAAAGTAATAAAAAAAGTAAAAAATCCGAATGAAAAACATCCGTTTACAATTTTTGAATATGATAATTTATTTGCGCCGATAGATTTGGGCGAGCAGTTTTTCGGGTGTATAGAAATCTTTAAGAAAAAATCGTTTACAACGGATGATGCTGCATATTTTCAAACAATTATAAGACAGGTTTCTTTACCGTTAAAAAGTGCTTGTTTATACAATAAAATCAGCGAAAAAAACAAAGAGCTTGAAAAATTAGAACAGGTAAAATCTGACTTTATCTCAATTGTTTCCCATGAATTGCGAACTCCGTTAACGCCGATAAAAAATGCGCTCTCTATTTTATCCGGCGGCAGATGTGGGGATATGTCCGAAAATGCAACAAAATTTATTGATATGGCAAAGCGCAATGTCAATAATTTGACACATATTATCAATGATATTCTTGATATAAATAAAATCGAAGCCGGAAAAATGGTATTTAATTATAAAACTATGAATATACATTCGGTAATAGAAAATGTTAAAAACAATTTCGACTGTGTTGCAAGAGAACATGAGATTATTTTTGATACGATTGAACAGCCAGATTTGCCTGAGATTTATGCTGATTCACAAAGATTGGAACAAATTTTGACAAATCTTGTATCAAACGCAATAAAATTTACTCCTTGCGGAAAACATATTACAATAAAATCCGAACTTAAAAATTCTTCTGATATTATTTCAGCAAACAGTTATTTTGAAAATGAATTAAAGACTTTAAACGGTGATTATATTGTTGTTAGTGTTATGGATGAGGGCATTGGGATAAAGCCTGAAAATCTTGTACGTGCGTTTGATATGTTTACTCAAATAGAAAATTCTCTAACCCGTAAAGTCGGGGGAACAGGTTTGGGGCTTCCGATTGCAAAACAGCTTATAAAAGCCCATAAGGGCGTAATTTGGTGTGATAGTGAAGAAGAAAAAGGGTCTAATTTCCATTTTGCAATTCCTGTAATAAAAGAAACCATACAGGCAAAAATTCTTCAAAAAGAATTGGTTTAACGTTTGGTTTGGCTCGTGGTATAATTTTTTTATGGAAAGAAGAAAGATAAGCATTTTAGGTTCAACGGGTTCGATTGGAACGCAAGCGCTTGAAGTTATTGAAAAACTTCAGGATAAGTTTGAAATAATTGCGCTTTCCGCAGGAAAAAATATCGAATTATTAAAAACCCAAATACAAAAATTTAAGCCGAAATATGTTTGTATCGGAGATGAAACATTCAAAGAAAAAACATTGTATGGAGCAAAAGTTTTGTATGGCGCGGATGGTTTGAATACAATTTGTTCGGATAAGGAAAACGATATAATTCTTGTTGCGGTATCGGGGAAAATAGGGTTAAAACCGACATTAACCGCTATTGAAAACGGTATTGATATTGCGCTTGCCAATAAAGAAACACTTGTTATGGCTGGTGATATTGTTATGCATAAGGCAAAAGAAAAAGGGGTCAAGATAATCCCTGTTGATAGTGAGCATTGCGCAATTCATCAGTGTATAAAAAACAGAGAAGATGTTGATAAGCTTATTATAACTGCAAGCGGAGGCCCGTTTTTAAGAAAAAGTATTCAAGATATGCAATCTGCGACTGTTGAACAAGCGCTTTCACATCCGCGCTGGAATATGGGTAAAAAAATTACCATAGACAGTGCAACACTTATGAATAAAGGTTTGGAAGTGATTGAAGCGCATCATTTGTTTGCTATGAATTATGAAAATATAGAAGTCGTTATTCATCCGCAAAGTATTGTACATTCTGCAATTGAGTATAAAGACGGCAGTATTATTGCGCAATTGGGAATTCCGAGCATGCACATACCTATTCAATATGCTATTTGCTATCCGCAGAGATTTGAGGGGATAAAATCAAAGAGTTTTAGTTTTTCCGATATTGCACATTTAGATTTTGAAAAGCCTGATTATAAAAAATTTCCGACTTTAGAACTAGCATATAATGCGGGCAAAACCGGCGGAAGCTCAACTGTATGCTTAAATGCCGCAAATGAGGAGGCAGTCTTGGCTTTTCTTGACGGGAAAATTAAATTATTTGATATATACAAAATCACATCACAAATTTTTGAAAAGCATATAAAGACCGCCTACCCTTCAATTGACGAAATTTTTGAGATTGATAAAGAAACAAGAATTAAAACGCAAGAACTTATTCGCAATTATTAATCATAAATATCTCTGTATGTAAAAAGTAAAATTAATCCGCTAATACCTACGATAGAATAAACGATTCTTGCTAATAAAGACATTTCACCAAAAATTGCCGCGACTAAATCGAAATTAAAAAATCCGACAAGTCCCCAATTTATTGCCCCGATAATAACAAAAATATAGGCAATAATTCTAACGATATTCATAAATACACCATCCTTTCTGAAAAAATTATTGTATATTTTCGGAGCATTATCATCCGCCAAACTGTTTAGCTGATTAGTTTTATAAATAAAATTGACACTTTTTGATTGTTTTGTTAGACTCTAAATATAAGCCGATATAGCTCAGTTGGTAGAGCAACTCATTCGTAATGAGTAGGTCGTCGGTTCAAGTCCGACTATCGGCTTTCTTATTTAAAGAGGGTTGTCGCCCTCTTTATTTTTTTATTTAACTTAAAAATTCTAAAAATGTCGGAGTATTGTCGGAGTAAAAAATAAAAAATTGATAATACCCCCATAATAATTTTATGAGATATTACTCTAAATATTGAGCGTGTAGCTTAAATGTTTTTCGGGTACATTTTTATTTATAACTTTTTACTTTTTGTCCGTATTTGTTATATTTAACTGTCCTGCCAGATGAATCTGTTTTATATGAGCCTGTTTTTCTTCCATATTTATCGTAACTTGTTGTTACACCATTAGAATTTGTTTTGTATGTACCGACTTTTGCTCCATATTTATCATATTGAGTTGTTGTGTTGCCATTCTTTTTATATGTTCCGGTTTTAGCACCATACTTATCGTAACTTGTTGTCGTATTGCCTCTTGTTTTGTATGAACCTGTTTTAGCGCCATACTTGTCATAACTGGTTGTGTTAGAACCATTTGTTCTGTAACTACCTGTTTTAGCGCCATATTTATCATAAGAATTTACACTACCTGCAAAGGCAATATTTGAGTAAAAAACTAATGTTATTACAAATATAAGGAGTTTTTTCATCATTATTCCTCATTATCGTTAGTCATATATTCATATTCAGAGAATTTTTCTTTGAGAATTTCTTTATTTTGAAGATTTTCTAATTCATCGCCAAATTCTTCTAAATTGCCAAGTTCTTGTCTCAATTTTTTATTATCACCACTATCAAATAAGAAATCTAGTAAACCCATAATATACTCCTTTTGTTTGTAATTATATTATAAAATAAATATATGTCAGATATGGGCAGATTTAATATTTAAAAAATAAATTTAGTATAATTTAATAGTTAATTCTTTATATAAATTCGAATCAATTTCTACGAGACTTTTTTTACCATTTTTAAAGTTGATTGATAAAGTATAGATATCATTATGTTTGCCAAGTAAAGCACCTCCAATGAGCCCAGCAGGACCTAGTAAAACTCCACCTACTACACCTCTTGCGATTGAACTGCCGGTGTCTTTATTAGTTTCAGAGCTTACTAGTTCTATATTTGCTACGGTTGCTTTGCTGATAGTTTGGTTACCTGCAAAGCCAGAAATCTTTATTTCTCCTAAAAAATGTGTAATACTTGCTCCGTTTAAGTAACCTGAAATAACTTTATTTTTAGCTTTAGCTCCCATTTGTTTATATCCTTTCTTGTTATTTGTAAAAGATAGCAATTGATTTTAATCGTTTATTTAATTTAATCAAAGCCTCCATTAATATTAGTAATAATTGGGTATGTTGATGTGCGAGGATAAACTCTTAATTTTGTGCCTGAAGTACAAGTTGCAATACTGTAATTGCCTTGTATTTCAGATATTAGATATGGGTCTTTTAATTCTTTGCCACTTGTAGAAATTGGATTACCCATATCTGTTATTTCTTCACAATCCCAGCCATATGTGTTTTTAGCATGCCATGCAATGTCAGCATATTGTAGATTTTCACTTTTCATTTCCTCATGATAGTCTGCGGGGTTCATTGTATTATATCGAGATTGGTCAGCATTTGTAGTGTTATTGTCATAATTTGAATTATTAATGCAACCTTTTAAAACTAAAAGTAATAATAAAATCCCTAATATGGTTAAAATATTTTTCATAATATTTCTCCTTAATTCGTAAAATCGTAACTTGAAGCCATTGGTAATTTACTTTCTACACTAATTATCCTTGTATATTTATTTGCAATGTAATAGCTTACATTTTCTTTAAGTTCTACATAACGAACACAAGAATTGAAAACATCTTTTTGCTCTTGGTAGTTTAAATCATTCCATGCATTTCTATATGTATAAAAATTAAATCCTGTTCCGGAGGAATCCCCCGCATTAAATAATTCTATATTTATAAATGCATTGTTTACCATATTACTTAAATCTTTGAGTTCATGTTGTTTTTTTAATTTTTCTTGTTGTTCTTCTCTTTTTCGTTCCTGTTCTGCCTTAATGCGTTCTTGTTCGGCTTTTTTATACTCAATTTCATCAAGTCTTTTGCATTCTTTTTCTAGCTTTTTTATTTTTTCTTCTAATTTTTTGTCATTTACGTCAAAAGTTAAAGCGTATTTATATTTTTTTAAAGCCTCGTGTAGTTGATTTTTTTTACTATGCATATCACCTTGGGTTAAATAATAATTATAATAAATTGTTTTTTCATATTTGGTGCAATCCAATATTCCATGTAATTTAAGAGTGTCCAATTTTTCTTTTGCGTTTGTCCAATTCTTATTTTCTACATCAACTATCAAAGTCTTATATAAATTATTATCTTGACAAATTCGAGAAATTATAGGAATGCCACAGATTATGAAGATAAATATTATAGTGCAAATTATTATTAAATTCTTTTTTAGAAATGTTTTAATTTCCATATATATACCCCCTTTTTGCAAAATATTGTTATTGCAATTGAATTATAGCAATAACAATATCTATAGTCAAATATAATCAATTTTATTAAAAATAATCATATATAATATGTAAAAGTAATCCAATAGTATTTATTATCAAAGAAAGGAATAAAATATGATTAACAAATCAACTATTGGGAAAATTATTCAATCCTTGCGCAAGGAGAAAAATCTAACTCAGGAAGAATTAGCAGAAAAAATTGATATCTCTCCTAATTATTTAAGCAAGGTTGAAAGAGGGTTGTGTACTCTAAATACTGAGTCCTTTCTAAAAATGGCTCAGGTTCTTGATTTTACACTCGAAAGTTTTGGTATAAAAGTCAAAAATCATGATGATATAGATAAAACAAAAAAAGAGCTTATTAGTACAATTCTTTCAGCTTCGCAAAAACAAACAGAAGTTTATAATAAAACCGTAAAGTTTATTGATGAAATTGTAAAATACTAAATATTACAATATTGGGTATATTAAGGAGTAGCTCGTTAGTTTTTTAGCTATGTGGGGTGCAATTATTTGCACCAAATAAAATGATATTACCAAATCTGTATGTATAAACGCAATATACAAGCTTACTTTTTGGAGACAATAACATAATTTTTAAACATTTTTTAATAAATATCAGTTTTAAGCAAAAAGTATATTGATTATCAAAATTCGTTGTTGTTAAATTATGGTATGAGAAGACGTTATAAAGCTTTAATTATCTTAGGTATTTTGGTTGCGGTTTTATATGGCGGGCACATTTTTTATGTAACCAACCATAACCCGATGTTAAGCGAAAATACAACCAATATTGATACACGTCAAGTCTCACCGCAGCGTTTGTTTGATAAGAATTGGCAAACCATAAAAAATGAATATTATGATTCAGGCATGAATCATCAACATTGGGGTAAATGGAAAAATCATTATCAAAATAAGATTAAAACTGCCGATGATGTAAAAGTTGCAACAGATACTATGCTTGCGAGTTTAAATGATCCATACTCTCGTTTTATGACAAAAGATGAATTTGCCAAACAAAATAATACCATAACTTCAAAAATTTCAGGGATTGGGGTCAATATTATAAACGATTCCGGAAAGATAAAAATTTTGAGTGTAATTGATGATACTCCTGCGCAATTTGCGGATTTAAGGGCAGGGGATATTATACTTGAAGTGAATGGTGAAAAAGTCAGCGGGATGTCGTTGGCAGAAGTTTCAAACAGGGTTAAAGGCCCTGTAAATACGCTTGTAACCTTAGAGATTATTCGCAATAAAGAAAAAATAAAAAAACAAATAATAAGAAAAGAGATAACAATAAAAACAGTAAAAAGTCGTAATGATAAGGAAATTGGATATATTCAAATATCAAGTTTTATAAGTGCATCAACTCCTAATGAGTTTTTGGAAGCATTGGAGAATACGGACAAATCAAAAGGTTTAATAATAGATTTGCGCGGTAATACCGGCGGACTTCTTACGAATGCGGTATTTATTGCCAATTTGTTTATAAACAAGGGACGTTTGGTGAGTATTGTAGGTCGTCATGATTATCGTTATGATATAACTGCTCAGGAAACGAATGTTAATATTGATAAACCAATAATCATTTTGGTTGATGAAACAAGTGCGAGTGCAAGTGAAATTTTTTCAGGAGCAATGAAAGATTATCACAAAGCAAAGCTTGTCGGCACAAAAACCTATGGCAAAGGGATGGTTCAAAAGATAATTCCGATGCCAAACAGAACAGGTTTGAATTTAACAATCGCCAAATATTTAACCCCATCAGGTAAGGATATTAATAAAAAAGGAATTACTCCTGATATTGAAGTAGATTTTACCGAAGCTGATATAGAAGCCCGTAATGATGTTCAATTAAAAATGGCGCAAGACATTATGAACAAGATGATAGTAACGGCGAAGTAAAGAAATCTTGACAATGGAGTTTGTGTTTCGTATATTAGTTATACGAATTAAGGCGACATGGCCAAGTGGTAAGGCAGAAGCCTGCAAAGCTTTTATCCCCAGTTCGAATCTGGGTGTCGCCTTTTTTTAGTGCATTGAAAACTAAAAATTTTGGGCGATTAGCGCAGTTGGTAGCGCATCACATCGACATTGTGGGGGTCGTGGGTTCAAGTCCCGCATCGCCCAATTAAGAACCTGACAGACATATGTCGGGTTTTTTATTTTGTATAATTGGGCAAGGGACTTGAAATGTATTTTATTTCTGTTGGAAATAAAATACCAAGTCAGCGGATAAATCCGCATACTTGATTTGTAAATGCTCGAGCATCCCACTCTCGCATAACAACTCAAGCACCGCATCGCCCAATTAAGAACCTGACAGACATTTGTCGGGTTTTTTATTTTGTATAATTGGGCAAGGGACTTGAACAGTATTTTATTTCTGTTGGAAATAAAATACCAAGTCAGCGGATAAATCCGCATACTTGATTTGTAAATGCTCGAGCATCCCACTCTCGCATAACAACTCAAGTCCCGCATCGCCCAATTAAGAACCTGACAGACATTTGTCGGGTTTTTTATTTTGTATAATTGGGCAAGGGACGGAATCCTTTTTGTTTTACCCGCCAAATGTATGAAAATTTCCGCATAACCTTACAAAAACTTTTTATTGATGTTACAATTTTATTATGGCAAATACGTGGGATGAATTAATTCAAGAGATAAAGAGCCGATTAGATATTGTCGAGGTTGTTTCAGAACAAGTTGTTTTGAAAAAGCGCGGTAACACCTATTGGGGGTTATGTCCTTTTCATAAAGATAAACACCCGTCTTTTGCAGTTACACCGTCTATGGGGATATATAAATGCTTCAGCTGCGGTGAAGCTGGTGATGCCATAAAATTCATTATGAAAACTAAAAATATGGATTTTAAAGATGTTATTGTCGAACTTGCCGACAAATTTGGTCTTGAAGTTCCAAAATCCCACAAAACTGACGGCTCAATTAAAGAATTAAAAGACAAGATGCAAATGGCTGTTACTGTTGCAGCTGAATTTTATCATGACTTACTGTTACGTGAAAAATCAGATAATGCAAAAACCGCATTGAATTATTTAACCAAACGCGGTATCGGAACGGATATAATTAAAAAATTTCATCTTGGAGTTGCCCCAAAAACTTTTTCAACCCTGTATGATGAATTGAGAAAAGACTTTTCAAATGAAGTTTTGGAAAAAGCAGGACTGATACTAAAAAGTGAAAAAGGCGGGTTTATAGATCGTTTTCGCGGCAGAATAATTATCCCTATTCAAAATGAAAACGGAGAATTTGTTGCATTTGGTGCAAGAGCCTTAGAAGAAGGGCAAACACCGAAATACTTAAATTCATCTGATTCTTTAATATATAATAAAAGTCGTTTATTGTACGGCTTATACACAGCAAAAGAAGCTATCAGAAGCGAAGATGCCGTAATTTTAATGGAAGGATATTTCGATGTTATTTCTTCGCAAGCTCACGGAATAGAAAATTGTGTTGCTTCTTGCGGGACATCTTTAACGCCTGATCATGTTAAACTTTTATCACGATATACAAAATCAAGAAGAATATATTTATCGTTTGATACGGATTCTGCAGGTCAGAAAGCCACTGCGCGCGGAGCTTCCGTTATAAAAGAAGTTTTTGAAGGTTTGGGTGACATTAAACAATTTGATGAAAGTTATGTATCTACAAATAATGATAAATATTCCTGTGAAATACGTGTTATTGCCCCGCCGGAAGGCAAGGACCCTGATGAATTTGTGCGTTCTGTCGGAGCTGAAGCCTACAAAATGTATATAAAAGAAGCCCCTTTGTTTATTGATTACAGAATAAACAGTATTCTTCGGGAAAAAGATAAATATAAAACCCCTCAAGAACGTGCCCAATATATATCGTCAATTATTCCTATATTGTGTGAAATAAAAAATACAATTATTCGCGCAGAATATATTGAATCCGTTTCCCAAGTATTAGGAATAGATTCTTCCGTAATTAAGTCAGAAGTTGAATCATATGAGCGCGCAAATTCTCCGAAACCGGAACGAATTGTTAAGAATGTAACAAAAAGTAGTTCGATTTTACAAAAAGCGCAAAAAAATTTATTGAGCGTTTTTCTAGTACCCGACAATCATTTTTCATTTACCAAAATTAATGAAATGATGTCAGACGTTGCATTTGATGATAAAATATTAATAATTGTTAAATCTACAATTGACAAATCTATATGTACCGTAAATAATGTGAAAGAATTAATCGAACATTTATATACTGAATTTGTTGATAATGCTGAAGCACAGGCACTTTTGCCGGAACTCATAGAGCATGCCCAAAGCTATCGCGGATTGAGTGATGAAGAGTTTGAAAATGCCATTCACGAGATGATTGCAAAAATCAATAAATGTAAACATATAGAGGAATCAAAAAACAATAAAGAACTCTACAAAAGGATAGATGACAATGATCCTGAGGCATTGCAGATTCAAATACAACTAAGAGATAAATTAAAGAAAATTAGACAAAAATCGGAGATGAATTAGATGACAAGAAAAAGACAACCTTCTTCAGTTATAAGCATAGATGAAGATGATTCGCTGGATTTACGAAATATAGATGAAGAAGACTCATTGGAAAATGATTCAATGAGCTATATGAACGTTGAAATTTCAACGGACAATATAGAAGATATTGTTACGTCCAAAATGGGAGATAAAGTATCATCAGATGATATATATATGATGCATTCTTCTGATGATGTTGATGCACGAGAAATAGAAGTTCCGAAAAGTATTGCTATAGATGACCCTGTAAGATTATATCTTCGTGAAATCGGCAGAATTAAATTATTATCTGCAAATGAAGAAATCGCATTGGCAAGACAAATTCTTGAAGGCGGAACGCCGGGTGCAATCGCAAAAAGAAAATTAGTTCAGGCAAATTTGCGTTTAGTTGTAAGTATTGCTAAAAAATATATCGGGCGTGGAATGTTGTTCTTGGATTTAATCCAAGAAGGTAATTTGGGTTTAATTCGTGCAGCAGAAAAATTTGACCACGAAAGAGGTTTTAAGTTTTCAACTTACGCAACATGGTGGATTAGACAAGCTATTACCCGTGCAATAGCTGACCAAGCAAGAACAATCAGAATTCCTGTTCATATGGTTGAAAC
>DESZ01000017.1:0-2035 GCA_002361485.1 Cyanobacteria bacterium UBA3301 | reverse complement strand
CATATGGTTGAAACAATTAATAAATTGAAAAAAGTTACAAGAAAACTTGCTCAAGAATATTCAAGAAAGCCGACCGAAGAAGAATTGGCAGCTGAAATGAATGTTTCTATTTCAAAACTTCGCGAAATCATAAAAATTGCTCAAGAACCCCTATCTTTAGAAACTCCGATAGGTAAAGAAGAAGATTCTCGTTTGGGTGATTTTATTGAAGACAAAGAAGCTGATGCTCCTGTCAAAATGGTAGCTTCTGAATTGTTAAAGGAAGATTTGGCAGAAGTTTTATGTACGCTTTCACCGAGAGAACGTGATGTATTGAGATTACGTTTTGGTATGGATGACGGCAGACAAAGAACATTGGAAGAAGTAGGACAGTTGTTTGGCGTAACAAGAGAACGTATCAGGCAAATTGAAGCAAAAGCCTTAAGAAAACTTCGCCATCCGAATCGTAAAAAACGTTTGGAAGAATATGTTGAATAATAAAAAAATAGCCTCAATATTTGAGGCTATTTTTTATTATAACTGTCTGTATTTTATCCACCGCTTTTTACTATCGGTTGAGCTTCTTTGTTTGAACACAGAGTAACAAGCAAATTGTTTACCATTTTAGCTTTTTCTGTTTCATCAAGAGTTACAATATTGTTTGCACTAAGTTTGTTAAGAGCCATTTCAACCATTCCGACAGCCCCTTCAACGATTGTTTTCTTTGCATCAATAACTGCAGAAGCTTGTTGTCTTTGTAACATTGCTACTGCGATTTCAGGAGCATAAGCAAGGTGTGTAATCTTTGCATCAATAATATTAAGCCCTGCAACTTTCACACTGCGCTGAATTTCAGCTTTTAATTTTGCGGAAATTTCTTGGCTGTCTCCTCGCAAAGATTGAACGCCGCTATCTTCCGGAGCGTCATAGGGGTACATTCTGACAATATTACGAAGTGCGGAATCACTTTGTGAAGATAAGAAATTTTTATAATCATCAACATTGAAAATGGCTTTTGCTGTATCCTTAACTTCCCAAATAACAATAATTCCTACTTCAATAGGGTTTCCGATTTCATCATTTATTTTTTGTCTGCCGTTATCAAGAGTTCTTGCTTTAAGTGAGATTGGTTGAAACGGGGTAACACTTTGTGCAAAAGGGTTTACGTAATGGAAACCCGCGCCTCTTAGTGTACCGACATATTTGCCAAAGACTGTTAAAACCATGGCTTCTTGCGGTTTTAGCAGCTTAAATCCTGCAAGCAAAAATGCGAGAATGACAAATCCGCAAATTCCGATAAATGACAAGCCGGGAAGAAATACTCCGCTCATTGTAAATAACAAACAAAAAATACCTGCTATAAGGATGAATGCAAGTGCTACAAATCCGTTCATAGAACTTGCCGGATATTCTTTTTCTTTGCTTTGTATCTCTATTTCTTGACTTAAAGCTTTTTTTGAATCATCGTTATTATTGCAGTATGTATCAATGAATTTCAAATTATCCATAACTTCGGGTTTTTGTTTCATAAATATTTTGAAGAATTTTCCCAATTCACCGTTGTCAAATAAAATTCCATGGCAAGCAGGGCATTTGTCCAAGACAACCCCGTTGAAATAAATTTTTTCCATAGTTTGTCCGCAGGCCGGACAAATTATTGGTTCTTCTTTTAAATTAATTGATTCAATATCATTTGGATTTATTAAATCTGTTTTTAAATCCATTGTTTCGGCCATAGTTTTTAGAATCGGAAATTTTAAAAAAACTTCCTTTGTTTCCGGACAGTATGGAATTTTAAACCCAAATTTATTGTATATTTCGTAATTTGAACCACATTTTGAACATTTCATTATTTTTCTCTCCCTTTTTTCACTATTTTAAATTTAAATGTAGCAGTATGCAATATTGTTAAATTATTTAAAATAATATAGAAAAATGGTGAGAGCTTGCCGTCTCTCACCAAATAATAAATGTATATTTACGTTTTTTATGTCAATTATACTTTCATCAGATGAACATTATAGCTTTTCAACATTTGCATTCATAGCAGTGCGGG
>DESZ01000027.1 GCA_002361485.1 Cyanobacteria bacterium UBA3301 | reverse complement strand
TATTAATTGAAATTTCATTATTAAATAATTTTATCATATTTCCACCTGCCAATTTTTATTATAATGCAGTAATAATATAATAAACATGAATATTATTCAATTATATTTGGATGGAGGAAAAGTAACAATATATCAGGAGTTTCTGTTGGAGATAATGTTATAATAGGAACAGGGTCAGTGTAAAATGACAGATAGTATGGTTTCATTAGACAGATAGTTTGCACCTTTTGGGAAAAATTGATTTATAACAATTCTGACAAAGCCTGTTACAATTAGGTAATTTTTGAAAAGAAAAATACTTTATATAGATATAGGGGATAATATAAAGGGAAAAATTTCTATGGGATTACAGAAAGTAGCATTTAATTTTATGGTTAAACGTGGCGGAAAACTCGCCAAAAGTTTGCTGTGTTCAAAACCTATCCAAAAACCAATAAATTTTAAAAGCTTAAAATATGCTCCTGCATTGGAAAAAGATACTGTTCAAATATCACATTTACCACAAATAGATAATCCTACTATAAAGAGTCTTATAGACATGGGTATCAAAAAGAGTGATGCTGAAATATTGCTCAAAGCTTGCCCTTCAGAAGAATTACTTGAAACTCTTAAATTTTATAAACAGAGTGGAAGCCTTGATATAGCAGTTCCTGCAATGATAGAAGAATATAATACGCTTTGTCGACCATATGGACGGAGTTTGAATTTTGGTGGGTATAACAGATATATTGGATATCCAAACGAATTAGCAGATGTTGAGATTATGACATTAACTGATAAACATCGTAATTTAAAGCGTTTTAAAAATGGCGAATTAAAAGTTGTACCAGAACAGTTTACAGCAGAAGAAAAAGTACAAAAATCATTAGTTGATAAAGCGTTCAAAGATATAAAAGGTACAGATTATGACATGTTCCAATATCGAGGCGAAGTTCTTAGTGAAAATCTTCCTTATTTTCAAAAACTGAAAGGTTTAAAAGAAGGGGAAATTTTTGAAATTCCTGGTTATGCATGGACAACAAGCTCATCTGGCTATGCTTTTAAACATTATACACAAGCCTTAATAGAAGAATTAAAATTTTTTAAAAAATGGAATGTCAAACATCATATCTTATGCCCAAAAGGTACGAAAATTTTTGCTTCTCGTTCAAGATTAGGACAAGAATTTATAATGCCTTGTGATAGTAAAATGAAACTTGTTAAAAGAGTAATTGATGAAGAAAATAGAGAAATCATTCTTTACTCTGAACATATACCGTTTTAATATATGTTATAACAATGTTAACTATAATATAAAGCTCTTGCTACATAACTTTTGACCAATTCCTTACTATTATTGGAAAGTAGCCAACCGGTGTGAGTAAATAATGAGTAAAAGTGAGTAAATCGGTTTTTTTGGTAAAGTTGCACTTCCGACCAGCAAAAAACCTACAACGAGCACGTTTCAGGAAATAAAATAGTCAAACTAACAAAACCAAACTACTCGTCTAACTACATTGGGACTATATGGAAAACTATATGAAAAATATTATGCAAAATACCCAGTCAAAACTTGATAAACTTGTTTGTTGTTAATAATCTCAAAAATCCCAAAATTTGCGAACTGTCTGAAAATTGCAATCTGCACCACTTTCTACTTTGAAAATAAATAACAAATAAAAAAAGCACTCATTACAGTGCTTTTTAAAAGTGGTGCCGCAACTCACTCTGCCGCAGGAAAAGCTGACTAAATGTCAGGTTTTCCGAGAGGGCTCGGCTTGACCGAGCATCCGAGTAAGGCTCACTTTGAAAATAAATAACAAATAAAAAAAGCACTTATTGCAGTGCTTTTTAAAAGTGGTGCCGCAACTCGGAATTGAACCAAGGACACAGGGATTTTCAGTCCCTTGCTCTACCAACTGAGCTATTGCGGCATATTATATTCAATTTTCAAAAGAGTTGGTAGAGCAAGCTCTACGTTTATTGAACTCTTTTTCGTTCCGCTTCACTCCACTCAAGGGAGCTATTGCGGCATATTATATTCAGTTTTCAAAAGAGTTGGTAGAGCAAGCTCTACGTTTATTGAACTCTTTTTCGTTCCGCTTCACTCCACTCAAGGGAGCTATTGCGGCATATTATTATTCAGTTTTCAAAAGAGTTGGTAGAGCAAGCTCTACATTTATTAAACTCTTTTTCGTTCCGCTTCACTCCACTCAAGGGAGCTATTGCGGCATATTATTATTCAGTTTTCAAAAGAGAAATGTTTTCGCTCTTTTGACTGCACCCGAAAGGTACTTCTTAATTCTACTTGCTCAAGACTCTTTGTCAATATTATTGATTAGAATTTTGACCAACTAAGTAAAATGTTACGTTACGACCTTCCAATTGAGGTTTCTTTTCTAATACAACACCCAAATCTTCTGATTTTAACATATCATCTATGAATCTTTGCGCCAAATCAAACGCTAAATTTGAATGCTGCATTTCTCTTCCGCGAAGCATGACAACACCTTTTACTTTGTTGCCTTGAGAAATAAATTTTTTAGCTGCCTTGATACGAACTTCATAATCATGAACATCTATCTTATAGCGCATTTTTACTTCTTTTATTTCGACAATGTGTTGTTTTTTCTTTGCTTCTTTTGCTTTTTTTGCTAATTCGTATTTATACTTTCCGTAGTCTAATATTTTTGCAACAGGAGGTTCTTGGTTAGGACTTATCAATACTAAATCCAAATCTGCATCTTCTGCCATTCTTAATGCTTTTGATGTCGGTACTACCCCGTGATTTTCACCATTTTCATCTATCAATCTTACTTCTTTTGAACGAATGTATTCGTTCATTATTGTTTTGTCCTTTGATTTGGAATTGTTTGGTATAGCTATTGTCCTATCTCCTATCTTATTACTACCTTTTGTATTTATAACATCTTGGAAATTAAAAATCAACTATATTAAGAAAAAATATTAGACTATATTGTTAAAAACAATAACAATCCTACTTTTTCAATATTGATATTTATTTTATTCCGCTAGTAATTTATCTGCCAATTTTGTTTCAAGTGTTCCGTTTAGAGTTTTATTTACCTTTTGAAGTTTTTGCGCGATAAGCTCCATTTCGTCAGTCCAAACGAAATTATCAGATACATATTTTTCCGCTTTATTGAAATCGCCGTCAATTTGTATTCTTACAATTTCAGCCAACATTTCTTTTGCTACCGGAACGACTTTGTCGATATTTACATGGATCTTTCCGTCAACTATATCGTAAACCCCTCTGTCAAACATATATTTGTTTTGCATTACAGTACGAACTCTGTGCGCTTGCGACATAGTAGGTTTTGATTTTAAGAAATTATCGGCAACAAAGGTTACTATAATTTGAAGACGTTGTTCTTGAGTATACATACCCAATTCTGTTAACAAATCGACAAAAGCCAAAGCTCCCATATCAGCTTTATTTTCTTCGATAATATTTCTATATTTACCTAAACTTTCACTGCTTTCTTTAGGTCCTAACGAATGGGCGTTTTCATGCCCGATAGTAAACCAATGATCAGCTTCGTCTAAATAGTATTTATGTTGGTCTTTATCTAAAATTTCGTCCAATCGTTTCTGCAATTTAGACATATCGCTTATAAAGCGTATTTGCCTATGATAAACATTTCTTCTTCCGCCTCCTATTGTAAGTGATAATTTATCGGAATTTGGCAGGTTTTCCGCTAATGTTATACCGCCTCTGTATTCCCCGACATCACCTGAAGCCATTACCATATCAACATCAACCATTGTCTGTTTTGCATCTTCATCTGATGAAATTGTTTGAGTGTATTCGTCTTTATAAGGCATATTATCAGCCAAAGTCGGTAGATATTTTTTTATTTCAAGTAAAGTTTGAGTACCTTTTTTATTAACTATACCGACTCTGCCGCCTAAAAAATCTTTTGGAATTGGCGAAATGCCATGTTCTTTTAAAAGTTTTGACAATTCTTCATTTTCAACGATTGTACCTGTCATTTCGTCTTCATAATTCTCTCTTGTGATAGTGAATTCTAACGGTGTATCCTGTAAAGTTGCCCATTTTTTATCGGCATAAGCATCCAACATCGGGTCTGCGGTTCTTAATGCTTTTGCTTGAAGTTTTAAATATTCGTTAAAATCGGAATTTGTAGAAACTGCAGATGCTTTTTCAAGTTCATCCGCCATACGCGCAAAATCTTCTTTAAAATAATCTATATAATCAATCCCTTTTAAGTTTTCACCATCACGAACAACTATGGAGCGTTGGGTTAAAATATTTTTAACGTCATCAATTTTGCCTTCTTTTATCATACGCATTAAAACAGAATGAAATTCTTCTTTTGACAAATCTTCAGGATAAACACCTTTACCGGGTTTTGATTCTATCCCTTTTGCAAGGTTAATTATATTTGACATTGAATCGATAGCATTTATACCTTTTTGCGCGTCAAACAATATTTTGGTTAATTTTGCCTGTTCATTACCTTTTGCAACTTCTGATTCTAAAAATTCTTTAAAAGCCAAATTGTGATGGCAATCTATTTGCATATTTATTTTTTCCAGTATTGCGGCAGCTTTTACCAGATGTTTAAGCGCTTGCTTGTCGCCTTCTGCAAGGTTTGTAAATTCAGGTGATTCAGGGGTTAAAAATTTCTTTGTATTCAAATAATCTTTATGTGTACGTTTTTTTAATTCTTCCATTGATAAGTTAAATTCAAAAGTTTGCATTTTCTCTCCTTACTAAAATTATATATGAATTATATCACTTGAGCATAAAAGGTGCAATTGAAACGTATTGCCACAAAAAATATACGGCAAAAACGCAAATTTGCCGTATATTTTCTTAATTATTAAACTTACTTAATCAGCATCCAAATATTCAATAACCAATTCAGACATGCATTTACGCTGATTAAAAATTTCTTCAGGTTTAAAATAAATAGCAATTTCTCTTTCAGCACTTTCGACAGAATCAGAACCATGAACCACATTATATTCCATTACCTGAGCAAAATCTGCACGAATAGTCCCGACTTCAGCCTTATCAGGATCTGTTGCCCCCATTAAATGACGTACACCCGCAACAGCATTATAACCTTCAACAACCATTGCTACAATCGGCCCGCTTTGAATATATCTTATCAAACGAGGATAAAACGGTTTGCCCTCATGTTCTGCATAATGAGCTTTAGCCTGTTCATCTGTAACTTGAAGCATTTTCAAAGCTGTTATTTTATACCCCTTACTCTCAAACCTTTTAATAATTTCTCCGACAATTTCTCTTTGCACTCCATCAGGCTTTATCGCTACAAAGGTTCTTTCTTCTTCACGCATAAATAATCTCCTCTTCAATCTAAATACACCTTATTATAGCATAAATAAATTCTTTTTAACAAATTAAACAAAAAAAAGGATTGTTAACTTTTGTAACAGAAATTATATGATATAGCAATTATATACTCTAAAAATACTTTATTAATATGTAAGC